>NZ_CP074404.1:3324923-3989908 GCF_018388465.1 Cellulomonas fengjieae | reverse complement strand
GCAGGGGCCCGTAGGGTGAGGTGCCGCTACCCGGGCAGCGGCGGTGGGTGTGCTCTCGTCCCGGCGAGTCGCACGCATTTGACCCATCAGTACGGCTGGAAGTACGGTATTGCAGCCTTATCGATGGCTCCTGCTGGCGCGCCCTGACGCCGCACGCACGCGATGCGTGTCCTGGGAGCATTCGGTCTCGGCAGCCTGAACCTGGTCGCGCGGCACATGCGAGACCCACCCGATGTAGTTGGAGACCCTCGTGACCAAGCGCACCTTCCAGCCGAACAACCGGCGCCGTGCCAAGACCCACGGCTTCCGCCTGCGCATGCGTACCCGCGCCGGCCGCGCGATCCTGGCGGCTCGTCGCCGCAAGGGTCGCACGGAGCTCTCGGCCTGACACGCGCGTCGGTGCTGTCCGCTGCGCACCGAATGCGCCGCGCTGCCGACTTCGAGCAGGCGGTGCGCAGAGGCGCGCGCGGCGGACGGGACACCCTCGTGGTGCACCTGACGACCAGGACCGACCACTCGTCCTCCGGACCGGTGGTCGGTCTCGTGGTGTCCAAGGCCGTTGGCACTGCGGTCACCCGGAACCTGGTCAAGCGGCGGTTGAGAGAGCTCGTCCGCGCGCGGCTGTCGACGATGCCGGCTGACGCGGGCATCGTGGTCCGGGCTCTGCCACCTGCCGCGTCACGTCCGTTCGCCCAGCTCGGCGCGGATCTCGACGCCGCGCTCGAGACGGCCAGTCGTCGGTCACAACGACGGGCCGGGGCGTAGTCATCCCATGACTCTTCGAGCGGTGACCCGGGGGATCCTTCACGCTCCCGCGCGGCTGCTGCTGCTCCTGCTTCGGGCGTACCAGCAGTTCATCTCGCCGATGACCCCGCCGACCTGCCGGTTCTACCCGTCCTGCTCGCAGTACGCCGTCATCGCGGTGCAACGCCACGGAGCTCTCCGTGGCACCTGGCTCGCCGCTCGCCGGCTGCTTCGCTGCAACCCGTGGAACCCCGGCGGCATCGACGACGTTCCACCAGCACGACCCGATCACCGCCATCTCGACGTGGCCTCGTCCACACACTGACCCCCCGAGGAGTTCTGCCCGATGGACTGGTTCGACGGTCTGCTCAAACCGATCATGATCGCCGTGGCCTGGATCATGGTCCAGTTCCACTCCTTGTTCACGGCCATCGGGCTCGACCCCGAGGGCGGTGCGGCGTGGTCGCTGTCCATCGTCGGGCTGGTGATCGTCATCCGGATCGCACTGATCCCGCTCTTCTTCCGCCAGATCAAGGCGTCCCGCGGGATGCAGCTGATCGCTCCGCAGATGCAGGCGATCCAGAAGAAGTACAAGGGCAAGACCGACCCCGCCTCCCGTGAGGCGATGAGCCGCGAGACGATGGCTCTCTACAAGGAGCACGGGACCAACCCGTTCGCGTCCTGCCTGCCGATCCTGCTGCAGTCCCCCATCTTCTTCGCGCTCTTCCGGGTGCTCATCGAGCTCCCCCGGATCGCGAACGGCAGCTATCCCCCGATCGGTCCGCTCAGCGCCGACCTGGCGGGGCAGGCGGAGAACGCCACGCTGTTCGGCGCTCCGCTGTCCGGAACGTTCATGCGTGCCGACGGTAACTGGCACATCCAGGTCGTCACCGTCGTCCTGATCATCGCGATGTCCGCGACGACGTTCCTCACGCAGCGCCAGCTCACGATGAAGAACATGCCGCCGGCCGCACTCCAGGGCCCGATGGCACAGCAGCAGAAGGTCCTGCTGTACGTGCTCCCCCTGGTGTTCGCATTCTCGGGCGTGAACTTCCCCATCGGTGTCCTCATCTACTGGACCACCACGAACCTCTGGTCGATGGGCCAGCAGTTCTACACGATCCGCCGCATGCCGGCCCCCGGCTCGCAGGCCGAGCTCGCCATGAAGGCGCGCAAGGCGAAGAAGGCCAAGCCGCAGGGAGTGATCGAGGAGGCTCCGACGACGGCGGTCATCGAGGAGAAGCCGCGTGGGCAGCGCGTCCAGCCCAAGCGTAAGGACCGCGCAAAGCCGCGGCCCGGAACCGAGGGCCCGAACACTCAGCCCGGCACCCCTCCGAGCGCGCCCTCGAGCACACCGAAGGACGGCGACACCGACGGTCCCGTGACCCCGCCGCCGGCCCGCCCCACCAGGCCCAAGAAGTAGTGCCCCCGCGTGATGATGATTCGGAGAGGGACTCCATGACGTCGACCCAGCCTGACGCCGCTCCTGTTGAGGCGACCGGTTTGAAGCGCCTCGAAGAAGAGGGCGAGATCGCAGCCGATTACCTCGAGGAGCTTCTCGACATCGCTGACCTCGATGGCGACATCGACATCGACATCGATCACGGCCGCGCCGCGGTCGAGATCGTCTCGGAGGACCCGGCAGATCGTTCGCTGTCGCGGTTGGCGGGACACGACGGCGAGGTCCTCGACGCTCTCCAGGAGCTCACCCGCCTTGCCGTCCAGGCCAAGACCGGCGAACGGAGCCGTCTCATGCTGGACGTCGCCGGGTACCG
Source organism: Cellulomonas fengjieae (assembly GCF_018388465.1). Lineage (NCBI taxonomy): Bacteria > Bacillati > Actinomycetota > Actinomycetes > Micrococcales > Cellulomonadaceae > Cellulomonas > Cellulomonas fengjieae. Next base: position 3,987,389 of record NZ_CP074404.1, on the reverse strand, counting down.
GGCCGGTCGTCGGGCCGAGCTGGTGGCCGTCGCCGAGGAGGCGATCGCTCGCGTCAAGGAGTCCGGCGCGGCGGTGGCACTCGATGCCATGAACCCGTTCGAGCGCAAGGTGGTCCACGACGCCGTGGCGGCCGCCGGGATGTCGAGCGACTCCGACGGCGTCGAGCCCAACCGGCACGTGGTGATTCGTCCCGCGTGATCTGACCGTGCGAAGAGGGGTGGGCCTACGGGCTCACCCCTTTTCGTTTCACGTGAAACGACTGGTATCGCCCTCGCCGCGGACATGCCGCTCTAGTCGGCGCACCGAGATCCAGGCGACACCGGCCGGGGCATCCACTTCGGCCTTCTGCTCGGGCGGCGGGCGTCGTGCGTATGCGCGTCGGCACGCACGCTCAGCCTGCGGCCCCCGCACGTCGCACGTTGGCGGCGGCGGCGTTACCCACTAGCGCGTGCGGGCACACTTGCGGTCGAGCAGGGCAGTTCCCGTGGCGTCGTTCGCCGGAAGCCCGTGTTCCCGGTCCCCGCAGGTAGAGCGCGACGGCGCCAGTCCGGGTGTACTCGGCCTATCGGCCAGGCGGTCTGGACGCTCTCGTGCGCGCCGGCGGGCAGCGCGCTGCGGATACTGGGGCAGTCCTACAGGCGCTCGCGTGTGAGAACGACAGGCGGCAGGGCGGACGCAAAGCGAAGGCGGCTCCGGGACAGGTGGTGAGGGCGGGTGAAGGCCGGGCAACCGGTCGGATGTGTCGACGGTGATCGGCCCCCTTCGCACCGGTGCCGACGATGACACAGGGTGCGCGATGTGAGTAGTTGGAGCCTCTGCGCCGGCGCCGAGGCGGCAAAGCGGGCGCCTTGTTTCACGTGAAACTCGCTCGTCGGGGCGCCTCGTGCCTCGGCGCGTCAGAGCGGGGTGATCCCCTGGGCTTCGGATTTGAGCTTCGGCTTCGGGCATCGGACCTCGAGCGGTGGGACGCCCGGACCTCTTAGGCTTCCGGACTTGGCCTTCGAGTTCGGGCATCGAGTGTCGAGCGATGGAATGCCCGGGGCGTCCGGGACTCTCGCCGTGCTCGCAGATGTGTGGCTCCTTCCGTGCGAGCGAAGCTTCGGGTACGGCCCACCTCTCCCGACCCGTAGCCGTGCCCGCGGAGTGTGTCGCCAGTTGAGTGTCCTGCGAGGCGCAGTTGCCCCTTCACCGTTTCACGTGAAACGCGCCCACCACGGTCGCGGCAGTATGACCGCGTCCGAGCGAGGATGGAGTCGGCAGACAGTGGGGTCAGTCGTCCTCGTCCGCCCTCCCGTCGGCTGGTTAGGCTCGCTTCGGCAGCGTGACGTTCGCCGTTGACGCGAGCCGCCCCTGCACGGGCGATTTTGCAGCGCTCGGAACGGGAGCGGCGCCGCGGGAAAGTCGGTGCCCGAGTTCGCACCGGTTCTGGCTAGGGAAGGCGGGTGCGGTTGACCTCACGCAGGCTCATCCCGGCCTTGTGTCTTCTGCAGGAGCCATTCTGCGGGGATTCGTGGACCGGCGGCGTCGGTATCCGTCCCCGCGCTGCGTCGCAGGGGATTGGGACTAAGCGACGAAAGGCCAACCGATGGCGCGGACCCGTTTCACGTGAAACGAGAAGCATACCTAGCGCGCCTACGCGGTGTCCGGCACCGTCCGGGCGTCCCGCGCCCGGGCAGCCTGACGGACGGCGTCGACGTGCGGGCGATCAAAGGTCCGGCTCTGCAGGCGGAAGCAACGGTGCCGCCCGCGTCGATTCTGATGGATAGGCGACGCGTCGATTGCGAACCCTGCGAGGCGCGGGCGCTCGGGAGGTCAGGAGGTCGCGCGGTCGAGAAGAGCGATCGCTTCAACATGGGGTCGTGGTGCGAGGTGCTACCGACGGGGTTGGCGCAGTTGGCACGCGACCTTCGCGTGACAGGACTGTCGCTGGACTGGTCTGGACAGTTCGGCGGTCGCGGAGTGCAGACGAACAGCTCGATGCCGTGGCGGCGTCGCGATAGGGGACCGCCGACCGGCGGGACTGAACGACTGGCGCCGGCGATGTTTCACGTGGAACAGGACTCACGGTCGCGAAGGTTCATTGTCAGCGGCCGCGGGTTGCCGGCACTCTCTCGGCGTGACGGCCTGACGATTTGTGGCCCGGACGGCCTCATGGCCAAACGGCTCGACCCCTGACGGCTCGGGACTCTGGACCGGATTGCCCCGAGGGCTCGGCGGCCTGACGGCTCGCGGCCCGACACGCTTGCGGCCTGACGGCCGAGCGGCTCGGCCCCTGATGGCTCGCGACTCAGGACCGGATGGCCCCCGACCCGACGGCCTGACGGCTCGCGGCCGGACGCGCTTGCGGCCTGACGGCCGAGCGGCTCGACCCCCTGAGCGCCCGCCGCGCAGGCTCTGAACGTCACGCCGCCGCGTCGCTCTTTCGGATTCTCCTGCCGCGGGCGGCCGTTGACTCTTCCACCGCGCGCGGAGGGCCTCCCGGGCTCAAGTGGCAACGGCCTTTCGGCGCAGTCGCCGGAACCGGAGGACTGCCTACCCGGCGACGAGGCGCCAACACACGAGGACCCAGCCGCCCGCAGCGGACCGCAGTGCCGCCCGTGCGGCGCAAGCGGTCGAGCGCGCTCCCCGTCACACAGACATCGCGAGCTAGGGGTGCCCGGGGCTCGGTCGAGGACGGCGGAGCATACGGCGCACGCCCGCGAGGGACACGCGAATAGCTCTGGTGCTCGGCCGCGACCGATTCACTGGCCGTTGCGCCGGCTGTTCGGCTGGAAGGCGCGCTTCGTCAGGTTCACCCGTGGCGGAGGGCCTAAGCGTGTTTCACGTGAAACGACACCGTCCGCCGTGAGTTGCCTCGCCCTGTCGGCACGAGCATTCGACGGCGGGCCGTCGCGGCCAGGCTTGGCGCGCCGGGGTGTCCGCGGGCGAGGCTGGCAGCGGATGCGGCCAGGGTTCGAGCAGGTAAGGCGGCCGACTGAGGTTGCTTCATGATGTCGGCCTGGCCCCACGCTGCGGCCGCGGCCGCCGAGCTCCTCGTACCGCCGGGGGGAGGACCACGCATACGCACGCGGGACCACGTCGAACGAGTCAGCCCGACGCCTCACGCTCAGATCGCGACCCGTAACGCAGGAGGGCAAGCAGCACGGCGCGAGGCTTGAGCGCACCATGCAGCACCGATGATTCGTCGCCGGCTGGCGGGTCTCTGGCCGCGCGCGGGCCGGCGTGCCGGCAAGCCGAGTCAGCACACGCCCTGCCACGTCGATCCGAAGGGGCACATGCGCTATCCGGAACGCGCGTGGGCTGTCCCGCGTTGCGATGGGATTCCCCACGCGCACGGGAGCCCTGTTCGGCGTCCCGATCATGCCAACGTCTGCGGGAATGTGGCGGCCGAGGGCGGATGTGCCGCTCGTCCACGAGGGCCGGGTCGGCGCCGTCACTTACGCGCGGGCGTCGGCTTCCCGAACCGCGGCCGGGGCACTTCGGTTCCCGAACGGTCCACGTCCACCGTGCCGAGACCACGCGCGCCCGCGCGGAGTGTGAGAAGTCCTACCCCGCCTCGTGCCACCCGCCGGCGACCGTAGACCCGTATCTGCAGGTCACGCACGCGCCGAGGCCACCTTGGGCGCGAACGTGTGCTTACGCACACGGCGATGGACGGTCCCGATACCACCAGTCGAGAGACCCGAGATGTAGCGGTGTGGACGCACGAGGAACGCCGCCGCAGCACGGTACGGTAGGGCCGCGCGACGCCGAGCGAGCCACCTGTGGCGGTGGACCCGGCTGGCGCGCGCAGTCGCAAGTGCAACGCGTTTCACGTGAAACCAGGGGGCCCCACAGTGACGGAAGCTCAGTCGGCCGAGACCGATCGAGCGGACCCGCTGGACGGCGACGAACGCCTTCCCGAGTACTTCGGCTCGGCGTGGCCGAGAGTCTCGGCGTTCCATGATCTGCTCGTCGACCAGGGCGAGCTCAGAGGACTGGTCGGCCCGCGCGAGCTCGCCCGCCTGTGGGAGCGGCACTTGCTGAACTCTGCCGCCGTGGTGCCCTTCCTGCCCACGCAGGGCCGGGTCATCGACCTGGGCAGCGGGGCCGGCCTACCCGGAATCGTGGTCGCGGCGATGCTGCCGGACGTCGAGGTGGTGCTCCTGGAGCCGATGGAGCGTCGCACCGACTGGCTCAGCGAGGTGGCCGACACGCTCAAGCTCGACAACGTGGTGGTCCGGCGCGGTCGCGCCCAGGACGAGCACGGCAGGTTGACCGGCGACGCCGTCACGGTCCGTGCAGTCGCGTCGCTGGACAAGCTGTACCGCTGGGCGATGCCGCTCCTGGTGCGCGGCGGGCAGCTGGTGGCGCTCAAGGGCGCCAAGGCGGAAGAGGAGATCGAGGCGGCCAAGCACGTCGGGCGCAAGCTCGGTGCGGGGACGGCGTCGGTCCTGGACGCGCCGACGATCGAGGGGGTCGAGGTGACGAGGGTGGTCCGCGTCGTACGAGAGGCAGTTCCTGGTGTTCGGTAGGAAGAAGCGTCGCGACGAGCAGCTGGCCGCCCAGCAGGCGCCGGAAGGGCAGCCGGCAGCAGTCGAGCAGCCCGTCGGGCCGGGTACGACGGTCCAGCCGAATCCCGGGGGGTGGGCTCCCGAGCCCGACCGAGCCGATGTGGCGGCGGTGACGCCACCGACTGCGCCCCGTGCGGAGGGTGTGACAGAGCAGGGGACACCGACCGGTGACCCCTTCGGTGGCGCCCGTGTGCTCCACACGACGCCCGACGCAAGCGCGGCACACGACCTGCCGATCGCCGCCTCGACCTCTCCAGTTTCGCCCGCGGGCGACCCCCGGGCCGCGCACGCCCTGCCCGCCGAAGGACTCGACGGCACCGTTTCACGTGAAACGGCGGGCGGTCCGGACGACGCAGGTGACCGCCGGTTCGCTCACCTTGTGCCCGCCACAGACCGCGTCATCGGTGAGGGCGTTTCACGTGAAACGACCGATCCGTCCCGAGGCGCGGATCAACGATCCGCGCGTCCCGCCGTCGGCGGCGAGGCAGGGTTGGGCGAGACCGTTTCACGTGAAACAGAGCGCGAGGCGCCTGACGGATCGACAACCGCACGCGATTCTGCGGGCGGCGTCACCGCTGGTCAGAGCGCCGCTGGACGCGACGACGGTGACGCCCGCGATGCGGGGAACATCTCCGCGGCGAGCAATGTGATCGAAACGAAGACCGCGAGCGACGCCAGCGGCGGTGCGGGTGGGGGATCGCGTGACACCATCTCGCCCATGGCTCAGCGTCACGATCTTGACCCCGACGAGAGCCGTCGCGCAGCGCTGGTCGAGAGCCTGCCGGCGGTCACGGATGACACACCGCTCATGGCGCAGCTCCAGCAGGACGCGCGGCGCCGCATCGAGCTGCGCGGTCGCCGCTTCCCCCGGCCCCCGCAGACGCGGGTGATCACGGTGGCGAACCAGAAGGGCGGCGTGGGCAAGACGACCACGACCGTCAACCTGGCGGCCGCGCTGGCCCAGGCAGGACTGAACGTCCTCGTCCTCGACAACGACCCGCAGGGGAACGCGTCGACCGCCTTGGGCGTCGAGCACCGTGCGGGTACGCCGTCGATCTACGAGGTGCTCGTCGACGGTGCCCCGCTTGCGGAGGCGGTGCAGCAGAGCCCGGACGTCCCCAACCTGTGGTGCCTGCCCGCGACGATCGACCTGTCGGGCGCCGAGATCGAGCTGGTCTCGATGGTCGCCCGCGAGACTCGACTGCGGAACGCGCTCGACACCTACCTGGAGTGGCGCGTCGCCAACGGCCAGGAGCGCATGGACTACGTGCTGGTCGACTGCCCGCCGAGCCTCGGGTTGCTGACCGTCAACGCTTTCGTGGTGGCGCGTGAGGTGCTGATCCCGATCCAGTGCGAGTACTACGCGCTGGAAGGGCTGAGCCAGCTGCTGAAGACCATCCAGCTGATCCAGGCGCACCTCAACCCGCGGCTGCACGTCTCGACCATCCTGCTGACCATGTATGACGCCCGGACGAATCTGGCGCAGCAGGTGGCGACCGAGGTGCGCACGCACTTCCCGGAGCGGACGCTGCGCACGACCGTCCCGCGCTCGGTGCGGATCTCCGAGGCGCCGAGCTACGGCCAGACCGTGATGACGTACGACCCCGGCTCGTCCGGCGCGCTGGCCTACCTCGAGGCCGCGCGTGAGGTGGCCGAGCGCGGCGCCGTCGAGATGCGAGACGACTACACCGACGGGGCGCCGGCCGACGGCGATGCCCGGAACGCGACCCACGAGAACCAGGCGGCTGCGCCGGTCCTGCAGGAGGAACAGTGGTAGAGAAGCGACGCGGGCTGGGCAAGGGCCTGGGTGCCCTGATCCCGACCGGGCTGGACGGCCAGCGCCCCACGGGGGCAGAGCGGCCTGTGGACGTGTTCTTCCCCGACAATCGAGGCAACGGTGCTGCGGCTGCGGCTGCGGCGGCAGCCGCGGCGGCGACGGTGACCGAGGAGCGGCCGGCCGCGGAGTCGACGCCGGACGGCGCGCTCGGCGCGCCGGTGCAGCCGGACGCCAAGGCCGTCGGGGTGGTGGTCGACGAGGCGCGCCGGGTGGACGAGACGCCCGGGACCACGGACGCGCCGGCGGCCGTGGTGGCGCCGGAAGCCGCGCAGCCGGCGACCCCTGCCAACGACGAGCCGTCGGACGGACTGCTCCCGGTTCCTGGCGCCCGCTTCGCGGAGCTGCCGGTGGGCGACATCCGGCCGAACCCGAAGCAGCCGCGGTCCGTCTTCGACGAGGACGCTCTCGACGAGCTCGTGGGCTCGATCCGCGAGGTCGGCGTCCTGCAGCCCATCGTCGTGCGCGACACCGGCGACGGCTACGAGCTGATCATGGGCGAGCGGCGGTGGCGTGCCACGCAGGCGGCGGGCCTGGAGTCGATCCCCGCGATCATCCGGGACACGGACGACTCGGACCTGCTGCGTGACGCGCTGCTCGAGAACCTGCACCGCTCGCAGCTGAACCCGCTCGAGGAGGCCGCCGCGTACCAGCAGCTGCTCGACGACTTCGGCTGCACGCACGAGGAGCTGGCCACGCGCATCCACCGTTCGCGGCCGCAGATCTCGAACACGCTGCGACTGCTCCGGCTCCCGCCCCTGGTGCAGCGCCGCGTGGCGGCGGGCGTCCTGTCCGCGGGACACGCCCGTGCCCTGCTCGGCCTGAACGACGGCGCGGCCATCGAGCGCCTGGCCCAGCGCATCGTGGCGGAGGGTCTCTCGGTGCGAGCGGTCGAGGAGATCGTGTCGCTCGGCGGCGACGGGTCTTCGTCGGCTCGTCGGGCTGCCCCCCGCGCGGGCGTCAAGAACGAGGCGCTCGATCACCTGGCGGCACGGCTCTCGGATCGTTTCGAGACCCGCGTCAAGGTGAGCCTGGGCAAGTCGCGCGGACGGCTGACCGTCGAGTTCGCGTCCGTCCAGGACCTGAACCGCATCCTGGCGAGCCTGGCCCCCGAGGACCCGGGCCTGCTCAAGAACTGACGCGATCGGCCGGGCGGGCGCACACGTGCCCCGCCCGGCCTCCTACCGGGCGGCTCCCGCGTGGAGCAGCTCGAACGTCGCGTGGAGCGCCCAGAACTGCGCCCGGGGGATCGGTGCACCGGCGACCGCGGCCTCCAGGTACGTCAGGTGGGTCACCCACCCGGGACCGTACGCCGCGACGAGCTCACCGAGGCCGTCGTGGGCCAGCTCCAGAACCGTCCCGGCACCCGACGGCCGTAGCGTGAACCCGACCACCGAGGCGGGTTCGTCGGGAAAGTCCCAGGTCATGGCCAGCCGGCGGGCCGGTTCCAGCTCGGTCACGACGCTGCGGGACAGGAACCCGTCGCCGTGGTCCACGACGAGCGCCCCGCCCAATCGGACGTCGTACTGGGTGGGCCGACCCAACCACTGCGCCACCAGCGCCGGATCGGTGAGGCCCACCCAGACGTCCTCCATCGGGGCGGAGAACGACCAGGTGAGCGTCAGGGCGCCGGGGCGCGTGCTGAGACGGGACAGGGGCACGGTGACGACTGTGGCACACGCGGACCGCCACGGCCGGTAGCCGAACCCGTGCCGCCGCTGCTGGTGGCGAGCTGGCGTCGGCTGCCAAGCAGCAGGTCAGCGCGCCAGCGCGGTCTCGACGAGCGCGCGGTAGAGCTGTCCGAGGGAGAGCCCGGCCGCCTCGGCCGCCTGCGGGAGCAGCGAGGTCTCGGTCATCCCCGGGGCCACGTTGACCTCAAGGAACCAGACGGTCCCGTCGTGGTCGACGATGAGGTCGGTGCGCGACAGGCCGTCGAGCCCGAACGCCCGGTGGGCGGCGACGGCGACGTCCGCGACCGCTGCGGACAGCTCCGGGGACAGCCGGGCGGGCACGAAGTACTCGGTGCGACCGGGGTTGTAGCGGGCGTCGAAGTCGTAGGGCCCCTCGGTCACGATCTCCACGGCGGGCAGCGCGGTCGGGCCGTCGCCGGTGTCGATCACGCTGACGGCGACCTCGGTGCCGAGGACGGCCCGCTCGATGAGTGCGGTGTCGCCGTACGCGAAGCAGTCGACCATGGCCTGCGGGAGCTCGTCGGCACGGGTGACCAGCGTGACGCCCAGGGCGGACCCGCCGCGGGACGGCTTCACCACGAGCGGAAGGCCGAGCCTCGCGACGATGGAGTCGAGCACGTGCCGGGCGCCGAGCTCCCGGAACAGCGACTGGGGCAGCGTGACGAAGTCCGGGGTGGCCAGGCCGGCCCGCGCGGCGACCGTCTTCGCGATCGGCTTGCTCCAGGCAACTCTGCTCTCGCGCGGCCCGGTGCCGAGCAGACGGAGGCCGAGCATCTGGACGACGTCACGCACGGAGCCGTCCTCACCGCTGGTGCCGTGCAGGAGGGGCCAGACCAGGTCCGGGCGCAGCTGGACGAGCGCGGGCACCAGGTCGGCGTCGACGTCGTGGATCGAGACGTCGACCCCGACGGAGCGCAACGCGTCGGCCACCCGGCGGCCGGACCGGAGCGAGACGTCCCGCTCGTGCGACAGGCCCCCGGCCAGGACGACGACGCGAGGGGACGGTGTGGTGCTCACGGGACTCCGATGTCGAGACGAGGCTGGTCGGGGGGGACGGTTCAGGACACGTCCGGGCCGGGGGACTGCACGTCTCCCTGCCCGGCGGAGCCGGAGGTGCCGAACAGCTCCACGAGCTCCCGCTCGCTCTCCACGACACCGGCGAGCCGCCGCACGCCCTCACGGATGCGCTCGGGCGTGGGGTAGCAGAACGAGAGCCGCATGTGGTCGGCACCCGAGCCGTCGTAGTAGAACGCCGTGCCCGGCACGTACGCCACGCGAGCGGTGACGGCTCGCGGCAGCATGTCCTTGGCGTCGAGGCCGTCGGGGAGCTTGACCCAGGTGTAGAAGCCGCCGTCGGGCACGTTCCACGAGGCGTCGGGGAGGTGCTCGGAGAGCGCGGAGATCATCGCGTCGCGCCGCTCCCGGTACTGCTCGCGGTAGGCCTTGATCTGCCCCCGCCAGTCGCAGGTCGCCAGGTAGGTGGAGATGGCGATCTGCGAGGCGTTGGACGGGCAGAGGATCGCCGACTCGCTGGCCAGCACCAGCTTCTCGCGCACGGCGTGCGGGGCGACGACCCAGCCGACGCGGTAGCCGGGCGCGAAGGTCTTGGAGAACGAGCCCAGGTACAGCACACCCTCGTCGTCGAGCGACCGCAGGGCCGGGACCGGGTCCCCGGAGAACCCGAGCAGGCCGTACGGGTTGTCCTCGAGCACCAGCACACCGTGGCGACGCGCGATCTCGAGCACCTGCGGGCGGCGCTGCGCGGACAGGGAGACGCCGGCGGGGTTGTGGAAGTTGGGCACGGTGTACAGGAACTTGACGCGGCGTCCCTCGCGGGCGAGGGCGCTGAGCGTGGCCTCCAGCGCCTCGGGGACCAGCCCGTCGGCGTCGATCGGCACGTGCACCACGTCGGCCTGGTACGCCCGGAACACCCCGAGGGCCCCCACGTACGACGGGGCCTCCGCGACGACGACGTCGCCCGGGTCGATGAAGATGCGGGTCACCAGGTCGAGCGCCTGCTGCGATCCGGTGGTCACGACGACGTCGTCGGGGTGCGCGTCGATCCCCTCCAGCGCCATGACGTCGAGGATCTGCTCGCGCAGCGTCTCGTCACCCTGACCGGAGCCGTACTGCAGCGCCTGCAGACCGCGGCTGGCCACCACCCGCTGGGCGAGCTCGCCGAGGATGTCGAGGGGAAGTCCCTCGAGGAACGGCATGCCGCCCGCCAGGGACACGACCTCGGGCCGGTTGGCGACGGCGAACAGGGCGCGGATCTCGCTCGACCGCATCCCGTGGGTGCGCTCGGCGTAGGAGCCGAGCCAGCGGTCGAGGCGCGTTCCGGTGCCGGCGGCGAAGGACGTGGGGGGGCCCGACGTCTCGCCGTCGGGAACCAGGGGCGCAGTCATGCCCCGCAGTGTGGCACGTGCCGGCACACCGCCCGCGAAGGCGCCCTCAGGCGGACGCGAGCACCGACTCGATCTCCTGCGCGACCATGGACTTGGGACGCGCCCCGATGACGGACTTCACCAGCTCGCCGCCGGCGTGGAAGTTGAGCGTCGGGATGGACACGATGCCGTAGTCGGCGACGGTCTGCGGGTTCTCGTCGGAGTTGATCTTCACGATCTTGACCCGGCCCGCGTACTGCTCGGCCAGCTCCTCCATCACAGGACCGACCATCCGGCACGGGCCGCACCAGGGCGCCCAGAAGTACGCGATCACGGGGATCTGCGACTCGAGGACCTCGGTGCCGAACGTGGCATCCGTGACCGCGGTGGTGGCGCCCATCAGCTCTCCCCGAAGAAGGTGCCCTCGGTGGGGGGCACGGCGTGGCCGAGGTCGGTGAGCGACGCGAGGTAGCTCTGCGCGTCGAGGGCGGCCGAGCACCCGGTGCCGGCCGCGGTGATCGCCTGGCGGTAGGTGTGGTCGACCAGGTCACCGCACGCGAACACGCCCGGCAGGTTGGTGGCGGTGGTCCGGCCGACGACCTGGACGTAGCCGTTCTCGTCGAGGTCCACCTGGCCCTTGAGCAGCTCGGAGCGCGGGATGTGGCCGATGGCGACGAACAGCCCGGTGGCCGGGTGCTCGCGCGTCTCACCCGTGACGGTGTCGCGCAGCGTGATGCCGGTGACCTTGTTCTCGCCGTGGATCGCGACGACCTCGCTGTTCCAGGCGAACTCGATCTTCGGGTCGTTCGCCGCGCGGTCGGCCATGATCTTCGAGGCGCGCAGGCCGTCGCGGCGGTGCACCAGGGTGACGCGCTTGGCGAACCGGGTCAGGAAGGTGGCCTCCTCGACCGCGGAGTCGCCGCCGCCGACCACCACGATCTCCTGGTCACGGAAGAAGAACCCGTCACACGTGGCACACCACGACACGCCGCGGCCGGACATGCGCGCCTCGTCCTCGAGGCCCAGCTGGCGGTAGGCGGAACCGGTGGCCAGGACCACGGCACGTGCCTGGTACGTCTCGCCGCCAAGGGTCTCGACCGTCTTGACGTCACCGGCCAGGTCGAGCGCGGAGGCGTCGTCCCACAGCACCTCGGCACCGAACTTCTCGGCCTGCTTCTGCAGACCCTCCATCAGCTCGGGGCCCTGGATGCCGTCGGGGAACCCGGGGAAGTTCTCCACCTCGGTCGTGTTCATGAGCGCACCGCCGGCGGTGACGGAACCGGCGATCACCAGGGGGGCCAGGCCGGCACGGGCCGCGTAGATCGCGGCCGTGTAGCCGGCGGGACCCGACCCGACGATGATCAGGTCGCGGACGGTGGTGGACTGGTCGGTCACGTGGGGTCCTTGCGTGTTCGGCGTGCCGGTGACGCACCGGCGTGGGCTGACGGCTTCAACCGATCCTAGGGGCGATCTGTTCCACGGCCGGCGCCGGAACGGCTCAGGACAGCTCGATCTCGGTGACCTCGAGCCGGAACGCACCGTCCGAGGCTGTCGGCAGCTGTGTGATCCACAGGACGAGCGACTGGGTCTCCGTCGGGGGGTTCAGGGTCAGCACCGTGTCGGGCCCGAACGCGCCGGACGCGAGCACGGTGCCGGCCGTCGGGTTGGCGGCATCCGTCGCCCGGACCTCGACGTTCCCGCCCGCGCTGTTCGTGCGCAGCGTCACGGTGCTCACGGTGGTCTTCTCCGCGAGGTTGATGACGTATCCGACCGCGTCCTTGAAGCCCGCGAAGTCGTCCCGCTTGTAGGTCTGGGTGTACCAGTACGTCCCCGGGTCGCCGTCGAACGCCTTGGCGACGTCCTCCTCGTGCTCGCCGTCGGCGTCGGACGGGTCGATCGAGGTCGCCGACGCGATGACCGGCGGAGCCGCGACGGGAGCGGGTGGCTCCTCGGCCGGCGCCCCCTCGGACGGCTCGGCCACGGGCGGCGCCGCGGCGGACTGCGAGGGCTCGGGGCCCTCGTCGGCCGACCCGCTCGCGGGATCGAACGACGAGAAGAGGGCACGGAACGCGAGGACCACGCCCAGGATCACCACGGCGACGACGACGATCAGGACGAGGGCAGTCGCGTTGAACCGGTTCTTGGAGGGGGGACCGTTGTCGGCGCCGATGACATCGCCGAAGTCGAACGGGTCGTCGTCGCGCGGCTGGGGCTCCGGCTCGGGCTGCCGCTGGGGCCGGGGCTCCCGCGCCACGGGCGGCACGGAGGACGCGGCCGGCGCGGCGGACGTCGTCTGCGAGACCGGCCGGCGCTGGACCGAGGGCGGCACGGGCGGGGGGAGCGGCTGTGGCTGTGGCTGTGCCTGTGGCCGAGGAGTCGGTGTCGGTGCGGGCGGCAGCGGCGTGGTCGCGGCGGCCGTGTCGCTCTCCACAGCGGCCGCACCCACGGAGCGGTTCCGCGCGGGGGTCGCCGGAGGCGGGGTGCCCGGGCGGTTGGCGCCCGGCGGGTCCTGCTGCTGGAAGGCGCTGCGGACCGAGTTGCGCTGCACCGTCACGGGCGCGGTGTCCCGGGCGTCGTGCTCGTGGGGCACCGGGACGCCGCCGCCGGGCGCGGCCGCACCGGTGGGAGGGAACAGGGCGGTGACCGCGCCGCCGGGCGTGGCCGGTTCGCTGACGGAGGAGCGGATCTCCCCCCACGGCTCGAGCTCGCGCACGAGCTCGCCCGGGCTGTGCGGGCCGTCGTCGTTGGGACCGAGCGTCACGACGCAGAGCGTGTCCAGGTCGTTGGGCACGCCCGGCACGAGGTCGGCAGGCGCGACCGGCGCGCCGTCGACGATCGGGGCAGGCGGGAGCGTCTCCCCGCCAGGGGTCTGCGGCGTGCGCGGGTCGGCGGGCCACAGTCCGGTGAGGGCCGCGTACAGGAGCCGGACCAGGCCGACGGCGTCGGCCCGGGAGGTCGAGCGCGCATCACCGCCCGAGTCGCCCAGCAGGGCGGCGTCGAGCGCGAGCCCGCCGACGAGCACGCGCCCGTCGGGGCTCACGTGCAGCACGGACGGGCGCAGCGCGAGGTGGTGCACGCCACGGCGACGGGCCACCTCGAGCGCGGACGCGGCCTCGCCGACGACCGCACGCGCCTGGTCGGCGGTGAGCGGTTCCTGCGCGACGAGCCGCGCCAGGGACGGGCCGACGAGCTGCTCGGACACCACGTACCCGTAGCCCTCGTGCGTACCGACGTCCAGCACCCGCACCAGGCGGGAGTCGGTGACCAGGGCCGCGCGACGCGCGGCGTCGAGCGCGGGGGCGACCGCTCCGTGCTCGAGGATGCGGACCCGCACCGGCCGGTCGAGGATCTGGTCGGTGGCCTGCCAGGCGCTGGCGCCCTCGAGGTCGGACACCACGGGGGACAGCACGCGGTAGCGGCCCGCGAGCACCGTGCCCCGTCCGACGACCTCGCTCACCAGCACCTCCGACTCGATCACCTGCACCATTGTCCTCCGGACACCTGCATGCTAGACGTGCTGGATCAGCGGCGTCCCCTGCGCAGCCGACGGACCACCGGAACGAGCAGCTCATCGAGCTCCCGCACCCGCAGCAGTCGCAGGGCGCCGCCGTACACCAGCACCATGACGGTGCCGACGACGGCGCACTGGATCAGCGAGGCCGCGAAGCTCGTCGACAGACCCAGGCGGAGCAGCTGCAGCACGCCGAGCCCGACGGCCGCGGACACCAGCCCCGCGAGGGTCGCGCGGACCATGAGCCGCACCACGCGCGCGTCGTCGACGCCTCCGAGCCGCAGGCGCAGCCGCCACTGGGCGATCAGCGCCCCGGCGACGTACGACAGGCTCATGGCGGCGCCCACGCCGGCGACCCACAGCGAGGGACGCAGGAAGGCCTGGGCGAGCACGGCACCCAGGGCGACGATCCCGGCCATGACGATCTGGATCGGCACCATCGACCGGGCGTCCTCGTAGGCGTAGTACGCCCGCTGGTACATCGACCAGGCGCCGAACGCCGGCAGGCCGAGGATCATGGTCAGGACCACGGTCGCCACGGCCTCCGCCGACCCCGCCGACGCGGTCGCGAGCACCACGCGCGTCAGCGGCAGCGCGAGCACCGCGATCGCCGCCGTGGCGAAGACGGTGAACACCCCGACCACCCGCAGCCCCGAGGACAACGTGGTGCGCACGCCCGCGACGTCGGCGTCGTGCGCCTGGCCGGACAGGCGTGTGAACAGGGCCGTGGCCAGCGACACCGTCACCAGCGAGTGCGGCAGCATGAAGATGAGGAACGCCACGTCGTAGGCCGCGGTACCGGCCACCGCGGACGGTGCCGCGCCCTCGGCGACCGCTGCAGCCGGCGCGGCGGACGCGACGTTGGACACGACGACGTAGCCGAGCTGCCCGATCGCCAGGCCGGTGAGGGTCCACGTGGCGACGCCGCCGGCCGTCCCCAGCCCCGAGCCGCGCAGGCCCCAGCGAGGCCGGTAGCGGACGCCCGCCCGGCGCAGCGGCGGGATGAGCACCACGGCCTGGGCGACCACCCCGAGCGTCGCGGCGGCCGCGAGCAGCGCCGTCTGCCCCGCGGTCCACGTGGACGCCTCGACCACGTCCGAGCGCGACCACACGCCGAAGACCGCGATGAACACGCCGAACCCGACGATGGCGACCAGGTTGTTGACCGCGGGCGCCCACATGTACGGACCGAACGACCCGCGCGCGTTGAGCACCTGACCCAGCAGGCCGTACACGCCGTAGAAGAAGAGCTGCGGGATGCACCAGTAGGCGAACGCCGTCGCGAGCGCCTGCTGCGCCGGGTTGTCGAAGTCCGAGTACAGGTTCACGAGGAGCGGCGCCGCGAGCGTGAGCACCACGGTCACGGCTGCCAGCGCCGCGAACCCGAAGGTCAGCAGCCGGTCGACGTACTCCTGACCGACCTTGCGCTTGTAGGCGCGCACCACCTGCGGGACGAGGATCGCGTTCAGCACACCGCCCGCGAGCAGCATGTACAGGACGTTCGGCAGCTTGTTGGCCACCGCGAACGCGTCGGCGGCCTGGCCGGTGGCGCCGATCGCGCTGACCATGACCATGCCGCGCAGCAGGCCCAGCCCACGGGAGACCGCCGTGCCGGACGCCATGAGGGCGGCGCCGCGACGGGTGCCGTCGTCGGTCATCGGGCCTGTCCGGTCGCGTCGTCGTCGGGGGCGCCGCCGAGCACGGGCAGCGACGTCGGGGCGTCGGCCTCGGCGGCGATGCGTGCGCCACGCCGGGCGCTCTGGCCGCGCCGCACGGTCCGGACGATGCCGAGCACCAGGCCGAGCGCGAGCAGCACGCCGATGACCACGGTGCCGATGCTCTCGATCGTGGGCGCCACCTGCGCAGTGAACTCCACGGGCGGGGACACCGCCAGGCCGTCGGGCGCGGTGAGCTGGGCGCTGACGGTCACGGTGCAGTTGGCGCGGGCGTGCATCGGGATCCGCACGCTCTTCTCGCTCCGGGCGTCCAGCACGACGGGTTCCACCTCGCCGACCTCCAGGCACGCGGTCCGGGGGGTGACGTCGAGCAGGACGGTCGCGGGCACGGCCAGCTGGTTGCGTACGACGATGGGCAGCGCACTGTCGGCCGCGACGACGCGGACGTCGCTGAGGTCGGCGATGCTCAGGCCGGTCGTGCGCGCGTCGATGTCTGCGACCACCTCGGCGACCAGGGCCGCCCGGCGCTCGGGCTCGGCGCGCCACGCCACCGACAGCGGGTCCAGGACCTCGGTGTCGACGCCGTCCAGCAGCGTCGCCGGCTCGCTGGTCACCCCGGCGAACGCGACGGCGCGCGTCCGGGCGTCGGCCAGGGCGCCGACGTCCGACGGTGCGAGCTCGTCGTCGGAGACCGCCCGGCTCGGGAGGGTGACCCGTGCGTCCGGCGACGGCGACTCGACGAGCGCGGACACGGGTGCGACGCGCACCCAGGGCGCGGCGGAGAACGCGTTCGTCAGCGCCGTCACCGTGGCCACGTCGGGCTCCCAGTCGCGCCCCGGCGCGACCAGCAGGTGCGGCGGGTCGTCGCTCTCCCGCGAAATGACGGCGAGCTCGGTGAGCGCACGCTGCACGGTCGTCGTCGTCGTCGCGCCCTCGTCGACCGCGCGCGGTGCGGTGAGCAGCTGGGTGAGCGTCGCGTCCGGTGCCAGGGCGTTCACGGGGCCGGCGGTCGTCTGCACGCGCACGGCCGCGCCCGGGGTGTCACCGTCGTCGGGGGCCACGGGCGGCAGGACGAGCACGCCCGCACCCACCTGTGCGGTCACGGCAGCGGTCGACTGGTCCGGCAGGTCCGTCCCCGGCGCCCACAGCAGCCCGGCCGCGGTCAGTGCGGGGATCCCAGCCTGCGCGGTGCGGTCCGCGGCCAGCCGGACCAGGTCCGGGTGGCCCGCGTGCGCCGCCGCGGCGATGTCCGGGTCGGACCACGGCAGCGCGATGGCATCGTGCCCCGCCAGCTCGTCCGTCAGCTCCGCCGCCCAGCTGCGGGCTTCCTCGCCCCCGGCCGACGCGTCCGCGAGGAGCGCCGGATCCACCGCGACACCGATGTTCGGCGAAGCCGCGATCACGCTCGACAGGTCGCGCAGCCGCCCACCGGGCGCGACCTGGTCGTCGAGCGCGGACGCCGTCGCGGGGTCGGCGTCCGCCGGCGCGGTCGGCGGCCCGACCACCGGCACCAGCAGCGAGAGCTGCGTCCGCGGTACGTCGTCGGTGGTCAGCCACAGCAGGAAGGTGCGCTGGAGGCCCACCCGGCTCGTGCCGTCCAGCACCTCGACCACGAGGCCACGCGGTCCCCAGGTGTCCGCCCCGTCGAGGAGCCGGACGTCGGCGGCCGGGACGACGAGCTCGACGGCCACGCTCGCGCCCGGCAGCAGGGGTTCGGCGACGGGGGCGGCGGCGACCCGGGAGGTGCGACTGAGTCCCGTGGTGCCGGCGGTCGCCCATGCGTCGACCTCGGCGCGCGAGCTGATCCGGAAGCGGCTGATCCGCAGGGCGGCGCTCGGCTGAGCGATCGCCTCGTCGGAGTCGTTGCGGAGCGTCGCGCGGACGCGCAGGTCCTCTCCCGGCCGCAGGATGCTCGGCGACACCTCGGTGACCTGCACGGAGACCGCGAGCTCGGGTTGCTCGGTCGCCGCGACGGCGGGTCCGGCGACGGGGGCCGCGAGTGCGAGAGCGCCGACGACCGCCAGGGCCGCACCGAGCACCCGGCGTCGCAGCGAGCCGGCGCTCATTCCTCGCCGACGAGCACGAGGTGTGCCGCCTCGGCCAGTCGCCGCTCGTTCGGGTACGCGAGGACTCCGCGCAGGTCGACCACCGGGACCCAGGCGGCGTCCTCCGCCTCGCCGTCGGGGTCGCCCTCCACCGAGAGGGACCCACCGGTCGCGCCGAGGAGGAAGTGGTGGACGACCTTGTGCACGCGGCGGTCGTCGCCGCTGAACCAGTAGTCGATGACGCCCAGGCGCCGCAGGATGCGGCCGGTGATGCCGGTCTCCTCCGCGATCTCGCGGACAGCCGCTTCCTCGGGCGTCTCGTCGCCCTCCAGGTGGCCCTTCGGCAGGCACCACTCGAGGCGGCCGGCGCGGTTGCGACGGGCGATGACGGCGGCGTGGTCCACGCCCTCGCGTCGGCTCACGACGATGCCGCCGGCCGACGTCTCGTCGACCACGGGCAGCGGCACCGCAGGGACCCGAGCCACCGTGTGCCTCGGGTCGATGCGCAGCGGATGGCCGCCCGGCGGCGCTGGCACACCCCCGGGTACGGGTGGGCGCACCGGGCTCGACATATCGACACTGTAACGACATGAACACCCTCGCCCGGTCCGCGCAGCGTCCTGGGCAGGGAAAGGATCTGGCAGGGTTGGACGAGTGCCGTCCCTCGATCCGCCCGTCAGCCCCGAGCTCCCCGACCCGAGCGCCGCCCTGGTTGCCCTGCAGAAGCGTGCGCTGAGCGTGCTCGCCGCGCTGCCGCCCGACGCCCTGGAGCTGGGTGAGCTCTTCCGTGCCGCGGGGCACGAGCTCGCCCTCGTCGGCGGTCCGGTGCGGGACGCGTTCCTCGGGCGCTCGTCGGCCGACCTGGACTTCACGACCTCCGCGGACCCGGACCAGACGCAGGCGATCCTGGCCCGCTGGGGCGACGCGCACTGGGACATCGGCAAGGAGTTCGGCACCATCGGCGCCCGCCGGTTCGCCGGTCGCCGCGCGTCGCTCGCGCAGGACGTCGTCGTCGAGGTGACCACGTACCGCTCCGACGAGTACGACCCCACGTCACGCAAGCCGCAGGTCGCGTTCGGCGACTCGCTCGAGGGCGACCTGTCCCGCCGCGACTTCACCGTGAACTCCATGGCCGTCCGCGTCCCGGACCTGACGTTCGTCGACCCGTTCGACGGCCTCACCGACCTGGCCGCCGGTGTGCTGCGCACGCCCGTGGACCCTCGGCAGTCGTTCGACGACGACCCGCTGCGCATGATGCGCGCCGCACGCTTCGCCGCCCAGCTGGGGTTCGCCGTCGACCCCGCCGCGCGCGAGGCGATCGTCGAGATGGCCGACCGGATCGCGATCGTGTCGGCCGAGCGGGTGCGCGACGAGCTCAGCAAGCTGCTCCTCTCGGTGCAGCCGCGGACCGGGCTCGAGGTGCTGGTGGACACCGGGCTGGCGCAGCACGTGCTGCCCGAGCTGCCCGCGCTGCGCCTGGAGATCGACGAGCACCACCGGCACAAGGACGTCTACGAGCACTCGCTGATGGTCCTCGACAAGGCGATCGCGCTGGAGACCGGCCCCGACGGCGCCGTCCCCGGACCCGATCTCGTGCTGCGGCTGGCCGCGCTGCTGCACGACATCGGCAAGCCGCGCACGCGGCGGTTCGAGGAGGGCGGGGGCGTCAGCTTCCACCACCACGAGATGGTCGGCGCCAAGCTGGTGGCCAAGCGGCTCAAGGAGCTGCGCTTCGACAAGGCCACCGTGCAGGCGGTCGCGCGGCTGACCGAGCTGCACCTGCGCTTCCACGGCTACGGCGAGGGTGCGTGGACCGACTCCGCGGTGCGCCGCTACGTCACGGACGCCGGACCGCTGCTGGAGCGGCTGCACCGGCTGACCCGGTCCGACTGCACCACGCGGAACGTGCGCAAGGCGGCGCAGCTGTCGGCGGCGTACGACGACCTGGAGCAGCGGATCGCGCGCCTGCGTGAGCAGGAGGAGCTGAGCTCGATCCGGCCCGACCTCGACGGGACGCAGATCATGGCGATCCTCGACCTGCCGCCGGGTCGTGAGGTCGGCGAGGCCTACAAGTACCTGCTCGAGCTGCGGATGGAGCGCGGGCCCCTGGGGCCCGATGCGGCGCGCGAGGAGCTGCTCAGCTGGTGGGCGGCTCGCTCCTGACCACGAGGAGGCAGACGTCGTCCTCCGGGTGGGTGCCGACGAACGCGTTGACGAGCCGGTCCTTGACCGTGGTGGAGTCGGCGTCGTCGGGCAGGGCCGCGAGCTCGGCGACGAGGGCGGCGATCCCCTCGCGCAGGCCGCGGTCGCGACGCTCCACGAGCCCGTCGGTGTAGAGCACGAGGGTCGAGCCGGACGGCACGTCCACGGAGGCCTGCGCGCCGCCCGGGCCGCCGAGCCCGATCGGCGTGGACAGGCCGGCGTCGAGCAGGCGCACCTCACCGCCGGCGAGCCGCAGCAGCGGCGGCGGGTGGCCGGCGCGCGCGTAGGAGACCTCTGCGCCCCCGTCGACCGACCGCCAGCGCAGATACGTGCACGTGGCGACGTCGGCGATGTCCAGGCCGCGCACCAGCTCGTCGGCCCGGGCCAGCACCTCGCCCGGTGCTGACCCCTCCCACGCGTACGACCGCAGCAGCGACCGGAGCTGACCCATCGCCGCCGCGGCCCGCAGGTCATGCCCCACGACGTCACCGACGGCGAGCCCGATCGTGCCGTCCGGCAGGGGCAGGACGTCGAACCAGTCCCCGCCGACCTCCGCGTGGCGGCCGGACGGGACGTACGCGGAGGCGACGTCGAGGTCGGGGAGGTGGGGGATCTCGGGCAGGAGGCTGTGCTGCAGGGTCAGCGCCGCGGTTCGCTCCGCGAGGAACAGCCGGACGTTGTCCAGCGCCAGGCCCGCGCGACGCCCGAGGTGGGCGGCGGTCACCACCACCTCGGCGCTGAACCCGTCGGCCGCGACGAGCGTCAGCACCCCCAGCACGCGGTCGCGCGCACGCAGCGGCACGATCATGGCCTGGCCGAGCCCGAGCCGGCGCAGCAGCTCGAGCTGCGCCGGGGTCGTGCGGTCGGGGAGCCCCATGGTGTCGATCGCGTACGGCGCGGCGACGAAGCCGGGACTGCTGTGCAGCGCCTCCACGACCTTCGGGGCGCGCACCAGCCAGCTGAGGTCCTCACCGGCCAGGGCCTCGACGACGTCGCGGTTCCGCGGGTCGCCGGCCACCAGGTGCACCCGGGAGAACCGGCCGCGGTCGTCCGTGATGGCGACGAAGCCCCAGCTGGCCAACGACGGGATCGCGAGGTCGCCGAGCGCGTCGACCGCCGCGTCGTAGTCGAGGTGGACGGCCAGCTCGTCGCTGATGTGCGCGAGCAGCCCCAGTCGCGCCGTCACCTCGTCGACCAGCTCGATCTCCAGGTCGCGCACCCGGTCGCCGTCCACGCGGTCCGTGACGTCGGCCTGGATGCCGATGTGGTGCGTGATCCGGCCGGACCCGTCGACCACGGGGCTGATGACCATCTGGTTCCAGAACGGCGTGCCGTCGCGCCGGTAGTTGCGCAGGACGGTGGCCACCGCGCGGTCCTCGTCCAGCGCGACCCGGACGCGGGCCACGGCGATCGGGTCGGTGTCCGCGCCCTGCAGGAACCGGCAGTTGCGCCCCAGCACCTCGTCGAGCGGGTACCCCGTCAGGCGGCTGAACGCGCCGTTGACCCAGACCAGAGGGTCGTCGGGCCGCTGCGCGTCCGAGATGGACATCGCGAGGTCGCTGGCGAGCACGGCGTCCAGGGGCAGGTCGTCCTGCCGCCCGACCACCCTGTCGTCACTGCTCACGAGGCCAATCGTGCCTCGGGGGTGTGCGCCGTGGGTACCCCTCGGGACGCCGAGCCGTACAGGGCTGCGAACCCGGCGTAGGCGACGGCGAGGGCGAGGAACAGGCCGCGGGAGTAGCCGGTGTCCGGCAACGTGACGGCCCCGAGGGCCGCGGCGCCGACGAACGCGGCGTTGTAGAGGACGTCGTACAGCGAGAACGCGCGGCCGCGGTAGGCGTCGTCGGTGTCGCGCTGCACGATCGTGTCGACCGCGATCTTGGCGCCCTGGGCGGCCAGGCCGAGGAAACCGGCGGCCACCAGCACGGCCGGCTTGCTCGCCGACGCGACGAGCAGCAGCTGGCTGAGCGCGGCCAGACCCAGGCAGAGCACGATCCACACGTGCGGCCCGGTGCGCGGCGACAGCACCGGCGTCAGGATCACGGCCAGCACGAACCCGGCCGCCGAGGCGCCCAGCACCAGCCCGAAGGTGCGCAGGCCCTCGTCGGGGTCCGCCGGGTTCGACAGCAGGTTGCGGGCGATGAGGATGCTGGCGATGAACGTCACGCCGTACAGGAACCGGTGAGCGGCCATGATCCCGAGCGCGCGCGCCGGGGTCCGGCGGGCGATCAGGTGCCGAGCACCGGCCACCAGCCCGTGGGCGAGGCTGCTCAGCGCGGCCTTCATCTGGCGGGCGTCGGCGCGCTGGTCGGGACCCAGCCGGTCCTTGCCCAGCCGGGTGGCCAGCGCGGCGGCGATCGCCATGACGGCGGCGGCGATGAACAGCGCCGCCGCGTCGCGCCCCCGACCGGCCGGCAGCACCAGGCCGAGCACCAGGCCGATCGCACCGCCGACCCCGGCCGCCCCGGCCCCGAGGGTGGGGGTCAGGGAGTTCGCGGTGAGCAGCAGCGGACCGTCGACCGTGCGCGGCAGCGACGCGCTGAGCGCCGACAGCAGGAACCGGTTGATCGACAGGTTGACCAGCGCGAGGACGTACACGGCCGGGCCGACGCCCTCGGTGAGCATGAGCAGCGCGATGACCACGGTGATGGCGACCCGCACCAGGTTGCCGACGAAGAGCACCTGCCGGCGGCGCCACCGGTCGAGCAGCACCCCCGCCCACGGGCCGACGATCGTGAACGGCAGCAGCAGCACCGCGAACGCCGCCGCGACGCCGGTCGCGGTGCTCGCGTTCTCCGGCGAGAAGAAGAAGAGCGTGGCGAGTCCGACCTGGAACATGCCGTCGGCGCTCTGGCTCACGAGCCGGACGGCGAACAGCTTGCGGAAGTCCTTGAGGGGCCAGAGGGCCTTGAGGTCGGAGATCACCTGCACCGGCTCATCCTCGCACCCGAGAATCAGCGCTCGGTCACGCCGCCGGCCGGTGGTCCCGTGATCCCGAAGACCTGGTCCTGCTCACCGGGACGAAGTCTTCTGGTTGGGCGACACCGCGCAGGTGTGGCTGCAGCGCGTGGCGTTGCCCTCCCAGCCGCGGGATCGCAGGGCGGCGGCCACCTGGGCGGCTGTGGCGCACGGGTCGACGGCGACGTGCCGCCAGCGGTAGCGCAGCGTGACCTCGTCGCGCGCGATCACGACGGCGTTGTCCCGCCACGTGTCGTCGTCGGTACGCCCGAACGGGTGGGCCAGCTGCCCGTCGAGCTCGATCCGTACGCCGAGCCCGACGTGCACGCGGTCCGCACGGATCCACCGGCCGTCGACCCTCTCGGACACCTGTGCCCGGGCGGCCGGTAGGCCGTGCCGCCGCTCGACGTCCCGCGCGTACCGGTGCTCGAGCGGCGACTCGACAGCCTGACTCGACTCCCCGAGGAGTTCCGTGAGCAGCGCGCGGTGGCGCAGCAGACGCCGCTGTCCGGCGTGCATGAGGAGGCGGCCCGGCAGCACGCCGGTGCGGAGTGCGTCGCACACCACGCCGACGACCTCGTCCTCGGAACGCATCTGGTCGACCAGGTCCAGGACAGTGGAATCGACTCCGACCGTTCGCAGTCGACCACCGGCGTACGGCATCACCCGACGTCGCCGGACCACGAGTCCCGGTTGAGGCGTCACCACCCGGTTGACGGGGATGCTCACGACGAGATCCGACCCCGGGGCGGCGACGATCCCGTGGATGAACGCGGCCGAGCCGTGCGACAGGGCCGCGTCTCTGCCTGCGTACAGGAGCGCGCCGCGTGCGCGCTGCCGCCATGTGACGTTCCCGGAATGCACGACGACGACCCCGCGCCAGAGGTGCTGCCACTGGCCGGACCCGACGCGGCGCGCGACGACCGACCGGCTGACGCCCCAGGCTTGCATCTGCGCTGTGGTCACCACCGCGTCCTGTCGAGATACCGTCTCCCGGGCCACGTCGTCGAGCTGTGGGGGCAGTCGCGCGCCGTCGCTCACCCAGCCACGGTCCCGCACGTCAGGGTCCAGCCGCCGAGGCCATGCACAGGCGACTTCGAGTGAAGACTTCGCACCGCCTGCCGTGACGAACTCTTCACACGACGAAGGCGCCGCACCCGGGGGGTGCGGCGCCTTCGGCTAGCTCAGCGCTCGTTCTCACCGTTGATGAAGGCCTCCAGCTGGGCGCGGCCCAGGGTGTCCTCCATCTGGACCGGCGGGGACTTCATGAAGTACGTCGAGGCCGACAGGATCGGGCCGCCGACGCCGCGGTCCTTGGCGATCTTCGCGGCGCGCAGGGCGTCGATGATGATGCCGGCCGAGTTGGGCGAGTCCCAGACCTCGAGCTTGTACTCGAGGTTCAGGGGCACCTCGCCGAACGCGCGACCCTCGAGGCGGACGTAGGCCCACTTGCGGTCGTCGAGCCACGCGACGTAGTCCGACGGGCCGATGTGGACGTTGCGGTCCTCCTTCTTGCCGCCCAGGGGGCCGGTCAGGTTGGAGGTCACGGCCTGCGTCTTGGAGAGCTTCTTGGACTCCAGGCGCTCGCGCTCGAGCATGTTCTTGAAGTCCATGTTGCCGCCGACGTTCAGCTGGTACGTGCGGTCCAGCACGACGCCGCGGTCCTCGAAGAGCTTCGCGAGCACGCGGTGCGTGATGGTGGCGCCGACCTGCGACTTGATGTCGTCGCCGACGATCGGGACGCCGGCGGCCTCGAACTTCGCGGCCCAGACCGGGTCGGAGGCGATGAAGACGGGCAGCGCGTTGACGAACGCGACGCCGGCGTCGATCGCGCACTGCGCGTAGTACTTCGCGGCGATCTCGGACCCGACGGGCAGGTAGCAGATCAGGACGTCGACGCGGGCCTCGCGCAGGGCGGCGACGATGTCGACCGGCTCGGCGTCGGACTCGGTGATCGTCTCGCGGTAGTACTTGCCGAGACCGTCGTTGGTCACGCCACGCTGCACGGTCACGCCGAGCGGGGGCACGTCGGCGATCTTGATCGTGTTGTTCTCCGAGGCGCCGATGGCCTCGGACAGGTCGAAGCCGACCTTCTTCGCGTCGACGTCGAACGCCGCCACGAACTCGATGTCCCGCACGTGGTAGTCGCCGAACTGGACGTGCATCAGTCCGGGAACGGTGCTGGTCGGGTCGGCGTCGGCGTAGTAGTGCACGCCCTGGACGAGCGACGCGGCGCAGTTGCCGACGCCGACGATGGCGACGCGGATGGAGGTCATCCTCGCTCCTTCTCGGTGATTCGCGCGAGGTCGACGTCGTCGTCCCCAACGGATGTGTCAGCAACGGCCGGGCGGCCGGTGCCTGCTGGACGGGTGCGGCCGAGGCCACGCTCGTTGTCGATCAGCCCGTCGAGCCAGCGGACCTCACGCTCGACCTGTTCGAGGCCGTGCCGCTGGAGCTCGAGGGTGTACTCGTCCATGCGCTCGCGGGTGCGGGCGAAGGACTGTCGGACGTTCTCGAGTCGTTCGGTCAGGCGCGTGCGCCGACCTTCGAGGATCCGGAGCCTGGTCTCCGCGTCGGTCTGCCCGAAGAAGGCGAACCGGACGTCGAAGTTCTCGTCCTCCCACGTGGCCGGTCCCGACGACGCGAGCACCTGCTGCAGGTGCTCCTTGCCGTCGGCGGTCAGCTGGTAGACGATGCGGGCGCGCTTGGACGCCACGGCGTGCGTGGTGTCGATCGACTCGATGCCCTGGATCCACCCGCGGTCGGCGAGCGACTTCAGGCAGGGGTACAGCGAGCCGTACGACAGCGCACGGAACGAGCCCAGCACGAGGTTGAGCCGCTTGCGCAGCTCGTACCCGTGCATCGGGGACTCGTGGAGCAGGCCGAGGATGGCGGGCTCCAGGACGTCAGAACGTCCGCGCACTCGGCACCTCCTCGGGTCGGGGTCGAACTCGATGTATCAACTCGATACATCCGGAGAATATGTCGGGAACGTCGGCGCAGCAAGTGCAGTGACCCACGCCACTGCGTCCGCGCGCGTGGGACGACGGGTGCGTCCGGGGTTGGCGTGCACGGTGCCGATCGTGTGAAGGCTGACCGGATCGTGCGGCGGAGTACCTGGCACGCACGGCGAGGTCCCCCATACTGGGCTGCGCGGCTGACGCCTGCCCGAAACCGGTCCACGACCGGCGGCAGGCCCGGCCCGACCAAGCACCCGAACGGAAGGCAGCGCGTTGGCAGGCACGAATCGAAGGGCTCCCGCCCGGGGCAAGCGCACCGCGCCCCGCGGAACGGCGAGCTCGTCGCCCAGCAGCGCCACCAAGCGACGCTTCTTCGACTACCCCCGTTCCGGCTACCAGGGCCTGCACCGCTGGCTGCCGTCGTGGCGCTTCGTGCTCGGCGCGATCCTCGCGGTCGCGTTCCTCGGCGCCGGCGCGCTCGTCGCCGCGTACGCCAGCACGGAGATCCCGAACCCGGCGGACGACACCAAGGCGCAGACGACCACGGTCTACTACGCCAACAACCCCGACGGCTCCCCCGGCCCGGTGATGGGGACGTTCGCGGCGCAGAAGCGCACGCTCGTCGAGTACGAGACGCTGCCCGAGTACGTCGGCCAGTCGGTCGCCGCCGCCGAGGACAAGACGTTCTTCACCAACAACAGCGGGGTGTCGATCACCGGCATGGGCCGCGCGCTGCTCAACAACCTGCGCGGCGGCCCGACCCAGGGTGGGTCGACCCTGACGCAGCAGTACGTGGAGCGGTACTACGTCGACGAGACGACGACCGACTACGTCGGCAAGTTCAAGGAGACCATCCTGGCGATCAAGATCGCCAAGGTGGAGTCCAAGACCGAGATCATGCAGCGGTACCTCAACACGATCTACTTCGGTCGCGACTCGTACGGCATCCAGGCCGCCGCCCGGGCGTACTTCGACGTCGACGCCAAGGACCTGACCCGCGAGCAGGCAGCCCTGCTGGCCGGGATCATCCCGTCGCCCAACAACTGGGACCCGGCCAAGGCGCCCGAGAAGGCCGAGGCGCGCTGGAACATCGTGCTCGACTCCATGGAGGAGGAGGGCTGGCTCACGGCCGCCGAGCGGGCGCCGATGGTCTTCCCGCCGACGGTGGAGTACAAGCGGGACAACACGATGGCCGGCCCCAAGGGCCACCTGCTCGAGATGGTGCGTGACGAGCTCAAGCGCGAGCCGCTCGCCCTCACGGACGACCAGATCAACCGCCGTGGACTGTCGGTCGTCACGACGATCCAGCAGCCGCTCCAGGCGGCGGCCGAGGGACAGGTCGGCGCCTTCCGCGCCGGCACGCTCCCCGGCCAGGACGGCGCCACGCCGCACGAGCGCACCCGGGTGTCGCTCTCCTCGGTGGACCCCAAGGACGGCGCGATCGTGGCCCTGTACGGCGGGCCGGACTTCCTGGCCGACCAGCGCAACACCGCGACGTTCGACCTCATCCAGCCCGGCTCGACGTTCAAGCCGTTCACCCTCATCGCCGCGCTCGAGCAGGGCATCGCCCTGAAGACGCGCTACAGCGGCAG
Organism: Cellulomonas fengjieae; assembly: GCF_018388465.1. NCBI lineage: Bacteria > Bacillati > Actinomycetota > Actinomycetes > Micrococcales > Cellulomonadaceae > Cellulomonas > Cellulomonas fengjieae. The sequence goes on along the minus strand of NZ_CP074404.1, from coordinate 3,959,982 downwards.
GACGCCCCAGGAGTTCGGCGACTGGAAGGTCAACAACTTCGGGAACGACGGCTTCGGGAACATCGACCTCGTCGAGGCGACCGCGCAGTCGGTCAACACCGTGTACGCGCAGCTGAACCTGGAGATCGGCCCGGAGAAGACGGCCCAGGTGGCCGAGCGCGCCGGTCTGACCGCGCCCGTGGACACCAACCGCGCCAACGTGCTCGGCACCGAGACCCTGAACCCGATGGACATGGCCGGGGCCTACGCCACCATCGCCTCGGGCGGCGTCCGGGTCGACCCGTACATCGTCCGCACCGTCACCAACCCCGACGGCTCGGTCGCGTACCAGCACAAGGACCCGACGGAGCAGGCGTTCGCCGCGGACGTGATCGCCGACGCCACGTACGCCATGACGCAGGTGGTGCAGAAGGGGTCCGGCAAGCAGTGGATCAAGCCGCTCGACCGCCCCGTCGCCGGCAAGACCGGGACCACGAACGACAACAAGGCCGCCTGGTTCGTCGGCTTCACTCCCAACATCGTCACCGAGGTGTCGCTGAGCCAGATCGGTGAGGACGGCAAGTCCCAGGAGTCGATCGGGCAGATCGGCAAGGTCAAGTTCGTCACCGGATCCACCTGGCCGGCCTTCCTGTGGCAGTCGTACATGAAGGACGTGTTCGCGCAGCCGCAGTACGCCGAGGTCCTGGAGTTCCCGGAGCGGGCGAACGTCGGCGGCAAGCCCTCCCCGACCGCGACCCAGGCGCCGTCCGAGACGGTCGCGCCGACGGTGGAGCCGACGCAGGAGGCGCCCACGGAGGTCACCGTCCCGGCCGGGCTCGAGGGCAAGCTCGAGGCGGACGCGACCGCGACCATCGTCAACGCCGGGCTCACCGCGAGCGTCGTCTCCGAGCCGTCCGACACCGTGACGGCCGGCCGCGTGATCCGCGTGGACCCGAAGGGGGGCGCGGCCCTGGCGCCCGGCAGCTCGGTGACCGTCGTCGTGTCGACGGGGCCGAAGCCGAAGCCGGTCCCGACCGCGCCGCCGGTGCCCGTGCCGACGGAGACCGCCCCCGTCGAGCCGTGATCCCGGTGAGGGGCGGTGCGCCCCTCACCGGATCGCCCGGTACCTGGTTTTCCCCAGGCGATTTCGGGCCTGGCCCGGCGGCCGGTACCCTAGAACATTGCTGTGCCCGGAGGGCTCCGTCGAAATGGACGGATCACTGCGGCCAGCGACGCACACACCCTCCTGCCACGGATCGACCGTGGCCGTGAAGACCAGAGGAGGTGGGTATGAGCCTGCGTCAGTACGAACTCATGATCATCCTTGACCCCGAGATCGAAGAGCGCACCGTTGCTCCGTCGCTCGACAAGTACCTGACGGTCATCAAGACCGACGGGGGCACTGTCGACAAGGTCGACATCTGGGGCCGTCGTCGGCTTGCCTACGACATCCAGAAGAAGTCCGAGGGCATCTACGCCGTCATCGACTTCCACGCGACGCCTGCGACCGCCAAGGAGCTCGACCGTCAGCTCGGCCTCAACGAGGTCGTCCTGCGGACCAAGGTCATGCGCGCCGACGCCTGATCTCCTGTGGGCGGCCGCCCGTAACGTGCGGTCCCACACCTACCGACTGATCGAACGAACGAGGAGCAGGGCATGAGCGGTGAGACCGTCATCACGGTGATCGGGAACCTGACCGGGGATCCCGAGCTGCGCTTCACCCCTTCGGGGGCCGCTGTCGCGAACTTCACCGTCGCGTCCACCCCCCGTACGTTCGACCGCCAGAGCAACGAGTGGAAGGACGGCGACACGCTGTTCCTCCGCTGCTCGATCTGGCGGGAGGCGGCCGAGTCGGTCGCCGAGTCGCTCACCAAGGGCACCCGCGTCATCGTGACCGGCCGGCTCGTGCAGCGCTCCTACGAGACCCGCGAGGGCGAGAAGCGCACCGTGTACGAGCTCCAGGTCGACGAGGTCGGCCCGTCCCTGCGCTACGCCACGGCCAAGGTCACCCGGACCCAGCGTTCGGGTGGCGGCGGCGGTGGCTTCGGCGGCGGGGGCGGCGGCGGCTTCAACAACGGTGGCGGTGGCGGCGGATTCGGTGGCGGCGGCGGTGGCGGCAACCAGCAGGACGACCCGTGGGCGACGCCCGCGGGTGGTGCTGGCGGTGCCGGCTACTCCGACGAGCCCCCGTTCTGATCGGCGCCTGACACTCAGACATTCCCCATCCCTGGGCACGGCAACGCCCAGGGCTCCAGCAGACAAGGAGCACCACGATGGCCAAGCCCGTGGTTCGTAAGCCCAAGAAGAAGTTGAACCCGCTCAAGGCGGCGAAGATCGATGTCGTCGACTACAAGGACACTGCGCTGCTGCGCAAGTTCATCTCCGACCGCGGGAAGATCCGCGCTCGCCGGGTGACCGGTGTGTCCACGCAGGAGCAGCGCGCGATCGCGCGCGCTGTCAAGAACGCTCGCGAGATGGCCCTGCTGCCGTACTCGTCGTCGGCGCGCTGAGAAAGGGGACCATCATGGCGAAGATCATCCTGACCCACGAGGTCACCGGTCTCGGTGAGCCCGGTGACGTGGTCGAGGTGAAGGACGGGTACGCCCGGAACTTCCTCGTCCCGCGCAACCTGGCGACTGCCTGGACCAAGGGCGCCGAGAAGGACGTCACGGCGATCCGCAAGGCCCGCAAGGCCCGCGAGATCGCGACGCTCGACGACGCCAAGGCGATCCGCGACTCGCTGCAGAGCAAGCCGGTCGTCGTCACGGCCAAGGCCGGCGAGTCGGGCCGTCTGTTCGGTGCCGTCACGACCGCCGAGATCGCCGAGGCGGTCAAGAAGTCCGGCGCTCCGCAGATCGACAAGCGGAAGGTCGAGATCGGTCAGCCGATCAAGGCCCTCGGCGAGTACCAGGTGTCGGTCCGTCTGCACGCAGACGTGTCGGCCACGGTGACCGTCAAGGTCGTCGCAGCCTGAGCTGAGCACCACCAGAAGCGCCCCGCCCCGTTCGCCGGTGCGGGGCGCTTCTGCGTCCGGTGCGCTGCGTGGGAGTGGGCGGGCGGGTCAGGTCCCCGTGACCATCCAGGCGGTGCCGCGGGCGCGCCAGCCGGTGGTGACCGCCCGGGCGAGCATGAACACGCCCGCGAACGCCGCCCACAGCCAGGCGAGACCCGCCGCACCCGGCGGAGCGGCCTGCCGCACCGCCAGCGCGAACGGCACGTAGACCGCCAGCGTCGCCATGCCGGCCCAGGCGAGGAAGCGGCCGTCGCCGGCGCCGATGAGCACGCCGTCGAGCACGAACACCCAGCCGGCCATCGGCATCGTCACGGCGGCGACGACGAGCGCGACCACGGCGGCCCGGCGCACGTCGTCGTCGGACGTGAAGAGCGGCACGTAGAACCAGGCGAGCCCGCCGAGGAGCAGGCCGAGCACGGCGCCGGCCCCGATGCCCCACTGCAGGGTCCGACGCAGGACGGCCCGCACGCGCGGGACGTCGGCGGCGCCGAGGGCGTGCCCGACGAGCGCCTGCGCGGCGATCGCCAGGGCGTCGAGCGCGAACGCCGCCAGACCCCAGACGGCGTTGACCACCTGGTGCCCGGCCAGCTCGACGGCGCCCAGCCCGGTGGCCACCCAGACGGTGAGCAGGATGGCCAGGCGCAGCGACAGCGTGCGGACGAACAGCGGCGTGCCGGCGCGCGCATTGGCCCAGATGCCACCCGCGGCCGGGCGCAGCTGGGCACCGGCAAAGCGCGCGCCCCGCACGACGACGACCGTCAGGGCGACCGCCATGCCGAGCTGCGTCAGGGCGGTCCCCAGCCCGGACCCGGCGATCCCCATACCCACGCCGTAGACCAGCGCCACGTTGAGCGCGGCGTTGACCACCGCGCCGACGGCGGCGACGACGAGCGGGGTGCGGGTGTCGAGCAGGCCGCGCAGGGCGCCGGTGGAGGCGAGGACCAGGAGCATCCCGGGCAGGCCGGGTGCGGACCAGCGCAGGTAGAGCACGGCCTGGCGGGCGACCTCGTCGGCGGCCCCGAGGGCCTCGATCAGCCACGGCGCGCTCAGCCAGGTGGCCGCGGCGAGCACGAGTCCGAGGCCCAGCGCCAGCCACATCCCGTCCACGCCGACCTGCAGCGCACCGGCGCGGTCACCTGCGCCGATGCGCCGGGCGACGGCCGCGGTGGTGGCGTACGCGAGGAAGACGCACAGGCCGATGACCGTGACCAGCACGGTCGACGCCAGGGCCAGACCGGCTAGCGGCGCGGTGCCGAGGTGGCCGACGACGGCGGAGTCGACGAGCACAAAGAGCGGCTCGGCGACGAGCGCACCGAGCGCTGGAACGGCGAGGGCCAGTATCTGGCGATCGATACCGGACGGCCGGTGTCCGACAGATGAAATCTCAGCAAACCTTTCTCGCGTCCACAGCACGTGTACAGCGTTACTGCGGGTGACGCGCCGATCTCCGTCGCAGATCCGGCCGCTGTCCACACCCCTGTCCACGGCCTGTGGACAGAATCGGACGCGATCCACAGCCCTGCTCACAGTAGGCGAGGGGTTGCTCCACAGAATGTCGGGGCTTCCCCACAGATCCAGGAGAGGTTCCGCACAGGGGCCCGAGCGCGTTTGGAACGACGCCGCGAGGGCCCTAACGTCGCGTGTGCGAGGACCCGATGCTGTGCCTGGCAGACCACTTGGGCGCGGATGTCAGACCCCCCATGGAACATGTGTTCGGACGAGATGATGGGGACCAGATGACGATCGAGGAGCTCGAGTACGGCGCGCCGTCGGGCACCAGCCGCGGCGGCGGCGGGTACGACCGGACCCCCCCGCAGGACCTCGACGCCGAGCGCAGCGTGCTCGGCGGCATGATGATCTCCAAGGACGCGATCGCCGACGTCGTCGAGCAGATCCGCGGCACGGACTTCTACCGCCCCGCGCACGAGGTCGTCTACGACGCGATCATCGACCTGTACGGCCGCGGCGAGCCGGCCGACGCGATCACCGTCGCGGACGAGCTGACCAAGCGCGGGGAGATCCAGCGGATCGGCGGGGCGCCGTACCTGCACACCCTCATCTCCTCCGTTCCGACGGCCGCCAACGCCGGCTACTACGCGCGGATCGTGCGCGAGCGCTCGGTGCTGCGCAAGCTGGTCGAGGCGGGCACCCGCATCGTGCAGCTGGGGTACGGGACGGACGGCGGCGACGTCGACGAGATCGTGAACAACGCGCAGGCCGAGGTCTACGCCGTGACCGAGCGCCGGTCGTCGGAGGACTACCTGATCCTCGGCGACATCATCGGCGGGGCCGTCGACGAGATCGAGGCCGCGGGCCACCGCGGCGAGGGCATGATCGGCGTGCCGACCGGGTTCTCCGACCTGGACCGCCTCACCAACGGGCTGCACCCGGGGCAGATGATCGTCCTGGCCGCCCGGCCTGCAATTGGCAAGGCGCTCGCGCTCGACACCCCGCTGGCTACCCCGACGGGCTGGACGACGATGGGCGAGGTTCAGGTCGGCGACCAGCTCCTCGCCGCCGACGGAACGCCGACGCGTGTCGTGGGCGCGACCCCCGTCATGACGGGGCGCCCGACCTACCGCGTGACCTTCGACGACGGCAGCGAGATCGTCGCGGACGCCCTTCACCAGTGGGCCACCACCACCCGCGCGGAACGTCGCAGGAACAGCGGCTGCGCTGTTCGGACCACAGAGGAGATCCACGCGACCGTGAGGTGCGCGACCGCCGACGCGCGCGCGAACCACTCCGTGGCGACGACGACAGCACTGCAGCTGCCTGCGGCGGATCTCCCGGTCGACCCGTACGCACTCGGCGTGTGGCTCGGCGACGGCCACTCGGCCTCGGCCCGGTTCACGAGCGCAGACCCCGAGATCGCGATGCTCATCGAAGGCCGTGGCCTCGTCGCTCGTGCCGCTGTCGGTGGTGCTGGCCCAGCGCGGCTGTACACGCTCCAGCTACCGGTCGAGCCGGTCGCCGCGCGCAACTGCGAGGTTTGCGGCCAGGCGTTCGAACCGCGACGCTCGGACGTCCCTACCTGTGGGCGGTCGTGCGGGGGCAAGGTCAAGACGCTGTCTGGCCCGGTTCCCACCCCGACCTGCCCGGACTGCGGCGTGGCGACGACTGGTCTCGTGCGCTGCCAGGCATGCCACGACGCCAACGGCACCATCCATGGGCGGCTACGGACACTCGGCGTCCTGGGCAACAAGCACATCCCGGCGAGCTACCTGCGGGCGAGCGAGCAGCAGCGACGCGACCTGCTCGCGGGACTGCTGGACACCGGCGGGACCGTGAACCCCACCGGCTCTCCGCAGGTTGCGCTGACCAACCGGCGGCTGGCCGAGGACGTGCGCGAGCTCGTCCACTCGCTCGGGTACCGGACTGGCTGGTCGACGAAGCGCGTGGCCGGGCGGAGCGAGGCGTCGTCGGTCGCGTACACGCTGACGTTCACCACTGACGACGAGGTGTTCGGCCTCGAGCGCAAGCGGCTCGTTCACAAGGAACGCCGACGTCCCTCGACTCCCCGACTGACCCAGCGGTTCATCGTGGCCGTCGAGCCGATCGAGACCGTGCCGGTCCGCTGCGTCGAGATCGAGCACGCGTCACACCTGTACCTCGCGGGCCGCGCGATGATCCCGACGCACAACTCGACCATGGGCATCGACATCGCCCGGTCGGCGTCGATCAAGCACAACATGACGTCCGTCGTGTTCTCGCTCGAGATGAGCCGCAACGAGATCACCATGCGTCTGCTCGCCGCCGAGGCGCGCGTGCACCTGCAGAAGCTGCGCAACGGTCAGATGGGCGAGGACGACTGGGCCAAGATCGCCGCGACCATGGGCAAGATCTCCGAGGCGCCCCTGTTCATCGACGACTCGCCCAACATGTCGCTCATGGAGATTCGCGCCAAGTGCCGGCGGCTCAAGCAGAAGCACGACCTCAAGCTCGTGGTCATCGACTACCTGCAGCTGATGTCGTCCGGCAAGCGCGTCGAGTCCCGCCAGCAGGAGGTCTCGGAGTTCTCCCGAGCGCTCAAGCTGCTGGCCAAGGAGCTCGAGGTCCCGGTCATCGCCATCTCGCAGCTGAACCGTGGCGCCGAGCAGCGCACCGACAAGCGCCCGCAGATGAGCGACCTGCGCGAGTCGGGCTCGATCGAGCAGGACGCCGACATCGTGATCCTGCTGCACCGCGAGGACGCCTACGAGAAGGAGTCACCCCGCGCGGGTGAGGCCGACGTCATCGTGGCCAAGCACCGAAACGGACCGACGGACACGCTGGTCGTGGCGTTCCAGGGGCACTACTCGCGGTTCGTGGACATGCAGTCCTGACCAGATGCTGCTGCTCGGATCCTGTAGCTGTTGTCGAGATGCATGATGCTTTGAAATCGGGCCCGGATACTTTAAGTACCGGTCGGCACAGCTCGGCCAGTCGCTGCGGCGGGGGTCCACGTACCGAACCACTGCTCGGCGTTGTATGCCTCGAACCGCTCGACCTCGACAAACCCCAGCCTCGATGCCAGGCGCATCGACGGCACGTTGGCGGTCTGGGTGATGAGTACGACGGCTTCACCGGGCAGTGCGTCAGCGAACCAGCTGAGTGCGGCTTCGCAGGCTTCGGTGGCGTATCCCCGTCCCCATGCCTCCGGAAGAAGGAGGTACCCGAGGTCCACGTGGCCGGCCGCCTGGCGAACCTCGTAGTCGAGGTCCCGGCGTTCGAGCTGAACGATCCCGACCATTGCTCCGTCGAGGTCGATCACGAAATGACCGGGACGGCCCCGTGGAGCCTCGGGCAGCGCGCGTTCGACCGCCTCACGCGATCGCGCTCCGCCCGTATAGGTTCCGACGTCGGGCGATGTGTAAAGCGCGACGAATGCCCCGCGATCGCGCGCCTCCGGCGGACGGAGCAGAAGTCGATCGGTAGCGATCGGTCCGGGTGGCCACGGGACGCGCCCAAGCTCTGCCATGCCCCGACAGTACGGAGGTGGCCCTGACGGTGCCCGCGAGCCCAGTCAATCTGTCGTGCTTCTCGACAGTCGCCACCACCGCGCAGCAGCAGCAGGCGCCAAGAGGCCACGAACGCGCGGAGCGCGCCGTGACCTCTTGGTGCATTCCGGCGTGATGACGGGAGCGGGTGGTACGAGCCCCTACCGCCGGCGGGAGCTCCCCCCACGCCCCCGCCAGCCGCCGTTCACCGGCGACGCGCCGCCGACCCCTCCCAGGTGCAGCGCGAGGAAGAACAGACCGGCAAACATCAGCGTCTGTGGGGTCAGAGCGTCCCCGACGTTCGCCTCGACGAGGTCGAGGAGCAGGGCGAGGGCGAAGATCGCGGCAGAGACGAGCGCAAGCATGAGCACTCCAAGGGGAGGGGTCCGGCGAGCCTGCCGGAGGGTCTGATGCTTCCGGTGATTCGAAAGCACCCCGGAGCATGGCGCACGGTCACGACGAGCGCTAGTAGAGAAGCCCTTCGAGGGCTCGAGGGGCTCAGGCGGGTCGCTTGACGGCAGCTGCCCGGAGCGTGTTCCGCCGGGCCAGTCCCACGAGGGCGGCCCGGGCACGCACTGAGCAGACTGCACACATTGACTGGTGACCGGTGGAGACCGGTAGCCGCACCAATCAAGCCACGGTTCACGGTGACTGGCCGAAGGGGGCGATCGTCATCGTCGACATGGATACCAACGAGCTTCTGGGCACAACTGCTGGAGCTGACGGCTAGTCCACGGGGTTACTCGATGCCGGGGTGGCTGGTCAAAGTAGGTCTTCCGACACCGATGCACCCGTCTGGGCCTCTGGGGCGATCCACAGCACGAGGGCCACCGCCCCGAAACCCCGTTCCGGACGAGGACGGATTCCGGTCGTCTGCGCGGCGCACCTGGGCGGCACCACCTGCAAACGATGGCGGTCTCAACCGGTCGACGCACCACCTTTCGACTGGCACGGTAGGACACCGTGACCTCGCCCGGGGTCAGGCTCCGGCCCGCGTAGGTTGTTGCCCATGCGCTTTGAGGTCGACGCGATCCTGTTCGACATCGATGGGACGTTGGTGGACTCGACCGGGGCGGTCGTGCGGACCTGGGAGGCGTGGTCGGCGGCGCGGGGGATCGACCCTGCGGAGATTCTCCGGGTCTGTCACGGGCGCCGCTCGGAGGACACGGTCGCTGAGTTTCTTCCGAGCGACCAACGCGCCGAGGCGGTTGCCGAGCTTGAGCGCTTGGAGCTAGCCGACCTCGGTGATGTGACCGCACTCCCGGCCACGCGCGACCTGTTGTCGGCCCTTCCAGAGGGCCGGTGGGCCGCGGTGACTTCCGGGTCACGGGCGCTCATGCGTGCGCGACTGGCGGCTGCGGGGCTTCCGGTGCCTGACGTGTTGGTAGCGGCCGAAGATGTGCGGCTCGGCAAGCCCGACCCGCAGGGGTACCTGCAGGCGGCCCGGGCGCTCGGCTTCGACATTCGCCGGTGCCTCGTCGTCGAAGATGCGCCAGCCGGCCTAGAGGCCGGTCGCGCCGCAGGGGCCCATGTGCTCGCCGTGGCGACATCCCATTCGGCTCAGGACCTCTGCGCTGCAGACGCGGTCATACCTGACCTTGGGGCGTGCAGCGTGGAGGCTACCGCCAGTGGCCTGATGATCAGCACGGCAGTCGGGCCTCGCGCGGACTCCTTACTTTGACCGCCGGTCGGATCTACCGCCATCCGGTCAAAGTAGCCCGCTCAACGGGCGGCCGCGTGACGATCGCCGACATGGCGCCGGGTGAACCAGGCCACGCCCGACGATCGCGCGCCTACCTGGCCGACAACGCCGACCACGGCATCGAGCGGCTCGTGTCATCGGCAGGCCTTGCAGACGCAGCGCAGGTCGGCCGGGCGCGGGTGATGGGCGGCGACATCGTCTTCGTTCAGGCATCGAGGCCGAGGTCGGACGTGACAGGCGAGACGGTCCTGGCTGTCCGCGCGTAGCGCTGCGTGTCGCAGGGGGCGAGCTCGAGTGTCTCCAGCTGACCGTTGAACGCTGGCTCGTGGTTGCGGGCATGGGTGTCGACGCCGGACTGCGCAGGTTCGAGCGCCGCCGCCGTGGCTCACAGCGCCAGCAGGACGGTCACGCCGACGACCAGGTCGATCACGGCGCACGCCTCGGCGTACCAGCGCCACGTGACCCGGTCGGCCCGGTGCAGCGCAGCGTCCCAGGCGATGTGCAGGATCCACGCGGCGGCGATGACGGGTCCGGCGACCGTGGCCGGCGTCGTGGCTGCGACGGCGGCGAGCCCGAGGTAGAGGACGAACCCGGCGATGTGCGCCGCCAGCAGCCGGTCGCGGTGGAACTCGCGTCGCACCGCGCCGATGACGAGGTACTCCGCCCCGAGGAGGAGCAGCGTCCACGCGGGCGGGATGCCCGGGCGCAGCCACGAGTCGAACGTCAGACCGAGAGCGAGCAGCGTCGGCCAACGGTGCGCGACCGCCTCGACCGCCCGGCCCCATGCCGTGCGCGCCCGGATGTGGGCATGCCCGCCGGTGTACTCCGACCGGCGCAGGAGCATCGCGCCGACCATGGCGGGGAGCATGAGGACGTGGCCGACGACGAGAGCGTCCGCGGCGCTCACCAGACCGGCCCAGTACGGGGCGAGGCCCATCGCGAAGGGCAGGACCATCGCCGCCGTCATCTCGCCGACCGCCCGCGGACCGTGCCCGCGGTGCACCATCCACACGGCCATGCCGAGGGTCATGGTCGCCGCCATGACGAGGGCCTCGGCCTCGGGGCCGGCTGCGGCCTGGTCCCACCCCGCGGCGTCGGCGAGGGCGGTCGCGACGGGGGCGAGCAGGAGCATCCCGAGGAGCATGGCCACGGCCATGGCGCCGAGATGGAGGGCGAAGGTCGCGGCCGGCCCGCGGGGCGGGGGTGCCGTGGTCGTCGCGGTGCGGTGCTGCGGTGCTGGGTACGTCGTGGTGTCCATGGACTCACGCTCGGGCTGATGGGCGCCCGCGGGTCCCGGGTCCTCCGCACCGGATCCGGTGCGGATCGCACGGGTCCGCCGTGCGCCCGCCGCGCCTAGCATCACGCCTGTGAACACCGTCGCAGCGTTGCCGTGGGCGGCCGCCCCGCGCGACCGACGGCTGGGTCGTGCGCGGGCGCTCGTCCTCGTGTGGCTGGCGACGACGGTGTGCACGAGCCTCGTGATGCCCGGCCTCGGACTGGCCGACGAGCCGCGACCGCTGTGGGTCGCCCTGGGCGCGCTGGGGATCGTCGCGGTCACGGTGGCGTCGGCGGGCGCGGTGCACGGGGCGGTGACGCCGTGGACGCCGGCCGGGACCCGGCGGGCGTGGACCCTCGCCCTCGTCCTGACGACCGTGGCGTCCGTCGCGCTCGTGGGGCCGGTCGCGGGCGGGCGGTGGGCCACGTGGGCGTGGGTCGGCGCGGGCGTCGTCGGCATCGCACCGCTGCTCGTGACGTGGCGGTGGGTCGTCGTCGTGGCGTCGGTCTGCGCCGCGGTGAGCGTGGTGGTGGCCGGGGCGGTCGGGGGATCGCCCGTGCAGGCGCTCGTGGTGACGGGTGGGATCGGCTTGTTCGTCGCGGCCGTCAACTGGGCGCCGGTGTGGATGTGGGCGCTGCTGCTCGACGCCGACGCCGGCCGCGACGCCCGCGCGCGCCTGGCGGCCGGGGAGGAGCGGCTGCGGTTCGCCCGGGACGTGCACGACCTGCTCGGGCACAGCCTCACCGTCATCGCGCTCAAGGCCGAGCTCGTCGTGCGCCTGCCTGCGGGTGACCCGGCCGTGCGCGACGAGGCCGCCCAGATCCAGCGGCTCGCGACGACGGCGCTCGCGGAGGTCCGGCAGGCCGTGCACGCCTACCGCTCGGTCGACCTGCACGAAGAGGTGGCGGCCGTGCGCCAGGTGCTCGACTCGGTGGGTGTGCGGTGCACGGTCGTCGGGGAGGCCGCCGACGTGCCGCCGGACATCGCGGCCCGGCTCGCGCCCGTGCTGCGCGAGGCGGTGACGAACGTGCTGCGGCACAGCCGCGCCACGTGGTGCCGCGTCGAGGTCAGGGTCGACCCTGAGGGCGGCGCCGCGGCCGCGTCGGCCAGCGGGTTCGCGACGCTCACCGTCCGCAACGACGGCGTCGACACCCGGGTCGCGGACGCGCACAGCTCCGGGCTCGACGGGCTGGCCGCGCGGCTCGCCGACGCGGGTGGGTCGCTGCGGGTCGAGAGGCTGGGCGACGAGTTCCTGCTCCGGGCGAGCGTGCCTGTTCCGCGGGTCGTTCCCGCCGCGCCCGGAGCCGACGCACCGTGATCCGCGTCCTGCTCGCCGACGACGAGGAGCTCGTCCGCTCCGCCGTCGCCGCGCTGCTCGCACTCGAGGACGACCTCGACGTCGTCGCGCAGGCCGCCGACGGGCCGGCCGCTGTCGCGGCCGCGCTCGCGCACCGCCCGGACGTCGCGCTCGTCGACCTCGAGATGCCCGGCCTCGACGGCGTGGCGGTCGCTGCCGAGATCACGCGCGCGCTGCCCGGGTGCCGGGTCGTGGTCCTCACCGGCCGCGGCCGCCCGGCGCACCTGCGCCGCGCGCTCGAGTCGGGCGCGCGGGGCTTCGTCACCAAGGGCGCGTCCGGCGCGACGCTCGCGGACGTGCTGCGCACCGTTCACGCCGGTGGGCGGTACGTCGACCCGGGTCTGGCGGCCGACGCGCTCAGCGCTCCGCCGTGTCCGCTCAGCCCGCGTGAGCTCGAGGTGCTGCGCCTGGCGTCGTTCGACCTACCCGCCGCCGTCATCGCGCAGCGGGCGCACCTGGCACCGGGCACCGTGCGCAACTACCTGCTCGCCGCCCAGGCCAAGCTCGACGCGTCCACCCGTGCCGAGGCGGTCAGGACCGCCGAGCGGTTCGGCTGGCTCTAGACCGTCGCCGGGCCGGCGTCGTGGGTACGCCTCGGCGTGTCCGGGGCGGCTCAGAGGGGTAGGCGTTCGAGCACATCCTTGTGGGCGCTCTGGTAGACGATCTGGCTGCGAAAGCTCACCACCTCGCGGCGTTGTGCGAGGCGGTCGACAAGGAAGGCGTGCAGGTGGTCCAGGTCGGGCACGGCGACGTGGATCAGGAAGTCCTCGTCGCCGGCTATCACGTACACGGCCACGACCTCGGGCAGGTCGAGGACGGCCGCTCTGAATCCGTCGATCACCGTCCGGTTCAGCGGCCGCAGGCGTGTCGAGATGAAGGCCTCAACCTGTCGGTTGAGCGCTGCCGGGGAGATCGCGGCCCGGTAGCCGAGGATCACGCCACGGCGGCGGAGCAGTCGCACCCGTTCCAGGCATGTGGAGGGGGCGATGCCCAGCCGGCGTGCGAGCTCGCGGTTGGTCAGCCGCGCATCGCGTTGCAGCTCGCTCACGATCACCGAATCAAGTTCATCCATCTCGTCAGGGTAGAACCGGTATCGAACAAAGTTCGGTGACAAGTCTTTCCACCCGCTCATCCGCCTACCGTTTCGGCCAGAAGCCGATGATCGAGGATGGTGGGAGGACGTGGTTGTGAAGATCGTTCTGGTGCTGCGTGCTGATCTACCACCGGCGCTGGCGGCCAACGCCGCGGCCGTTCTGGGGCTCGCGCTCGGCGGTCGCCTCGAGCGATCCGTCGCAGCCGACAGCCCGGACGCCTCCGGGACGTTGCACGCGGGTCTGAACCCGGTACCCGTACCCACGCTCGTCGCCTCGGCAGAGGAGCTGCGTGCCCTGCACGATCAGGCCACCAGTGCAGCGGACGTCACGGTGGTCGGCTTCAACGAGGTGGCCCGCCGGTCGCGCACCTACCCGGAGTACGAGCAAGCCTTGGCCGCGACACCGTCGCACACCCTCGACTACGTGGGCCTGATCGTGCACGGCCCGCGCAACGGCGTCACCAAGCTGACCAAGCGCCTCGAACTGATGGCATGACGGCCGCCCCAACGCCCTACCGGCTCGGCGTCACGTCCGGCACCGCGCTGCTGCTGGGCGGCCTGCTCGGACCCGGCGCACTGCGCTGCCTGCACTGACCGCAGGCCGGCTTCGCTGGCCGCCAGACCTCGTTCGGCCCCTGACCGACCATTACGCACCTTGATGAACCCATCCAGCCGAGCGGGCCGGGGGCGTCCACGACGATCCGTACTCTGAACGGCTCCGCCCGCAGCGCAAGGGTCGCGCCCGTTCCGGTGTGTTCGAGCTGTGGTCAGGCCTCGGCAGCGGCGGACTCCAGTCTTTGCCGCACCGAGTCGCCGTTTCGGATGCCCCGGCGGGCGGCGAGCACCTCGCCGGGGAGTGCGGCGAGCTCGCCGAGGAAGCCTGTGACGGAGGCGAAGGTCGCGAGGGGCCCGGTTGCGAGCTCCAGTAGGTCCGCAGCGACCGAGATGTTGCCAAGGGCGGCTTGCGCGCCCGTCTCGTCGATCCCCGGGACGGATTCGAGCGGTCGTGCGAAGTAGAACCGATGCCGTTCCCCGGCGAACGTCATCTCGCACCCGCGTGTGGGCCGCGCCATTCTGAGCCACTTCACGCCGACCTGGCTGCAGGGTGCGACGAACGTGGCCGTGTCCTTCGTGGCGAAGCTGATGAGCTCGTCGGTCACCACCACGATGCCAACCTCGAAGTCTGACGGGTTGAAAACGACGGTGCGCGCCTTTGGGTCGTGCCACGCAGGTACGACGAGCGGCTCTCGCACGGGCTCGTTCTGCGCCATGCTGGCACCTCTTGGAGCAGCTCAGGAGGCTCAAGCCCCGTCGCCGCCCTTGTGTGAACGGAACTTGCCCGTGGGTCAATGTTCACCCGTCACCCGAGGGCCGGGCAAGAGCGCACCTCGACGGCGGTTGCCTGGTTGGACTTCGCTGCAGCGCCAGCCTTCGCTGCGCCGCCGTTCCCGCCGCGAGCCGTCAGGTCAGGCGTGTTCGAGGCTCGACCGGTTCCAGCAGCAGCGGCGGGACGCGCGACGCCGGAGTGCTTCAGCGACAAGATGACTGCATGCCGTTGCTCGTCCTGCTCCACGGCGCTCCGGCGTCGGGCAAGTCGACGCTCGCGCGCCGCTGGGCAGATGGCCGGCCGCTTGCGCTCGTGCTGGATGTCGATGTGGTGCGTTCACTGCTCGGCGCCTGGCAGGACGATCCCGCTTCGGCCGGCGTCGCCGCGCGCGACCTGGCGCTGGCGATGGCGCGCACCCACCTGACGGGCGGCCGAGATGTCATCGTGCCCCAGTTCTTGCGCCGGACCGGGTTCGCCGACGACCTGGCGTCGCTCGCCAGCGAGGTGGGAGCCGCGTTCGTCGAGGTCGAGCTCGAGGTGGGCGTGGAGATGGCGCAGCGCCGGTTCGACCGTCGCTCTGCCGACCTCGGGGACGTGGCGGTGCACGGTCCGCTCTGGGCGCCCATGGCCGAAGTCGTCGCTGCTCACCGAGAGCTCCTTGCGACACGGCCGCGCGTCGTGGTCGTCGAGCAGGTCGAGGGCGACCTGGACGAGACCACCCGGCGGTTGGCAGACGCGGTCGAGCGGGTCCACAGAGATGACTCGAACCTCGCTGACCCCTAGGACGATCGGCGGAGCATCGCAGCGAGCGTCGCCGACGGGCGGTTCGAGGTCGGCTCGGTGCCGCCGCGCGCGTTCATGCCGTCAGCGCGACCGCCCGGTCGCACCGCCAGCGGTTCGAGCCGGATCCTGGTCCCACCAGTCGAGCGCACGTGCTCCGATCAGAGTGAGCCACCGCGACGATTCGCCTTCGGGGACATCGACGTCGAACCACGTGCGGCCAGGCAGGGGAGCCCCCTGCAGCCAGGTGCCGTCCGGCTGGCGCGCGGCGCGCACGACATCGACGGCATCGGCGAGACGCGGATCGGGAGGCGTCCCGTCGAGCAGCGCGGCGTCGCGGAAGTGATCGAGCGCCACGAGCGCGCTGTACCGGTGCCGGTTCGGGAACACGAATTGCCCAACGAAGTCACCGACGGGCGAGCCTGTGGACGCCCGGTACAGCAGGTGCCGGCTGAGCAGGTACTCCTCGCCGGCGTGCCGGGCCGCGCGAACGCTGGTGTCGCCGGTGATCCGCTCATAGGCGAGCGTGCCGCGTAGTGCGTTGAGGGTCGAGTGGAACGAGGAGCGAGTCGAGCGGCCTTCCTCGGCCTCACAGTTCCAGCCGCCGTCGGTGAGTCGGTGGGCGGGGAACCACGCGGCAAGGGCTGAGACGTCGGCACCGAGCCACGCCCCGGTCGCGAGCGTGTAGGAGTTGATGCAGACGTCGACTTCACCACCCCAGTACGGCAGGTCGTCGTACTCCCAGCGACTGTTCGCCGCGATCTTCTCGGCCGTCCCGGTCAGCACGGAGGCGTCGAGACCCCACTCACGTAGGTCCTTCAACGCCCAGGTCGTCGCGGTCCACGGCTGGCCCGGACGCTCGGCCTCGGCGCTCCCGAAGAATCCGGCGGGGAAGTACGCGCCGCCTGCCCACTGACCGTCCGCGTCCTGCTTCGAGAGCAGCTCGGCGCCGAAGCCCTCCGTGGCGACCCGGGCACGAGTCGCCTCCCAGGTCTCGGGCGGGGCGCCCGCCAGATCCCGCTCCACCTGCCAGCGAAGGGCGGGATCGGAGTCGAGCAGCCAGGTGAGCAGGCGCTGGTCCGTTGCCATCGCGCCACGCTAGCTGCGACCTCCCAAGGGCGTCGACCGCTCAGGCAGCTGCGCCCTCCACATGCCCACGCCCCGCCGACGGCCACGACCTCCTCATCGGGTCCGAGTCGCCCCGCCAGGGTCCGCCGCCCTTGTGGCCAGGTCCGAAGTGGTGCAAAGTTCCACTATCTCCACTATCTCCACTATCTCCACTATCTCCACTATCTCCACAGATCCACGTCGGTGCCGACGTCGGAATGCGGCGGTGCGACGGTCCGAACTCAGTCTCGCGACAAGGAGCCCGACGATGGTGCGACAGATCATCTCGACCCTGGCGGCATCCGCCCTGCTGGCCTTGAGCCTGTTCGGCGCGGCACAGCCCGCACAGGCCGCCGCTTCCGGCAGCGAGCTGCGCAACAAGGACACCGGACTGTGCGTCGACCGCCGGGAGCACCCCGAGCGGCCGGTGGCGGCGTTCACCACGAAGTGCAACGGCTCGGCCACGCAGCGCTGGGTCTACTCGTCGGCGGACCAGACCATCCGCACCCCGGACGGCCGGTGCCTGGCCACCGGAAGCTCCTCCGGGATCTTCGTCGCGGCCTGCGACAGCGGCTTGCTGGTGCACTGGGGACCGACCAGTGACGGCCGTATCCACCAGCTCGACTGGGGCATGGGCTGCATCGAGGACTTCCGCACGGCGACGCTCACCTGGGGTGCCTGCACCAACAGCCCCAACGAGGTCTGGTCGTCGCTGGTGACCGTCTGACCCTGTCGAGGTGCCGCGCCGCGTCACAGCAGGCAGGCGGCCAGCTGTGGCGGCTCGGGATGCCACGGTTGAGCCGACGGCTGCTCTCGCCTCGGGGACAGCCCACACGGTGGCCGAAACTGCCCAGCAGCTCCGCACCGGTGCGTCGACCTCACCTCGTCGCGGCGAGAGCCACGAGGACGAATGCGGTGACGATCACGGCGAGGCGCACCAGGTGCAGGCGGTCCCACCGACTCGTCTGCTCGCGCCAGTCGGACGGGACCGTCTCGGGGGTCCAGGCCTTCGACCGGTTGTTGATCGGGACCAGCAGGGCGACGGACATGACCACGCTGACGAGCAGCAGCGCCACGGCGACCCAGGCGGGCGCGGTGGCAGCGGGCTCGGCCAGCGCCGTGCCGACGACCAGGAGCGTCGAGCCGATGTACCAGAACGGCATGATGCGCCCGAGCATGCGGGCCCCGTCACTGCGGGCGGCGATCCCGGCGGTTGTCGGGAGGCGGTTGAAGATCGGGTTCATGACGAACGCGACCGACAGCTCCACCCCCACCATCAGCCCGACGACGACCACGGCGACGATAGGCAACCACTCCATGACGCACTCCTCCGATGTTAGCGCTGCTAGTATCTAGCGGTGCTAGTGAAGGTATCAGCGATCGTCTAGCAGTGCTAGAGTCCCGCCCATGACGACTCCCGCTGCGGCACGCCGAGCCCGTCAGCTCGAGGAGCGCAGGTTGCGGATCGTCGGCGCTGCGCGCGCTCTCGCGGAGGAGCAGGGATGGGACGCGGTGACGACCCGCCGCCTCGCCGATGCGATCGAGTACAGCCAGCCGGTGCTGTACGGGCACTTCCCGCAGGGCCGGAACCAGATCGTCACCGCTGTCGCGCTCGAGGGCTTCGAGGAGCTCGCGGCCGCTCTCGCGCCGTCGGCGCTCGCTGGCACGGGCACTGACGTCGAGCGTGTCCGAGCACTCGTGACCGTGTACCTCGACTTCGCCGAGCGCCATCCCGCGACCTACGACGCGATGTTCCTGCTCCCCGTGCTGGTGCCCTTCGCGTCGGACGAGACGCCGGAGGTCGTGCGCGCCGGGTTCGAGGCGATCGAGGGCACACTGCGCCGCCTGGACGACCCGCCCGCCGACGTCCCCACGACCGCGGAGGTGCTCTGGGCCGCCGTGCACGGCCTCGTCGCACTCCGTCGCGCCGGGCGGTTCCCGGCCGTGCACCAGGAGGAGCGGCTCGAGACGCTCGTGCGCCTCATCACCCACTGACCCGGCCTGGCCCGACGTCGGGCGCACGCGGTCGCGGGGCGTGGTCCGCGTCCGCTGCTCGGCTCCCGGGCGCCAGTGGTGTCCGGATGCGCGGCCGGGTGCGGGCGGCGACGATGGGACCGACGACCACGACGGTCCGGTCACGGCAGGGAAGGGCGACCATGAGCGACACATCTCAGGACCCGGACACCGGCGTGGAGGAAGGCGGCTACGGGTACCCGACCCTCGAGCAGGAGGTCACCCCGGAGGTGCTGGAGGGTGCCGAGTCCGCCGAGGAGGACACTGACGGCGACGGACCGACGCCCGGCGAGCTCGAGGAGGACCCGTCGGCAGTCGAGCCGACCGACTGAACGAACCCGGTCCCCTCGTCGGACCCGGCCCCGTACCGCCCCGGTCAGACGGGGACGCGGAGGCCTTGCAGCCAGGCCTGCCAGGTCGGCTCCTCGCGTCGCACGTAGTCGGCCGCGTCGGCGGAGAACAGGTAGGCCCTGACGCCGGCGGTCGACGTCTCGCTGCCCATGCTGTGCGCGAAGACGGTGAGGATCCCGGGCACCGGCGCGGTGAGCCGCACCAGCGCCTGCCGCTCAGCGATCCGCTCGACCGTGCCGGTGGCGCCGCGCACCTCGATCGTTGCGCCCTCCGCGCCCAGCCCGAGCGCGTCGTGCAGGGCGGTCCACAGCGTTCCCTCGTCGACCGCGTGCGAGGCGGCGGCCTCGAGCGGCGTGGCCTCCTGGCCGGGGAAGTGCGCCAGGTAGAGACGGAGGTTGTCGAAGAACGGCAGCCAGCTGGACCCCATGTCGTCCCACCACTCCTGCTCCCAGTCGGCGCCGGTCCCGAAGCCGCTGCTGGTGACACGCACGACGCAGGTGCCGCCGGACCGCGCCTCGACAAGGAACTCCGACGTCAGCGGGCTCAGGGAACCGGGGTCCTTGCCCATGAGGGCGGCCCAGTCCTCCTCGTAGGCGATGCGGCGCGGCGGGTCCCAACCGGTGACGCGGCCGTCGGAGCCCATCTCGGGGCCCATCGCGAAGTGCACGGCGCCACCCTCGCGCTCCTCCAGCTCCGTCGGCAGGAACCACGCGCTCAGGCCCTGGGCAGTGGCGATGGCCTGCCAGACCTGCTCGGGGGTGCCGGGGACCTCGACGCTGAGGTCGAGGCGGTACGGGACGGTCGTGGTGGCGCTCATTGGTCCTCCTCGGGAAGCGGGTGGGCGGCGACGACGAGCCGGTGTGGTCGGCCGTCGTCGTGGTGGTAGCGCGCGGCCAGGTCGAGCACCGCGGCGGTCAGGTCGTCGGCGAAGGCGGCCCGGTCGGCAGCCGACCGGAACCCGATCCGCGTGTCGATCGTCAGGGTCGACAGTCGGTTGCCGGACGCACCCGCACGGCGTGCCAGGGCGCCGACCTCGCGCACCAGCCGGCCGGCCAGCGCGACGAGGTAGGCGGCGGACAGGTGGTCGGCGCTGGCGTTCGGGTCCGCCGCGGCCGGGCTCACGGCCGCGGGCGACACGACGTAGGACGCCGCCGACGCCCGCAGCACCCGCTCGGTGATGCCCCCGTGCCGGCGCTCCTCGGCCAGCTCCACCAGGCCGTGCGCCTCGAGCGCCTTGAGGTAGTAGTGGACCTTCTGACGGGCGATGCCGACCCGGGCGGCGAGACCGGCGGCGGATGCTGGGACGGCCAGCTCGGCGAGCAGCCGCGCTCGGACCGGATCCAGCGCGGCGGCGGCGGCCTCGGCGTCCTCGATGACCTCGATGTCCTGCATGTCGCCACCGTGGCATTGACGAGAAATCTTGTCAAGAGTCACCCGACCCGCACGCCGACGTCACCCGAGCACCTACCCTGGAGTGCGCTCCCACGAAAGGACCCGGGCGGCCCCTGCCGCCCGACCCCCCATGACGAACACCCTCCTGGCCGTCGACGGCAACTCTCTGCTCCACCGTTCGTTCCACGCGTTGGCGGGGTCCCAGCTGCGCACGCGTGACGGACGGCCGACGTGGGCGGTCAAGGGTGCCCTCTCGCAGATCCTCGGCGCCGTCGACCGGGTCGCCGCCGACGCGGTCGTCATCGGGTTCGACGACGCGGGCAACAACCAGCGCAAGGTCGCCCACCCGCACTACAAGGCCCATCGCACCGAGAAGCCCGCGGAGCTGGTCAGCCAGCTCGCGCTCGCGGTCGACGTCTTCGGGGCAGCGGGCCTGCACGTGGTCACCCCGGACGGGCTCGAGGCGGACGACGTCCTCGCGTCAGCCGCCTCGGCCGCGACGACGGCGGGCTGGCACACGGTCGTGTGCACGTCCGACCGCGACGCGTTCGCGCTGGTCAACGAGACGACGTCGGTGCTGCGGATCATCAACGGCGGCGTCGAGGCCTCTCCCGTCCTGACGCCGGAGCGGCTGCGCATCCTGCTCGGCATCGACCCGTGGCAGTACCGCCAGTACGCCGCGATGCGCGGGGACACGTCCGACAACCTCACGGGCATCCGGGGCATCGGCGAGAAGACGGGCGTCGCGCTGCTGAACGCGTTCGGCTCCGTCGAGGCCGCGTTCGCGGACGTCGACACCAACGGCGGAGCCCGCGTCGCCGAGGTGCTCGGCAAGGCCTGCGTGAAGAAGCTTGCGGACCCCGACGGTCGCGCCGCGTTCTGGCAGAACGTCGAGCTGATGACCATGCGCACGGACCTGGATCTCGCGCTGGGCCTCGGCGCCGACGGGCGCGGGCTGCTGCCCGTGGACGCGCAGGTCCTGCACGACGCGCTGGCCGCGGTCGAGATGCACTCGTTGCAGTGGCTGGCGGCGCGCGTTCTGGCCTCGGGTGCCGACGACGCCCCGGGCGCGGTCGTGACGCGGCCGCCGACCCCGGCCAGGGCGCCCGCGGTGGTCACGGCGGCCGTGGTGGACGTCGAGGACGAGGACGAGCTGACGCTGTTCTGACGTCCGACGTCGACGTCAGTGCGGCGGGTCGGGCGGCGCCAGCGCGGTGCCGGCCGTGCACCCGGCCTCACCGGGCTGCAGCTGCACGGAGGTGACGTGCACGTCGGTGACGGTGCCGTCCCGCCGCGCGACGAGGACGCAGTCGTCGGGCCCGCCGACCGCGACCCCGACGTCGGCACCGTCGACCCCCACCCGCACCTCGGCGAGCACGCGTCGCTCCTCCGGCGTGAGCAGGTCGGTGATCCGGGCCGCCACCTCGTCCGCATCCGGGGTCGACGGCAGGTCCGCGAGCACCTGCCACGCCGCCTCGCGGGCGTTGTCGGCGACCACCGGCTCGTCGGACGTCGGGGGCGTCACCGCGACGAGCGGCTCGGGGCAGTCGACCGACCGGATGCCCTCCGGCGTCCCGAACTCTCCGACCTTGCCGTGAGCGTCCATCTCGACCGCGAAGCAGTACGGGCCGGGGTCGAGCTCCCGCTCGGGTGCGAACACGCCGTACGTCTCGGGCGGCTCGGGGAGCGTCACCGCGAACGTGAGCGTGCCGATCCGGCTGCCGGAGGCCTCGTCCGACCACGCCACGAGCGTCGGTCCGCCGGGGGCTGCGCGGACGAAGTCCTCGATGTCCGGGTGGTACGACGTCATGCGCGTGGTCCGCATGAAGTCGACGACCACGCCGCGCGCGTCCTTCTCGTCCTGCGACAGGGGGGCGCCGCACGCGGCCAGCCCGGTCGCGGCCACCAGAGCGAGGACCACCGCCACCCGTCCCGTCGTCGTCCGCATGGCACTCCACACTAGGCAACCGCCTAGCTCGGCTCCCCCGGTCGGGCAGGTGCGGCACGGCTCCATCCCGGCGACGGCTGAGCAGACCGGGTGTGCGCGGGCGGCTCGGCGACGGGACGACCCTCGTACTGGGTGGAGAGCACGATCTGGGTGTCGATCTCGCCGTGCCTGCCGATGCGCTCGAAGATCTCCTCCAGGTGCGGCATCGACGCGGCGCGGACCCGCAGGAGGGTGCACGAGCTGCCGCTGAGCTTGTGGATCTCGACGACCTCGGGGTACTCGTCGGACGCGGTGGTCGTGAGCAGACAGCGGCCGGGTGAGCACCGCAGCTTGATGAACGCGGTCAGCGGGAGTCCCGCACGCGTGGCGTCGATCCGGGCCTGGTACCCCGCGATCACGCCGGCCTCCTCCAGCCGCCGCACCCGGTCGGCGACTGCGGGCGCGGACAGGTTGACCTTGCGGCCGAGCTGGTTGAACGACAGGCGGCCGTCCTCCTGGAGCTCGGAGAGGATGCGCCAGTCGGTGCCGTCGAGCGCTCTGCTCATTCACAAACCGTAGCGACCGAACACGTCACGATCGAGAGGCGAAGAGCCACCAACGCCTGCGATCGGCCATTCAACGCGCCGCCGAGCCTTCGTAGCCTCGGTCGCATGGTGCAGAGCACGGCCGTCCTCACCCGCGTCACCCCGGCGACGTCGGCCCTGTTCGTCGCGGCCGCCCTGAGCAGCGCGGTCATGGCGACCACCAGCACGGTGGCTGCACTGGTCGCGGTCGACGTCCTGGGGCCGGCCTGGGGCGGGGTGCCCGGCACCGCGGCGGTGGTCGGAACGGGGACCGGCGCCCTGCTGGTCACCCGGCTCACCCGCCGCTTCGGAACTCCGACGGCCCTGCGGCTCGGGTACCTGGCGAGCTCGCTCGGCGCCGCGGCCGGAGCCGTGGCCGTACCCCTGCGACACGTCGGGCTCCTGGTCGGTGCGATGTTCCTGATCGGCGTGGGCAACGCCGCGGCACAGCTGTCCCGGTACGTGGCGGCCGAGCTCGTGCCCCCGCGACGCCGCGGTTTCGCCATCGGGCTGATCGTGTGGGCCGGCACGGTGGGCGCCGTGGGCGGCCCCCTGTTCCTGCTGCCGACCGCGCGCCTCGCGGAGGCCCTCGGAGAGCCCGCCCTCTCCGGTGCGTTCCTGATCAGCGTGCCGGCAGGACTGCTGGCCGCGCTGGTGGTGAGCGGGCTGCACACGGCCCGACGACCGGTGAGCAGCGCCCGAGTGCCCGTCCGGACGATCCTGGTGTCCCCGGCCGGGCGCGACGGCCTCGCCGTGATGGTCGCCGGGCAGGTCGTGATGGCCGTTGTCATGACGTCGGTGCCGGTGCAGCTGCACCTGCACCATCACGGTCTGGACGTCGTCGGGATCGTCCTGGCGGCTCACACGCTCGGCATGTTCGCCCTGTCCCCGGTCACAGGGCGCCTCGTCGACCGCCTGGGCCCCGGACCGGTGATGGCGCTCGGCCTCGGCACGCTGTTCGTCTCGACGCTCGTCGCCGCGTCCGGCGACCTCGTCCCGCAGGCGGTCGGGCTGTTCGCGCTCGGGTACGGCTGGAACCTGTGCTTCGTCGGCGGCAGCGCATCCCTGGCCGTCGGGCTTCCCGAGGACCAGCGCCCGGGTGTGGAGGGTTCGGTCGAGGCGGTCGTGTGGATCTCGGCCGCGGCGGGCACCCTGAGCTCGACCGTGGTCCTCGCGGCCGCCGGCTGGTCCACGCTGGCGCTCGCGGCCGGCTCCCTCGTCCTGGTGCCGGCGCTCCTCCTGCTCGGTGATCGGTTGCGCCGGTGAGCGTCCGACCGTCCGCGGGGTCAGGACGCGGGGGTACCGAGGTGGAACTCGTTGCCGTCGGGATCGGCGAGGGTCACCCCACCGTCACCTGCGGCGCTGAGCCGGGTCGCGCCGAGCGAGGTCAGTCGTTCGATCTCCTCGGTCAGGTCGCCGGCGGCCAGGACGACCTCGAACCGGAGCCGGTTCCGGTGCTCCGGCGCTACGGCGGCGACGTCCCAGCCGTCCCAGGAGATCTTGGTGCCTCCCCGCGGGGACTGGATCGCGGTCTGCAGGCCCTGGTCCCACACCAGCGGCCACTCCAGCGCCTCGGCCCAGAAGAAGCCCACGTCGCGCGTGCCGTCGCACGTGAGCTCCCCGAGGAGCCCGCAGCCGGCGAGGTAGGCGTTCCCCGGCTCGATCACGCAGTACTCGTTCCCCTCGGGATCGGCCAGCACCACGTGCCCTTCCTCGGGGAGCTGTCCGACGTCGAGGTGCTGCGCGCCGAGGCGGAGGGCCCTCTCGACGATCCGTCGCTGGTCGTCGGGAGTCGTGCTCGTGAGGTGGAGGTGCATCCGGTTCCGGCCGACCTTCTCGACCTGCCGCGGTACGAACCGCAGGCCGAGCTGGGTCCCGGAACCGGGCAGCAGTACGCCACCCTGTGCGTCCTCGAGGGCCTCCCGCCCGAGGACGCCCGCCCAGAAGCGCGCCAACCGGGCGGGGTCGTACGCGTCGAGGGCGAGGGCCGTCAGTCGGCAGGACATGTTTCGTACGCTAGGCGGGACGCGGATCTCGGGCAGGGCTTTTTTCCGGTGTACCTCTCGCGGACGGCATCGAACGGGACCAGGCGGGATCAGCCCGGCGCGCGCCCGAGGTAGACGGTGTTGGTGGCGTCCCGGCTCTGCAAGGGGTTCGGGAAGGCGACCACATCCGCCCGGACGTCGACCAGCAAGGTGCGGAGGAGCTCCAGGTACGCCTCGTCCGGCGGGTCGTTGGACCACAGCGCGAACACGCCGCCGGGCTTCAGCTGCTCGCGCAGCCGCTGCAGGCCGGCCGGGGTGTAGAAGCTCGCGTGGCTGGGGTTGAGCAGGTGGCGGGGCGAGTGGTCGATGTCGACCAGGACGGCGTCCCACCGGCGGCCGGGCATGCCGGGGTCCAGGCCGTCGTCCGACGCGAGGGCGGCGAAGAAGTCGGCGTGCACCAGCCGGCACCGCGGGTCGGCGGTGAGGACGGCGCCGGCCGGGATCAGGCCGGCGTGGTGCCAGTCGATCACCTCGGCGAGGGCGTCGACGACCACCAGCGAGCCGACGCTCGCATCCTCGAGCACGGTGAGGGCGGTGTACCCGAGCCCGAGGCCGCCGACGACGACGTCGAGAGGAGCCGTACCACCGTCGGCGGACCCCCCGGTCATGGCCAGCCCGAGCCGCGCGAGCTCCTCCTCGGCCACCGTGAACAGGCTCGACATGAGGAACTCGTCGCCCAGCTTGACCTCGAGCACGTCGGCTCCGGTCACCGGGTCCTGGCGTCGACGCAGGCTGATGTCGCCCATCGTCGTCGGCTCCCAGGCGAGCTCCTCCAGGCGCGGACGTCGTACTGGTTGCTCGGGCATCCGGTCAGCCTAGGCCGGAGCGGTGGACGCCCGGACGACGAGCCAAGCCACTCGCCTACGCCGCCCGGGCGCGACGGCGGCTGGCCACCGCCTTCATGATCATCGCGAGGACGGTCGATCCCGCGGCCACCCCGAAAGCGACGAGCAGCGCCCCGACGCCCCACAGCCCCGTCTCGTCGCTGCTCGCCGTGACCGAGAACGCGATCGTGAACGCCACGGTCACGGTGAGCACCGTCCACCACGGCCCGAGCACCAGGGACCCGAGCGCGACGACCGCCGCGAGGCTGAGCACGCAGCCCAGCACCTGCCAGGCCTCGTAGGGCCCGCTCGCGACGCCAGTCGCCGGGTCGGTCTGGTACGTGGTGTCCCACCCGAGCCACGCGAACCAGCACGCGGCGCTCAGCACTGCGACGAGCGCGGTGCGCGACGCGACCGACACCCTCCCGCGCGGCGAGCCGCCCGGCACGCTCTGGTCCGGTCCACCTGTGGACGACGTCATGACCTGGCTCCGATCCGTCCCGCGGTCGGGGCCCTCTCCCGCTGCCGCTCCTGAGCGAGGGCCGTACGCGCACCACCGCAGACCGGACGGTACGGGAGCACGGGGCCTCGCCGCGGGACTTCGCGTCTCGGGAGGCGGTCGAACCCGGCGAGTCAAAGTGCGACGATCAGCGGCGGTCAATCTGCTGCGCTTCTCGACAGGAGCATTGCTGCCGACGTGTCGAGATGCAAGATGCTCCGACTATTCGGGCCTCCTAGTTTGACCACCCGACTTGTCGGGTCAGACGGAGGAGGATGCGCTTCATGAGCGAACCGTTCTACTCGGACGCCAAGTTGTACGACCGGTTGTTCCCGGGTCGCGCGCCGGCCGTCGACTTCTACAGGGCTGAGGCCGACCGGCAGGGCGGGTCTGTCTTGGAACTCGGGTGTGGCACCGGCAACAAGCTGATACCGATCGCGTCCGACGGGCATCCGTGCGTGGGCCTGGAGCTCTCGACGGCCATGCTTGCCGAGGCTCAGCGCAAGGCGGACGAGCGCGGCGTGGAGCTGGAGCTGGTGGAGGGCGACATGCGCGAGTTCGACCTCGGCCGAACGTTCGACCTCGTGATCGTCGCCGCCAACTCGTTGCTCCATCTGCATGAGACGCAGGACCTGGTCGACTGCTTCCGGTCGGTGCGAAGGCACCTGGCGCCAGGAGGACGGCTCGTCTTCGACGGGTTCAACCCGAGCGTGCAGATGCTTGCCCATGCCGACGGCGTCCGACGGAGGCGCGAGGCGCTGTCGTTCGTGGACCCCGATCGTGGCGTCATGCACGTCGACGTCGCGGAAACCTACGACGCGGCTGCGCAGGTCACTCGCGCGAGGTGGTACTTCTCGACCGAGTCCGAGGCCGACGTCGCTGTCGCGCCTCTGGAGATCAGGAGCATCTTTCCCCAGGAGCTGCCGCTCCTGCTCGCGCTGGGCGGGCTTCGGCTCGTCGAGCGCTTCGGCGACTGGTCCGGTCGACCGTTCACCGGGGACGCCCCGGTCCAGCTCTGCGTCTGCGAGTCGGACTGAAGGACCGAGACACCGTCCGCGAACGTCCGTCGACGTACGCCGCACGCCCGTTCCTGCGCCGACTCGGCCAGCCCCTCGAGCGGGACTACCCGGTTCGGTTGGGACCGTCTACCTGCCGCACGGCGTGCGAACCGAACCGGCCGAGTCGTGCCGGAGTCGGGGCGCGACGAGTCGTAGCCCTCGCGCCGGCGGCCGCCGGGGCGCCCAGCCGGCGGGATCGGTTCGCGTGCGTGAGATCCGCGCCGGTTCGACACTGCAGCCAGGCAGCGATTCAGGCGAAGATCGACTCGAAGCGGTCCTCGCACATCCCATCTCCCCTCCACCTCGGAGGCACCGTGAAGCTCTTGCTGACGTCGGGCGGCGTCACGAACCCCAGCATCCACTCGGCGCTCGTGCAGCTTCTCGGCAAGCCGGTCGACGAGTGCGACGCGCTCGTCGTCCCGACCGCGCAGTGGGGTCATCCCCTGTGCGGGCCGGCGTCGGTGCGCAGCCTGGTGGCCGCCGATGCCCGCTCCCGGCACTTCTCCGGTCTGGGCTGGGGGTCGCTCGGTGTCCTCGAGCTCACCGCGCTGCCCACCATCGGCGAGGAGCGGTGGGCGCCCTGGGTGCGGGAGGCGGACGTCCTCCTGGTCGACGGTGGCGACGCGACGTACCTGAACCACTGGATGCGGGAGTCCGGGCTGGCCGACCTGCTGCCCTCGCTGCCGGACACGGTCTGGGTAGGGGTGAGCGCCGGGAGCATGGTGCTGACGCCGCGGATCGGGGAGTACTTCGTCGAATGGCCGGCCGCGCCGGACGACCGCACCCTGGGCGTCGTCGACTTCTCGATCTTCCCGCACCTGGACGCCTTCCCGAGCAACACCCTGGCGCACGCGCAGCGGTGGGCCGCAGACCTCGGTGGCCCGGCCTACGCCATCGATGAGCAGACGGCGATCATGGTCGTCGACGGCACCGTCGAGGTGGTCTCCGAAGGGCAGTGGACACGGTTCGACGAATGATCGCGGGCACTCGGGACGTCTCGTCGTGCATCGGGCGCGGACACGTTGTCAGCCGCCCGTCGGGGGACTCTCCGCGCCGACCACAGACGTGCCGGACCTGGTGACGATGTACGTCACCTGCGCGCCGCTCCAGAAGTGGAAGGTGAGCGTGACCCGGCCGTCGCGGACCTCGGCGAAGAAGTCCGGCTTCAGCAGGATGGTCCCCGCGGTGTAGTCGGGTTGGAAGCTGCTCCAGAACTCCTTGTACGAGGTCCAGCTGGCGGGTCCGGCGTTCGTGCCGTCGTCGTACCGGGCTTCCATGGTGGCCAGCTGGTCGCCGCGGAACTGGGTGGGGATGGTCAGTCCGCTCGTGCTGCCGGTCGCGGCGCCGAGGAGGGGCGGGTCGGCGGTGATGATGCTGATCTGCCAGGGCACTCCCTGGGAGAAGCGGGCCTCGAGGGTGGAGTTGACGCCGTACTCCCGGTTGCCTGCCAGCCGGGAGAGGGCCGACGCGGTCAGGGTCAGCCGGGTGCCGTCGACCGTGTAGTCGGTCCCACGGGCCAGGTCGGCGCTTCCGTACCGCAGCCCCTGGAACGTGGTGCCGTTCAGGTTGAGCGTGAGCGACGTGGCGGTGATGGTGCCGGTGCGCGGCAGGTAGACCCGGTCCGACGACGCGGTGCCGGACCGGGTCGTCCAGCTCGACCGCATCGCATCGTGCACGCCCTGGTCCCTCCACCGGAGCGCGCTGCGGTCGAGGAACTGACCGGCGTCCCACACCATCGTCGTGAGGCCGCGGGTGCGCGCGTGGTACCCGACCGCCTCGACGTACTTGAGGAACTCGCCCCGCTCGATGATGCCCGGGCGCGTGTGGTCCCAGGCGAGCAGCGCCCACTCGCCGATGATGACAGGGATCCCGCGCTCGACGAAGGTGCTGGTCACGCGGTCGAAGGAACTGACGAGGTCCTGCTCGACCTCGCTGCTGTAGCGGGTGCCGCCGGCGATGTTGACGCTGAACGGCCACCACCCGTAGAAGTGGACGGTCGCCGCGATGTTCGGGTCGTCGAGCCGGCTGATCGTCTCGGCCAGCGCGTCGAGCCGGGGCTGCTCGCTGCTGGTGTGCAGGGTGGGCAGGACGAGCAGCCGCGTCGCGTTCCCCCCGCCGGAGGCGCGGACGCGCTCGACGAAGTCGGTGTTGAGCTCCTGGACGAACACGTCCCCCTGCTCGTCCGCGGTGTCCGTGAACGCCGGCTCGTTGATGCTCTCGAGAACGAGCTTCGAGGAGTGGTCACGGAACGTCGCCGCGAGCTGGTCCCACAGCGCCCGGTACGTCGCGAGCACGCCGGCCTTGTCCGTGGGGTACGAGTCGGCCCACTCCCACGAGTCGTGGTGCAGGTTGAGCATCACGTAGAACCCCTCGTCCAGGGACCAGTCGACGATCTGCTCGACCCGGGCGAGCCAGGCCGCGTCGATCGTGTGGTCGGGAGCCGGGCCGAAGTGACCGTTCCACGTCACCGGGATGCGGATGCTGTTGTACCCCTGCGAGCGGATGTGGCGCAGCAGCTCCCGGGTGGTCAGGGGGTTGCCCCACGCGGTCTCGTCCGGGATCGCGTCGAGGGTGTTGCCCAGGTTCCAGCCGGGCTGCATCGCCGCGACCGTCGCCATCGCGTCGACCGGTCGCGGTGTCGTGGTCGGGGTCGGGGTGGCCGTCGGGGTCGCCGTCGGCGTGGTGGTGACCGTCGGTGACGAGGTCGGTCCCGCCTGCCCGGTGCACGCCACACCGTTCAGGGTGAACACACCCGGTGCGCCGTTGGTGCCGGTCCACGAGCCGTTGAACCCGAACGAGATCACCGCGTTCCTCGGCACGACGGCGTTGTAGCCGACGTCGGTCGCGGTGACCTGGCTGCCCGACGCCGTGGTCGTCGCGTTCCACGCCTGCGTGACCCGCTGTCCCGACGGGAAGGTCCACGTCAGGCGCCAACCGTGCAACGGATCGCCCAGGTTGGTGACCTTCACGTCGGCGGTGAAGCCGCTCGGCCACTGCGACGGCACCCTGTAGTCCACCCGGCACCCCGCAGCAGCGTCGGCGCTGAGCGCCGTCGTGCTCCCGCCCAGGAGCAGGGCGGCCAGGCAGCCGAAGATCAGGCCGAGGCGCATCCCGCCTCGACGGGGGTGCCGGGTGGGAAGCACGAGCTGCTCCTCGCTGCATCGGATGTGCATCGGGCTGAGGACACGGGCGTCACCGGGCAGCACGGCCGCCTCCTGGTCCGGTGCAGCTGGTCCGGTGCAACGCGACCAGCCGGTCGGTCGATGACGGCGGGAGCTCCCGTGGGGGAACCTAGGAGCCGGCACGGTCCGCGAGCCAGGGATGAAACATTTCAGACGGGGAGCGGCCTGGTCGACCACCGAGTGGTCGCGTGGCGGACGTCAGCGGTCGCCCGGTGCCACGAGCCCCGACTCGTAGGCGAGCACCACGAGCTGGCCCCGGTCGCGGGCGTGCAGCTTGGCCATGGCCCGGTTGACATGAGTCTTGGCGGTCATCGGCGTGATCACCATCGTCGCGGCGATCTGGTCGTTGGTGAGGCCTCCGGCGACGAGGGCGACGGCTTCACGTTCGCGAGCGGTCAGGTCGCGCAGCGCCGCGTCGCCGACGGCCCGGGGCGGCCGGGTGACGTACCGGTCGATCAGCTTGCGGGTGATCGACGGTGCGAGCAGGGCGTCGCCACGTGCCGCGACGCGCACGGCGTGCAGGAGGTCCTCCGGGACGATGTCCTTGACCAGGAACCCTGCCGCCCCGGCGCGGAGTGCCTCGAAGACGTACTCGTCGAGCCCGTAGTTGGTCAGGATCACGACGTGCACCCCGGCGAGATCGGGGTCGAGGGCGATGCGCCGCGTGGCCTCGATGCCGTCGACCACGGGCATCTGGACGTCCATGAGCGCGACGTCCGGCCGGAGCTCCCGCGCGAGCGCGACGCCGTGCTCCCCGTCCGCGGCCTCGCCCACCACCGTGATGTCGTCCTCGAGGTCGAGGAGCGCGCGGAACCCGCTGCGCAGGAGCGGCTGGTCGTCGACGAGCAGGACCCGGATCACGGCGTGCGGTCCACGGGGAGCTCGGCCCGGACGGTGAACCCTCCCTCGCTGCGGGCTCCCGCGCTCAGCCGACCGCCGAGCGCGCGGACGCGTTCCTGCATGCCGAGCAGTCCCACACCCATCAGCTGGACGGTGCCGGGCGTCGCCCGACCGTCATCGTCGACCTGGACCGACAGCAGGTCCGGGCGGCAGTCGACCGTGACCGACGCCGTCGTGGCGCCGGCGTGCCGGACCACGTTGGTGAGCGACTCCTGGATGATCCGGTAGGCGGCCCGGCCGACGGCGGTCGGCACGTCGGCGCGTGGGCCGTCCATCGTCAGCGTCGCGTCCAGACCGATGGACCGGGCGCCCGACACCAGCTCGTGGACGTGGTCGAGCCCGCGTGGCGGAGCGAGGTCGTCGTCGCGGAGCGCGGTCAGCGTCGCGCGGAGCTCTCGGGTCGCCTCACGACTGGCTTCCTGGATGGCCAGCAGGGCCTCCGGCACCTGGTCGCCGCGCCTCCGTGCGACGTGGACGGCGACCTCGGACTGCACCTTGATGATCGAGATCTGGTGGGTGAGCGAGTCGTGCAGCTCGCGCGCGATGTGCAGCCGCTCCTCGTCGGCGCGGCGCTTCGCGACCTCCTCCCGGGTGCGCTCCGCCTCGTCCGCGCGCCGCTCCGCCTGGCGTAGCGCCTCGCCGCCGGCGGCGGCCGCGATGAGCCACGCGAGCTCGAGCGCGTCCCGGCCCTGCGTGAACGCCGTGCCCACGTCGCGCCCGGAGGACAGGGCCACGAGCGGTAGCGCCGCCAGCATGGCCACGCTCGCGATCGCCGTGGCGGCGTGATGGCCCGCCCGCATCGCGGCGAACACCGCGAACAGGAACGCGACCGCAGGGCCGTCGAAGCCGACCGCCTGATAGCCCACGGCGCACAGCCCGGTGACGGCCAGGACGGCGACCGGTGCGCGGCGGCCGGCGGCGAGGGTCAGCCCGCCGGCGGCGAGCAGCACCAGACCGAGCACATCGAGGTCGCCGGCCGGCCGCTCGCCCGACAGTCCGGCGAGCACGAGTGCAACGGCGACGCCGATGCCGACGCCGGTGTCCCTGACGGGAGCAGGCACGCGGAACCGACCTTGGCTCATACGGGCACCGTAGCGGCGCGCCGTCGTCGAGCGGATCCGGCTCGGGGAGGACCGGCCCGTACCGCGGTCGCGGTATCCGAGCCGCTCCTACGACGTCCGCGGCAGCGTGAAGTGTCCGCGTCGGCGGGACGACCCGCGGGCCGACCCGCGACAGGCTTCGCAGGACAGCCACGGAAGAGGAGCGAGTCCATGCGAACGCCAGGAGCACTCACGTCGGTCCGGCGGGCCCTTGCCGCAGCCGGAGCAGTCCTCGTCGTCACGTGCGCGCTCGCCGCACCGGCTGCGGCGCACGCTCACGTGCAGGCGGCACGTGACACCTCCGGCCTCACCTCCGGACGTGTCGGGCCCACCGCCGTGGCGGTCCTGGCGCTGGCCGGAGCGGTCTTCGGCGCTCTGGCCCTCAGGCGCCGTGCAGGGCGCTCTGCCGCCGTCGCGGCCGTGGCGCTGGGACTGCTCGGTGTGGTGTCCGGGGCGGTGTTCGCGGCCACCGCCGACGGTGGTCTGGGCACGGGCAACGGGCTCGGCGGTGCCGTCGTGGCCGTGGTGCTCGGGGCGCTCGCCGTCGTTCTCGGTGGGTTCGTCCTGGCCCGCTCCCGGCGCGCACGTCCTCGAGTTCGGGACCTGCAGTCCTGAGCCCTTGCCGGCACGACGCCGCGATGGGGATCGTCGACGTCACGATCGCGCTGTCCATGACGGCCCGTCTCGAAGCCTGGTGGCTACCGTTGCCCGATGAAGCCGGTCGCGACCATCGACGCGTGCCACACGAGCCATCGGGTCCTGCTGGAGCGCCTGGCGTCGCTCACCGAGGAGGACCTTCGCGCGCCGAGCCTGCTCCCCGGCTATTCGCGGGGACACGTCGTCGCGCACGTCGTGAACAAGGCGAAGGCGCACGCGCTGCTCTTCGACGGCGCCGTCGCCGGGGAGGTGCGCAGGATCCACCCTGACGGGTACGACCCGGACCGGGCGGCGGAGCTGGGCGCGGCCCGCCCCGGCGTCGAGCTCCGCACCGAGCTGGCCCAGTGCTTCGGGCTTCTCGAGACCGCGTGGGCCGGGCTCGACGATGCGCTCTGGACCCGGCGGGGGCACATGGCCGCCGGCCCGCGGACGATGGCCGAGATCGTGGGGCACCACCTGCGGAACGTCGAGGTCCACCACGTGGATCTCGACATCGGGCATCGACCGTCCGACTGGCCGTCGGTGTTCGTCGACGGCGAGCTGCCCAAGCGCCTCCGCGCTCTCCCCGACCGGGCCGACCGAGCCGAGCTCCTCGCCTGGCTCCTCGATCGAGCACCCGCGCCCGAGCTGAGCGGGCCCTGGTAGGGCGCGTCATCGGCAACCGCAGACGAAGGCGCGCCCGGGCTCTACGGTGACGTCGTGATCGACCCCGACGACGTCATGGCGGGACCCCGTGGGCGACGCCTGTGCCTGGAGCTCGCCGCGGGCCGCGCGCGCGCCACGGGCACGCCCGAGGGAGACGAGTACCTCCGCGCGGCATTCCTCTGCGCGTACCACCTGGATCCGGGTGCGGGCACCTCCCGGATGATGGTGCTGGTGTCGGACGGTGGGCGGGACGACGACGCGGAGCCGATCCCCACGCCCGCGGACGTCGCGCGCCGCCTCGACGGCCTGCCGCTGGACCGCCTCGGCCCCGGCGTCCTGCTCGCCGCGTTGCAGGCAGCGGTCGACAACGCGCGGTACTGGCAGGAGCCGGACGGCGAGGACGTGCTCGCCGCCACCGCCGAGGTGCGCGCGTCGCTGTCCCGGGTCGCGGCTGCCGTCGCGTCGTCCAGCCCGGCCGCGTGGTGGGTGGCCCCGCTCGAGCGCACGACGCAGGCGAGCGTCGTCTTCGACGACCCCGCCGCGCGGACGACGCCCGCCCTGACCGCCGAGCAGACCCTGCGTCGCTGGCACGACGACACGCTCGAGGAGGAAGCCCGGGCGCAGCGGGAGCGACCCGCCGACCCCCGCGCTCCCTTCAGCGGGACGTGGTGGTCCACACCACCGCACGGCCTGACGAGGACCACGCGCCAGCTGGGGGACGCCGGGCCCGTCGGCCTCGGGCTGGTCGAGGACGCCTTCAGCTGGGAGCGCGCCTCGGTCCGAGCGATCAGCGTGCCGGCGGAGGCGCGCGTCTACGAGGTGGACGGGGTCCAGGCGTGGTCCGACCTGTGCCGCCGATTCCCGCTCGACGTCACCGCGTCACGGCGTCACGACTGGTTCCGCACCACCGGTGTCGCCGGCCGTTGGGTGATCCCCGACTGGGCACGCGTGGCCGACCGGTACGACGCCGTCCACCTGACGACGGCCGGCTACCTCGCTACCGCCGGCCGCGCGGTCGCGGTCGACGGGGACGCCCGCTCCGTCCTGGCCAACTGGAACCCGGACGAGGCGTACTGGCTCACGGACCCCCCGCCCTCGACGGAGGCGGGCCGGCGATGGCGCCGCGTCGACGACCGGTGGCAGGAGGACCCGCGCTGACCAGGACGGCGCTACGGCGCGACAGGGATCTTCGACGTCGCGATCGCGCTGTCCATGACCACCCGGGTCAGGACGGTCAGGTCGAACTGTCCACCCGTCATCTCGAACAGTCCCTGGACGGCGAGCCCGTACACGACCGGCCACTGCTGGGGGGACGGGGCCAGGGGCAGGATGTGCGTGAGCATCGGCTCCCACACCTCCAGGTACTGGACGGGCAGCATGGCCGGTTCGGTCCCGGGCACGTAGCGGGGCCGACCGAACTCGGGGCCACCGACGGTTCGGGCGCCGTGGGCGGCCAGCTCCTGCACGTCCGGGAGGCCGGCGCCCTTGCTCTGGGCGTAGCCGGCGACCAGCGCCCACACGGAGTACGCGTTCTCCAGGAGCGGCCGGTTGATGGCGGGACCCATCACGTAGGTCTGTCCGTCGGCACCGCCGACCTGGACGATGCCCAGGCCGGCGTACTCCGGGCGCTGGTTCTGCACACCGTCCCTCGCGGCCAGGTGGCACGCACGCCCGCTCAGCGCGCCCAGCGCCGTGGCGACGCCCTCGACCTGGACGCCGTGCTCGTTCTTGAGCACCGTGAGCATGCGCTGCAGGACCTCACGCCCGGCGAGCTTGTTGCCGACCATCGGGTCCTGCGCGATCTTCTGCCGGAGGTCGTGCTCGACGCGTTCCCGGACAGCCTGGGGAACCCCCGCCGCGCCGGGCGTGCTCGGCCGGCCGTCGCGATCCTTGTTCCGGCCGAACAGTCCCATGGCGTCGCTCCCGTGTCCCGGTCCCCTCGCCCCTGCGAGGTGGTCTGCGGGACGGTAGCGCCCCGCCGTGCGGGCCGGTGGGTGACCTGCTCGTGGCACGGGGGTGAAGTCGCGGACCGCTCGGCCCGACGCGATGCCCTGGACCCGGATGTCCTGGAGCACTTGACCTTCGAGCCGGGTCGAAGGTCTACCGTCGCGGGATGGGCTACCGCATCGCCGAGGTCGCGGAGCTGGTCGGGGTGCCGGCCACGACGCTGCGCTACTACGAGGACATCGGTCTGCTGGAGCGACCCGCCCGCGGGGGCAACGGGTACCGCACCTACGACGACGCCGACGTCGCGCGGTTGAGGTTCCTCAGCGCGGCACGGAACCTGGGCATCCCGTTGGCCGACGTCGCGGACCTGATGACGGCGTACGACGTCGAGGACTGCGCGACGGTCGCCCACCAGATGGTGGAGATGGTCGCCACGCGAGTGGCCGAGACCCGGACGCGGATCGGCGACCTCGTGGCGCTGGCTGCCCACCTGCAGAGCGTCGACGCGCGGCTCGCGGACGCGCCGACCGCCGGTGGCTGCGGCGAGGGGTGCCCGTGCGCGACCGCGGCGCCCGCGCCGCTGACGGACCGGCGGACCCTGGTGCCGCTGACGCGCGGCCCGGCCGTGCCGGCGCCGGACGTCCCCGTGATCGCCTGCTCGCTCGACGCCGGATCGATGGCGGACCGGGTGTCCGACTGGCAGGCGCTGGCCGGCCGGGCCGTGCGTCGCGACCAGATCCCCGGGGGCGTCGCCCTGCAGTTCGCCCCGTCGCCGGAGCTTGCGCAGGAGGTCGCGCGGCTCGCGGCCGCCGAGCAGAGCTGCTGCGGCTTCTTCACCTTCACGGTGCGGCTGGCGGTCGGCGAGCTTCGCCTGGAGGTGGGGGCGCCCGACGAGGCCGCCGACCTCGTCACGGCCCTGTTCGGCGCCGCCGCCTGAGCCGGCAGTCATCGGCCCTGTATCCGCAGGCATGGTGCGCTTGACCCGGCTGTGGGCGCTACCTACTGTGGCATCCACACGGCTTCGATAACGATTTCGTCGATGACGACGACTGCATCGTGAGAGCGGTTATCGCCCGCCACGACGAGGCTCCCGGTCCGTGTGCACGAATGTCGACCCGGTAGGCAACGCCGCCGCCGCGCCGACTCCGACAGCGAGAGGAACCGAGATGACGCGGCTTGCCACACAACGAGGTGTCGGTGGACCAGAGGCGGTGCCGCGGGACGGCCGGCGCTGGGCCGGGCGGTGGATCGGGGCGGCCACGGCGGTCGTGCTGGCGGCCGTCGGGCTCGCCGCACCGGCGTCGGCCGTCGCGGACACCACGTTCGACGTGGACATCCGGGTCTCCGGCCCCGGGAAGGTCACGGGAGAGGGCAGCTACGAGGCCGGCGACACCGTCCAGCTGACGGCGACCCCGGCGCGGTCCCACGTCTGGGGCGGCTGGACGTCGGCGGAGCTCGACTGGATCGGCGCCCGGGTCGACTCGTTCACGATGCCCGCCGGCGACGTCGTCCTCGAGACCACGTTCCGGCGTCAGATGGCCCCGCTCAAGGAGGTGTACCGGGACTACTTCGACGTGGGCAACATCTACTCGAACCCGGGGACCTACCAGGCCGGGTCGCCGGCCTCGGAGACGATCGCGCGGCACTACAACGTCATGACGGCCGAGAACAACATGAAGCCGGACCAGCTGCTGCCGAACGACAACATCGACCCCGTCACCGGCGCGTTCACGTTCGACTTCAGCGCCGCCGACGCCTTCGTCGACCAGACGCTCGCGCGTGGCATGAAGGTCCACGGGCACGTGCTCGTGTGGCACGGCCAGTCGCCACCGCGGATCAACAGCGGCACGACGGGCGGCACGCGGGCCCAGGCCAAGGCCAACATGGAGCGGTACATCAAGGAGGTGCTGACGCACTTCCGGGGGCGGACCGTCTCCTGGGACGTCGTCAACGAGGCGTTCGTCGACGGGCTCGCGGAGTTCGACCCCGAGACGCAGGACTGGCGCGACTTCCTGCGCGGCGGCCCCAACGGCGGCTTCTCCAACTGGTACAACGCCTACGCAAACGGCGCGGACACGGCGGCCGGCGAGCACCCTGCGGACTTCCTGTACGACGCGTTCGTGTACGCGCGCACCTACGGCCCGGAGACGCGGCTCGAGTACAACGACTTCAACGTCTTCCAGTCCGAGGGCAAGGCGCAGGCCATCATCGCGATGGCCACGGACCTCAACGCGCGCTACGCCGCTGAGCACCCGGAGGACCCGCGACCGCTCGTCGAGGCCCTCGGCATGCAGTCGCACAACTACATCAACCAGACGCCGGCGTTCGCCTGCTCCGACCTCACGCGCCTGCCCCGGCTCGTGGAGGACTCCGCGCAGGAGTGGCAGCCGGGGGCGTGCTCGGACGAGGCGTCCGTGGAGCGGTCGATCCAGCTCATCATCGAGGCGGGCTTCTCGGTGAGCATCAGCGAGCTGGACCTGCAGGTCTGGGAGGCGTGGAACGGCCAGCCCGAGGGTGACGACCGGTCGGCGTACCGCGACCTGACCGACCCGTCCGTCAAGGACCGCATCTCCCGCGGCGAGTTCGACTACTGGGTCGGCAAGATCGAGAACCGCGCCGAGCTCGAGGCGATCCAGGCGCAGCGGTTCGCCGAGTACTTCGCCGTCTACAAGAAGTACTCCACGGACATCAACCGCGTGACGTTCTGGGGGCTGACCGACCAGCTCAGCTGGCGGTCCACCCACAACCCGCTGATCTTCAACAGCGACTTCTCCGAGAAGCTCGGCGCGGCGGCCGTCGCCGACCCCGAGGGCTGGCTCGGCATCCGCAAGCCGATCACCGACACCTCGGCGCTCGAGGAGACCGTCGCGCAGGCCGAGGCACTGGACCTGCGTGGGCACACCTACACCGGCAAGAGCCTGGGCGCGGTGAAGAAGGCCCTGGGCGGCGCCAAGGCCGCCCTCGCCAAGGGTGCCTCGCAGGCCAAGGTGAACGAGGCCACCGCAGCGCTCGTTGCCGCGGTCGCCGCGCTGGAGCGTAAGGAGCCCCACCGCCCGAGGAAGTGACGGCCGCACTCACCACCGGGTCCCCGCAGGAGCAGGAGCGAACCAGCCCTTGTTCCTGCGGGGCCCCGTCGGTAGGCGGCCCGACGCTCGGGTCTACCTGAGTGGCGCAGAGCACGCTCGCACTTCACCGGCTTCCCCGTAAACTGGTGCCAGCTCAGGGGCAGTTTTCCGTGTGTGGGGTGGGGCGCACGGGGCACTCGACGCACCCGGAGCACCTCCCTTGACGCAACAGCTCGCGCCCACGCGCGCGGAATCACTCACCCCTGCCCCCTCGGCCCGCTTCTCGCTGCCTGCCGCGGGCGGCCTGCCGTTCCTGGCCACGGCGCTCACCGGCCGGATCCCGTCCTCGATGATCCAGCTGGGCCTCCTGATGTTCGTGGCCTCGTCCGGGCTCGGTGTCGGGCTCGGCGGCGTGACCGTCGCGGCCGTCGGCATCGGCACCGCCGTCGGGGCGCCCCTCGTGGGACGCAGCGTCGACCGCTGGGGTCCGCTGCCCGTCGTCGTCGTGGCGACCCTCGTGCAGGTGACCGGGCTGCTCGCGGTCCTGGAGGCCACCCAGCGGGACGCCGCGATGTGGGCGGTGGTCCTGTGTGCCGGCGTGGTCGGGGCGGCGAACCCGCAGGTCGGGTCGATCGCCCGGTCGCGGTGGTCGCACCTCGGACGTCGCAGCGGGGGACCGGACCTCGTGCACCGCGCGATGGGGTACGAGGTCGCGGCCGACGAGGTCGGCTTCATCGTCGGCCCCGTCGCTGCCGGCCTGCTCGTGGCGCTGCTGGGACCGGTGCCCGCGCTCTGGGTGCTGATCGGCCTGGCGGTGCTCGGACAGGGCGCCTTCGCGGTGTACCTGTGGACCGACCGTGCGGACTGGCCGCGGCACCGCACCACCGCGTCGGGCGAGCGGCACGCCCGCGCGCGCCTGCGGCTGGCGCCCCTCGTCGCGCCGATGCTCGCGTGCCTCGCCGTGGGGGCGGCGTTCGGCTCGACGCAGACCGCGCTCACCGCCGTGAACACCCTGCGCGGCACCGAGGAGCTCACCGGTCTCCTGTACGCCTGCGTGGGGCTCGGCAGCGCGATCGCGAGCCTGTGGATCACCCGGCTCGTCCGGGGCGGGAACATCGCCGTCCGGGTGATCGCCGGGGGTGCGGCAGTGCTGGCCGGCGCGCTGGGTCTGACGACGCTGCCCGGTGCGTGGGGCGCGGCGGCGTTCGCGCTCGTGCTCGGCGCCGGTGCCGGGACGCTGCTGGTGAGCAGCTACGCCCGTGCCGAGCAGGTGGCTCCGCCGCAGCTGGTCGCCTCCACGATGTCTCTGCTCGCCACCGCGCTGGTGCTCGGGCTGTCCGCGGGAGCGGCGACCAGCGGGGCGCTGGCCGGCACCGTGGAGCACGCCTTCTGGCCCGCTGCCGCGGCGGGCGTCATCGGGATCTGTGCCGGGGTCGGGCTCCGCACCCGTGGTCGTCGCACCCGGTCCTGATGCGCGGGTGGCCGTCGCACCGCACGGCCGACGGACGCCCTCACGCGGGGATGGGCGGGCTCGGTCCACGCGAGCCCGCCCATCCCGGTTCAGTACCGGTCGTCAGCCGTCAACGCTGCAGCGTCAACAGACCCGGCCGGTACGGCAGACGACCGTAGTCACCGCCGGAGCTCGGCGACCGCCCCTGGTACAGCAGCTGCAGGTTGCAGGGGTCGATGGTCATCGTCTGGTCGTTGCTCGAGCGGATGAGCTCGCCGTGGCTGATGTCGTTCGTCCACGTCGCGCCGCTGTTGGCCTTGCCCGCGAACGGGTTGCTCTCCGTCGCCGCCTGAGGCGTCCACGAGCCGGACAGGCTGGTGGCGGTGAACGAGCGGAAGTACCGGCC
This sequence comes from Cellulomonas fengjieae, assembly GCF_018388465.1. Lineage (NCBI taxonomy): Bacteria > Bacillati > Actinomycetota > Actinomycetes > Micrococcales > Cellulomonadaceae > Cellulomonas > Cellulomonas fengjieae. The sequence goes on along the minus strand of NZ_CP074404.1, from coordinate 3,919,324 downwards.
GTTGGCGCCGATGGCCTCGACGATCATCAGGTACTGGTTCTGGCCCTGGACCTTGTAGACCTGCGGAGCCTCGAACAGGTTGTTCGTGGTGTCGCTCATGATCGTGGTGTACGAGGAACCGAAGTTGCCCGGGAAGTTCCCGATCGGCATGCTCGCCCGGTAGATCTTCCCGTTGTCACCGGCGAAGAACAGGTACATGTTCGTGCCGTCGCCGATGAGCGCCTGGTCGATCGGACCCGTCCCGGACCCGGTGATGCTGCCCGTGAACAGGGTCTGGGGGGCCGACCACCCGTTGGGGTTGGTCGGGTCGGACGAGGTCCGGTAGGAGAACGCCGGGCCACCCCACTGGTAGGCGAGCACCCAGATGTTCTTGGGTGCGAAGTAGAACAGCGACGGGGCCACCGTCGCCGACGACATGGCGTTCTGCGACGCGGAGGCCATGTCGGACCAGTTGGAGAAGAGGCTGAAGTTCATCGAGCCCCAGGTCGAACCGTTGTCGTGGGTGGTCGCGTAGACCAGGTGCCGGCCGTTGTACTCGGCCGTGGTGAAGTCCTTGAGGGACGCCCAGCCCGACCTCGGGGTGGCGAGCACGCCCGTGGATGACCACCGGTAGCTCGACGGCAGGGTGCAGCCGGTGGGCGGCGGGTCGGTGGGTGTGGTGCCGCCGAGGCGGACCAGCTGCCACTGCTGGTTGGCGCCGTTCCAGTCGGCGTACTGCACGACGTTGGCGCCGTCGGCGGTGGAGGCGCCCTGGACCTCGACGGCCTTGCCGCTGTGGCGGGCGATGAGCTGGATGTAGCCGTCGATGTCCTGGATGGAGAACTGCTGGTTGGTGGAGTTGGCGTCGGACCACTGGATGACGGCGGCGCCGTCGGCGGTGGACCGGCCCGAGATGTCCAGGACCTTGCCGGACAGGCGTGACTTGAGCCGGTAGTAGCCGCCGCCGGACTCGACGAACTGCCACTGCTGCTGGGCGCCGTCGTTGCGGGACCACTGGGTGATGCGGGCGCCGTCGGTGGTGGCCAGGTTGTACACGTCCAGGGCCTTGCCGCTGGTGCGGTTGACCAGCACGTAGGACGCCGAGGGGTCGATCGACGCGGCACTCGCCGCCGGCGCCGCGACCACCGCGATCGCGCCGGTGGCAGCCATGCCGAGCGCGACGACCAGCGCCTGCCAGCGACGCTGCAGACTGGGGCTTCTTCTCACGGGTCTCACTCCTTCGGTGGGCGCGAGGGTGGGGCGCCGGGTCGGCGCCCCACCCCTGGTGCGGGTGTCGGTCAGCCGACGCGGACGAGCTGCCACTGCTGGTTGGCGCCGTTCCAGCTGCTGTACTGCACGATGTTGGCGCCGTCCGCCGTCGAGGCGCCCTGCACCTCGAGGGCCTTGCCGCTGTTGCGGCTGATCAACGTGGCGTACCCGTCGGTGATGGTGGCGCGCCACTGCTGGTTGGCACCGTTGTTGTCGGTCCACTGCACGATGGCGGCGCCGTCTGCCGTGGACCTGGCGGAGACGTCCAGGTTCTTGCCCGAGAGCCGGGACCGGATCTCGTAGTGCCCGTCGCCGGTGCTGACGAACTGCCACTGCTGCTGGTTGCCGTTGTTCCGGCTCCACTGGGTGATGCGGGCACCGTCGTTGGTGGCCAGGTTGTACACGTCCAGCGCCTTGCCGCTGTTGCGGTTGACCAGCACGTACCAGGCGCCGGTGTCGATCGACGACGAGCCGCCGTCGCCGCCACCGTTGTTGCCGGCGTTGAGGGCGTTCAGGACGGAGGTGTAGGCGGCCTTCTTGTTGCCGGAGGCGTCGAAGAGCAGGGGGTTGGCTCCGGTGCGCCAGGAGTCGGAGTCGCGCACGCCCCACACGGTGATGCCGGTGCAGCGTGAGACGGCGAGGCAGGCGTTGGTCACGGCCGCGTACATGTTGGCCTGGTTGCCACCCTGCTGGATGTCGAGCTCGGTGATCTGCACGTCCACGCCCAGGTCGGCGAAGCGTTGCAGGTTGGCCTGGAAGTCCCCGGGCATGCTCGTGCCGAGGTGGGCCTGGAACCCGACGCAGTCGATCGGCACGCCGCGGGACTTGAAGTCGCGGACCATGTTGTAGATGCCGGTGGACTTCGCGTTGATGCCGTCGGTGTTGTAGTCGTTGTAGCAGAGCTTGGCGCCGGGGTCGGCGGCGCGGGCGGCGCGGAACGCGGCCTCGATCCAGTCGTTGCCGGTGCGCTGCAGGCTCGAGTCGCGACGGCTGCCGCGACCGTCGTCGGCGAAGGCCTCGTTGACCACGTCCCAGGAGTGGATCTTGCCGCGGTAGTAGGTCGCGACCTTGGTGACGTGGTTGATCGCGGCGTTGCGCAGGGCGCTGCCGGACAGGTTCTGCGCCCAGCCGGGCATCTGGGCGTGCCACAGCAGGGCGTGGCCGCGGACCTGCTTGCCGTTGCTGCGGGCCCAGTTCACGATCTGGTCGCCGCGGCTGTAGCTGAACTGGTTCTGGTTCGGCTCGGTGGCGTCCCACTTCATCTCGTTCTCGGCCGTGATCATGTTGAACTCACGGTTCGCGATCCCGATGTACGTCGAGTCACTCATCCGACCCGCCGCGATCGCGGTGCCGAAGTACCGGCCCTTCTCGGCCGCCGACGCACCGAGCGTCGAGGCCGCCTGGGCCGGGTTGGCCAGTGCGACGAACATCGTGAGCACCATCCCGGTGGTGGCGGCGAGCGCTGCCGCCTGCCGCCTCCATCCGGGTCGGTGCGGTTGCGGGGGCGTCGTGCGCATGGTGGCTCGCTCTCTGTCGGGACGGCACGCGGGCGCGCGCCGTCGAGGGGGTGTCCGCGTGCCCGGTCAGGGCGTAGTCAGGTCGAAGCTGCGGACCGTCACTGCTCCGCCGAGTGCCTGGGTGGCGTAGTTGAAGATCCCGAACCGGTAGCCCATGAAGAACTCCCACGAGTTGTTCAGGACGAAGGCGGGGCCGAGCGGCACGAACGTGGTGCCGTTGGTGCTGTACGAGAACGTCGCGGTCCGACCGGAGCCCGGACGGATGTCGGCCGTGGCCCGCAGCCAGATCCGGCCACCGGACACCCCCGCCGACGCGCGCTCGACGCCGGTGCCGGTGGTCGCCCACGAGCTGTTCATCGTGAGCCCGTCGGTCATCACCACCCGGGTGGTCCCGTTGGTCCTGACCACGCCGATCCACGCCGAGGACTGCCGCAGCATCGCCAGCCCGGACCGGTCCCCGTCGGCCATGGCCGAGTAGTCCAGCTCGATCGTCGCCGTCGACGACGGACCCTGGATCCTGTGCGTGAGCGTGTTCCGGGCGTTGTACAGGTCGTTGGTGACCGTGGCGGTCTGCAGCCGCAGCCCGTTGCTCACGCTGAACCGGCTGGTGTCCGGGTTGTGGTTCCACTCCCACCGGTGGCCCAGCGCGGGACCGGCGAACGTGTCCCTGCCGATCATCGACGCGACCGTCTTGGTCGTCGTGATGTTGGGCCGGTTGTACGTGGTGCCCCAGCGGCCGTTCACGGTCTGCACGGAGGGCCAGCCGTCGGCGCTCCAGCTGATCGGGGCCAGGGTCGGCATCCGCCCACCCGGGTAGGCGTCGGTGAACGCCATGTACCACCAGTCGCCGGCCTGCGTCTGGACGAGACCGCCCTGGTGCGGCACCCCGCCGCCCGAGATGGGGCCGGGCAGGTCGAGCAGCACCTGCCGCATCTCGTACGGACCGAAGGGCGAGCTGGACCGCAGCACGTACTGGCCGTTGGCCGGCCGGGTGAGCCAGATGTAGTAGTAGCCGTTGCGCTTGTAGAACCGGGCGCCCTCGAGGGTGCCGACGCTCGACGGCGTCTGGAACACCTGCTGCGCGCGCACCTGCGCCGTGCCGTCGGCGTTGAGCTGGGCGACGCTGATCGTGCCGTTGCCGTAGGCCACGTACATCGTGTCGTTGTCGTCGATCAGCAGGCCGGCGTCGTAGTAGCAGCCGTTGATCCGCGCCTTCTTGGACCAGGCGCCGTCCACCGCGGCGGCGGTGTAGACGTACGTGCGGTTGAACTCCGTGCAGCCGAGCCAGTAGTAGGTGCTGTTGCTGGCGCGGTAGCCCAGCGTCGACGCCCAGATCCCCTTGACGTACTTGCGCCCGCCGGTGAGGTCGTAGCCGCTGTCGTCGAAGTCGAGCCGGGGGACCGAGTGCCCCGCGTACTCCCAGTTGACCAGGTCGTACGACCGCAGGATCGGGGCGCCGGGTGAGTAGTGCATGGTCGACGCCGAGTAGTAGTAGGCGTCACCGACCCGGATGATGTCGCCGTCGGCGAAGTCCTGCCAGACGACCGGGTTGGTGAACGTCCCGGTGGGTGGCGGGTTGGTGGTGCCGCCGAGGCGGACCAGCTGCCACTGCTGGTTGGCGCCGTTCCAGTCGGCGTACTGCACGACGTTGGCGCCGTCGGCGGTGGAGGCGCCCTGGACCTCGACGGCCTTGCCGCTGTGGCGGGCGATGAGCTGGATGTAGCCGTCGATGTCCTGGATGGAGAACTGCTGGTTGGTGGAGTTGGCGTCGGACCACTGGATGACGGCGGCGCCGTCGGCGGTGGACCGGCCCGAGATGTCCAGGACCTTGCCGGACAGGCGTGACTTGAGCCGGTAGTAGCCGCCGCCGGACTCGACGAACTGCCACTGCTGCTGGGCGCCGTCGTTGCGGGACCACTGGGTGATGCGGGCGCCGTCGGTGGTGGCCAGGTTGTACACGTCCAGGGCCTTGCCGCTGGTGCGGTTGACCAGCACGTAGGACGCCGAGGGGTCGATCGACGCGGCACTCGCCGCCGGCGCGGTGGACATGGCGACCATCCCGCTCAGGGCGACGGTGAGGGTGAGCAGGGCGGTCGTCGAGCGACGTCGCCCGTGGGACCGGCGTGGGCGCAAGCTGGACCGTTCGACATCGTTGTCGCTCATGGTCGTCTCCGGGTGCTGACGTGAGGAGCTCAGGGCGTCCCCGTGTTAGCGCTAACACCAGGACTCGGACACTGTGGCACGCGGCGATACCGGCTTGACCGGGTGCAAAACGATTAATGCGGCGCGGGCGTCGAACGTCAGGCCGACGCGCGCAGCACCGTCAGCGGCAGCGCCGCCCGGGCGTGGACCGGCACGACAGGCCGGTGCGGGCGGACCGGCGCGAGCCGCCGGTAGGGCTCCCCCATCGCGGGTCGCGGGTCGGTCTCGCCCGCGTTCGGCCACAGGGAGCACGCCCGCTCGGCCTGCGCGGTGATGGTGAGCGAGGGGTTGACGCCCAGGTTCGCGGAGATGGTCGACCCGTCCATGACGTGCAGCCCGGGGTACCCGAAGGCCCGGTGGTACGGGTCGATGACCCCGGTCGAGGCGTCCGCGCCGATCGTGCAGCCACCCAGGAAGTGCGCCGTCATGGGCACGTCGGCGACCTCTCCGAGGGTGCTCATCGGGATGCCGTCCAGGTGGTGGGCCATCCGTCGGTACGCGGCGTTGGCCTGCGGGATCCAGGTGGGGTTGGGCTCGTCGTCACCGGGGGTCGACGTCAGCCGCCACCGTCGCGTCCAGGTGCGACGCGGGCCGACGGTGAGCGATGCGCCGCCGGTCTGCATGACCAGCCCGATGACGGCGCGGTCCGACCAGGACCGCAGCCCGGTCAGCACGGACAGTGCGTGCGCCGGGTGCCGGGCCACCTGCCCCAGCCACCGGACCCAGCGGGGCACCCGCCCGCCGCCGTCGGTGAGGACGGTGCCGAGGAGGGCCATGAGGTTGGAGCCGTGCCCGTAGCGCACCGGCTCCAGGTGGGTGCGCTCGTCCAGCCACACCGACGACGTGATCGCGACGCCGCTGTTGACGCGCGGTCCCGGCACCCGTGCGCGCCGCGCCGCTCCGCCCAGCGCCTCGGAGTTCGTCCGGGTCAGGTGACCGAGCCGGTCGGACAGGTGCGGCAGGGTGCCGTCGGCCTTGAGCCGGTGGAGCAGCTCCTGCGTACCCCAGGCACCGGCGGAGACGACCACCTGGTCGGCGAGCAGGGTCGTGCCCGGCCGGCGCCGGCCGGTCGGGACGGTGCCGACGTCCCAGCGCCCGTCGGATCGCGGCACGAGCGACGTGACCGTGGTGTCGGGGACGATCGACGCACCGGCGCGCTCGGCGAGCCACAGGTAGTTGGTCTCCAGCGTGTTCTTGGCACCGTGCCGGCAGCCGGTCATGCACTCGCCGCACTCCAGGCACCCGCGGCGCTGCGGCCCGACCCCGCCGAAGAACGGGTCCGGCACCGGCGCGCCCGGCGGGCCGAAGACGACGCCGACGGGCGCCTGTCGGTAGGTGCCCTCGACCCCCAGGTCGCGAGCGACGGCCCGGACCACGTCGTCGGCGGGCGTCACCGTCGGGTTCTCGACGACGCCGAGCATGCGCCGGGCCTGGTCGTAGTGCGGCGCGAGCTCGCTGCGCCAGTCGGTGACCGACGCCCAGTGCGGGTCACGGTAGAAGTCGTCCGAGTCCGGCTGGTACAGCGTGTTGGCGTACACCAGCGAGCCGCCGCCCACCCCGGCCCCGGCGAGCAGGACGACGTCCGGCAGGACATGGATCCGCTGGATGCCGTGGCAGCCCAGGCGCGGCGCCCACAGGAACCGCCGCACGTCCCACGACGTGCGCGGCAGCGTCTCCGGGGTGAACCGCCGGCCCGCCTCGACGACGGTGACGCGGTAGCCCTTCTCGGCCAGGCGCAGCGCGGCGACCGCCCCGCCGAACCCGGAGCCGACGACGACCACGTGGGGGCCCGTCACGTCGGACATCGCTCACCCCCAGGCGTCGGCGCAGGTCGGGAGGCCGAGGATAGCCTTGTCGGGCAGCGACGACCGTCGCTGGTCCCGGAGGTGGACGGATGGCGGCAGAGGTCGAGGTCACGAGAGCGCAGGCCCTCGCCTGGCGGATGTCCCGGCAGCAGCTGGCTCCTGTCGGCACGGCAGCGGCCGAGGACGTCGTGCGCCGGCTCACTGCCGTGCCAGCCCAGTCCGACGTCGAGCTCGCCATCCGGAGCCGGCAGCAGACCTCCCGGCCGGGCGAGGTGGCCCAGGCCGTCGCCGACGGGCGGATCCTGCGGACCTTCGCGTTCCGCGGTGCGGTGCACCTGCTCACGCCCGAGGACGGGGGCACGTACCTCGCGCTGCGGGCGGCCGGCCGCCAGTGGGAGCTGCCGAGCTGGCAGGAGTACTACCGCCTGGCTCCTGAGGACTGGCCGGACTTCCGGACCGCGGTCCTCGAGGCCCTCGACGACCACCCGCTGACTCCCGGCGAGCTGGGCGCGGCGCTGGCCGCCGGGTCGCGGTACGGACACCTGCGTCCGATCTTCGACGCGGACCCGTGGGCCCTCCTCAAGGCGCTCGCGTGGCAGGGTGACCTGGCCTTCGGCCCGCCGCGGGACGGGCGACCGACGTTCCGGCCGCTGTCCCGCAACCCGCGCTGGGCGGGTGTCCCGGAGCTCGCCGACGCCGGTCCACGTGCGATCGAGGCGTACGTGCGCGCGTACGGTCCGACGACGCCCGACCACCTGCAGTACTGGCTCGGGGCCGGACTGAGCGCGGGTCGCAAGCGGATCCAGACGTGGCTGGACGACCTGAGCGGTCGGCTCGCCCCCGTCGTCGTGGACGGCACGGCGTCGTTCGTGCTGGCGGAGGACGTCGGCGAGCTCGCCGGGACCGGTCCGACCGACACCGTGCGCCTGCTGCCTGCGTACGACCAGTGGGTGCTCGGTCCGGGCACCGCGGATCCGGACGTCGTCCCGCCCGCGCACCGCTCGCTGGTCAGCCGGGGCGCGAACATCGTGGTCGCCGGTGGGGTCGTCGTCGGGACGTGGTCCACGAGTGACGACGACCTGAACCTCGCGCTGTTCGCCGACGTGACCCGCCCGGCGTCGGACGCGCTCGACGAGGGGATCGCTCGGCTGGTCTCCCTCCTCGACCGACCGCTGCGGACGACGGTCACGGTCGGCTAGGTGTTCACCAGGGCAGGGTGCCGGTCTCGTCCTGAAGCGTCCCCGTCGGACCGGTCGCGTCCAGCGTGGCCAGGCGCACGACGACCCGGGCACTCTCGTGCGCCGGACGCCCGATGCCGAACGCCGCGGTCATGTCGGTGGCGGTGGTCCCCGGCTCGACGGCGTTGAACCTGATGCCCGGGTGCGCCTTGGCGTACTGCACCGTCAGCATGGTGGCGGCGGCCTTGGACGCCGAGTAGAGCGGGAACGGCAGACCGAACTCCGGCCGCTCGGGGTTGTTCACCGCCCAGAACGACCCGGCGCTGCTGGAGATGGTGACCACGTTCGGGTGGGCCGACCTGCGCAGCAGCGGCAGCGCGGCCTCGGTGACCCGCACGATCCCCACCGCGTTGGTGTCGAAGGCGCGCAGGGCCGACGGGCCGTCGAGCACGGACTCCAGGACGCCCGCGTTGTGCACGAGGACGTCGAGGCGGCCCTCGGCCGCGTCGATCTCCGTCAGTGCGCGGGCCACGGAGACATCGTCGGTGACGTCGAGCTGCACGAACCGCGCGCCGAGCTCGGCGGCGGCCTTCTTGCCGCGCTCGGTGTCCCGGGCGCCGATGTAGACGTCGTGCCCCAGGTCCAGGAGCTGTCGGGCGGTCTCGAATCCGATGCCCTTGTTGGCGCCGGTGATCAGTGTGACGGTCATGGTTCGACGCTAGGAGCGGCACGCCGGCACACCCAGTGCCCCGCCCAGCCTGGGGTGTGACAGGACCCTCTCTCACCGCTGCGCGCCGGATTAGGGTCACGACGTGAGCGAGTCGACGAATGCCCTCGGCGCCTACCTGCGCGCCCGGCGCGAGCTGGTGACGCCGCAGCAGGCCGGCATCCCCGAGTCCGGTGTGCGACGCGTGCCGGGGCTGCGGCGCGAGGAGGTCGCCATGCTCGCCGGCATCAGCGCCGACTACTACCTGCGGCTGGAGCGCGGCCGCGACCGCCACCCGTCCGTCCAGGTGCTCGAGGCCATCGCCCGCGTGCTGCAGCTCGACGACGACCACTTCGCGCACCTGATGACCCTCGTCGCCGAGGTCCCCCGGCAGCGCAGGCGCCGGCCGCGCAAGGAGACGCCACCCGCGGGGATGCTCAAGCTCCTCGACTCCCTGCCGCAGCCCGCGTTCATCGAGGACCGGTACTTCGACATCCTGGCCGCCAACCGCCTGGCGACCGCGCTCTCGCCGGGGCTGGCCGTCGGGGGCAACCAGCTGCGTGACCTGTTCCTGGACCCGGCCGAGCAGGCGTTGCACCCGGAGTGGGAGAACGTCACCGAGTGCTTCGTCGCCAACCTGCGACAGGCCGTGGGCACCGACGTCGACGACCCGCGGTTCATCGAGCTGACCGGCGAGCTCACGCTGGCGAGCCCGCGGTTCCGCCAGCTCTGGGCACGCCACGAGGTGCGCGGGCAGCGCGGGACGCCCCTGCGGATCAACCACCCCCAGGTCGGCGGGATGACGCTCAACCGGGAACGGCTCGCCATCAGCGGCACCGCCGGTCTCATGCTCGTCGTCTACCACCCGGACGCCGGCTCCGGCGATGCGGACCGGCTGGCGCTCCTGGCCTCGGCCACCCTGCCGACCTCGGCCGGCGAGCGCGATGTCGCGAGGCAGACGTGACGACGATCGGCATCATCGGCGCTCGCCGGTGAGCGCGCAGGAGCGCCGTGGTCGCCGTGCGGCGACAGGTCGTCCGGGAGCGCCGCGCCGCTGATCCTGCTCGGCCAACGCGGCGGCGGCGGTCCGGAAGGACTGGATGACCGCGACCTGCGAGACTCCCTGCAGGGCGCGCCGTTCACCGTTACGAGCGCTGCGCTCGAGCTCGGTGTCGCTGGGGTCGCGCCCTTCGAGCAGGCACGTCAGCACGACGAGGACATACTCCCGGTTGCGCTCGGACAGGTCGTTGCGGTCCAGGAGCAGCTCGGAGTAGCTGGGGACGGCCGTGTGGATGCGGCTCATCCGTGTCCTGACGGTCGGTGCACGGGACCACCGTAGGTCGTGACGATGGGCTCGATGGACGACGCGGCACGTGCCGCGACCAGCTGGAGCAGGAAACCGGGAGGAAGGGACGACGTGACGATCCGAGTGGGGTACAAGGCATCGGCGGAGCAGTTCGACCCGCGCGAGCTGGTCGAGCTCGCGGTGGCGGCCGAGGCGCACGGGATGGACAGCGTCGCGGTGAGCGACCACTTCCAGCCCTGGCGACACGAGGGTGGGCACGCGCCGTCGTCGCTCGCGTGGCTGGCGGCGGTGGGTGAGCGGACCAGCACGATCCAGATCGGCACGAGCGTGCTGACGCCGACGTTCCGCTACAACCCGGCGGTGCTGGCGCAGGCGTTCGCGACGCTCGGCGTGCTGTACCCGGGGCGTGTGTTCCTGGGCGTCGGCACCGGTGAGGCCCTCAACGAGGTCGCCACCGGGTTCCGGGGGGCGGGAGAGCAGGTCTGGCCCGAGTTCAAGGAGCGGTTCGCGCGGCTGCGCGAGGCGGTCGAGCTCATGCGGGCGCTGTGGCGCGAAGACCGCGTGAGCTTCCGCGGCGAGTACTACTCGACGCACGACGCGTCGATCTACGACCGCCCCGAGGGTGGCGTGCCGGTCTACGTGGCGGCCGGCGGCCCCGTCGTGGCGCGCTATGCGGGCCGTGCGGGTGACGGGTTCATCTGTACGTCCGGCAAGGGCATGGAGCTGTACACCGAGAAACTGCTGCCCGCCGTGCGCGAGGGGGCCGAGGCGGCGGGGCGCGACGTCGACGCGGTGGACCGCATGATCGAGATCAAGGTGTCGTACGACCCGGACCCGCACCAGGCGCTGGAGAACACACGCTTCTGGGCGCCGCTGGCGCTGAGCAAGGAGCAGAAGCACGACATCACCGACCCGGTCGAGATGGAGCGCGCCGCCGACGCGCTGCCCATCGAGCAGATCGCGTCGCGGTGGATCGTCGGCTCCGACCCGGACGAGGTCGTCGAGGCGGTGCGGCCGTACGTCGAGGCCGGCCTGGACCACCTGGTGCTGCATGCCCCGGGCCACGACCAGCGGCGCTTCCTCGAGCTGTGCGAGCGCGACCTTGCGCCACGCCTGCGGGCGCTGTAGTGCGGGCGGCTCACTGATCCTGCTGGTCGTCGGCCGGCGGGTCGGCGTCGTTCGTGTGGAACGTGCCGGAGAACGACACGGGCGAGCCGACCTCCACGGTGAAGGGCTCCCCGTAGTGGCTCGCGGTCAGAGGCGGCCCGCTGCGTACGGTGTACGTGACCCGGCCGGCCTGGATCTCCACCTCGAGCTCCGAGCCGCGGATCCGCAGCGGGAAGCGCAGGAGCCGGCACCGCGTCGGCAGCATCGGGGCGAACCGGGTGCCGCGCCACCGGTAGCCGGCGAAGCCCAGCACCAGTGCCATCCACGTGCCCCCGGCGGACGCGACGTGCACGCCGTCGCGCAGGTTGCCGGCCGTGTCCGCGGTGTCGAGCGCGGCCGCGTCCACCAGGTACTCCTCGGCGGTGCGGAACTTGCCGACGGCCACGGCGGCGATCGTCTGGATGCACTCGGACAGCGACGAGTCACCCGTGGTCAGCGGGTCGTAGTACTCGAAGATCCGGCGCCGCTGCTCCGGGGTGAACCGGTCCGGCAGCAGCACCGTGGCCAGCACGACGTCGGCCTGCTTGATGACCTGGTGCCGGTAGATGACCAGCGGGTGGAAGTGCAGCAGGAGCGGGTACTTGTCCGGCGGGGTGTTGGCGAAGTCCCACAGCGGCAGCTCGAGGAAGTTCTCGTCCTGCAGGTGCACGCGGGCGAGCTCGTCGTACGGGACGAACATCCGCTGGGACGCGCGCCGCCACCGGCCCTCCTCGTCGTCACGGAGCCCGATGCGCTCCACCAGGTGCTGGAAATCCACGGGGACCTCCGCCCGCATCCGGGCGACGGCGTCGGCGGCCCCCCGCAGGTTCGCGGCGGCCATGACGTTCGTGAAGAGGTTGTTGTCGACGACCGTCGAGTACTCGTCCGGTCCGGTGACCTTGTGGATCACGAACTGGCCCTGGTGCCGGGCGGAGAAGAACCCGAGATCCACCCACATCCGGGCCGTCTCGACGAGCAGCTCGACGCCGTGCCGGAACAGCAGCTCGATGTCGCCGGTGACCTCGACGTACTGCCCGAGCGCGTACGCGATGTCGGCGTTGATGTGGTACTGGGCGGTGCCCGCGGCGTAGTACGCCGACGCCTCCTGGCCGTTGATGGTCCGCCACGGGAACAGCGCCCCGGAGCAGCCCACCTCGGCGGCCCGCCGCCGCGCCTCGGGGAGCATGCGGACGCGGTGGATGAGCAGGCTGCGTGCCACGTCGGGCGCGGTGTGGATGAGGAACGGCAGCATGTACGCCTCCGTGTCCCAGAAGTAGTGACCCTCGTAGCCCGTCCCGGTCAACCCCTTGGAGGGCACGCCGTGCCCCTCGCTGCGCCACGTCGCCTGCAGCAGCGCGAACTGGCTGACGTGCAGCGACTGCTGGGCGGCGCTGGCTCCTTCCCAGACGATCTCGCTGCGACGCCAGAAGTCGCTCAGCTCACGCTCGTGCTCCTCGACGACGACGTCCCGTCCTGCCTCCCGTGCCTGGTGCAGCGTGAGCCGCGCGCGCGCGGCCAGCGCCGCGGAGTCCTCCGGCCCGTAGTGGTAGGCCAGCAGCTTCGTGAGCCCGACGGGTGCCCCGACCTGTGCGTCCACCTCGACCACGACGTACGCCCGTGCCGCGTCGACGAAGGTGCGTACGTGCGTGACTGCCGGGGCGTCGAGGACGTGGTGCATCCCTGCCGCCACCGCGAGCCCGCTGCTCGGCGCCCGGTAGGTCCGCACCACGCGCAGTCCGTCGACGAGCTCTACGTCCGGCTCGAGCGCACCACGGAACGTGCGGCCGCGCCGTGGATCCAGCATGGCGTCCTCGTCGGCCGCTGGTGCCGGCGTCACGAGCTCGGACGCGACCAGCAGCCGACCCGGGGCGTCCAGCGCGGTGACCTCGTACCGGATCATCGCCAGGTGGCGGCGGGCCAGGGAGACCATGCGCTCGGTGTGCACCTGGAACCGGCGGCCGTCGCGCAGCTGGTAGACGACCGTGCGGGTCAGCACCCCGCGGCGGGTGTCCAGGGCGCGCTCGAACTCGCCGATCATCGTGGTCTCGCCCGTCACCGGCTCGTCGTCGACGAGCAGACGGATCGTCGTGCCGTCCGGCACGGGCAGGATCGTCTGCCCCGTCTTCGCGAACCCGAAGGCCGACTCGGGGTACACGATCGGCCACGTCTCGTGGAACCCGTTGAGCAGGGTGCCCGGGTTGAACGACGGCGTTCCCTCGTCGAACGAGCCACGGATGCCGAGATAGCCGTTGGACAGGGCGAACAACGCCTCGGTCTGCGGGACCGACTCCGGGTTGTACGCCCGCTCAACCAGCCGCCAGGGGTCGGCCGGGTACTCGCCGTACGTGGCGATGATGCGCCGCGCCGCTGCCAGCAGATGATGGCGGCGAGGTCCGGAGCGGTGCACCGCGTCGTCGGGGGGTGCCAGCATCTCGCCGAGGTCGTCGACCACGATGTCGGCGCCGTTCGCGCGCAGCTCGTCGGCGTGATGGTCCCGGTTGACGCCGATGACGAGCCCGAACCCTCCGGCCCGGCCGGCGGCCACGCCCGAGAGCGCGTCCTCGACGACGACGGTCCGTTCCGGCGTCGTGCCCAGCCGGCGCGCGCCCTCCAGGAAGCCGTCCGGTGCGGGCTTCCCGGCCAGGCCCAGCTCGAGCGAGGTCTCGCCGTCGACCCGGGCGTCGAACAGGTTGGCGATACCCGCCGCCTCCAGCACGGCCTCGCAGTTGCGGCTGCTCGACACGACGGCCGTCTGAAGCCCGGCCTCCCGGAGCTCGCGGACCCACGCGACCGACCCGGGGAACGCCTCGACCCCGTGCCGCGCGATCTCGTCCTCCACGAGGATCTGCTTGCGGTTCCCGAGCCCCCACTCGGACAGCTCGTCGGCCGGTGAGTCCGGCGTCCCGGGCGGCAGCGTGATCCCGCGCGACGCCAGGAAGTCGCGCACCCCGATCTGGCGGGGCTTGCCGTCGACGGCTGACGCGTAGTCCGACTGTTCGTCGAACGGCGCGAGATGGGTGCCGTGGGTGGCGTTCCACTCGGCGAGGAACTCGTCGAACATGCGCTTCCACGCCGCCGCGTGGACCGTTCGCGTGGTGGTGAGCACCCCGTCGAGGTCGAACAGGACGGCGTCGAAGGCGCGCTGTGTGACGGGCGAGGGCATGTCGATCCTCCGCGGCCGACGCCCGCGACCGCCCGGCTGGCCGTTCAGCCGGGTCGGAGCGCCTTGTCCGATCGTCCTGACTCGGGCACACCCTGGCAACCGGGGCAGCCGGGAGATCGGGCGGGCACCCTGACTCCGACTTAGCCTGCAGGCGTGGCGCTACAACCCCTCGATGCACCCTCCCCACGGCACGCACGTCGCGGAGGGCGGGTCGGTCGCGTTCGCCTCGTGGCGCTCGTCGGGCTTGCGGTGGGGTGCCTCAGCGCGGGGTCCCTGGCGGCGGTCGCGCTCGACGACCCGGCGGTCCAGCAGGTCGCGGAGCCGACGCGCGCACGGGTCGCTGCCACCCCGACGCCCACGCCCACCCCCGCCTGCACCCCGGCGCCGCTGGAGCAGCGGGCCGCCGCGACCCTCGTCGTGGGCCTGCCGGGGATCCGCGACGCGGGTGAGCCGCTCGCCCAGGAGGTGATCGCGCTGGGCGTCGGGGGCGTCTTCCTCTCGGAGAGCAACGTCGCCTCCGGTGAGCAGGTGGCCGCACTGTCGGCCGGCCTGCGCAGTGCGGCCGGCCGGCCGCTCCTGATCTCGACCGACGAGGAGTCGGGGCGCGTCGCACTCATGCGCGACGTCGTCGGTGAGGGTCCGTCGCCGCGCAGGATGGCGCAGCGGGGCACCCCTGAGGACGTGCGGGCACGGGCCGCCGCGACGGGCACCGCGCTCGCCGGTGTGGGGGTCGACCTGGACCTGGCGCCCGTCCTGGACCTCGATGACGGGCCGTCCGGGGGCGTCATCGGAGACCGGTCGTTCAGTGCGGACCCGGCCATCGCCGCGGACTACGGGCTGGCGTACGCGGCGGGCCTGACCGACGGTGGGGTGACCCCCACCGTGAAGCACTTCCCCGGCCACGGCCGCTCGGCCGTCGACTCGCACGAGGAGTCCTCGCTCGTCGAGGCGGGTGTGGACGAGCTGCGGGCGACCGACCTGGTCCCGTTCCAGCGGGCGATCGACGCGGGCGCACCCGTCGTGATGCTCAACCACCTGCAGTACGCGGCCCTCGACCCGGACCTGCCCGCCTCCCTGAGCCCACGCGCCTACGCGCTGCTGCGGGAGATGGGTTTCGAGGGCGTCGCGATCACCGACTCCGTCGGCATGGGCGCGGTCAACCTGCGCTGGGACTTCCCGGCCGCCGCCGTCGCCGCGGTCGGGGCGGGCGCGGACGCCGTGCTCACGACCGACGGCCGCAACGCCGTGCGGATGCGGGACGCCCTCGTCGCGGCGGTGCACGCGGGAGGGCTGCCCGAGGAGCGGCTGTCCGAGGCGGCTGCGCGGGTGACCGCGCTCGCGGGCGGGGACCCGATGGCGATGTCCTGCCTCGACGTGGACCTGCCGACCCTGATCACGGACTGACGGAACGGTCGTCGCGAACCAGCGAAGGAGCACACTCGTGGGCGCACCGGCCGTCCTCCTGCTGCTGGCCCACCCGCGCAGCGACAGCTACAACCACGCCCTGGCGCACCGGCTGCGGGTGGCGCTGGAGCGGGAGGGCGCCCAGGTGCAGTTCCACGACCTGTACGCCGAGCGGTTCGACCCGCTCCTGCGACCCGAGGAGTCGTACGTCGTCGGACGCGGGCTCGACGTGAGCGACAGCGACCCGCTGCTGGCGCTGCACCGCGCCGAGGTCGCTGCGG
Source organism: Cellulomonas fengjieae (assembly GCF_018388465.1). Taxonomy (NCBI): domain Bacteria; kingdom Bacillati; phylum Actinomycetota; class Actinomycetes; order Micrococcales; family Cellulomonadaceae; genus Cellulomonas; species Cellulomonas fengjieae. Next base: position 3,903,368 of record NZ_CP074404.1, on the reverse strand, counting down.
CCGACGCCCTGGCCGTGGTGCACCCGAACTGGTGGGGCAAGCCGCCGGCGATCCTCGCGGGATGGCTCGACCGTGTCCTGCTGCCGGGCGTCGCCTACCACCTGCCCGACGCGGGTGGGCGTCCCGAGGTGCTGCTCCGCATCCGTCAGCTCCTCGTGGTGAACACCACCGACACTCCGGCGCAGCGCGAGCGGGACACCTTCGGCGACCCGCTCGCCGACATCTGGGAACGCTGCGTCGGCACCTACCTGGCTCCCGCCGACGCACCCGCCCGCGTCCGTCGCCAGGTGCTGGCCGGCGTCCACGAGGTCGACAACGAGCAGCGGCGCGCATGGCTCGACGAGGTCGACGAGGCCGGTAGCCGGCTGGCGCGCGACCTGCGGTGACCGGCTGGGGCACGCACACGCTGCTCAGCCGGACGGCGGACGCACGCTCGGTTCCCGCGTCGAGCGCAGGACGCGGAGGCCTCCGACCACGGCGACCGACGACGTCCCGACGAGCACGCAGGCCACCGTCGTCGCGTCGGTGAACCCGATCGTGCCCGCGATCGGGGAGACGAGGCCCGACGCCGTGAACACGGCGAACCCGTACAGCGACGACGCGGTGCCCGACTGGTCGGCCTGCCGCCCGACGGCCAGCGCGGCCGCGCTGGGGAAGCAGCCACCGCACGACGCGACGAACAACCACAGTCCGGCCAGCAGGCCGGCGAGGCCGAACGACGCCTCGAGGGGGCGCAGCGCGGACGCCGTCAGCAGGGTCGCGCCCGCGAACCCGGCTAGCACGACGGGTGTGCCCCGTCGCGGCGTCAGCCACCCGCTCAGCCGGACGCCGGCAACCAGACCGGCCGAGTTGGCCAGGAAGACCAGGCCGTACGAGCGCGGACTGAGCCCGTGCACGTCCTGCAGGAGCAACGGCGAGGCCGCGACGTACGCGTAGACGCCTGCGGACACGGCGCTGCCGACGACCGCGGCCTGCCGGAACGACCGATCCGCCAGCACGGCACGCACGCGCCGGACGACGTCGGTCGCTCCACTGTCGGGCCGGTGCGTCTCGCCGATGGTCCGCCAGGTCACGAGCAGCAGCAGCGCCGACGCGACCGCGAGGACGCCGAACACGCCGCGCCACCCCGTCAGCGGCAGGAGCTCGGCGCCGACGACCGGAGCCAGCAGCGGCGCCGTCGTCGTGACCACGGTGACCTGCGCGACGAGTCGGGCGAGCCGGTCGCCCGCGGCGATGTCGCGGACGATCGCGAGCACGAGCACCGAGCCGCCGGCCGCGCCGACGCCCTGCACGAAGCGGTAGCCGGCGAGGGCGGTCACCGTGGGCGCGAGCGCGCAACCCACGGTCGCCCCCAGGTGCACGGTGCACGACAGCAGGAGCGGGCGCCGTCGCCCCACCCGGTCGCTCCACGCGCCGATGCACAGCTCGCCCAGCGCGAGGCCGAGCGTCATGCCCGCGAGCGTGAGCTGCGCGGCACCACCACTCGCATCGAGGTCGTGCTGCAGCGTGGGCAGCGCGGGGACGTACAGATCGATCGACACGGGTCCCAGGGCGGTCAGCAGTCCGAGGACGAGCACCTGCCTCGTCGCGAGCGCTCCGGGTCGGGTACGGAGTTTCATCATCGACTCCTACACCGGCGAAATCGGTTTGGTGGTGTGACTCCACCCTTGCACCAGTGACTGACACCGGTCAACCGGGTACGGTGGTGTCATGCCGACGAGACCTTCCCGGTCCGCAGTGGTGCTCCGGGACTTCGTGAACACGCGCGAGCCGCAGACCGGCACGGAGTCGCTGACCACGCCCGACGCGCTGCGCGACTGGTTCCGTGCTCACGGCCTGGTCGCGACCGATGCGGCCTTCGTCGCCTCGGACCTCGACGTCCTTCGCGCGATCCGCGAGGGCGTGCGTCAGGTCCTGCTCGGCCACGCGGGGCACGAGGTGGACCCGGCGGTCGTCGCCGAGCTCGACCGGGCGCTCGCGCGCGTCCCGGTGCGACTGAGTCTGGGCGACGGGTCGCCTCGGCTCCGGGCAGTCGAGCACGCCGCGCTCGACGACGCCGTCGCCGGGCTGGTCGAGGCGATCCGGTCGGCGGGGGAAGACGGCAGCTGGCCCCGGCTCAAGGTGTGCGCGCGGGACACCTGCCGGTGGGCGTTCTACGACGAGTCACGCAACCAGGCGCGGCGTTGGTGCTCGATGGCGGGCTGCGGGAACCACGTGAAGATGCAACGGGCGTACGCCGCTCGGCGGGGCGACCGCGGCTAGAGGTCCGGACCCGCAGCGGGTGCGATCGGCGCGTCCACGGGCGCGGAGGGCCGGTCGCTGATGCCCAGGGCGCGAAGGGCACGCGGTCCGGCGACGGCACCGACGGCGATGAGTGCGGCGAACACGGCGCACACGAGCACCCACGACGTGGTTCCGTACAGTGCTCCGGCGAGTGCCGACCCCACGGCGCCCCCGCCCAGCGCCGCGTTGCCGAGCAGGCTCATGCCGCGACCGGTCCGGGTGGGAGACGCCTGGACGACGGCCGCCTCGTGGATCGGCGTGATGGCCGCCCAGGCGGCTCCCGCGAGCACCCAGAGCGCCGCGATCACCGGCGGGCTCGGGGCGAGCGCGAGTCCCGCGGCGAACACGGCGGAGGCGAGCGACGCGACCGCGTACACCGTCCGCCGCCCCACGCGGTCGGTGACCCCGTGCAGGTACCGGGGCAGCACGGTCATCGCGATGCCGCCGGGCAGGTAGACCAGGGCGATCTGGTGCACCTCGAGGTCGAACGCGCGCTGCAGATGCAGCAGCAGGAGCAGGCCGACACCGGCCTCCGCCAGCGCGGTCAGCGCCACGACGGCCAGGAGCGGGGCGAGCCGCCGCAGGTCCGACGTCGGCGTCGGCGCCTCGGAGGTCGGAACCGCCAGACGCGGCGCCAGCATCAGGCCGGCGGCAGCGACGAGGCACGTGGCGGCCAGCGCGCCGAACACCCCGCGATAGCCGAGCGTCGGCAGGAGGACCAACGACGGGACCCAGAAGAACCACGACGCGAAGGAGACCGAGGCGAACAGGTCCGCGAACGCTGCGCCGTCGTCCGCGAGCCGCTCGGCGGTCACCGCTCGGACGGCCACCCACAGGAGTGCCCCGCCGACGCCTCCGGCGACGGCGGCCAGGAAGGCGGCCGGCAGGCTGTGCGCGAGCGCATAACCCAGGCAGCTGAGGCCGAAGAGGGCTGCGCCGACCGCCGCGACCTGGGTGCGCTGACGCGTGTCGGTGAGCCAGCCGGCGAGCGGACGGGCGACGAACGAGCAGAACATCTCGACCGCGACGAGCGCGCCGATCTGCGCGGGCGTGGCGCCGAGCTCGACGCCCACCCAGAGCGGCACCAGGAAGTCGAGGATCTCGCCCGACCCGCCGACCAGCGAGGCGGCCAGGATCGAGCTCCGTGACCGGCTCGGGTGCCATCGCATCGCTAGAACCTAGAGCACGGGCGCGATGCGGTAGACATCAGCGGTGAACAACGCCACCGCCGGCCCCGAGACGCTGCGCCAGGTCAGCGGGTTCTCCCGGCTGTGGACCGCGTCGACGACCTCGGCGTTCGGCAGCTACGTGACGATCCTCGCGATCCAGGTGCTGATCGTCGACGTGCTGGCCGGCGACGCGGTCGACGTCGGCCTCGTCAACGCCGCCCGATGGCTGCCGTACCTGCTGTTCGGGCTGCTCGCGGGCGTGCTCGTCGACCGGGTGCGCCGCCGCCCGCTGCTCGTCGTCGCCGACCTGCTCAGCGCGCTCGCGCTCGCGGCGATCCCGGTGCTCGCCGCGACGGGGCACCTGGTCGTGGGCTGGCTGGTGGTCCTGATGGCGGTGTTCGGGCTGTGCACCCTCGTCGGGGACGCGGCGTACCAGTCGTTCGTGCCGCAGGTGGTTCCCGCGCGGCTGCTGGGCCCCGCCCACGCGCGGCTGGACCAGTCGGACGCCGTCGCGCAGGCGAGCGGTCCGGCGCTGGCCGGTGGACTCGTCTCCGTGCTCGGCGCGCCGCTCTCGGTGCTCGTCGACTCCTTCAGCTACCTGGCCTCGGCCGTCCTGGTGGCCACGGTGCGCAGCGACGAGCGCGTCGCCGCAGCCCGCTCCGCGGGTCGCGTCCGGGGCATCGGCGCCGAGGTCCGGGAGGGGCTGCGCTGGATCTACCGCCACCCGACGCTGCGACCGATGGCGCTCTCCACCCACTTCTGGTTCGTCTGCTCCGCGATCGCTGGGGCGGTGATGACGCCGTTCGCTCTGGTGACCTTGCACCTGAGCGCGTTCACGCTGGGCCTGGCCCTGGCCGCGGCGGGCCTCGGCGCCCTGGCCGGTGCGTCCATGGCGGTACAGCTCGGCCGACGCCTCGGGGCGGGGTGGCTGATCATCGCGGCACGCGTCGGCACCGGCGTCGCCTGGTGCCTCATGGCGGCGGCACCGCTGGCCCTGCCGGACGCGCCCGTGCTCGGAGACTGGGGCGGCGGGTGGGCGTGGGCGGTCTTCGCGCTCGGGCAGCTGCTGCTCGGGGTGTGCATGGGCGCGGAGAACACCAACGAGATGACCTACCGCCAGACGGTCACTCCCGATGCGCTCCAGGGGCGCATGAACGCCACGATGCGCTCGATCAACCGGGCGATGATCGTCGTGGCGGCGCCGCTCGGCGGGCTGCTCGGGGACGCGGCCGGCTACGGTGTCGCGCTGGTGGTCGCGGGATCCGCACTGGTGGTCTCCGCCGCCGTCTCCGTCGGGTCGGGGCTGCGCGGTGCACGCCTGGACGACGCGCACGCGCTCGCCCCCATCGTGGACACGGGCGCGTCCCGGTAGAGCGGCGGCTCGGGCCGAGCCGCTCATCAGTGCAGGACCCGCGGCGGCCGGTCGGGTGGGGTATGCGCGCGAGCACCCTGGGGGCAGGGTCAGCTGGCGGCGTCGGCCCCGTACGACGCGCGCTCCACGAAGCGGGCGGGCAGGGTCCGGCGTTCAGGGTCCGCCGGCCGGCCCGCCAGCTCTTCGAGCAGGACCTGGCCGGCGATCGACCCGAGCTCGATGTAGTCGCACGCGATCGTGGCGAGCGGCGGCGACAGGTACGGGCCCAGCGGGATCCCGTCGAAACCGAAGACGGCGACGTCCGACCCGGTCTGGAGCCCCAGCTCGGACATCACCCGCATCCCGGCAGCGGCCATGATGTCGTTGGCGTAGAAGATGGCCGTGGGCCGCTCGGCGGCGGTGAGGAGCTCGCGGGTCGCCTCGGCGGAACCCGGCTCGGTGAATCCGCCGACGGCCAGCGCGTCTGTGGACAGGCCGTGGCGCTCCAGCACGCGGGCCCAGACGTCGCGACGCCGCCGGGCGTGCTGGAGGTTCGGGTCACCCATCACGTGAGCGATGCGGGTGTGGCCGCGGGTGATCCACCCCTCCAGGACCTCCTCGATGCACTCGTCGGAGGTGTGGAAGACCGACGGGCGGTGGACGTCGGCGGGCGGCTCGCCGATCACGACCGCGGCGCTCCCGAGGTCGTCGAGCATGGCGAACCGCGGGTCGTCGTCGCGCAGGTCGGAGACGATGAACGCGTCGACGCGTCCCTCGGCGACCCAGTCCTTGTAGCACCGGGCCTCCTCGGTCGCGTCCGAGACGAACCGGATGGTGATGCTGTACGCGTTCTGCGAGAGGACGCGCTCCAGCCCGGCGAGAAAGAGCGGGAAGAAGGGGTCGAGGCCGAGCAGGTCGGGATCGCGCTGCAGGACGAATCCGATGGTGTGGGCGGGGGCGCCCTTGATCGCCCGCGCCGCCGCATTGGGACGCCATCCGAGCTGGTCGGCCGCGTCGTGGATGCGTTTGACCGTGCTGGCGGGGAGCCGCTCGGCACCGTTGAACGAACGCGACACCGCGCCCTTCGACACCCCTGCCAGCGCGGCCACGTCCGAGATGGTCACGCGTCGGCGCTTGGCTGGCGGCATGGCGTCAGAGTAGCCGTCGCAACCCGCCGAAACCGGGTCTCATCCTTGCTCACTTTGCGATCAGTGCAATATGGTCCCGCGTGTGCTCACGACCGGACTCGACATCCTGCGCATCGTCGCCGAGGCCGAGGCGCCGCTGACGGCGACGGCCATCGCCCAGCGCGTCGGGCTGCACGTCTCCAGCGTCTCCCGCACGCTCGCGGTGCTCGTCCGGCACGGCTACCTGCGCAAGCCGACCTACCACTCGTTCGCCGCCGACCTCGGCGTCCTGGCGCTGGCCGGCCAGGCCGTCACGCGGCTGCCCGCCGTGGCGCGCACGCGGCCGGCGATCGAGGCGCTCGCACGCGAGACCGGGATGCAGGCCACGCTCGCGGCCCTGCACCACGACGAGGTCCTCTACCTGCACCGCAGCCAGGCCGCCGAGACCATCACGGGCGTGGCCGGCGGGTTCCCGCTGCACCTCTCCGTGGTCGGCCTGCGGCTCCTGCTCGACGTCCCGGCCGCCGAGGCGACCGCCGCGCTGGAACGCGCCGAGCGGCGGTACGGCTGGGAGCGGCCGACCCCGGCCACCCCCGCGAACCCGGCCGAGTGCCTCGCGCAGGCGGGCCGGCGGCTGCGCGACGGGATGCTGCGCATCGACGCCTGGGACGCGCCGGGCATCCTCGGCGTCGCGGTGCGCGTCGACGTCGCCGGGCATGCGCCGCTGGCGGTCGCGCTCGTCGGGCCCATGCCGGACGACGCCGACGCATTCGCCCGGACCCACCTCGACCGCGGCGCCGCCGCTGTTCGGACAGCCCTTGAGGAGCAGATGTGAGCAAGCGGATCGAGCAGTCGTTCGACGTGGTGGTCGCCGGTGGTGGGCTCGCGGGCGTGTGCGCAGCCATCGCCGCCGCGCGCGGTGGAGCCAAGACCTGCCTGGTGCACGAGCGGCCGGTGCTCGGAGGTGTCGCGTCGAGCGAGATGCGCGTGACCGTGCACGGGGCGGCGCACAACCACGCCTTCGCGCGCGAGACGGGCATCATCTCCGAGATGCTCAGCGAGGAGCGGCGCCGCAACCACGAGGACATCAACGAGAACGGCTGGACCAACTCGGTCTTCGACCAGGTGCTCTACGACTGGTGCCAGCGCGAGCCCAACCTGACCCTGCACCTGAACACGACCGTCCTGGCGGTACGGATGGAGGGCGGCGGTCAGGCCGAGGTGGAGCCGCACACCGAGCGCGGCTACTACCTGCGCGAGGCCTGCGCGCCCAGCCGGCGGATCGAGGCGCTGGTCGCCCGCACCCTGTCGGCCGAGGTCGAGCTCGTCCTGGAGGCGCCCCTGTTCGTGGACTGCACGGGCGACGCCGTCGTCGCCGACCGCGCCGGGTGCGAGTGGCGCATGGGCAGCGAGTCGCGGGACGAGCACGACGAGCCGCACGCCTCGGTGACGGCGTCGACGGCGACCATGGGGAGCTCGATCCACATCCGCGCCAAGGACGTCGGCCGCGACGCGCCCTTCACCGCGCCGCCGTGGGCGGTGCGCCACGACGACGCCTCGTACTTCTACGACCAGGGCCGCGTCCCCTCCGACCCGCGCGGCGGCTACTGGTGGATCGAGATCGGCGTGCCGTGGCACACGATCTTCGACAACGAGACGATCCGCCACGAGCTCACGCGGCACGCGCTGGGTGTCTGGGACTGGATGAAGAACCGGGACCCGCTGACGATGGAGCGCTGCCGCACGTACGCGCTCGACTTCGTCGGGCAGGTGCCGGGCAAGCGCGAGAGCCGCCGGGTGCGCGGCCGCCACTGGATCGTCGAGAGCGACCTGCAGGAGCGGCGCAGCTTCCCCGACGCCGTGGCGCACGGCGGTTGGGGCGTCGACCTGCACACGCCCGGCGGCCTGCTCGCCGCGACGTCCGAGCCTGCGGCGGCCGAGAACTACCGGGAGGACTCGAGGTACGCCGGCAAGACCTACCTCAAGCCGTACGGGATCCCGCTGCGCGCCCTGATGGCCCGCGACGTCGACAACCTCTTCCTCGCCGGCCGGTGCATCTCCACCACCCGTGCGGCGCTCGGCTCCGTGCGCGTCATGGGCACCACCGCGGTCATGGGTCAGGCGGTGGGGACCGCCGCCGCGATGCTCCGGCGGCGCGGCATGACCCTGCCCGACCTGGCCGACGACGCGGCCGCGGGTGGTCCGGCGACCGGTGAGCTGCAGCAGCGGCTGGTGCGCGACGGCGTCCACCTGCCCGACGTGCGCAACACCGACCCCGGGGACCTGGCCCGCACGGCGAGCGTCACCGCCTCGTCGACCCAGCCGTCGGTCGGCCTGTCGCCGCAGGACCACGCGCCGTTCGAGGGCTTGATCGGTGTGCCGCCCCGCGACCGCTTCGACCTGGACGTCACGCTGGGCCAGCACGTGTGGTGCAGCGGACGGCTGGACCGCGTCGAGCTGTGCCTGGACAACGACCTGGCCGAGCCGGTGCAGGTGCCCGTGCGCCTCGTGCGCGTCGAGGGCATCTGGGACAACCGCAAGGGAGGCTCCGAGGTGCTCGCCGAGGCCGCACTCACCGCGGGGCCCGGTGCGAGTCGGTGGGTGGCGTGGGACGTCGACCAGCAGATCGCGCCGGGCTGGCTGCGGATCGAGACGGTCGAGCCCGCCCCCGGGGTGGCCTGGCGCGCGGCGCGCGGGGTGCTGCCGGGGCACTTCGGTGTCCGGCACCTGTCCGCCACCCACTGGCGTGACGTGCACGGCTCGTTCGCCTTCCGGCTGTCCCCGGAGCAGGCGGCGTTCGAGCCCGCCGAGGTGCTGTCGGGGACCGCCCGGCCGCAGGCGAGCCCCAGCACGTGGCGCAGCGACCCCGGCCGCGGTCTGCCGCAGTGGCTCGAGCTCACCTGGCCGCAGGAGCAGCGTGTCGGCCGCGTCGAGCTCACCTTCCCCGGCACGCTGCTCAAGGACGTCCATGGCACTCCGCCGTTCTACGTCGAGCCCCAGACCGCCCGGGACTACGTCGTCGAGGCCGACGGCGTCGAGGTCCTGCGGGTCACGGGGAACACGTCGTGGCGGCGCAGCCACGAGCTGGACCGACCGGTGGACGCCCGGGCGCTGCGCGTGCTGGTCCTGGCTACGAACGGCGACCCGGCGGCCTCGTTGGTCGAGGTGCGCTGCTATGCGCTCTGACTGGTCAGGAGCGCGGCGGGGTGTTTGACACCCTCAGGTATACCGATTAACCTCACCGCTGTCAGCGCAGACGACTTGTTGCGAGGACGCCGATCGACATCGTGGAACGGCCGCTCGTCGGCCCGGCTCTCGCAGAAGCGATCGGCACCGTGGTGCCCCAAGCCGCGGGTGGACGGGCCAGCTCCCGCGCCCCCCGGGGTGTCTCGATCCGATCGCCAACCACTCGCGCAGCGACGCGCGGGTGACCCCTGGAGGAGAACAAGATGAGCATGAATCGGTGGCGGTGGGCGGCCCCGGTCGCCGTTCTGTCGATGGGCCTGCTTGCGGCCTGCGGCAACGGAGACGACCCGGCCCCGGCGGATGCGGAGTCGTCCGGCCCGGCTGAGCCCGTGACGATCGAGTACTGGTCCGGCCTGCAGGGCACGGACGTCCTGGTCGACGAGTGGAACGCCGCGAACCCCGACATCCAGGTGAGCCTGTCCACCTCGGACGGGTCCTGGGGCGAGCAGTTCGCCAAGCTGATGGCGGCGCAGCAGGCCGGCGATGCGCCGTGCATGATGCTGATGCCGTACGACTACATCCCGTCGCTGCTCGTCGCCGACGCGCTCATCCCGGTCACCGAGGCCGTCGCCGAGTACGAGAGCGACTACCTGGAGAGCACCTGGGAACTCGTCAACTACGCGGGCGAGACGTACGGCGTGCCCTCGGGCAGCGGCCCCATGGCGATGTACTACCGCGCCGACAAGTTCGCGGAGCTCGGCATCGAGGTCCCGACCACGTGGGCCGAGTTCGAGGAGGCGGCGCGCACGGTCACGCAGAAGGCGCCCGGCACCTACCTGATCGGGCTCGGCGGCGACTCGCACACCGACTTCGTCTCGCTCGTCGGCCAGAAGTCGAGCCCGTGGTTCGAGATCGCGGACGACTCGTGGCAGGTGAACGTCACCAACCCCGACTCCGAGGACGTCGCCGAGTTCTGGCAGGGCCTGCGCGACGAGGGTCTGCTCAACACGACGAACCGGTGGGACCCGACCTTCTACAACGACCTGAGCGAAGGTCGCCAGCTCGCCGTGGTCGGTGGCGCCTGGCAGGCCCCGCTGCTGGCGGCGAACGTCTCCGGCGGCGCCGGCGAGTGGGCCATTGCACCCCTGCCGAACTGGACCGAGGGTGAGGTCGCGTCCTCCACGAACGGGGGCGGCGCCCAGCTCGCCCTGAAGGGGTGCGAGCACCCCGCCGAGGCGATGAAGTTCGCCAACTGGCTCACCACGGACATGGACGCGATCCTCAGCCTGAAGAGCTTCCCGGCCATGAAGACCGACAAGATGACGACGCCGGACGACGTCAAGGCCTTCTTCGGGGGCGCCGAGGTCAACCAGGAGCTCTCCAACTACGCGCAGACGATGCGCCCGTGGCGGTACTCGCCCACGTGGACCGAGGGGATGACCCTGCTGGGTGACTCCATGGCCGCGTTCAAGGACGGGACCGGGACGCTGAGCGACCTGCTCGCGGCGCTGCAGGCGCAGCAGGTCGAGTCCATGGAAGCCAAGGGAATCTCGGTCACCGAGCCGTGAGTCGCCGTCACCCGGGCGGGGCCGCCACGCGGCGGTCCCGCCCGACCCTTGCCCTGAGCGTGATGGTCGGCCCGTTCGTCGTCCTGTTCTTCGCCGTGTATCTCATCCCGCTCGCCTACTCGCTGGTCCGGAGCCTGTTCAAGAAGCAGTCGTCCGGGCTGGGCATCGGACCGTCGACGGACGTCTTCGTCGGCCTCGACAACTACGCCGAGGTGGTCACCTCGTCGACCTTCTGGGCGGGCATCGCGCGGGTCTTCTCCTACGGGCTCATCCAGATCCCCGTGATGCTCGTCCTGGCGATGGGCATCGCCCTGCTCATCGACTCCGAGGCGGCCCGCGCCCGCGGCTTCTACCGGCTCGCGACGTTCCTGCCCTACGCGATCCCCGGGATCGTGGCGTCGCTGCTGTGGGCGTACCTGTACGTCCCGCAGCTCAGCCCGGTGGTCCAGCTGCTGCAGTCGTGGGACCTGAGCATCGACCTGCTGGGCAACAGGGTGGTCCTGTTCTCGATCGCGAACATCGCCATCTGGTCGTGGGCCGGTTACAACATGATCATCTACAGCTCGTCGCTGCAGTCGATCCCGCGCGAGATCATCGAGGCCGCGCGGGTGGACGGCGCGAGCGAGTGGACGCTGGCGATGCGGATCAAGGCGCCGCTGATCAAGGGACCGATCGCGCTGACCGCCCTGCTGTCGACCATCGGGTCGATCCAGCTGTTCAGCGAGCCGATCGTCCTGCGCACCGTGACGACGGCCGTCGGCGCCGAGTGGACGCCCATGATGCTCGCCTACAACGCGACGTTTGCCGCCAACAACTTCGAGCTGGGATCCGCGGTCTCCGTCGTGATCGCGCTGATCGCCGGCGTGCTCGCCGTGGTCTACCGCAAGCTCTCGACCCGAGGAAGCGAGTCCTGATGCGTGGACCCGGATGGAGCAGCCGCGTCGTCGTCAACGGCGCGCTCGCGCTCACGGCCATCTACTTCCTGTTCCCCGTCTGGTGGCTGCTGGTCTCCGCCACCAAGTCGAACCCCGACCTGTTCTCCTCGAACGGGTTCTGGTTCGCGGACATGAACCTGGTCGAGAACGTCAAGGCGGTCTTCAGCCGCGACGGGGGCCTGTACCCACGCTGGTTCGCCAACTCGGTCGGCTACGGGATCGCCGCGGCCCTGGGCGCGACGATCACGTCGGGCGCCTGCGGCTACGCGCTGGCCAAGTTCCGGTTCCGCGGCGACCGGCTGCTGTTCGGCGGCGTGATCGCCGGGCTCCTGATCCCCGGGGCGCTGCTCACCGTGCCGCTGTACCTGGTGGCCGCGTCCGTCGGGCTGACCAACACGATCTGGGCGATCATCATCCCCTCGTTCGTGAGCCCGTTCGGGGTGTTCCTCTGCCGGGTCTACGCCGAGGGTGCAGTGCCGGACGAGATCATCGAGTCGGCCCGGATGGACGGCGCCAGCGAGCTGCGGATCTTCGCGCAGATCACGGGGCGGATCATGGCCCCGGCGCTCGCGACGGTGGGGCTCTTCAGCTTCGTCGGCGCCTGGAACGGGTTCATGCTCCCGCTGATCATGCTGACCGACAAGACGCTCTACCCCGTCACGCTCGGGCTGTACGCGTGGCAGGCAGACAAGGGCCAGGCGACCTACAACCTGATCCTCGCCGGGTCGCTGGTGATGGTGGTCCCGCTGATCATCGGCTTCCTGCTCATGCAGCGGTTCTGGCGCACGGGGCTGACCCTCGGGGCGGTCAAGGGGTGATGACGTGATCTGGTACGGCTGCGACTACAACCCCGAGCAGTGGGACGCCGCGACGGTCGAGCAGGACGTCCGGCTCATGGCGGAGGCCGGCGTCAACCTGGTCACGCTCGCGGTGTTCGCGTGGGCGGAGCTCGAGCCGCGTCCCGAGCAGTTCGAGCTCGCGTGGCTCGACGACCTCATCGGTCGGCTCGACGACGCCGGCATCGCCGTCGACCTGGCGACCGGCACCGCGTCCACCCCCACGTGGCTCGGTGACCTGGACGACGATCTCGGGTCGGTGGACCGCTGGGGCCGTCGACGGGCCGGCGGGGCCCGTGGGCACCACTGCCCCAGCTCGCCGGCCTACCAGCTGGCCGCCCTGCGGCTGACGGCCGCGCTCGCGGAGAGGTACGCGAACGACCCCCGGGTCGTCATGTGGCACTCCGGCAACGAGTACGGCGGGCCGGAGGCCTGCTACTGCGAGCGGTGCGGCGCGGGCTTCATCGTGTGGCTGAAGCGCCGGTACGACGACCTCGACGCACTCAACGCGGCGTGGGGCACCGCCTTCTGGTCACTGCGGCTCGGGCGGTGGGAGCACGTCGAGCCACCGCGCGCGACGTCCGACCTGCACAACCCGGCGCAGGCGCTCGACTGGAACCGGTTCCGGTCGGACCTGCTGCTCGAGCAGTTCACGGCCGAGCGCGACCTGATCAAGGCCGTGAACCCCGACGCCCGCGTGATGACCAACTTCATGGGCCTGTTCCCCGAGCTCGACTACTGGTCGTGGGCGCGGGAGGAGGACCTGGTCACGGACGACACCTACCCGGATCCGAACGACCCGCGCGGCGCGCAGGACAACGCGCTGCACCTGGACCTCATGCGGTCGCTGGGTGAGGGCAAACCGTTCCTCGTGCTGGAGCAGGCGGTCGGAGCGGTCCAGTGGCGGGACCTGAACACCCCGAAGCGGCCCGGTCAGTTCCGGTTGTGGTCGCTGCAGGCGGTCGCCCGCGGCGCCCAGGGCGTGTGCCAGTTCCAGTGGCGGGCCTCGGTCCGCGGCGCGGAGACGTTCCACTCGGCGATGGTCGGCCACGCCGGTCCCACGGGTCCGCGCTGGGACGAGGTCGTCCGCCTGGGCGCCGAGCTGGAGACGCTCGACCTCACGAATGACGAGCGCGTGCACGCGGACGTCGCGATCCTGCTCGACTGGAACAGCTCCTGGGCTCGCCGCGCCGCGCACACGCCCGACGACGCCGCCCCCGACGCGGAGCTGCGCCGTTGGCACGCCGCGTTCTTCGAGCTCGGCATCCCGACGGACTTCGTCTCCGTGGACAGCGACCTGTCCGGGTACCGCGTACTGGTGCTGCCGAGCCACTTCCTGGTCTCCCGGGCGACCGCGGAGCGGATCGAGCGGTTCGTCGACCAGGGTGGGCACGTCGTCGGGACGTACCTGACCGGCGTGGTCGACGACACCCAGGGTGTGCACGCCGGCGGCTACCCCGGCCCGCTCGGCGAGCTGTTCGGCGTGCGGGTCCTCGAGCACTGGCCGCTGCCCACGGCGACCGCGAGCCCGGTCCCCGGCGTGGCCCGCATCTCCGGCGCCGTCCGCGCGCCGTTCCCCGGACCGGTGGAGTCGCACTGGGGAACGCTGGGCTACGCCCGGTTCGCCGAGCTCGTCGAGGCGCGCGGGGGCGACGCGCTGGCGACATTCGTCGACGGTGACCTGGCCGGTGCCCCGGCCGTGGTCGCCCGCCGGCACGGAGCGGGCCGCGCGACGTACCTCGCCGTCTCCCTCGAGGAGGAGTCGCTGCTTGCCGTGGCGGGGGCGCTCGCCGCCGACGCGGGGGTGCGCCCGACGGTCCTCGACCTGCCCGCGGGCGTCGAGGCCGTGCGCCGTGGTGACCGCCTGTTCCTGCTCAACCACGGCGACGAGATCCGGGTGGTCGGCCTGGGCACGCTCTCGGCCGCCGATCCCGAGGTCACCGAGGTGCGTGTCGGGCCGCGTGACGTCCGGGTGGTCGGGCTGGTGCCCCACTGAGACCCGAGCACACCGCGCGGGGCGCGGACGAGTGCCGCCTTGCGGCACGACAGGCACAACGGATGCGCCCGCGATGCGCGTGAGTCGAAGGGAGGACGCCATGGCCGACAGCTGCCGGTTCGGCGTCAACTACGTACCGTCCAAGGACTGGCTCTACGGCTGGGTCGACTGGGACGCGAGCTCGATCCAGCGCGACCTCGAGGCGATCGCGTCGCTCGGCTTCGACCACGTCCGGGTGCAGTGCCTCTGGCCGTACTTCCAGCCGAACCGCACGTTCGTCAGCCCGGCGATGCTCGCCCGGCTGGGGGAGCTGACCGACATCGCCGCCCGGTCCGGGCTCGACGTGGTGGTCTGCGTCCTGAACGGCTGGATGTCCGGGACGTACTTCCGCCCCGCGTGGCAGGGAGAGTCCCGCAGCGTCTTCGGCGACAGCGACACGCTCGAGGCGGAGCGCGCGCTGATCACGGCCGTGGCAGGAGCCCTGCGGACCAAGGGCAACGTCCTGGGCCTCGACGTCGCCAACGAGCCCAACGCGATGGCGTCGTTCGTGGGCAACGACGTCTCGCGGCAGCAGGGCGACGCGTGGTTGACGGACATGCTTGCCCACTGCGACCTCGTCATGCCCGGTGGCTTCCACACCGTCGGCGTCGACCACGTGCCGTGGCTGCGCGACGACGGCCCGTTCAGCCGTGAGGTGCTCGGGACGACCGGAGCCGCGTCCACCGTCCACTCGTGGGTCTACTTCACGGGTGCGCTCGAGCGGTACGGCGTGGACGGGACCGGTGCGCTGCACCTGGCGCGCTACCTCGTCGAGGTCGCCCGGGCGTACGGGACGTCGCGGGAGCGGCCGGTCTGGCTGCAGGAGATCGGGGTCTCGTCGCAGTGGGTACCTGCGGCGGACCTGCCGGCGTTCGCCGCGTCGATGCTGGTCAACGCACTGGCGGCACAGCCGTGGGGGATCACCTGGTGGTGCTCGCACGACATCGACCGCTCGCTGGCGGGGTTCGACGA
Source organism: Cellulomonas fengjieae (assembly GCF_018388465.1). NCBI lineage: Bacteria > Bacillati > Actinomycetota > Actinomycetes > Micrococcales > Cellulomonadaceae > Cellulomonas > Cellulomonas fengjieae. The sequence continues at coordinate 3,887,906 of NZ_CP074404.1, read as the reverse complement.
GCTGGAGTACGACCTCGGCCTGCTCACGGTGGACAACGAGGTCAAGCCCGCGGGCGCGGCTATCGCCGCCGCGATCGCGGCGTACCGCCGGGGAGAGGTAGCCCGGCCCGGTGACGGGACCCGCGTGCCCCTCGTGGTGCCGGCCGGGCAGGTTCCCGATCTCGCGTTCGCCGACCGCTACTTCGCGCTCGTCGCCGCGGGCCAGGACCCGCTGATCGTGCGCGAGGAGGACACCGTGGGCGCGCCGGTCGGCTCGACCGCCGTGCGGGAGCTCGTCGGCGACTGAGCCGGGGCAGAACAGAAGGGCCGCGACGCCGGGCGTCGCGGCCCTTCTGCTATCCCTAGCTCAGGACGAACGTGAGCGTCGCGCTGTTCCCGGCGACGTCGTGGACGACGAGGGTGTTCGAGCCCTCGACGGCACCGAACGCGCCCGGCACGACGTGGTTCAGGTCGGACCAGACGTTGTCGACGAGGTCCTTGACCGTGCCGTTCAGCTCGACGCGCGCGATCTTCCCGGCGTCGTGGAGCTTGAAGCTGACCCTGTCATAGCCGCCGTCGCCCCCGACCGTGAAGCCGTCACCGGTCTTCACCGTGGCTGTCGGCGGCGTGCCGTCGACGGTGACGGCGAACGTGCCGGTGCGGGAGATGTTGCCCGCCGTGTCCTGGGCGTTGTACTTCACCGTGTAGGCCCCGTCGGGCAGGGTCACGGTGGCCTGGTGCGACCCGGTGGTCGCACCGTCCACCGCGGTCTGCGTGCTGCGCACGAGCACGCCGTCCCGATAGATGTTCGCGACGATGCGCGCCAGCCCGCGGTCGTCGGAAGCGTCCACGCGGACATCGACGGCACGGAACGGGCCCGCCGCGCTCGGCGCGGCGAGCGTCGAGGCGGGACGGACCGTGTCCGGTGCCTCTGCCAGCGTGTCCCAGGCCCGCACGTAGTCGACGGACAACGTGCTCGGGACGGTCGGCGCCTGGGCGTTCGAGGCAGCCAGGTTGAGGATCAGGTACTGCCGGTCCGTCGTGCCGAGGTAGTGCGTGGCCAGGAAGGCGCCGTCGTAGTAGAAGTCGACGTTCCCGTCGGTGCGCCAGAACGCGCCGTAGGTGTGCCAGGCGTCGGCGACCACGTCGAGGCACTGGCGGGCGTCGATGTCCGGGCCGTGCACGCTCGCGCACGCGCGTCCTGCCAGGCCTTCCATGACGTCGATCTCGCCGGTGTGCGGCCAGTTGTGGCTCTCACCGTTGAGCCAGAACGCGGGCCAGTTGGCGATCCGCTGCCCCACCCCCTGGGTCTTCATTCGCGCCTCGACGTAGCTGCCCGGAGCGACCGTGACCTTGTGCCTGCTCTGGATCATCGCGCCCGCGTAGTCGTACTCGAAGGTCTGGCCCCGGCGGCTGCACTGCGTCTCCTTCTGCGTGTAGTTCAGCAGCAGGTTGCCGTCGGCCAGCGCGATGTTCGCCGGGTCGTAGCACTGCACCTCGGTGTTGACGTTGACCGGCGTCGTCATCTCGCCGTCCACGCCGTCGACCCAGCCGCGGTTCCAGATGGTCGAGTCGAGCGCGGGACCGTCGAAGTTGTCGTCCAGCAGCACGGTCGTCATCTGCCCCGCCACGTCGGCGGGTGCGACGGGCCACGGACCGTCGCCCGGGGGACACACGAGCGGGGTCACGTCATAGGTCCACTGCGTCTGCGCCCCCGCGGCCACGGCGTAACCGGGCAGGGCGCTCGCGGTGACGGTCACCAGGTTCCCGGTGCGCGCCTGGGCGTAGGAGACGCCCGCGACCTGCGGGATGGTGATCTGCGGCTCGGCCCCGCACTCGGCGGCCTCCCGCACCGGCGCGGCGGGCGTGACCCCGCGGATCATGTCCCACGCCCGGACGTAGTCGACCTCGAAGCGGCTCGGGGCGACCGCGCGGCCGGGCCACGCCGCCACGTTGAGGATCGGGTACATCGGGTCGGTGGTGCCGAGCGTGAAGCTCGACCGCAGCGACCCGTCGTAGTAGACGTCGACAGTGCCGTCGACCTTCCAGTGCGCGCCCACGGTGTGCCAGGCGTCGGTCGCCAGCTGGGCGCACCGCTTCGTCGTCGTGCCGTCCGCCCGGGTGACCGCGCTGCAGGCGCCGGCGGGCTCACCCTTCATCACCACGATGGTGCCGTTGGTGGGCCAGCTCAGGCTGCGGCCCTGCATCCAGAACGTCGGCTCGTTGGCGATCCCGACCTCGGCGGAGGGCAGGAACACCCGCGCCTCGATGTAGCTACCGGGCCGGACGGTGAACTTCCCGTAGCCGTTGATCATGCCGCCCGCGTACTGACGCTCGACCCCGGCGCACGTGACCGCGCGCTGCTCGAGGTCCAGCTGCAGGCCGCCGTCCACGACCACCGCGTTGGCCGGGTCGTAGCACTGGGCCTGACCGGCGTTGACCGGTGCGGTGATCGCGGTGTCGTTGCCGAACCACCCGCGGGTCCAGCGGGTGGAGTCGAGGGTGGTGCCGTCGAAGCCCTCGTCCATCAGGACGGCGGTCACCGCGTCGGCCACGGCCGCGGGTGCGTCCGGCACGGGCTCGATCGCGGCCTCGGCGGCCATCGCGGGTGGGGCGAACAGCAGTCCGGCGAGCACGGCCGGGGCAGTCAAGACAGCCAGGAGCTTGCGTGGACGGTGCATAGGGCGGTCCTCTCGCGTCGTTGCGATGCGGTGCGCGAACGCGGGGTCGAGCCCCAGCGTCGTCGCAGGTACCCCCGTCCGTCCTGGCAGGTTAACCGGTATACCTGACCTGGGTCAACGATCTTCCGACACGCGTCGTGCCTGGTCATAACAGGTCTATCGATGTACCAAAATCGGATGCATGGACCCCACCTACGGCTACACGCTGGAGACGCTCCTCGAGGTGGGCGGCCCGCCCCCGCCCCCCGACTTCGCCGACTTCTGGACCGGCCTGTACCGGGAGGCGCGGTCGGTGGAGCCGGCCGCGATCATGCGGCCGAGCCAGGCGTTCGCGATGCCCGGCTTCGACCTGTACGACGTCGGGCTCTCCTCGCTCGGCGGGATCCGGCTCGGCGGGTGGCTCGCCGTGCCGGCCGACGGGCGCGTCGAGCGCGGCCTGGTGATGAGCCACGGGTACGGCGGCCGGATCGCGCCCGAGCCGGCCGTCCCCGTCGAGCGTGCGGCGGTCCTGTTCCCCTGCGCGCGGGGCATGGGCGACCGGAGCCGCATCGGGTCGATCCCGGACACCGCCGAGGAGCACGTGCTGCACGGCATCGTCAGCCGGGACACCTACGTGCACGGTGGCTGCGCGGCCGACGTGTGGGCCGCGGTGGGTGCGCTGTGCGAGCTGGTGCCCGAGGCGGCCGCGCGCGTCGACTACCTGGGCGGGAGCTTCGGCGGTGGGATCGGCGCCCTGGCCGCGCCCTGGGACGAACGCATCGCGGCCGTGTGCCTGTCGGTCCCGAGCTTCGGCAACCACCCGCTGCGCGTCACGCTGCCGTGCACGGGCTCCGGCGAGGCCGTCCGCCGGCACGTGACCCACCACCCTGAGGCGCTCGACACGCTGCGGTACTTCGACGCCGCGACGGCCGCGACCTTCATGCGGGCGCCGACGCACGTCGGCCTCGCGCTCGCCGACCCGGCGGTGCCCCCGCCCGGGCAGTTCGCCGTCTACAACGCCCTGAGCGGGCCCCGGGAGAGCTTCATCCGGACCGCCGGCCACATGGACTACCCGGGGATGGCGGACGAGGCGGCCGCGCTGCTGGCCGCGCAGCGCGCGTTCCTCGATCGCGTCTGATCGAGCGCGGTCGCCGCGGCGGCCCCCGCGCCGCCGAACGTGTGCGCGAGCACCGCGCCGACGACCGTCGACGACCCGATCACGACGAACACCGCCGCCGCCAGCGCGAGGTCGCCGTCGTGCGCACCGGTCTCGATGGCGGCCGCCATGGCGGAGCCGATCAGGACGATGTTCTTGGGGTTGGCCCCGGACAGCAGGAGCCCGAGCCCGAGCGCCCGACCGGTCGACGCGTCCTCCAGCAAGGCCATCCACGCCGGTGTCTCGACGGCCTCACCCCGACGCGGCCGCGCGACCCACTTGCGCACGCCCAGCACGATCAGCGCCGCACCGGCGACGACACGCGACCAGTCCACGACGGCCGACGTGGTGCTGTCCGATCACGAGGAACGGGCTGAGTGCCACGGCGAGCGCGGGGGCGAGGGTCGCCCCGATCACCTGGCTCAGCACGTGCCCGCACCGCGTTGCATCGTCATGCCAGGAATCTAGGACGGAAGCACACCCGAAGAGGAGGAAGGTGGGCCGGGTGCTCGCCGCCGTGTGGCCGGCGACGCCCGCCGCCCGGATGAGGGTGGTCGACGCGGTCGCCTACGAGTGAGCTGACGCGTGCGACCCTCGTCGGCATGGACCTCGCCGAGCACGTCGCCACCGTGCTGGGCGTCGACCGGGTCGAGGAGCTCTCCGGGGGTCACCAGAGCCGCGTGTTCCGTGTGGTCGACCGCAGCGGCCGGCCGGCCGTGGCCAAGGTGCTCGACGCCTCGGCGGTCGATCGTGCGGAGCTCGAGGTGCGGCTCGACGTCATGGCCGCGCTCGCGGACCTCGACCCGCGTGTCTGCCGGCCGCGGGTGATCGGTGAGCGGCGGATCGCCGAGGTGTCGTCAGCCGGCGGAGCGCACTACGTCGTCTGCTACGAGTTCGCCGACGGTCGCACCCTCGACGCCGCAAGCCCGGCCGACGCCGCACTCATGGGTTCCGCGCTCGCGCAGCTGCACCGGTCGATGGCGCGACTCCCCGCGGCTCCACTCCCCGTGGTCCACGCCCTGCGTGGCATGCCGTCCGATGCGACCGCCGGGGCGCACCAGCTCCTCCACGGTGACTTCGGCACCGCCAACCTGCGGGCGCAGGACGGCGTCGTGCGGATCTTCGACCTGGACGACTGCGGGTACGGACCGCCGGAGTTCGACGTCGCGAACGCGCTGTACATGGTGCTGTTCGACGCCACCCTCCACGGTCGGCCGGAGACGTACTCGACCTTCTGCCGGCACTTCGTGGACGGCTACCGGTCCGGCGGCCCGCGCCTGTCGGAGGGAGCCGTGGACCGCTTTGTCGATCTGCGGGTCGGCACGCTCGGGTCGTGGCTCGACGACCTCGACGCCGCCCCCGTCGGGGTCCGCACGTCGTCGCCCGAGTGGCAGGCGACGCTGCGATCCTTCGTGTCGGGCTACCGACCGCACGGCCGACGCGTCCGCTAGTCGTCGTCCTCGACGAGCTCGCCCTCCCACGCCTCGCGACCCTCGTGGATGGCGAAGGCGGCGATGACGAACGCGGCGACGGGGTCGAGCCAGGCGGCGCCGGTCCACTGGAACAGCACCAGGGCCGCGAGCGTGGACGCGCTGAGCAGGACGCAGATCCTGGTCTCGGCGGCGTCGGCGAGGATCAGGTTGTCCGACAGGCGCAGGCCGACGCGGCGCTTGAGCGCGGCCAGGACGGGCATCACGATCAGCGACGCGACGAGCAGGGCGACGGCCAGCGGTGAGGAGTCCGGGGTCTCGCCGGTGGTGAGGCTCCGGATCCCCTCGAAGGTGATGTACGCGGCCAGGAGGAAGAACGTCCCGGCGACCAGCTTGAGGGCGCGGCGTTCCTTGGCCTCGTCGGCGTGGCCGTACCGGAGCCGTGCCGAGAGCCGCAGGCTGACCAGGATCGCGGAGATCGACTCGATGCCGGAGTCGATGCCGAACCCGACGACCGAGACCAGCCCGGCCAGGAGCCCGAGCGTGATCGCGACCGCACCCTCGACCACGTTGTACGCGACGGTGAACTGCGCCAGGCGCAGCCCGCGGCGGGTGAGCCGCTCGACCTCGGGCGACATGACCGGCGTCTCGCTCATGCGGGCGACTCGGAGAGCTCGGGCGCGGGCCGGTTCATCTCCGCCCACACGGCGTCGAGGGACAGGCCGAGCACCCCGGCGAGCGCCGCGATGGTCGGGAAGGCGGGGGTTGCGACGCGGCCGGTCTCGATCTTGCGGAGGGTCTCGGGTGAGACGCGGGCGTCGAGCGCGACCACGAGGATCGAGCGCTCCCCCCGCGCTCGGCGCAGGAGAGCACCGAGACGCTGTCCGCGTTCCAGCTCGGCGGGGGTGAGCGGCAGCCTGACCATGGCTCCGATAGTAGTACCGGTATAACATGGCCGGGATAGTTATTGGAGGCGCACCGTGATCGAGATCCTGAGCCCGACCGAGCTGGGGCGAGCCCGACAGACCGGTGCGCTGGTCGCCGAGATCCTGCAGACGTTGAAGAGCCGCACCCGCGTCGGCACGAACCTGCTCGACATCGACCGGTGGGCGCAGGAGATGATCGCCGACGCCGGCGCGCAGTCCTGCTACGTCGACTACGCCCCGTCGTTCGGCCGCGGCCCCTTCGGCCACTACATCTGCACGTCCGTCAACGACGCCGTCCTGCACGGGCTGCCCCACGACTACGCGCTCGCCGACGGCGACCTGCTGACGCTCGACATCGCCGTCCTGCGCGGCGGGGTGGCCGCGGACTCCGCGGTGAGCTTCCTCGTGGGCGACGCGCGACCGCCCGAGAGCGTCGCGATGATCGACGCCACCGAACGCGCCCTCGCCGCCGGGATCGCCGCCGCCCGGCCGGGAGCCCGCATCGGCGACCTCTCCCACGCGATCGGCACGGTCCTGAGCGAGGCGGGGTACCCGATCAACACCGAGTTCGGCGGGCACGGCATCGGCTCGACGATGCACCAGGACCTGCACGTCACCAACACCGGCCGGCCCGGCCGCGGGTACACGCTGCGTCCCGGCCTCCTGCTCGCGCTCGAGCCGTGGGTCATGGTGGACACCGACGAGCTGGTCACCGACGCCGACGGGTGGACCCTGCGCAGCGCGACCGGCTGCCGGACGGCGCACAGCGAGCACACCATCGCGATCACCGACGACGGAGCCGAGATCCTCACGCTGCCGAGGTAGCGCCGCTCGGCTGGGCGGGTTCGTCGATGTGGGTCCCGCCCGTTCGTACAGGTCACGAGTGATCGGCACGGGGCCGGTCCAGGGAGGCGGTACGGGCATGCGACGGCTGGTGGTCATCGAGTTCATCACCCTCGACGGGGTCATGCAGGGGCTGGGCTCGCCGGACGAGGACCGCGACGGCGGCTTCGAGCACGGCGGCTGGGCCGGGCCGTACGGCGACGGCGTCCTGGCGGATGCCGCGGCGGAGGGGATGGCCGGCACGACGGCGTACCTGTTCGGGCGCCGGACCTACGACAGCATGGCCGCGTTCTGGCCGCACCTGCCGGACACCAACGCGATGGCCGGCCACCTGAACGCGACGCCGAAGTACGTCGCGACCCGCACGCGCACCGACCTCACCTGGCGCAACTCCCACGTGCTCGACGGCGACCTTCCGTCGGCCGTCGCCGACCTGTTGTCGCAGGGTTCCGGCACGCTCGCGGTGATGGGTAGCGGAGTCCTGGTCCAGGACCTCGCGGCGCACGGCTTGGTCGACGGGTACCGGCTGTTCCTGCACCCGCTCCTGCTGGGCACGGGCAAGCGCCTGTTCCGGGGCGCGGACCGGCCGCAGCGCCTGCAGCTGGCGAGCTCGACGCCGACGACGACGGGGGTCCTTCTGCTGGACTACTCCGTGGTGCGCGACGACGCTGCGCTGATCCGGTAGAGCACGTGCCGGCGCAGCGGGTGGCCCTCGGCGATCCCGGGGTAGTCGAAGTCGGCGGTGGGGTCCCGCGTCATGCCCAGCCGACGCATCACCGCCTGGGAACGCTCGTTCGGCGCCGCCGTGAACGAGACGATCTCCGCGAGGCCGAGCTCGTCGAAGCCGACGGCCAGGGCCTCCCGCGCGGCCTCCGTCGCGTAGCCGTGTCCCCAGGCCCAGCGCGGCAGCCGCCAGCCCACCTCGACCACGGACCGGTCCCAGGACGGTCGCGCCAGCCCGGTGAACCCGGCGAAGCGCCCGTCTGCCTCCAGCGCCCACAGGCCCCAGCCGTGCTCATCGAGGTGCGCCTGGGCGCGCGCGGCGAGGGAGTCGCTCGCCTCGCGCGTGAGCGCGGAGGGGAAGTACTCGACCACCTCGGGGTCGGCGTTCATCTGCGCGAACGGCTCCCGGTCGGCAGGGGTCCACTGGCGCATGAGCAGGCGGGCGGTCCGGCGTTCGATCGTCACCCCGGCACCCTACGGCGGGCGCGCAGGACCGACGTCGCCGTCAGGGCGACGCTCCGCTCGGGATCGTCGAGGAGGGCGGTGAGCGCGGCGTCGGCCGCCGGTCCGGGGACCTCCGCGAGCGCGCCGGCCAGGCGCTGCCGGGCGGCGACCGGTGCGTCGGTGAGCTCGTCGCGGATCGCTCGGACGATCGCGTCCGCGTGACCGTGGCGGGCGGCGAGCACACCGAGGGCGTCGGCGGCGGCGACGTCGTCGCGCCCCTCGACGACGAGCGCGACCAGCGCGGGGATGACGTCCGCCCCGCCGCGTGCGCCGCGCGCCAGGACGGCGCGTCCGGCGACGAACGGGTCGGGGTGCCGGAACGCGTCGGCCAGCGACGCCAGCGCGTCCGGCGAGCCGATCTTCTCGAGCGCCTCCACCGCGCGGCGACGGCGGTCGGCGTCCGGTGCGTCCAGGGTCTCCACCAACATCGGGATCGCCGTGTCGCCGCTGCGCGCGAGCGCCCAGTAGAGCGCACCGGACACGTTCGGTTCCGGCTCGTTCAGCGCCGCCTCGGCGAGCGACGGGACATCGCCCGCGTGGCCGGTCAGCTCGAGCACCAGGCGCTGGCGCGAGGACGCGTCGCCCACCTCGAGCCCACGCAGGAGGCCGATGGTCCGCAGCACGTCGGCCCAGGCGGCCGGGTTGGTCGTGTGGACCTGGGTCAGCCGGCGCAGCAGCTCCTCCTCGCGGGCGAGCCGCTCGCGCGTGCGCTCGATGAGCTGCTCGACGAGGGGCGCCGGGTCGAAGGCGAGGTCGGCCAGCACGTCCGAGATCTCCTGCAGGCTCAGGCCGAGCGACCGGAGCCCTTCCACCTGGAAGAGGCGCCGGACATCGTCCGCCGAGTACTGCCGGTACCCGCCGAGCGTGCGCCCCGTGGGGGACACCAGCCCGAGCGCGTCGTAGTGCCGCAGCATCCGGGCGCTGATGCCGGACCGCTCGGAGACCTCGCCGATCAGCATGCCGCTCACTGCCTGACGACCGGGGAGTCGCGCAGCGCGACGAACCGCCGGGCGTCGGCGATCGCCGCGTCGAACCCGTGGTCGGGGTCCCCGATGAGGCGCTCGGTCGCGATCGCGTGCGCTCGTACCCCCGGGTCGGGGTGGGTCTTGGCTCGGTCGACGACCGACGCCGCCTCCTCCCCCAGCGCGACGAGCGCACGGCTGAGGCTCAGCTGCGTGTCCCGGTCCCCCCGGCCGAGCTGGGTCGCGAGCGTCCGCGCCAGCCCTTCCTCCCCGCCCGCGGGGACGAGCCCGGCCGCGGTGCGCCAGGCGGTGCGGGCCACCTCGTCGTCCTCGTCCAGAAGGAGCGCGGTGATCGCCGACCAGACGTCCGGGCGGCCGATCTTCGAGAGCGCGTGCAGCGCCTGGGCCCGCGCCCGCGCGGTCGGCGACCCGAGCTCGGGCAGCAACCGTGCGACCACCGCCGACGTGTCGTGGCGGGTCAGCGCCCAGGTGAGCATGTCCCGGACGAAGAAGTCCGGCTCGACCCCGCACCGCGCGACGAGCACCTCGATGTCGTCGGGGGCCGGGGCGCTGCCCGCCGCGAGCGCAGCCCGCAGCCGCACGGACGAGGACGGCGCTTCCAGCGCGTCCCTCAGTCGCGACACACGTGTCTGGGTCACGTCGATCACCTCCACCCCTGATCGAAGACCTTCGCACGGTGTCAGGGTCAAGGGCCGCCGTCAGTCAAGCAGGACGTACTCGACGGCGGCCTCGTCGAGACCGACGAGGTGGCGCTCCACCGGGATGAGCGCCGTCACCCCCTCCGGGTAGTGCACCCGGAACGCCTCGCGGCCGCCGAGCGGCTCGTAGGCCACGAGGACCGACTCGGCGGTCGAGCTCAGGGCCTCGAACGCGACGAGGATGTGGTGCCCGTCGGTCATGAGCATGCTGGGGTTGAGCCAGTCCTCGGCCTCGGTGCTCCACAGCGCGGCGCCGGTTGCGCCGTCGATCGCCTGGACGGCGTTGCCGGAGGTGACGTAGACGCGCCCGCGCAGGATGAGCGCACGATCGGCGTCCGGCGCGTCGTGCGACCAGAGCTCCGACCCGCCGGTCGAGTCCCAGCCGTGCAGGGCGGCATCGCTGGAGAGTCGCAGACCGGGGACGGACCCGTCGTCGACCAGAGGCCAGACCACCGCCCCGTCGAGCGTGATGTCCTTGGCGGGGTCGCCGTCGGGGGCGATGAGGATGGACTGCGAGACCCGCGCGGTCGAGCGCTTCTGCAGGATCAGGCCCCCGGTCGTCGGGTCGGTCATCCAGCTTCCGGACCCCTCGAGGTCGAGGTCCACCTCGCGGACCGCCTTGCCCTGGGCGGACAGCAGGAGCAGCGAGCTCGGCGGCGTGACGATCGCGACGAGGTCCCCGGCGCGGAACAGGCCCGTACCGAAGGGGTTGTCCTCGGCGGCCGAGGCCGAGGCCGGGGGCAGCGGGTGCCGGTACGTCCAGCGTTTCTCACCGGTGAGCAGGTCGTAGGCGGTGGTGGTGCTCGCGTCCGCGGTCATCTCCCCGACCACCACCACCTCGCCCGGAAGGAGGGCCATCCTGTGGCCGCTCTCGACCGGCCACTGGGCCTGGATGGATCCGTCGACTACCGAGAGCAGGACGACCCGCCGGGCGGTCGCGGGGACGGTCGTGGTGCGCCCCGCCTCGTCCCTGATCGTCGCGCCGTCGGTCACCAGGCACACCACGCGGCGTGCGACGCTCGCGGTCCTCCCGGGAAGGCGGTCCGGCGTGCAGCCGCTCAGGGGTGACGCGTTCGGGCCGCTCAGCGCAGGGCTCGGGCCGAGGAGCTCGGTCGTCCACTCGCCGCCGTCGGGGCCGGTCCACGAGAAGCGCTGCGACCCGTCCGGCCCGAGCCCGATCGACCCGCCGGCCCCGTACAGCTCTCCCATCTCCGCCGGCGCCATCCGGCGCACGACGTCGAGGTCGGCGTCTACGGGGTCCAGGACGCCGGGCACGGAGGCGAGCGCGGCGACGGCGGCCCGCTCGCGTGCGTCGATGACCAGCTGGGCGCCCGCGAGCATCACGGCGAGGAGTGCAACGCCGATGACGAGCCCCGAGCGGTGCCAGCGCCTGGGAGCGCGGCTGGCCGCGGCGTCGAGCAGCTCGACCGCCCGCATGTCGCCACGCCGTCCCATGGCCGGAGACTACGCACCACGGGCCGCGAGCGGGGCGGAAGGGATGAGGCCGCGGTCCTGGCCGTCATCACGGGTACGGGATATGGCTACACACGTGCCGACGGAGTCGTCGTCATCCCGATCGGGACGCTCGGCCCCTGACGCAGCCGCCCTCTGCTCAGGCTGGGCCGGTGGCGGTCCTCGGCTAGCGGTCCATGACGATGCCGGCGGCGTCCAGGTAGGCGTAGGACGCCGCCAGCGACGCGTCGCGCATCGCCTTGTACGCGTCGAAGTAGGCCCGGTTGTCGTCGATGTACTGCTGCTGCTGGGCGGCGTCGACGTCGGCGAAGCGCTGGAGAAAGTCCATGCTCTGCCGGCACTCGAGGTCGAGCAGGCCGATCCGGACCTGCTCCTCGTGAGGCAGGTCGAGGACACCTGTCGGGATGATCACGCCGTCCGCGGTGTCGACGCCCGGCGCACCGCGGTCCAGCAGGCACGCGGACAGCTCGGCGAGCAGCGCCTGGCCCTCGGGGGTGTCCTTGGCCTGGGTAGGGGCGTAGGGCGGCTGGCCGAGGCCGTTCTCGTCACCCGGCTCGAAGACGAACCCGAGCGCGAGCACCCGGGGCAGGCACGCCGCCAAGGCATCGCGGGCGCCGGGGACGTCCAGGTTCAGGTCGGTGCCGGAGGTGGGTTCCGGACTCGGGAAGGTGTAGCCGTCCCTCTCCACCTGTGCCGCGCTGGTCACGCCGTACCGCGGGAACCCGGGTTCGGGTGTCTCCGGTCCGATGAACCGGTAGGCGTCGGGGAACCCTGCGTCGGTCATGCACCGGGAGATCGCGAGGTAGTGCGCGGTCATCATGGCGGCGTTCTGGTCGGGGCTCGCGTAGTACTCCGCGAACGGGAGCGTGACGTCTCCCGTCGGGTCGACGACGGCCCGCGGGCCCATGGGTGTCACGGACGGCGACGGAACCGGCGCGAGCGACGTCGACGGCGGGGCAGGCCGGACCGGATCAGGCAGGGCCGAGACGCCCGTGTACAGCCCGGTCACGGCGACGAGCGTGAGCGCCGCGACGCCGGCGCCGCGGCCGACCCGTCGGCGCCGCCCGGCCAGGAGCACGCGGTGCGGGTCGATCGTCGAGCCGGGTGGGGCGGACTCGAGCGCGCGGAGGTGCGCGACGAACTGGTCGTCGGTGCTCATGAGTGCTCCCTCGAAGACGTGGCGGGCTGGTCCGTGGTCGCCAGCAGCGTGCGCAGCTGGTCGAGGCCGCGGGAGGCGGTGGACTTCACGGTGCCGACGCTGATGTCGAGGTCGTCAGCGACCTCCCGCTCGGACAGGTCCATCAGGTAGCGCAGGACGACGACGCGGCGGCGGCGCGGGCTGAGCTGCATGAGCGCCCGCACCAGGACGTCCCGCTCGGCGTGCCGCTGCGCGCTGGAGACCTCCAACCCCGGCAGCAGGTGCTCCGGTGCGACCAGGACCTCACGACGGTGGCGCCGCCACGTGTCGATCCGCAGGTTGGTCAGCGTGCGCCGCGCGTACGCGAGCGGGTCGGTCGCCCGGGCACGGGGCCAGGCCACATAGGTGCGGACCAGCGCCTGCTGGACCAGGTCCTCGCACCTGTGGACGTCGCCGGTGAGCAGCCACGCCATGCGCCACAGCACCGGCTGCGACTCGAGCATGAAGGCGGAGAACTCCTCCGCCCGGGTGCGCGTCACCGCCGACTCGACCGTCACCGCGATCCCGTCCGTGCGGGACGTCGGGTCGTCGGGGACCACCGAGGCTCCCTCCGCCACTGATGTCATGCCTGGAACACGGATCGGCGGACGGAAAGGTTGCTCACAGCGACGGATCGGATCGCACTCGGAGGTCGCCCTGGCTGCATTCTGTCCCCGGTAGCCGAGCTCGTGCACGAACTGCCGGGCGGGCCACGGGGGAGACCGGGGCTCTGGTCGGCCCGCCGGCGGTACGGTCCGTGCCATGGCACGCGGCACGCGGCAGATGCAGGAGGTCGATCTCGTCGACGGCGACGAGGCCGCCGCTTCCGACCCGAGCGCCGGCACGTCCGCCGTCAGGGCTCGGCGGCGGTGGGTTCTCGTCGTCGCCGCGGGGGTCGTGGTCGTTGCGCTCGTCGTCGTCCAGCAGGTCGTCGACGCGCGGGACCGGGCGGCGTGGGCACGCGTCGCGGACGTCGACGGGGTGGTCCGCCCGCTCGGAGACGCCCTCGAGGTCCGCGCGGTCGAGGAGCGTGAGCTGGCCGAGCTCGACGGCTCGCCGCGGGGCCCGGACGCGCAGATCGTCGTGGCGCCGGACGGCTCGCAGGCGGTCACGTCGACGCCCCTCACGGACGACGAGGCCGCCTGGTCGGTGCCCCTGACCGGACCGGATCCCGTGCGCGCCGCTCTGGGTAACGCCGTGATGGGTCTGAGCCGGTGCGTGCCGGGGGCCCATCCCACGACCTCCGTGTGCCTGTTGTCCGACGGGTACCTCACGTACTCCACCGACGACGATGAGCCGCAGTGGGTCGCCGCCACGACCACGAAGGCGCTGGTGGTCGACACGCGCCACGGCACGGTCGTCGCCGAGTGGCCGACGGTCGCCGCGGACGCGCTGACCACGCTGCTCGGGCTGGTGGTGGTGGCGGTGACCGACGCGTCCGCCGGCGTCACGGTGGTGGCCTACGACGAGCGAACCGGCGCCGAGCGGTGGCGCCACGTGCTGCCGGCGAGCTCTGAGCGCGACCTCGTGCACGGCGCGTTGGGCACCGACCTGTTCGCCGTGGGCGGGCTGGTGGTGGTCGGCACCCAGGCGTCGCTGACCCTGCTGGACGCCGAGGGGCGGTTCGTCCGCGACGACCTGCGGGGGCCGGACGGCTACGCGTACTCCCAGGACGGCTCCGTGGTCGTGGTGTCGCCGGGGTCAGGTGGCGAGATCACGACGACCTTCGTGGGGCCCGACGGCGACCCCGCGTCGGACCGGGTCTACGTCGGTGAGCCGCTGCACTCACCCGTCGACGACGGCTCGGTGCCGGGGCTCCTGCTCACAGTGACCAGCGGGACACGGCTCGCCGACCCGTCCGGCGAGTCGGGGCCCGGCCTGCAGGCGTACGACAGGGGGACGGGCGAGCGGCGGTGGTTCGTCGGCATGACCCAGCTCGGCGGCGGGATGCAGCCGGCCACCGCGATCGTCCTGGACGAGCGGGTCTACGTCACGAGCCCCGACGCGGCGGTGGTGGCCATCGACGCGCACACCGGCGCGACGCTGTGGTCGGCGAAGGAGAGTGGTTCGCAGGTCGGGATCTTCACCGACGGACGGCTCGTGTACGCCCAGGCTCAGCGGCCAGCCGGCGAGGGCGGCGCACAGCTCGTCGGGAGGGACCTGAGCACCGGCGAGGAGGTCTGGCACGCACCACTGCCCGACGGCATCGACAATCTGTGGGTCGCGGGCCACAGACTGTTCGGCTCGAACTTCACCACGGGAGAGAACCTTGAGCTCGGTTGAGTCCATCACCGTCCACCGCTACGGCAACCCCGACGCGCTGCCCGTCGTCCTGGTGCACGGGCTGACCGATGCGGGGACGGCCTGGCCGGACCTCGTGCAGCACTGGGGCGACCGGTGGGACGTGCACGCCCCGGACCTGCGGGGACACGGGCTCTCGCCGCGCTTCACCGACGACGAGCTCGCGGCCGCCTCGGCGGTGCTCCTGGCCGACATCGTGGCGCTGGTCGACGCCCTGCCCGAGCCCGTCGCGCTGGTCGGGCACTCCCTCGGCGGCGTGCTGGCGCTGCGAGCCGCGCTGGCGCGCCCGGGCAAGGTCCGCGCGCTGGTGCTGGAGGACCCCGCCAAGCCGACCGGGGCCGGCGCCGACCCCGGTTTCGTCGCCGGGAACGAGCAGCTCCTCGACTCGGTGGCCGCCGATCCCGCCGCGGAGGTGGCGCGGATGCTGGCCGAGACCCCGTGGAGCCGCACGGAGGTGGAGGCGTGGGCGACGTGCAAGCCGCTGGTCGACCGGGAGTACGTCCGCCGCGGGCTGCACCTGGGCGGTCCCGAGTGGGAGGAGCTGTTCAACACCCTCACGGTGCCGACCCTGCTGCTCGTGCCGCCGGACGCGCCGATGGCACCGCGCGCGGACGCCCTGCACAACCCGCTGGTCCGGACGGTCGTCGTCCCCGACTCGGGGCACTGTGTCCGGCGCGACCAGCCGGCCCGGTACCAGGAGGAGGTCGACGCGTTCCTCGCCCGGACCCTGGCGAGCGTCCCGTGACCGTTGCCGCCCCCACACAAGCTAGGCCCGCCAATTCACGTGTGTGGGCGCCTGGCGATGCCCGAGCCCTGTAGCTGGTGAGGCGGCGCCGTGGCAGCTCGTAGCTCGTCGCTCAGTAGGGGAACAGGGGGTGGAACTGGGGCGCGTACCGGCTGGGGTGGGGCGAGTACGCGAGCGGGTTCCCCTTGAGCTCGTCGGGCACCATCTTCTCGTCGGTGACCCACCTGCCGTGACGCAAGGCGGTGGCGTCCCAGCGGGTCGCTCCGATGCGCAGCAGTGTGGACCACCACTGCACGACGACGGGCCACGACTGGGCGGCCGTCGGTGCGTTGCGGCCCATCTCGCGGCCGTCGCGGAACAGGACGGTGCCGCGGCCGCGTGGTGCCAACTCGATCGCGAACGTGCTGTCCTGGGTGGCGAGCACCGGGATCCAGGTGTGCGGCCATATGAGCTCGGCAGTTATGTCGGGGGGTTCCGCGGCTTCTTCCGCGATGTCCAGCTCCATCCGGCGCAGGTCGATCGTCTGCGCCATCGAGCGGAACAGCATGTTCGACCCACCGATGGGGGCGCCGATACCGAGGCTCTGGGTGATTCCGTCGTGCCAGGCCCACCAAGTCGCGAGCTCATCGGGAAGATCGAGGCCCGGGAACGCAGTGGAGAACGCGCCCACCGGGTCGGGGTGGGGTGGGGCGAACTGATCGGCCAACTGCGAGCCGGCCGCGCGGACCAGGTCCTCGTACTCCTGGTAGATGGCCAGCGCGTCAGCCGATGCCGTCACTGTTCGCACGCCCTTGCCGTGAGAGGAGAACCCACCGGTGGGGCGGTGAGCCGGAAGACATCCGTGAGGTCCGACAACCTACCGATGCCTGGAGTCCACCGGTGCGTGCACCCGTTGCTCGGGTGCACGCGACGCGCCCGACGCGGCAGGATCGAGGTCACCGGCATCGTCGCCAGCGGAGGAGGACGGCAGTGAGCGCCTGGACGAGCGAGGCACTGGATCGGATCGGGGGAGCCGAGGAGCTGCAGGTCTCCTCCTACCGGCCCGACGGCACCCTGCGTCCGTTCGTCACCATCTGGGGCGTCCGGGTCGGGGACGACGTCTACATCCGCTCCGCCTACGGCCCCGGCAACGGGTGGTTCCGCCGCGCCCGGGCGTCCGGGACGGGCCGGGTCGCCGTCGGCGGCCTCGAGCAGGAGGTCACGTACGCGCCGGCACCGCCGGACGTGCACGACGCGATCGACGCGGCGTACCACGCCAAGTACGACAAGTTCGGCCCCGCGATCGTCGGCACCGTCGTCGGACCGGACGTGGTCGACGTGACGCTCCGCGTGATTCCGCGCCCCTGACGCGGGTCGTGGCACGATCGCGGGATGGGCTCCCGCCACCTGAGCGTGCGCATCGACCGGCCGGTGTCCGAGGTCTACGAGTTCGCCGCAGACCCCGCCAACCTGCACCGGTGGGCGCCGGGCTTGGGCACCACGGTCGCGCAGGACGACGACGGCTGGTTCATCGACACCACCGACGGGCGGGTGCGCCTCACGTTCGCGCCGCGCAACGAGTACGGCGTCCTCGACCACGAGGTTCGACCCCCGTCCGGCGAGCCGGTGTACGTCCCGCTGCGGGTGGTCGCCGACGGGGACGGGTGCGAGGTCGTGTTCACGCTGCGCCGGTCGCCCGGGATGACCGACGCCGAGCTCGACCGGGACGCCGCGCTCGTCACCCGTGACCTGGGCCTGCTCAAGCGGGTCCTGGAGGGCACCGCCGGCTGACGTCAGGCGGGCAGGACCGCCGCGATCGCGCTGACCTCGATCAGCGCACCCGGCACACCCAGCCCCACCACGACCGCGGCGCTCACCAGCGGCGGTGCTCCGGGCCCGGCGATCAGGGGCCCGATCGCACCGTAGGCGGCGGCGAGGTCCACGCCGGCGGTGAGGTGCACCGTCCACTGCACGACGTCGGCGAGCGAGGCGCCCGCGGCCTCGAGCGCGGTGGCCGCGTTCTCGACCGCGCGCACCGACTGCTCGGCCGCGTCGTGCGAGACGACCGTGCCGGACTCGTCGACGCCGTTCTGGCCGCCGACGTAGATGGTCGTCGCACCCGCGGGGACGACGGCGACGTGGCTGAACGCGGGGCTCCGGACGAGGCCCGCCGGCTGCAACCGGGTGATCTCCATGCGGCCACCGTCCCACCGACCGCCGACAGCGGGCGGAGTGGTCAGTCGTGCACCAGGTCGTAGAACAGGTGCGCCGCGTTGCGGGTGACGACGGTCGCGGCCTCGTCGAGGCGGAGCGACCGGCGGGGCACGCGGTCGAACAGGGGCGTCCCCGCGCCGAGCAGCAGGGGCGCCACGTGCACGTGCAGGCGGTCGACGACGTCCTCGCGCAGGGCCGACGCCCCGAGCTCACCGCCGCCCATGATGAACACGTCCTCGTCGCCCGCGGCCGCGGCGGCCTGGTCGAGCGCGTCGCGCAGCCCCGTGGTGACGATCGTCATCCGGTCCGTCAGCCGAACCGTCGCGGGCGGGTGGTGGGTGACGACGAAGCAGGGCGGCGGCCGGTCGCCCTGGTCGGCGCCGTAGTGGACGTCGTCGTCCCAGCCGTGCGGGCCGTCGACCACGTCGAACGTGTGGCGGCCCATCACGACCGCACCCGTGGCCGCCGTGAGCTCGGCCAGCACGCGGACGTCCTCGGCGGTCCGGTCACCGATGGCCCACTCGTGCAGGGGCAGTCCGCCGTCGCCCAGCCCGTTGTCCGGTCCGGCGGCCGGTCCGGTGACGAAGCCGTCGAGGGAGATCGTGAGGTCGAGGATCACCGTCATGCCGGTCCACGATGCCACCGGATGACCGCCCCGTCACGGGTGCCCCGGGTATCTGCGAGGGATCACCGCGCTCCTTGTCGACGTGCCCCACGACCGAGCCAGACGAGTCCTCGACCGTCCCGCCGACGCCCGCTTCGCCGCGGCCCTGCTGGGCGACGGGTTGCCGGTGGCGCACGGGTTCGGTGGGATCTACGCCCTGACCGCCCGCGGCGACGCCGTGCGTCGGGTCAACGCCCTCAAGGGCCGGCCGCTCGACCAGACCGGCAGCGTGACGGCGCCGACGGGACGGGTGCTCGACGCGTTCGACCTGTCCGCGCTGCCGCCCGCGGTGTCCCCGGGCCTGGTGCAGGACGTCGTCGACGCGTTCGGCGCACTCGGACCGTTCGGGTTCCGCGGGCCCGCCGCCGCGCACCTGCCCGTCGGGCTGACCGCCCGGGACGGCACCGCGACGACGACGCAGGTGATCGTGCCGGGAGACGCGTGCCCGTCGCAGGTGTTCCTCGCGGCGGCGGCGCGGGCCGCGGGCGACCTCCCGCTCGCCATCACCTCGGCGAACCGCTCCCGGCACGTGACGGGCGGGCTCGACGCACCCGTGCACTGGCGCATCGACGGGCTGCGCGCCGAGCTGGGCCACCCGGGTCTGGTGTTCCTCGAGCACGACGACGAGGCGGCGGCGCGGGCCCGGTTCCCGCGGCACACCACCGTGTCGACGACGATCCTCGCGCTGCACCGGGCCGAGCGGTCGCACGGTCGCGTGCACCTGGTCCTCGAACGGCACGGGTCGCTGCACGTCGACGACGTCACGCGCGTGCTCCACGGCCTCGGCCTCGGGCTGGTCGTCGGCGAGCGGGCGCGGACGCGGCTGGCGCCCCGCGTCTACGAGCCGGTGCGCCGCGACGGCCGGGTCGGTCAGGGCGCCGGGCGGTAGACGCGCAGGTAGTCGAACTGCGCGGTCGCGCCGGTGCCGCCGTGCGAGACGAGCCCGACCCGCAGGTCGGAGCCCGCCGGGAACGTCCACACCCCGCCGGCCACCCAGGTGGTCCCGTCGGTGCTGGTGAACGCCTGGACCTCGTGCTCGCCCGCGTCGTCGGTCCGGTGGGCGAGCCGCAGCCACGTGGTCTCGGCGGGCGGCCCGACGATGGTCCCGCCGTACGGGAGCCGGCCCGCGTACGGCTGCTCCGTGCCGAACTCCGTCTGGCGCGTGTTCCAGATCGCGACGTGGGAGAGCCGGGCCCAGCGGTCGTCGTCGACGTACGCGACGATCCCGCCCTGCTGGAAGTTGCGCACGGTGTCGGTGCCGAGGTCGATGGTCAGGCGCGTCTCGGCGACCCAGTCGGTCTCGGGGACGTCGCGCAGCAGCAGGCCGGCGTCGTTGACCGTTCCGACCAGGTCCGTGGCCTCGGTCGGCCAGCGCAGCACCCCGCCGGCGACCGTGACCTGCGGGTCGCGCACCGTGGTCCAGCCGGGGCCGAGCGCCCCGCCGTCGAGCTCGTCACCGAGCGCCGGGTCGAGCACCCCGGGCTGCTGCGGCGGCACGCTCTCGGTGACCGGACGCGTGGCCCTGAGCACGCTGAGGTTGTCGACGT
Source organism: Cellulomonas fengjieae (assembly GCF_018388465.1). Classification (NCBI taxonomy): domain Bacteria; kingdom Bacillati; phylum Actinomycetota; class Actinomycetes; order Micrococcales; family Cellulomonadaceae; genus Cellulomonas; species Cellulomonas fengjieae. Next base: position 3,867,904 of record NZ_CP074404.1, on the reverse strand, counting down.
GGGCACCCGGTCCGGTGGCCACCGCGCCCGCGCGTCCGGACCCTCCGACGTGCCGCGGCACGTCGAGGGTCACCAGCGCGAGCGGGTCGCCGAGCCGAGCGTGCGTGAGCTCGGCGGTCGCGACGCCCCCGCGGACCGTGAGGGCCAGCGCGTGCCAGTCGGTGAGGTCCAGGTCGGCCGGCAGCGCCGCCGTCCCGCGCACGGCCGACCGCCCCGAGCCGGCCGTGAGCACGAGCGCGCGGGCCACGGGGTCCACCGTGGCGGTCAGCCCGGCGGCACGCGGGCTGCGCCCGCGGTGCCCCGTCGTGAGCCCGACCGTCGACGTTCCCGGGTCGAGCCGGACGTCGGCCTCCACCCGCACGTCCCGCCCGGGCACCGCACGGGTCAGCGCCGCGTCGCCGCGCGACACCAGGTGCCGCCCGGCGTCCGTCCCGTCGGTCGCCACCCAGCGCCCCCACGTGGTCCAGCCGCGCGGGATCCCCGGGTGGAAGCCCGTCGCGCCGTCCGCGACCGGGCCGGCCTCACGACCCTCCGACGCCCAGGCCCCCGCGCGGACCGTGGGCCAGCCGTCGATCCAGTCGAGCCGGTCCAGGAGCATCGGGCGCTCGTTGATGCCGTCCGTCCCGTCGAGGTACGGGTCGGCCCGGTCGATCGCGTGGTACACCATCCAGTCCTGGCCGCCGAGGTCGGTCACCACCGCGTTGTGCCCCGTGCCGACCCACCGGTTCCCGTTCGGGGCCAGCACGGGGGTGCCACCGGCGCGGGACTGGTTCAGTGGCACGCCCTCACGGTCGACGTACGGGCCGGTCAGGTCGCGCGAGCGCCCGACGTGCACGCTGTAGCCGGTGGTGGGGCCCGCGCAGCAGTTGGCCGACGACGCGAACAGGTACCACCAGCCGTCGCGCCGCACCACGTACGCGCCCTCGTACTTGTTGTCGATCGTGACCTGGACGGGCTCGCCGACCGCCGCGGTGCCGTCGTCGGACAGCGGGGTGACCCAGATGCCGCCGTAGTACGACCCGTAGAACAGGTGCTCGGTCCCGTCGGGCCCGACCACGTGCGAGGGGTCGAACGTCCACAGGAAGTCGTCCGACCCGCCGCTGCCGTGGCGCGGGCCGACCACCGGCTGCTCCGTCGCCGTCCACGGGCCGGTCGGGGTCGGGGCGGTCGCGACGCCGATCGCGCTGTCGTTCGCCTCGGCGGTCACGGTGGTCTGCGTGACGACGACGTACAGGCGGTACTGACCGTCGACGTACCGGATGTCCGGTGCCCACACCGCCGCCCCACGCTCACGGTCCGCCCACGCGGGGAGCGTGTCCTCGGTGAACGCGTCGCCGACGTACTCCCACGTCACCAGGTCGGCGGACCGCGAGATCGGCACCAGGTGCCGGGTCCCCTCGCCCTCGCGCAGCGGGTCGGTGGTGCCGTACGCGTACCACCAGCCGTCCTTGCCGCGGATCACGGCGGGGTCGGCGTACGTGTCCGCGAACCCGGCGCTGACCGGGTTCGCGTACGGCGTCCCGTCGGGTCGGCCGCGGTCGCCGGTCGCGACGGCTGCACCGGGTGCGGTCAGCACCAGCGCGACGGTGAGGGTGACGGTGAGGAGACGGGGGATCATCCGCATCGGAGTCTGCCGTTCGTCGTCGAGTGGCGGGACTCCGTTCTACGCCGGTGGGGCGGGCCCGGCCACCGGACGCCGGGGGGGTCAGCGCGTCAGCAGTGCGCGGAGGGCGGTGACGACCTCCGTCGGCGCCTCCTCGGCCATGAAGTGGCCGGCGTCGAGCGTGCGGTGGTCCACCGCGGGCGCCCAGGCACGCCACAGCGCGGCCGCGTCGTACCCCAGCGCGGAACCCCAGTCCTGCTGGATCACGGTGACGGGTAGGTCCAGCGTGCGGCCGAGGCGACGGTCCTCGAGGTCGTGGCGCACGTCGACGGCCGCCGTGGCGCGGTAGTCGGCGACGATCGACCACACCGCCTCGCGCGACGCTCGCAGGTACTCGGCGCGGTACTCGCCGGGGATCGCGTCCGGGTGCTGGACCCAGTCGTCGAGGAACGAGGAGAAGAAGCTGTCGGCCGTCGCCTCGATCATCGGCTCGGGCACCCCCACGGGCTGCGCCATGAGGTACAGGTGCCACGCGACCTTGGCGTCGGCGCCGTGCAGCACGTCCCACATGTCGAGGGTCGGCAGGACGTCCAGGGTGAGCAGGTGCGTGACCACGGTGGGGTGGTCCAGCGCGGCCCGGGTGGCGACGAGGGCGCCGCGGTCGTGACCCGCGAGCGCGAACGAGTCGAGGCCCAGGGCACGCGCGACCTCGACCACGTCGGCCGCCATCGTCCGCTTGGAGTACGTGTCCTCGCCCGCCTCGGCGGGCTTGTCGCTGGCGCCGTAGCCGCGCAGGTCGGGGACCAGGACCGTGTGGTCCGCCGCCAGGTCGGCGGCCACGTGCCGCCACATGAGGTGCGTCTGCGGGAAGCCGTGCAGGAGTACGACGGCGGGACCGGAGCCGGCCACGGCGACGGACAGGTCGACGCCGTCGGCGGCGCGGACGCGGTGGTAGTCGAACCCGGGGAGTGTGATCGTCATGGCTCCACCCTGCTCGGCCCCGATCAGCGCCCGATCAGCGCGAACTACAGTGACCCGGTGGACGAGCCGCTCATCCGGGTCCTCGGCCCGATCGAGGTCGAGGTCCACGGCGTCCCGGTCCGCCTGTCCCGGTCGAGGCACCGCGAGCTCCTCGCGCTGCTCGTCGTCGAGCGCGGTGGGGTGGTCTCCACCTCCCGGCTGGTCGACGAGCTCTGGGACGATGCGCCGGCGGGAGCGGTCGGCGCGGTCCGCACGTTCGTCGGCGAGCTGCGGCGGCTGCTCGAACCGGACCGCCCGCCGCGCACGCCGCCCGCGGTGCTGGTCACCGTCGGCACCGGCTACGGGCTGCGCCTGGCCCCGGAGAGCGTCGACCTGTGGGGCGTCGAGCGCGCGCTGGCGGGAGCGACGGGGGCGGGGCTCGACGACGTGCTGGCGCAGTGGCGCGGTACGCCGTTCGACGAGTTCGCCGACCGGCCCTGGGCGCTCGCCGAGCGCGCCCGGCTGGCCGGGCTGCACGCCGACGCCGTGGAGCGGCTGGCGGAGTCCTTCCTCGCGACCGCGGAGGCCGGGCGTGCCGTGCCCCTGCTCCACGAGCTCGTCGCCACGGACCCGTGGCGGGAGAACGCCTGGCGGCTGCTGGCTCTGGCGCTCTACCGCGACGAGCGCAGGGCCGAGGCGCTCCAGGTCCTGCGCCGGGCGCGCCGCCGCCTGGTGGACGACCTCGGGCTGGATCCCGCGCCGCGGCTGGCGGAGCTCGAACGCGCCATCCTGCGCGGGGAGGTCCCGGACACCGGGGGGTCCCTCCTGCTGCGGGCCGCGACGGCGCACGCCGTCACCGGTGCGCGGGCGCAGGTCGAGAGCGCGACGGCGCTGCTGCCCGGGCTCGCGGTGTCCGGCGGTCTCGGCCAGGTCGGTGAGCAGCGGCTGGCGGCGATCGCCGCCGCGGAGGAGCTGGGCGACCCGGACCTGACCGCGCGCGTCATCGGCGGGTTCGACGTCCCCGGTGTCTGGACCCGCCCGGACGACCCCGTCCTGTCCGCCGCGCTGGTCGCGGCCGCGTCGCGGATGCTGCCGTCGTCGTCGGGCCGCACCCGGGCGCGGCTGCTGGCGACCGTCGCGATGGAGTCGCGCGGCACGGCCGACCGGATGGCGGAGGCGCGGGAGGCGGAGCGGCTGGCGCGGTCGCTCGGCGACCCCCAGCTGCTGTGCTTCGCCCTGGCGGCGCGCGCCATGCAGTGCTTCGAGACGGCCGGCCGGGCTGCGCAGCGCGAGGAGATCGCGGCGGAGATCATCGCGACGGCGACCACCGCCGAGCTCCCGACCTACGAGATCCACGGACGCCTCACCCGGATGCAGGCCCTCTGCGCACTCGACCGGGTCGACGCTGCGGCGGTGGAGGCGGATGCGGTCGACGCGCTCGCGGCCCGCCACGACCGGCCCCTGGCCTCGGTGTTCACCGCCTGGTTCCGCCGGACCCTCCTCAGCGCCGCCGTCGTCCCGCCCGCCGCCGACGAGATGCCGGGGTTCGCGCACGGGATCGACGCGCTCGCGCGACTCACGTCCGCGCTCCGCGCGGGCGAGCCCCTTCCCGACGGAGACCTCGGCCCCTACGAGCCGTGGGCGCGCCCGCTCCTGCTGGCCCACGCGGACCGGCACGCGGCGTCGACGGCGCTCGACCGAGTGCCCGACCCCCCGCGCGACCTGCTGCTCGAGGTGGCGTGGTGCCTCGTCGGCCGGGCCGCGCTCGCGGTCGGGCACCGCGCGGCGGGCCACCGCGTGCTCGACGCCCTCCGCCCGGCCGTCGGCGAGCGCGCGGCGGGCAGCGGGGTCGTCGACCTCGGACCCGTCGCGGCGGTGGTCGACGCGCTGACCCGGTGACCGTCAGCCGCGCAGCAGCGTCCCGTGGGCGTCGTGGGCGAACCGGCCGCGGCGCACCGACAGGATCAGCAGCCCTTCGACGAACCCGCACAGGCCCATGACGAGCGCCGCGAGCCCGAGCGTGAAGAACCCGCCGACGACGGTGATCGCCAGCATGGTCAGACCGCGGCGCCAGTAGCCGAGGTACATGCGGTGCAGCCCGAAACCGCCGACGAAGACGCCGAGCAGCCCGGCCACGACGCGGGACCTGGTCCACCGCCGGAGCCGGATGACCGGCCACTGCCGCGGCGTGCGACCGGGCGCCGGCTCGGGCGCGGCGTCCTCGAGGTCGGGGACGCGGCCCGTCGGATAGCGCACCGTGGCCGACAGCGGCTGGTACGGCGCATCCGGTGCCCGCAGGGGGCGGCGCGTGACGACCGGGCGCTCGCGGACGTCGTCATCGAGGTCGATGACGAGCGGCCGGTCGATCGTGTCGGTCACGTGGCCCCCGCGGATCGGATGTCGTGTGCTGCGCTGGATCGTTCGAGCGTAATCCCATCGGCTGTACGGCCGCACCGGGCAGCTGTAGGTTCGCGCGATGGGTCTGCGACAGCTCGCCTGGCGGGCCTGCTACGAGCTGCTCGGCGCGCGCGTGCGACGCCCCGAGTGGGCGTTCATGAACTACGGCTACGCGCCGGTCGCGCCCGGGACGCCGCTGGCGCTGGACCCCGCGGACGAGCCGGACCGGTTCTGCATCCAGCTCTACGCCCACGTGCTCGACGGCGTGGACGTCGCGGGCGCGGATGTCCTCGAGGTCGGGTCGGGTCGCGGCGGTGGTGCCTCGTGGATCAGCCGGTCCCTCCGTCCGGCCTCGACCACCGGGCTCGACTTCGCCGCGTCGGCGGTCGCCCTCTCCCGCCGGGACCGCACGGGTCCGGGACTGCGGTTCGTGCAGGGCGACGCCCAGGCGCTGCCGTTCGCGGACGCATCCTTCGACGTCGTCGTGAACGTCGAGTCGTCGCACTGCTACGCGTCGATGGAGGCGTTCGTGGCCGAGGCGGACCGTGTGCTGCGGCCCGGCGGGGTGTTCGTGTGGGCCGACCTGCGCGGTGCCGACGACGTGCCGACCACCCGCGCGCAGCTCGCGTCCAGCGGGCTGGTGCCGGTGGCGGACCGCGACATCACGGCCGAGGTGCTCCAGGCGCTCCGGCTCGACGACGCCCGCAAGACCGAGCTGGTGCGCGAGTGGATCCCCCGACCGTTCCAGTCGGCGCTCCGGCCGTTCGCGGGGCTCGAGGGCACCCGCAACCCCGAGGGCTTCGCCGCGGGAACGCTCCGCTACCTGAGCGGCCGACTCGACAAGCCGGCCTGACGCTCACCCGCGGGGCCGGGCGTCGTGCGCCCGGATGGCGAGCTGCACCCTGTTCTCGAGGCCGAGCTTGGTGAGGGCGCTGGAGATGTGCGCCTTCACGGTGCCCAGGGACAGGAAGAGCTGCTCGGCGATCTCGGCGTTCCCGAGCCCGTCGGCGACCGCGAGCGCCACGTCGTACTCCCGCTGGCTGAGTCCCGCGTCGCGCAGGTCCGGCGCCGCGGGAGCCGCACCCGCGCGGGCGTGCTCGATCAGCTGGGCCAGCACGCTCGGCGAGACGATCGGCTGCCCGGCCGCGGCGGTGCGCACCGCCGCGACGATGTCCTCGGGTGGCGTGTGCTTGAGCAGGAACCCCGCCGCCCCGGCGCGCAGCGCGTCGAGCACCACCGCATCGGTCCGGAAGGTGGTCAGCACGATCACCGCCACCCGCGACCCGCGCGGGGTCGCTCTCAGCCCACGCAGCGCGGTCACCCCGTCCATCCGCGGCATCCGGACGTCCAGCAGCACCACGTGCGGGTCGGCGCGCGCGACCGCGGCGTCGACCTCGTCGCCGTCGGACGCCTCCCCGGCGACCGTGACGCCGTCCGCGCCGGCGAGCATGAGCTTCAGTCCCGCGCGGACCAGCGGGTCGTCGTCGACGAGCAGGACCCGGATCGTCGGCTCGGTCATCGCAGACCGGCCGGGAGCACCACGGTCAGCTGGAACCGGCCGTCGCGGACCGCGGCCTCCATCCGGCCGCCCTCCAGCCGCACGCGCTCGGCGAGACCGACGAGCCCGCGCCCGCCGCCCGGGATCTCCGCCGAGGTCAGCCCGACGGCGACCGCGTTCTCCACCTCGACCCGGATGGCCTCGTCGCGTTCCTCGACGAGCACCCGGACGGACGCGTGCGGAGCGTGCTTGCGCGCGTTGGTCAGCCCCTCCTGCACCGTGCGGTAGGCGGTGCGCTGCATCGACTCCCGCAACCCGTCGCGCGGGACGTCCATGTGGATGTCGACCGACTCGCCGGCCTCCCGGGCCTCGGCCACGAGCTGGGGGATGTCCCGGAGCCGAGGCTGTGGACGGTCGGTGCCGGGTGGCGCCTCGTCCTCGCGCAGGACGGTGAGCAGCTCGCTGAGCTCCTCCACCGCGCGGTGCGCGTTCTCGCGGATGACGAGCGCCGCCGTGTGGATCTCCTGCGAGGTCGGCGCAGCGGTGCCGGTGCGCACCGGGTCTGTGCGGTACTCCAGCGCACCCGCGTGCACCGACAGCAGCGAGACCCGGTGCGCCAGGACGTCGTGCATCTCCCGCGCGATCCGCTCGCGCTCGTCGCGCCGGGTGGTGGACAGGCGTTCCTCGTAGCGTTCTCGGTCCCGGGCGGCCGACGCGCGCAGTCCCTCGATCACCTGACGGCGGGACCGGGCGAGCAGCCCGAAGCTCAGCACCAGCAGGTAGAGCAGCGGGATCGTGACCAGCCAGACCTCCAGCGGCATGCCCGGCAGCGGGAAGAGCCAGTGGTACGGCAGCGCGCACGCGATGTGCAGGACGGTGATCGCCACCGAGCTGCGTGGCCGGGCGAGCATCCCGAGGCGGAAGACGGTGGCGAGCGCGGCGAAGCCGGCCGTGATGGACAGTGAGCCGGGGACAACCATGATGAGCGCGACCGCGCGCGGGTACCGGCGGGTCCACCACAGGAGCAGGCACGCGCCGAGGCCCAGGGTGCGGTCGACCGGCCAGAACCAGTCGCTGACCTCGCCGAAGTACGACGCACTGGCGAAGCCGTAGAAGTACCAGGCCAGCAGGGCGGCGACGAACAGCGCGCTGTCGACGACCCACTCCCGGGGGGTGCGTCGCGGCTCCCACGGCGAGAGCGCGCGCGGCCACCCACGCTCACGTGGGGCGACGGCGGCGGCCATGCTCCGAGGATACGGAGGGGGTGCGGCCGGCCGGGAGGAACCGAGGACTTCTGGCCGGACGGCTCGCGGGTCTGGCCGATCGGCCGAGGAGACCGGCGCGGCGAGCCGCCGAGACTGGGCGCATGGCAGACGAACAGCGATCACAGTGGGCCCTGGAGCTCGTCGACCTGCGGCGGGAGTTCGCCGAGAAGGTGGCCGTGGACGACATGGTCCTGCGGGTGCCGTACGGGTCGTTCTACGGCGTCGTCGGACCCAACGGCGCGGGCAAGACCACCGCCCTGTCCATGGCGGTCGGTCTCCTGCGCCCGACCAGCGGTAGGGCGTTCGTCCAGGGCGTCGACGTGTGGGCGGACCCGATCGGTGCCAAGCAGCGCCTCGGGGTGCTGCCCGACGGCCTGGCCCTGCCCGAGCGGCTCACCGGTGGTGAGCTGCTCACGTACTGGGGCCGGTTCCGGCGCCTGCCGCGCGAGGTCGTCGCGGCGCGCACGGACGAGCTGCTGAAGATCCTCGAGCTCGACGAGGCGGAGTCGTTGGGCACGCTCGTCGGGGAGTACTCCACGGGCATGCGCAAGAAGATCGGGCTGGCCACGGCCCTGCTGCACGTCCCCAAGGTGCTGGTCCTCGACGAGCCGTACGAGGCCGTCGACCCGGTCTCGGCCCGGGTGCTGACCCGGATCCTGCGCCGGTTCACCGCGGGCGGTGGCGCCGTGGTGATCTCCAGCCACGTCATGGCGATGGTCGAGCAGCTGTGCGACCGGGTGGCCATCGTGGCCCGGGGACAGGTGGTGGCGGACGGCACCCTCGACGAGGTGCGGCGCGGGGTCAGCCTCGAGGACCGCTTCGTCGAGCTGGTCGGCGCGCCCGAGGTGGACGAGGAGGAGCTCGCATGGATCGCGAGCTGATCTCGCTGAAGTTCGCGATGCTCCGCAACACCACGCCGGGGCTGCGCAGGGTCGGCTGGTTCGTCGGCGCCGCCGCGGTGCTGGCCACGTGGGCGGTCGCTGTCCTGGCCGACGGCGACGCGGTGCGGGCGTCGGCCCTGACCCTGGTCCTGGCGCTGTGGGGTGTCGGCGCCGCGATCGGACCGGTGCTGACCAGCGGTTCCGGCGTCCTGCGTCCCGACTACTTCGCCCTCCTGCCGCTGCGACGGGCGGCCCTCGGGCGGGGGATGCTGGCGGCCGTCTTCGTCAGCATCGCGTCCGGCTACGTGCTGCTCGCCTTCCTGGCCGTGACCGTGCACGCGCTGCAGGTCGACCCGCGCACGGTCGTCGTCGTCCTGGTCGGCGCCCCGCTGACGTGGGTCCTCGTCGTGTCCCTGTCCCGGCTCGTGTACGGGCTGCTCGGCGCCGCGATGAGGACCAAGCTGGGCGTCGAGATCGCCGGGGTGCAGTTCGGCCTGTTCTTCGCGGCGATGTTCGCCGGCTGGATCATCGTCCAGGTCGCCATCCAGAGCGTCCCCCGGCTGCTGCGCGAGGGCCTGCCCGACGGTGCGATCACCTCGGTGGTCGACGCGCTGCCCACGTCGTGGGTCGTGCTGTCCGTGGACGCGGCCGCGGCGGGGGACTGGACGCGCGCGGGGCTGCTGCTGCTCGCGCTCGCGGCCCTCGACGTCGTGGTCGTGCTGGCCACCGTGCCGCTGCTCGTCCCGCGCAGCGCGGCCGTCGAGAAGCGCCGGCAGCGTCGGCGCTCGCCGGGGCTGGTCGCGGGCGGCGGCATCCTGCCCGCCACCCAGACGGGGGCCGTCACGATGAAGGAGGTCCGGCAGTGGCGTCGGGACGCCTGGCGCGCCCTGGAGAGCAGCACCGCCGTGTGGACCGGCGCCGTGATCGGCGTCCTGACCCTGCTCGGCGGCTACACCGCGCCCGCGGCGCCCTTCGCCGGGCTCATCGTCGCCTTCATGCTCGGGCTCAGCGGCTGCAACCTCTACGGGCAGGACGGCTCGGCCGTGTGGCAGAACGTGGTCGGGCAGGACGAGACGTCCGTGCGGTCCGACGTCCGCGGGCGGCAGTGGGCGATGCTGATCGTGTTCCTGCCGCGCGCGCTCGTCGTCACCGTCCCGTTCGTGCTGCTCACCCGCGAGTGGTGGACGGTGCCGGTCCTGCTCGCGGCGATCCCGGCGGTCTTCGGCGCCGCCGCCGGTGCGGCGATCCTGGTGTCGGCGCTCGGGGTGTCGCCCGGCGTCGACCCCCGCAGGCGTCTGGGCCCGAACGACGCCAACGGCAACATCTCGCTGCACGTGTGGATCGTCCTGATCCTGGTCCCGGTGGCCGCCGTCCCGACGGCGGCGATGATCGTCTGGTCGCAGGTGACCGAGCAGCCGGTCCTGATGGCCGCCGCGGTGCTGGTCGGGGTGGTCAACGGCGTCGGTGTCGCCTGGGCGCTCGGCCGCGTCACGATCGGCTACCTGAGCACGCGGATGCCGGACGTGTTCAGCCGCATCCGGTACGGGCAGGTGTTCCGGGCGGCCGACGAGTCCGGGGTGCTGGCCTGGGTGGAGAACGCGACGCTCAAGGGCGAGCAGGAGCTGGCGAGCCAGAAGCGCAAGCAGCGGGAGGCGCGCCTGGCGCGGGCTGCCCGGTGACGGTGCTGGAGTCCAGCGGAACCCGCTCAGCGCAGCGGCGAGTGGATGGCCCAGCGGTGGCCGAACGGGTCGACCAGCCAGCCGCGCCTCTCGTCCCCCTGGTCGGCGGGCTCGCGATCGGGCGTCGCACCCGCGGCGACCGCGGCGGCGTACACGGCGTCGGCGTCGTCCACGCCGAGCACCAGGGCGACCGTGCTGTGCCCGAGCGTCGCGGGGGCGTAGGCGCCGTAGTCGTGGAACTCGTCGGACAGGTAGAACGGGTCGCCGCCGACGGTGAGGGCGACGAAGCCGATCCGCCCGTCGCCCTCGTCGCGCTCGCCGGTCTCCTGCGCCCCGAACGCGCTGGCATAGAACGCGATCGCCGCGGTCGCGTCGTGCACCGTGAGGTAGGGGACCAGGCTCGTCATGGCTGCTCCTGCGCTCGGGCGGCGCGCCGTCGTCGCCGCTGCGGCCGACGCTAGACCCTCACCTCAGGTGAGGTGCAAGCGTTTCGACGACATCGGGGCGGATCACGACGCGGGCTCGAACCTCCAGGCCTGCTGCGGGTCCGTCGTGGCGGGGGCCAGGGCGACGGGTGTCCCGGGCTCGGCGGACCGGCGGGTGACGTCGAGCTGCCGGGTGGTCGCGACGTTGAGCAGCGAGTAGGTGCGGCCGTCGATGCTGTTGAGCACCCACTGCTGCGCCGGCGCGGTGCGGGCGGTCCCGAGGTCCGAGGGGACGAGCGCCGTGCCGTCCTCCGTGGACGCGAGGAAGGCGCCGGTGCCGTCCGTGAGCGCGACGACCCGCCGGTTGGTGCCCTCCCCGGAGAGGGTGTGCAGCGTCCACATCTGGCCGGCGGAGCCGTCGGGCGTCTCGACGGTGGTCGCGTCGTCGACGGCGGTCAGCGCGAGGTCGCCGTCGAGCCCGAACAGCGCGTACGGGGTGCCGTCCGCGGGTGCGGCACCGTCGGCGACGCCGGAGACGCCCTCGACCAGGAAGGTCGTCACGGACTTGGCGGGCACGGGCAGGGTGACGGTGCCGTCGTCGCGGACGCGGACCGCCTCACCCGGCACCAGCGCGTGCGGCGCGCTGTCGGCGGTGCGGACGGCGGGCGGGGCCGTGGTGACGACCGGCGTGACCGTCGCGCCGTCCGTGTCGCCGAACAGGGAGAGATCGAGCGTCACGGCCCGGTCCTCGGACGAGGTGTTGACGTGCACGAGCGTCGCGCCGGTGCCGTCGCCGTGCACGAACGCGGTCGTCGAGGGGTCGTCGACGGCGATCTGCGAGTCGCCCGGCTCGATGTAGTGCGTGAAGTTCCGGACCGTGTCGAACTTGGTGTTGGTCAGCACCCGGCAGGTCGGGTCGGCGTGCCCGGCGGCGACGCGGCGCGCGGACGTGCCGTCGGCCCCGCAGTCCAGGTCGATGTAGATGCTGCCCCAGTTGCCGTCGGACTCGAGCTCCATGTGCCAGCGGTCCTCGACCGGCTGCCAGAACACCCAGGCCCGCGGCTCGAGCTCGCGCAGGTCGTCGACGATGCGCCCGGCCATGCCCAGGCCGTTGGCCATGTCGTCGAGGTCGAAACCGGCCTCGAGGCTGAAGTCGCCCTCGACCTCGCTCATCCACAGCGGCTTGCCCGTCGCCTTGGCGACGTCCCGGACCTGCACCCGGTCCTCGGTGCCGTAGGTGTGCACGTTGAGCTGGCCGACGGCCTCGCGCGCGGCGGGCGTCCACCCCTCCCAGTCCTGCAGGAACAGTCGGGGGTTGGTCTCGTCGGGACCGGAGACGGTCGCGTCCGTCGTGGTCGACGGGTCCGCCAGCCGGGCGGCGAGTGCCTCGACCAGGCGCGCCTGGAGCGCGGGGCTCAGGTGCGCACCCTCCTGACGACCGGGCTCGAGCTCGCCCTCCGGGGTGAACCGCGTGGCCCAGTAGTCGGTGTTCGGCTCGTTCATCGGGTCGATGGTGGCGACCTCGATGCCGTACGTCTGCTCCAGGTGCTCGACCACGCGCACCATGTAAGCCGCGAAGTCCTCGACGCTGTCCGCGCGCAGCTGGTCGGACGTCGCGTCGAGACCGCCGGTGGCGTACCCGGACTCCGTCATGAACCACGGTGGGGAGTTGCTGAAGGCCTCCCAGTGCGTGATGCGCCCCTCCTGCGCGAGCCGCTCGACCCACCAGCGCTGCCCCGCGTCGGCGTCCAGGTCGTAGGACGCGTCGTCGTCGGCGTCGAACGCCGCGCGGTAGGCGTCGGCCGCGTCGCGCACGGCGCCGTCCGGTCCCGCCAGTGACGGGTCCCACCAGCCGGGCACGTCGCCCCCCTTGCGCATGTACGCCGCGGAGTCGACGTCGGTCGCGTTGCCGCCGCCGACGTTGTACCGGGCGATCGTCAGGTTGAGCCCTTCCTCGCCGAAGACCAGCTGGTAGAGCTCCTCGCGCAGGTCCTCGGGGTAGCCGCCGGTCGCGTGCGCGAACCAGACGAGGCTCGTGCCCCAGCCCTGGAACGGCTCGCTCGCGCGGTAGGACGGGTTCGGCCTGAGGGTCACGGGCTCGCCGGCCACCTCGTCGGGGGCCGAGCCGACGACGAGGGCGGCGATGGTGGCGCCCGCCGCGGTGGTGGCGACCGCGGCGATGCCGATGCCGATCCGGGTGCGTCGCTTCGCCGTGCTCGTCATGGCCACTCTGCCTCTCCTCGAGATGTCGCGCGGGAGCGCGACTGGGGTGGTGCGGGTGCTCAGGTGCGCTGCGCGTGCGAGAGCCGGGCGTAGCGGCCGCCCGCCTCGAGCAGCTCGTCGTGGCCGCCGATCTCGACGATGCGGCCGTGGTCGAGCACGACGATGCGGTCGGCGTTGCGGATGGTGGACAGCCGGTGCGCGACGACGAGCGTCGTGCGGCCGGCCATCAGGCGGGCGAGGGCGTCGCGGACGAGGGCCTCGGACTCGGAGTCGAGCGCGGACGTCGCCTCGTCGAGCAGCAGCACCCGCGGGTCGCGCACCAGGGCGCGCGCGATCGCGATGCGCTGCCGCTGCCCGCCGGACAGCCGGGCCCCGCGCTCGCCCACGACGGTGTCCCAGCCGTCCGGCAGGGCGTCGACGATCTCCGCGGCGTTGGCGTCCTCGAGCGCGTGTCGGACGCGGTCGTCGGGGACGTCGGTCATGCCGTAGGTGATGTTGTCCCGGATCGACCCCTCGAACAGGACGGAGTCCTGCGGCACCACCGACACGTGCGTGCGGTAGGTGCGCAGGTCGAGGGTCGCGGCGTCGACGCCGTCGAGCAGCAGCCGCCCTCCGGTGGGGCGCAGGAACCCGAGCGCGAGGTTCAGCATCGTCGACTTGCCGGAACCCGAGGGGCCGACGAACGCGATGGTCTCGCCGGGGTGGACGTCGAGGTCGATGTCGACCACGGCGGGCACGGCGGCGTCGGGATAGGAGAAGGTGACGCGGTCGAACCGCAGGGCGCCGCCGACCGTCCGGACCACGGCCTTGCCCTCGTTCTCCTCGAGGTCGGGCTCGGTGAGCACCTCGGCGACGGACCGGACGGACTCCAGGCCCTTCTGCCCGACCGGCAGCACCATGAGCACCTGCGTGACACCGCCGGTGATGAGGCCGAAGTACGCGGAGAGCTGCACGACCTCGCCGGGGCTGATCGTGACGAGCCCCGTGACGGCGGCCCAGGCGCCCGTGACCAGGCAGCTCACGCTGAGCATCTGGAGCACGACCCAGGACAGCGACTGGAAACGCCCGTTGAGGACGTCGAGCTCGTAGCCCGACACCCGGACGCCCTCGGCGCCCTCGGCGATGCGGGCCTGCGCGGTGGCCTCCAGGCCGTGCGCGCGGGTGATGGGGACGAGGGTCGCCATCTCGCCGACGCGGGACGCGAACGTCTCGACGTTCCTGCGGAACACCTCGTTGCGCTCGCGCGAGCGGCGGGCGAGCACGTGCCGCAGCAGGACCGCCAGGGGGATGGTCAGCGCGTAGACGGGCAGGAACTGCGGGACGGACAGCGCGGTCATGACGATCGCGCCGATCACGACGGTGGTCTGCGCGAGCACCGGGTGGGTGACCTGCTGGAGCGCGAGCTCGATGTTCTCGACGTCGCGGACCACCTTGGTCTGCACGATCGAGGACGAGGTCCGCGAGTGGAAGCCGATCGACAGGCTCTGCAGGCGGGCGGCGAGCGCGTTGCGCAGGTCGGCGCCGACCTGCCGGACCGCGCCCATGTAGAGCTTGGTGTACAGGACGTGCGTGGGGTAGTTCTGCAGCAGCGCGACGAACGCGACGATCGCCCAGATGCCCAGGTCACGCAGGGGCCCGCCGTCCACGACCGTGTCGATGATGTGGGCGGTGACCACGGGCATGAGCCACTGCGGCGAGTCCTTGAGCGGGAACACCAGGACGGCGCCGACCACGCGCCGGCGGTGGTTGCCCAGGAGCCGCAGGACCGACCGCAGGGGGTGCTGGCCGTCGATCTCGACGGTCGCGCCTCGGTGAGCGACTGACATGCGGGGTGGCCTCCCGAGCAGGCTGACGGGGTTACCCGGAGAGCTCGTCCTCCCCGGTCCGTGGTGCCGGCGCGCGCCGCGCCACCTCGGGTGCACCACACTCTAGCCATATCTCTAGCCATTAGAAGAAGGGCTGGACGGTGTGGTGGGGGCGCGACGGGACTCCTCGTGGGCCCGTGACCGGACTGTGACCGCAGCAGCGGTTTCCATCCCTTCGTCCAAGGGTTAGATTTAGCGCCACAGTTTGTCGACGGTGCCACCGGACCACGCGTGGCAGAGCCGTCCCTGACCGCAGAGAGGCGGACAGCATGAGCACGAAGAGGTCCATCGGGTTCCGTGCCGGAACGGCAGTCATCACCGCATTGAGCATCGCGGCGCTCGCGGCGTGCAGCTCGGGCGGCGGCGACGACGCCGCAGAGGGCGGCGCGACCACGCTGAAGATGACCGTCTGGGGCGGCGACGTCGACAAGAAGTCGTACCAGGAACGCGTCGACCTGTTCGAGGCCTCGCAGGAGGACATCAAGATCGAGCTGCAGCTCATCCCGGGCGACCAGTACGAGCAGAAGGTCCAGACCATGATCGCCGGCGGCGACGGCCCGGACATCATGCAGGTCGCCGAGGGCGTGAACGTCTACTCGTCGAAGAACCAGATCATCCCCCTCGACGAGCTCGCCGCGGACGCCGGGCTCGACCTCGAGGAGCGGTTCGGACCCGTCGGGACGCTCTACTCCTACGACGACAGCATCTACGCGATCCCCGACCGCTCCGGCGCGATGATCGTCTACTACAACAAGGACATGTTCGACGCGGCCGGCGTCGAGTACCCCAACGCGGACTGGACCTGGCAGGACGCGCAGGCCGCGATGGAGAAGCTCACCATCCCCGGTCAGCAGTGGGGCTACGCCGGTGCCGGCTGGTGGGCGCAGTGGTGGTCGTTCGCCTACCAGAACGGCGGCCAGATCATCGACGAGTCGGGCCAGCCGCACGCCAACTCGCCCGAGGTCGTCGAGGCGCTCCAGTGGGGCAACGACCTCGTGCACAAGCACCACGTCGTCCCGACCGCGGCGGAGTACGCGGACATGGGCCCGGACATGGGCGGCGACCCCGCGTTCGCGGCGCAGAAGGTCGCGATGAACACGACCGGCTTCTGGGCCATCAACTCGCTGCTCGAGGCCGACTTCAACTGGGACATCGCCCCGATGTGGCAGGGCGACGAGCAGGCCGTCTCCGCGTTCGGTTCCGGCCTGGCGATCTCGCGTGACAGCAAGAAGGCGGAGCAGGCGTTCGAGGCGATCGACTTCCTCACCGACGCCGAGGCGCAGGCCGTCATCATCAAGAACGCGCAGGACGTCCCCGCCAACCTCGAGGCGCAGAACTCCGAGGCGTTCCTCAAGCCCGAGTGGGCCACGCGTGAGGTCAACATGGCCGCGTTCGGCGAGTCGTCCAGCTTCGTCTTCCGCTCCCCGCTCCTGCCGGAGTGGAACGAGATGCAGGCCGCGTTCGACGACAACCTGGGCACGTTCTGGAACGAGGGTGGTGACGCCAAGGCGCAGCTGGACATCGTCCAGAAGAAGCTCGAGTCCGTCATCAAGCCGGCTAGCTGATGAGCGTGAACCTCGGCGAGGCTCTCGGTGCGGCGCGGGCGACCAGCCCGCGCCGCGCCGGGGGGCGCAAGGCGCCTCGCCAGAAGCTCACGCGGCGACGCAAGTCCGAGGCTCGCTGGTTCTGGCTGTTCATCTCCCCGTGGCTCATCGGCTTCGTGGGGTTCCTGCTCGGGCCGATGATCGCGTCCGTGTACATCTCGCTCACCGAGTGGGACTCGTTCACCCCGCCTGAGTTCGTCGGTCTCGACAACTACGCGACGGCGCTGACGCAGGACCCGGTGTTCTGGAAGGCGCTCGGGAACACCTTCTTCTACGCGTTGGTCTCGGTCCCGCTCGGGCTCGTGATCGGCGTCTGGCTGGCCAACCTGCTCAACAAGAAGGTCCGCGGGCGCAAGTTCTTCCGCACGATGATCTACCTGCCCACGCTCGTCCCGCTGGTCGCCACCGCGATGGTGTTCAAGATGGTGCTCGCGCCGTCCGGGCCGCTGAACGACCTCCTCGGCATCTTCGGGGTCGACGGACCGAACTGGCTGCTCGACCCGACGTGGGTCAAGCCCGCGCTCGTCGTGCTCTCCGCGTGGGGAGCCGGTGGCGCGACCGTGCTGCTGCTGTCGGCCATGAACGGCATCCCGAAGGAGTTCTACGAGGCCGCCGAGATCGACGGTGCGGGGCCGATGCGTCAGTTCTGGTCGATCACGTTCCCGCAGATCACGCCCATCATCTTCTTCAACCTCATCATGGGGCTGATCGGCGCGTTCCAGATCTTCGGACAGGTCTACATCCTCACCTCGGGAGGACCGGACAACGCCAGCATGATGATGGTGCCGCTGCTCTTCCGTGAGGCATTCAGCTTCTACCACTTCGGCTATGCGTCGGCTGTGGCGTGGTTGCTGTTCCTGGTGATCATCGCGTTCACGATCCTCGCCTTCCGCACATCCAAGAAGTGGGTCTTCTACGAGACGGAGGTGCGGTGATGGCCATCGCCACCCAGGTCCCGCCCATCGCGGTGCCCCCAGAGAACGACAAGAACGACAGGCGCGGCGCGACGTCCGCCCGCAGTCTCAAGGCGTTCAAGGCGACGCCTGCGTCGTACGCGGTTCTGATGATCGTCTCGGCACTCTTCTTCGTGCCGTTCATCCTCATGGTCTCGATCGCGCTGTCCAGCGACCAGACCAGCGCGACCAACATGTTCTCGATCATCCCGACCGAGTTCACGTGGTCGAACTTCTCGAGCGTCTTCACGGCGACCGGCCTGCCGGTCGGGACGTTCATCATGAACTCGGTGATCATCGCGACGCTGTCGGCCGTGGGGCAGGTGGTGTCGTCGTCCCTCGTCGGCTACGCGTTCGCACGGCTGCGGGCGCCGGGCAAGAACTTCATGTTCATGGTCGTCCTGGCCACGATGATGATCCCGGCGCAGATCACGATGATCCCGCAGTTCCTGCTGTTCAAGGAGCTCGGCTGGGTCAACACGTTCCTGCCGTTGATCATCCCGAACTTCTTCTCCAACGCGTTCAACGTGTTCCTGGTGCGGCAGTTCGTGTCGCGGGTGTCCAGCGAGCTCGACGAGGCCGCGCAGATGGACGGGCTGGGCTACTTCGGCATCTACCGCCGGATCATCCTGCCGATGATGTGGCCGATCCTCACGGCCATCGCGATCTTCACGTTGACCGCGGCGTGGGGCGACTTCATGGGCCCGCTCATCTACCTCAACCAGGAGGACATGATGCCTCTGGCCCTGGGCCTGCAGTACATGACCTCGACGAGCAACGCGATGCAGCTGCCACCGTGGAACCTCGTGATGGTCGGGTCGATCATGCTGACCCTGCCGATGATCGTCATCTACTACCTCGGCCAGAAGTACCTGTACGAGATGAACGTCTCCGGCGGAAGCGCTGGTGTGAAGTGACCACGGACCTCGACGCCCGGCTCGGGCTCACCAGCTCCGGGCTCGTGCTCGACGGCGAGGAGCGCGTGCTGCTGTGCGCCTCGCTGTTCTACTTCCGGATGCCGCGCGAGACCTGGGCGGCACGTCTCGCCCAGGTCCGGGCGTCGGGGTACACCGTCATCGACGTCTATCTGCCGTGGAACTTCCACGAGCTCGCCCCGGGCGAGTGGGACTTCGACGGGCGGCGCGACGTCGGCGCGTTCCTGGACCTCGCGCACGAGGCCGGGCTCGCCGTCATCGCCCGTCCGGGGCCGTACATCTGCTCGGAGTGGGACGGCGGTGCGCTGCCGGCGTGGCTGCCGCTCACGCCGGGGCTCGGCCTGCGCCAGGCCGAGCCGCTGTACCTGGAGCAGGTGCGGCGCTGGTTCGACCAGGCGCTGCCCCTCCTCGCCTCCCGTCAGCACGGGCGCGGCGGCAGCGTGGTCGCGGTCCAGCTCGAGAACGAGCTGGACTTCTTCGACACCGCCGACCGCCCGGCCTACGTCCGGGCGCTACGGGACATGGCGCTCGCCCACGGCATCACGGTGCCGTTGATCGCGTGCGCCGGGCAGGGCGACACGTCCGGCGCCACGGGCGACGTCGAGGGCGTCGTGCCCGCCTACAACTTCTACCCGTCGGACACCTCGGTCTCGGTCGAGCCCGAGGTCCGCCGGTACGCCGACCTGCTCGCCGGCCGCGACCTGCCCCTCCTGGTCACGGAGACCAACCGCGCCCACGTCACGCTGCGCCGGCTCCTGGTCAGCGGCGCGGGCCTGCTCGCGCCCTACCTGCAGGCGTCCGGGTACGACTTCGGGTTCACGCCGTCGACCGGCAACTGGGGCGACCCGGGCGGGTTCATGACGCACGACTACGACTTCGGCGGGTACCTGTCGCCCGTCGGGGAGCCGCGGCCCGAGATGGTCGAGGCGCGCGTGCTCGCCGCCGTGACCCGGACCCTCGGTCACCGCCTCGCCCGCGCCGTCCCGGTCGCGGCCGACGGCGCCTACACGACCGCCGCCCCCACGAGCGCGTCGCCGTCGCGGCTGCTGCTCGACGGGGGCGGGTCGCTGCTGGGCGTCACGAACCTCGGTGCGGACGCGGCGACCGCGGTCCTCCTGGCCGCCGACGGCCTGCCCGACCTGACCGTCGACCTCGCGCCGCGGACCTGCGCCTTCGTGCTGCGGGACCTGCCGCTGTCCGGCTACGGCCTGCCCGGGACGCTGGTCCTGGCGACCGCCGACCTCGTCGCCGCCGGACCGGACGGGATCGAGCTCGCCGCGCACGGGCCGTCGCTGCTCGCGCTGCGGGCCGACGGGACCGGGGTCGGCGCCGACGTCGTCGCGCTCGACGCACCGCGACCGGACGCCCCGGTGACCACCACGGTGCACGACGGCTCCACGACCTGGCACGTGGTCGTCCGGCACCCGCAGGATGTGGCCGGCCCCGACGGGACGCGCTACCCGGCCCCCGCCGGACGGGCGACCGCGCCGGCCGCGGCTACCCCCGTCACCGCCGCCCGGCTGCTCGACCTGCCCGCGCGCACCGGCCGCACCACGGCGCACGACCTGCCGCCCGCGTCCGAGGAGGTCGGTGTCCACCGCGGCCGTATGCACTACGCGACCGACCTCACCGGGGTCACGACGCTGCTGGTGGCGGGCGCCGCCGACATCGTCGACCTCACGCTCGACGGCCGCGCCCTGCCCTCGGTCGCCCGGTTCGGCGCCACCGAGCTCGTCGACGTCGACGGGGCGACCCGCCTCGACGCCACCGTCGAGACGTGGGGCCACCCGAACTTCGACGACACGCGGCTGCCCGCGATGCGCATGGGGTCGCTGCGCGGCCTCGGCCAGGTGTGGTCCGTCGTCGGCAGCGAGAACGTGCACGCGCTGTGGACCGTCGACGGCGGCGACCAGTGGGCCGGCGACCCCGCCCCGCTGCGGACGCTCGGCGGGTGGAGCAGCACGCGCGTCGGGCTGCCCGTCACCTACCGCCGACGGCTCGACGTGGACGGCGAGCACTCCCACGCCCTGCGCATCGACGGGATCCCCGGTGCCGCGCGCGTGACCGTCGACGGCGCCGAGCGCCTGGTCACCGCGCTCGACCCCTGGGTGCACCTGGCGCCCGGCGAGGGCCGCGAGGTCGCCGTCACGGTCCCGCACACGCCGGGTGCGTTCGGCCCGACGACCACGCTCCTGCGGCTCGCCCCCGTGCGCGGCTGGCAGGTCGAAGGGCAGTCCGACCGCGACCTGCTGGCGCTCGCCGCCACGCCGGCCGCGTCGACGCCCGTCACGCTTCCCCTGACCCTCGACCCGGGCGACGAGCGCTGGCTCGACCTCGACGTGCCGGCGGGCGGCTGCTCCATCCGGTTCGAGGGCACGCACGTCCGGGTCTGGGCGTACGCGCACGACGAGCTGCTGGGGCGCGTCTGGCTCGACGACCCCGCCCGCCCCCGGTTCACCGGGGGTGATCCCGGCCGGATCTGGCTGCCTGCCGGGTGGAACGGTGGGAGCATTCGAGTCGCGGTGCGGGCGACAGCCGGGCCCGCCGCACCCGCACTGGTCGCCGTGCTGGTCACGCCGACAGAGGAGTAGGCATGGTCGTGCGCAAGAGGTCCTCCCGGGACATCAGGTCGGAGTCACGGCTCGACGTCCTGCACGCCCTGCTGTCGGCGGGCGAGTCCAACCGGAACGAGCTCGCGCGCGCGACCGGGCTGAGCCTGGCCACCGTGGCGACCGTGGTCTCCGAGCTGCTGGCCGAGGGGCTGGTCGAGGAGGCCGGGTTGTCGGCGAGCGGCGTCGGGCGGCCGACGACCACCCTGCGCATCCACGGCGGGCGCGGCCTCATCGCGGGGATCGACGTCGCCGAGACGTACGTGAGCGCGCACGTGTTCGACGCCGCCCTGGAGGAGGTCGGCACCGCGGACCTCACGCTGGACGAGCACGAGACGTCGGCCGAGTACGTGGTCGACGCGATCGTCCGAGCCCTCGACGCCGCGGTGGCGTCCACGGGCCTCGACCGCTCGCGCCTGCTCGGCGTCGGCGTCGCGCTGCCGGGCCTCGTGCAGCGCGGCACGGGGGCGATCTCCGTCGTCGTGCCGCGGTGGAGCTGGCGCGCCCACGACCTCATCGACCAGCTCCGCGCCCGCGTCGGCCTGCCGCTGGTCGTCGAGAACCCCCTCAAGGCCATCGCGACCGCCGAGCTGTGGCTCGGCACCGGCCGCGGCACGTCGAGCATGATCATCATCAACCTGGGCACCGGCGTGGGCGCCGGCATCGCCCTGGAGGGCACCGTCCTGCGCGGCGCCACCAACAGCGCCGGCGAGTGGGGCCACTCGCTGCTCGTGTACGAGGGCCGCGGCTGCCGCTGCGGGCGGCGCGGGTGCGTCGAGGCCTACGTCGGCGCCCCCGGAATCCTGCAGACCCTGCGCGAGATCGCGCCGGACCACCCCGCGGCGGACCCGAACCTGCAGCAGCGGGACGTCATCGCCGCCCTCGCGGCCGCCCTGGACAGCGCGACCCCCGACCAGGCCGTCGTCGAGACGATCGACCGCACCACCCGGTACCTGGGTGCCGCGATCGCGGACCTGGTGGCGATCATCAACCCCGAGGTCGTCATGCTCACCGGCTGGACCACGTGGGCGCTGGGCGAGCACCTGCTGCCGGGTGCCCACTCCGTGATCCGCACGCAGTCCCCCAACGGTGCCGCCTCGGACCTCACCGTCGGTATCTCGACCGTGCGCGGCAACTCCACCGCGATCGGCATGGCGACCGTCGCGTTCGAGCGGTTCCTCGGCGACGTCGGCCTGGTCACCAGCCGCGCGCCCCTCAGCCTGTAGCGGTCCCTCAGGCCGAGGGGGCGCGCGAGCCGCCTCAGGCCGTGAGCCGCAGGTGCAGCGTCGCCGTCGTCGGGTGCAGGGCCGCGTTGGGCAGCACGCCCGGACCGCATGCGGCGGAGCCGAGGCCGTGCCCGGCTGCGTCGAGGTGCAGCCACAGCAGACCGTCCGGCGTCAGCTCGTGCGGGTGGTCCGCGGCGGCCAGGGCCGCGTCGGACCAGGGTCGCGCGGTGAGCT
This sequence comes from Cellulomonas fengjieae, assembly GCF_018388465.1. Taxonomy (NCBI): domain Bacteria; kingdom Bacillati; phylum Actinomycetota; class Actinomycetes; order Micrococcales; family Cellulomonadaceae; genus Cellulomonas; species Cellulomonas fengjieae. Next base: position 3,845,547 of record NZ_CP074404.1, on the reverse strand, counting down.
CGAACCCGGGGACGTCCCGACCGCCGACGCGGACGGCTCCGGCCGCCACGGTCAGCGGACCGGCGGCCAGGCCGACCGTCGCCGTCGTGACCCCGCGCCGGGCGCCGTTCTCCTGCGGCCGGGTGTACCGGGTCTGCAGGGCGTCGACCGAGTGCTGCCAGCGGCCGGCCAGCGCGGCGCGCGTGGAGTCGGCGTACGACTCGTGCGGGCCGAGCCCCGCCCAGTCCACGACCACGTCGCCGGCGTCGTCCTGTTCGAGCGCGAGCAGCCAGCCGAGCCGGGCCACCGAGCCGGGCCAGCGGCCCGACGGCGTGAGCCGGACCACCAGGTCCGCAGTCCGGTCGTCGACCGCCCGCCACTCGTAGCGGACGTCGAGCCCGCAGTCGCTCGCGGCACCGGCCGTGCGGGCGGTCACGACCAGCGCGTCACCCTCCCGCCGGACCGTGTCGACCCGCTCGTGCAGCCGCGACAGCCCCGCGCGGGTCCACGCCTCGTCGTCGCCGATCGCGTCGTACCAGGAGCGGATCCTGTCGTTGTCGGTGGGCGCACGCCAGGCGTCGGCACGCGCCAGGCGCACGGGGGTGCCGCCGATCGCGACGAGCCGACCGGACGCGTCGAGCTCGACGGGTCCGACGCGGTGACCCACGGCGGTGCGGACCGGGGTGCCCGTCGCGGGGGCGAGTGCCGCGGCGCCGCGGACGAGCACCTGCCCGGCGCCGAGGGAGCCGCCGGAGAAGGCGGCCGACGCGTCCCGCGGCAGCGCGCGCAGGACGAACCACACGGTGGCCCGGGGGTCGACCGGGTCCAGCGCGTCGCCGAGCACGGTGGCCGGGGAGACGACGACCGAGGCGCCCGGAGCGAGCACGTGGTCGACCTCGCCGCTCGCCACCGTCAGTCCGTCGGCGACGAGCGTCCAGACCAGCCGCACGTGCGCGGTCGTCGTGAACGCGTACCGGTTGAGCACCTCGAGGTCGTCGCCGACCGGCCGGATGCGCACCGGGGCGTAGACGGCGGCCAGCTCGACGAGCCCGGGTGAGGGCGTGCGGTCCGGCAGCAGCAGGCCGTCGGCGATGAACACGCCGTCGTGCAGCTCCTCGCCGAAGTCGCCGCCGTACCCGAAGAACGGGGTCCCGTCGGGGGTGCGGGTCGCGATGCCGTGGTCGATCCACTCCCACACGAACCCGCCCATGAGCCTCGGGTGCGCGTCGACGAGATCGATGTAGTCGGTCAGCCCGCCGGGGCCGTTGCCCATCGCGTGGGCGTACTCGCACAGCACGAACGGCAGGGTCCGGCGGCGCGCGTCGACGGCACCGTCCGGCCAGGCGCCCTCGTGGCCGCGCCCGATCAGCGCGACCTCCTCGCTGGTGGGGTACATCCGCGAGTACATGTCGACGTGCTCGCTGGCCCAGTCGCCCTCGTAGTGCAGCGGGCGGGTGCCGTCCAGCGCGCGGATGGCGGCGGACATCGCGGCGAGGTTGCGGCCGGGACCCGCCTCGTTGCCGAGCGACCAGATGACGACGCTGGGGTGGTGCGCATCGCGGCGGACCATGCGGGTGACGCGGTCGACCAGGACGGGCTCCCACGTCGGGTCGTCGGTCGGGTTGCCGCGCCAGCCGAGGGGCTCGAAGCCGTGCGTCTCGAGGTCGTTCTCGTCCATGACGTACAGGCCGTGCTCGTCGCACAGGTCCAGGAAGTGCGGGTGCGGCGGGTAGTGGCTGGTCCGGACCGCGTTGACGTGGTGCCGCTTCATCAGCAGCACGTCCGCCAGCATCGTCTCCGGCGTGACGGCGCGTCCGCGCGTGGGCTCGAACTCGTGCCGGTTGACGCCGTAGAGCTTCACGGCGGTCCCGTTGACGGTGAAGACGCCGTCGACCACCGCGACGGTCCGGAACCCGGCGCGCAGGGTGACGGCCTCCGACCCGGTGTCGACGACGACGTCGTACAGGCGAGGGCTCTCCGCGCTCCACGGCTCGACGCCGGGCACCCGCACAGCGCGTCCCGCGGTGGTCTCGACGCCCAGCTCGGGGATCCGCACGACCGCGTCGGTGCGCTCGCCCTCGACCTCGACCCGCAGCGTGCCGTCACCGGTGACGTGGTCGTAGTCGGCGTGCAGGGTGACGTGCTCGATGCCGCCGGCCGGCCGGTGCTGGGCCGTGACGCCGCGGAAGATGCCGGACAGCCACCACTGGTCCTGGTCCTCGACGTAGGTCAGGGCCGACCACTGCGTGACGCGGACGGCGAGCAGGTTGTCGCCGTCCACGAGGGCGTCGGTGACGTCGACCTCGGTGGGCAGCCGCGAGCCGTGCGACTGCGCGAGGACCCGGCCGTTGACGGCGACCTCGAACCAGGAGTCGACGCCGTCGAACCGGATGACGACGCGGCCGCCGTCGCGCCAGGACGCGGGAACGGTGAACGTGCGGCGGTACTCGCCCGTCGGGTTGGCGCGGGGGACGCGCGGCGGGTCCACCGGGATCGGGAACAGGACGTTCGTGTAGGCGGGCTTCCCGTACGGCCAGGCGTCGGGGGCGCCGGTGAGCTGCCAGTGGCCGGGGACCTCGATCGCGTCCCACGACTCACCCGCGTCGGCGGGGTCGGCGCCCGTGACGGCCTCGTCGAACAGGCGGAACCGCCAGGTGCCGTCGAGGTCCAGCGTCGCGGCGTCGGTCGCGCCGTCGGCGGGCCGGAAGCGCGCGGGCCGGACGCCGGTGGGCGGGACGACGGACTCGTGCGTCGGACGGGCGTTCTCCGCGGCGGGCAAGGGCTCGATGCCCTCGAGCGTGGGCACGACGGGCAGGAACGTGCCGTCGGCGACGCGCAGGCGGTCGATCACCGTCTCGCGGTGGCAGCCGTCGCCGTCGGGGATCGCGTGCCGGTGGTAGGCGATGTACCAGTCCCCGGTGTGCGCGCGCAGGATCGAGTGGTGCCCCGTGCCGACGACGCCGAGCGACTCGTCCTTCTGGAGCAGCAGGCCGTGACCGGTCCACGGGCCGTAGGGGGTGGGGCCGGTCGCGTGGGCGACGCGGTAGTCGGCGCTGCGGGTGTCGTCGACCGACCAGCTCAGGTGGTACCCGTCGCCGAGCCGCACCACCCAGGGCGCCTCGCGGAAGTCGTCGAGCCCGTCGAGCACCACGATGTCGGCGGCGTCGTAGCTCACCATGTCGTCGCGCAGCGGCACGACGCGCGGCGTCATGTTGCCCCAGTACAGGTAGGCGCGTCCGTCGTCGTCGACGAAGACCGCGGGGTCGATCTGCTGCTCGCCGTCGTAGTCGACCTTGTCGACGAGCGGGCGGCCGAGCGCGTCGACGAACGGCCCGGTCGGGGAGTCCGCGACCGCCACGCCGATGCTCTGCGACGCGGTGAAGTAGAAGTAGAACCTCCCGTCCCGCTCGGCCGCGGTCGGTGCCCACGCGTTGCCCTGCGCCCAGGCCACGTCCGTGGCGACGTCGAGGATCACCCCGTGGTTGGTCCAGTCCACGAGGTCGGGCGAGGACCACACCTCGAACGACGTGCCGGACCACCCCTCGAACCCGTCGGTCGTCGCGTACAGGTAGTACGTGTCCCCGAACCGGATCAGGTTCGGGTCGGCGTAGTGGCGGGGCAGGGCGGGGCTGGGCATCGTCGGACCAGGGCCTCTCAGGTGATGGTGCCGGACCCGAAGGCCCGGCGCAGGGCGTCGTGCTCGTCGCGGGTGACCGGCAGGACGGAGCCGTGCCGGGCGCCCGTGGGCATGCGGAAGGAGGTCGACGCCGCCCAGTGCGGGGCGTCGAGGGCCGCGGACTCGAACGGCACGTAGCCGCGGCCGCCGAACTCGTCGACGAGCAGGTACCAGCGGTCGCCGGCCGGAGACGGCACGACGACCGGCCCCTCGCCGTGCTCGACGCCGGGACCCAGCTCGCCCGCCCGCCCGATGCCGTCGGTGACCGGCTCGTAGGCGGTCGAGCGCAGGTCACGGGAGCGCTCGGCGGTGATGAACTTCGAGGTGGGCGACGACGAGGACGGGTCGCGCTCGTCCTTGGTGAAGCGGTACCACCAGCCGTCGTGCCGCACGAGCGTCGAGTCGATGACCGAGTACCCGGGGTCGTTCCAGACGCGCGCCGGCGAGAACGTCAGGAAGTCCGTCGTGGTCGCGTACATCATCCGGTGGTGGCTGTCGCCGTCGTGCCCGGCGTCGGCCGGGTCATACAGCGTGGAGGCCCAGAACACGAAGAACTCGTCGTGCTCGTCGTCCCACACGGCCTCGGGCGCCCAGGTGCAGCCGGCGGTCTGCGGGGACACCTCGACCAGCCGCGGCGGCGACCAGTCCACCAGGTCGGCGGACTCCCACACGACGATCGACCGGCTCCCGGTGCGGACCGCCGCGGCCCAGTCGCCGTCGGGGTGGATCCTCAGGTCGGTGGCGATGAGGAAGCAGCGGTCCCCACCGGGTGCACGGACGAGGAAGGGGTCGCGGACGCCGCCCTCGCCCAGGGTGGAGACCAGCACCGGCCGGGCGCCGTGCAGGTCGTCGTAGGACAGCGGGTCGGCACCACGCGAGAGCCCGAACCGCACCTGCTCACCGTCCGGGGTGTACTCGCCCGCGAAGTAGGCGAAGAGGTAGCCGTCGATCATGTGCTCACTCCTCGGTGTGGCCGAGCGCCAGGTCCTCGACGAACGCCACGTGCGGGGCCGCGGTGTCCAGCACGAGAACGAGGATGTCGTTGCCCTCGGCGCGCAGGATCGGAGCGGGCACGAAGAGCGTGCGCTGGGGCGCGCGCGACCAGTGCCGGCCGAGGCAGAACCCGTTGACCCACACCACACCCTTGCCCCACCCGGTGGTGTCGAGGAAGTGGTCGCTGTCCGGGTCGGGCGTGTCGAACGTCGCGTGCGCGAACGACGGGCCGGCGACGAGGCGGCCGTCGACCGGGGCGGCGTCGCGCACCCGGGCGGTCAGCGCGGTGACGTCGTCCAGGTCGAGCGGCTGGACGGCCCAGCGGTCGAGGTCGACACCGGCCCCAGCGGCGGCGTCCAGGCGCGCAGGCCCGATGAGGCCCTTCGGCTCCCCGATCCGCGGCCCGTAGTTGACGCGGCCCTGGTCCTCGACGAGCACCTGGAGCCGACCGCCACGCGGCACCACCGCACGGTGCTCACCCAGGTCGCGGCCCAGGACGGCGACCGGCTCGCGGTCGACGAAGACCTGCGCGCGGTCGCGGACCTCGGCCAGGTCGAGCACGCCGGCGGGCACGTCGTCGAGCGCGCGGTACAGGGCGAAGCCGTCGAACCGGCCCAGCTCGTCGACCGTCGGCAGGTGGTCGTGCAGGTGCTCGGGGCCCAGCAGGTCGAGCACGTCCCAGAGCGGCGCGACCGTGGTCAGGGGGACCGAGAAGGCGGGCGCGGGGGTGTGCGCCGGGGCGGTCGACTCGGGGACGTCGGTGTAGCGGGAGAGGACCTCGCGGAACGCCCAGTACTTGGCCGTCGGGCGGCCGGCCTCGTCGAGCGGCGCGTCGTAGTCGTAGCTCGTCACGATCGGCACGTAGGTGCCCTTGTCGTTGGCGCCGTTGGTGAAGCCGAAGTTGGTGCCGCCGCACAGCATGTAGAGGTTGACCGACGCCCCCTCGGCGAGCAGGTGGTCGAGCTCGCGCGCCGACGCCGCCGGGTCGGTCGTGTGGTGGTGCAGGCCCCAGGAGTCGAACCAGCCGTCCCAGAACTCGGCGCACATCAGCGGCCCGGTGCTCTGGTGCGCGCGGAGCGTCGCCAGGCGGTCGGTGACGCGCGAGCCGAAGGAGCCGGTCTTGTGCAGGTCCGGCAGGCTTCCGTTCTCGAGCATCCACGGCTCTGGCTGGTCGATCGTGGTGAGCGGCGTCGTGATGCCCGACCCGCGCAGCAGCTCGACCAGCGCGCGCAGGTACTCCTTGTCGTCGCCGTAGGCGCCGTACTCGTTCTCCACCTGGACCAGCACCACCGGCCCGCCGCGGTCGACCTGCCGGGGCACGACGATCCGGGCGACGGCCTCGTAGTACTCCGCGATGGCGGCCAGGTAGGTGGGCTCGTGGCGGCGCACCCCGGCGCCGGCGGTGAAGAGCCAGCCGGGAAGGCCGCCGCCGGTCCACTCGGCGCAGATGTACGGGCCGGGGCGGACGATCGCCTGCATGCCCTGCGCCGCCACCTCGTCCAGGAAGCGGCCGAGGTCGAGGATGCCGTCGGTGCGGAACTTGCCGCGCGCGGGCGAGTGCGCGTTCCAGGGGATGTACGTCTCGATGGTGTTGAGCCCCAGCTCGCGGGCGCGGGTGATGCGGTCGCGCCACTGGTCCGGGTGGATCCGGAAGTAGTGCAAGGCCCCCGACAGGATGCGTACGGGCTGCCCGTCGAGGAGGAAGTCCTCCGCGCCGATCTCGAACCTGGTCATGGTCCCTGCACCTCTCGTCGTCATCGACACGCGGCGGTCATCAGTCGGCCGGGCGTGCACGGCGAGACGATCACTGCTCAATCCAACCATTAGTCTGAGGATTGAACGAAGTGCAGTCAACTCCGTCAGCCGGACGTCCGGTGCGGCGTCAGGCGGCGGGTGAGCAGCGCAGCAGCAGCGCTCCGTGCGGCTCGATGCTCAGGTGCAGCGCGGCGCTTCCGGGCGCGACCCCGCGCGCGTCGTCACTCTGCACCGCGACCGCGGAAGTCCGGACCGGCTCCCCGCTCCACAGCTCCACGACCTCGCCGTCCACGCCGTCGGCCGAGACCGGCAGCCCCACGTCGCGGGCGTCCACCGCGACGTGCCGCGGCTCCGCGTCCAGGTTGAACGCCGCGACGTAGCGCACGCCGTCGGGACCCTGCGCGGTCCACAGCACGAGCCCGCCCTCGCGGAAGACCTCCCGGTTGCCGGTCGACGTCGCGTGCACCGCGAGCACGTCCCGGTTCTGCAGGAGCGCGACCGTCGCCGGGTCGGAGGTCGGCAGGTCCCCGCCGACCATCAGCGGGGAGCGGGCCACGACCCACAGCGTCAGGAGCGTGACCCGCTCGGCGGGGGTCAGCAGGTCGTCCCGCGGCTCACCGCGCTCGGCCCGGATCCCGATCCTGCCCAGCGGCAGCATGTCGCCGTCGGGCCAGCCGTGCTCGCCCGCGAACGGCGCCCACCGCGCGAACCGCGCGAAGTTCGCCTCGACGTCCTCCCAGCGGTCCCACAGGTCGTCGCAGATCCGCCACATCGTCGCGTGCTCGCGCAGGTGGTCCAGGCGGGTCAGCGACAGGTCCCGCCCCGGGGACAGGCTCAGCTCGATCGGCCGGCCCGTCCGGGCGATGGCCCGCGCGTACGCCTCGATGTCCGCGGCCTGGTACGGCCAGAGCATGTCGTCCGTCTTGAGGAAGTCGACGCCCCACTGCGCGTAGAGGGCGAGCGTCGAGTCGTAGTACGCCTGGGCGGCGGGCTGCGTGTGGTCCAGGCCGACCATGTCGGGGTTCCACTCGCAGACGTTGGTCGGGTCCGCCACCTGCGACGCCGTCGCGTCGGTGCCGAGGATCGGGGTGTCCCGCTCGACCGCGCCGCGCGGGATGCCGCGCATCGTGTGGATCCCGAACCGCAGCCCGAGCGCGTGCACCTTGGCGGCCAGCGGCCCGAACCCGGCGCCGCCGGCCGCACTCGGGAACCGGCCCGGGTCCGGCAGCAGCCGGCCGTGCTCGTCCAGCTCCAGGGGCGCGTCCGCGTTGTACCCGTGCGCGCGGGCCGTCGGGTCCGCCCAGTCGATGTCGACGACGACCGTGTCCCAGCCGAACGGCAGCAGGTGCTCGGCCATGAACTCGGCGTTGGCCAGGACCTCCTGCTCCGTCACGCTCGTGCCGTAGCTGTCCCAGCTGTTCCAGCCCATCGGGGGGCGGGGGGAAGGCGTCGTCGCCATGTGTGCACGTCTCCGGTTGCGCTCGCGGTGAGTGCACGATGTTAGCGATCACATGACGGGGGACGTGGCCACCGTGATCAGGTGCGGGCTGACTCCCAGCACGCTCGGCTCGGCCTCGACCAGGCGCGAGGACTCGAGCAGGACCTGGCGACGGTCGTCGTCGAGCGCTCCCGCCAGCGGGCGGAGCCAGTGGGCGAGCCCTTCGACGCCCACCGTCTCGCGCACGGCGAGCCCCGCGTCGGTCGCCTCCGCGGCGAGGTCCTCGGGCTGGTGGAAGTACGCGGTCGTGAACCAGCGCGGGTCGCGCGTCGGGTTCTCGTGCATGCCGGTCGCCAGGTCCTGCAGGACCATCGCCCGGAACGCGGGCTCGAACAGGTACGACTGCGCGAGCCCGTCGAACAGGGACGCGAACCGCGAGATCGCCATCGCGATCACCAGGCCGCCGGGGACGACGACGCGCCTCGCCTCCCGCCACGCGGCCAGGCGGTCCGCCCGGTCGGCCAGGTGGTAGAGCGGACCGAACAGCAGGACCGTGTCGTACGACGCGTCCGGCACGGGCAGCGTGCGGGCGTCGCCCACCTCCGCCGTGAACCGCTCGTGCGCACCGAGCTGCTCGGTCGCGCGCGCGACGTGACCGGGCATCAGGTCCACCAGGTGCACGGTGTGCCCGTCGTCGAGCAACCACTCGGCGTGCACCCCCGTCGCGCCGCCGACGTCCAGCACGCGCGACGCCGGCTGCAGGTGGCGGCGGACGATCTCCTGCACGCGGGCGAGCTCCAGCCGGCCGAGGCCCGTGCGCAGGCGCTGGTCCTCGTCGTACACGGTGTCGTAGTGGTGGCGGAGGTCTGTCTGGTCCATCACGGCACGCTAGGAGCGCGCGGCGGCCCGGGTCACGCTGTTAAGTCGCGCACGGTGTTGACCATCAGCAGGCCCCACACCGCCACGGGGGCGAGCGAGGCCAGGACGATCGTGGTCCGCGCCCGGCCCCGGGACGACCATCCGCGCCGTGCCTGCACGATCCCCACGGGCAGGGCCAGCAGCGACGGGACGAGCGCGTACACGAGGAGCGCGACCGCGCCCAGGGCGCCGAACGACTGCGGGTCCTGCACCGCGCTGACCGCGGACGCCACCGCGAGCACCACGCCGACGGCACCGGCGACCGCCAGTGCGAGCGCGACCCAGGACGCAGCGGTGGCCCAGGGGAGTCCTCGCGTGGGCGGCGCCTCGTCAGTCATGCGCCAGACAGTACCGACGGGACGGACCTCCCCCAGCGCCGGTAGACGAGGGCCGCCGTCAGCACGAGCAGCGGCAGCACCACGAGCCCCTCCGGGCGTGCGGCGTGGACGAGCGGGCTGTCGATCACGACGACGTCCGCGGCCAGCAGCGGGAAGGCGACCGCGTTGGCCATCCCGTGCCCGAGCACCGACGGCCAGACGCTGCCGGTGCGGTCGCGGACGACTCCCCAGATCACGGCCATCGCGAGCACCGCGACGGTGAACAGGGGAAGCTGGGCGGCGAGCGGGAGCTCGGTGTACTCGTCGCCCAGCGCGACGATGTACGGCACGTGCCACACGGCCCACAGCGCGCCCACCGTGAGGTGGCGGCGTAGTGCCGGCACGCCGAGCGCCGCGAGCCGGGGCTCGAGGTAGCCCCGCCACCCGAGCTCCTCGAACGCCGCGAACGCGATCCGTGCCACGAGTCCGGTGGCGAACAGCGTGAGGAACCGCTGACCGGCGCCGGGTGGGACGCGCACGTCGCCGGTGAGAGCGCCGAGGACGATCGGCACCGCGAACAGGACGGGGAAGAGCAGCAGGGCGACCGCGTACCAGCCGCGCTCGCGCCCCAGGCGCAGGCCCGCGTCGGCCCAGCCCTCCCGGCCGACCGTGCGCAGGCCGACCGCGAGCAGGAGCGGGCTCAGGACGAACAGGAGGGCGCCGGCACTCGTGGCGGGGTCCGGCGACGACGCCATGACGAGCCCGCCGGCGGTCGACAGGGTGAGGACGCCCACGGCGTAGACGAGCACGCCGCGGCGGCTCGCGGGTCGGCGGGTGCGCGCGGGGGTGGCAGTGGTGGCGGTCATGGTGCGGCTCCTTCGGGTGCGGGCGTGCGGGATCGCCCGGCCGCCGGTCGACGGTCGGTGGTGGTGCGGGTCGGCTCAGTCGGTCAGGTCGGTCAGGTCGGTGAGCAGGTCCTGCGCCCACGCCAGCTCGGCGCGCGCGTGGACCAGCCCGTTGGCGAGGGTCGCCAGCCGCAGACGCATCTCGAGGTTCGGCTCGACGTCCGTGAGGGCCTCCTCGGTGGCCGTCCGCGTCTGGTCGAGCACGGCGGCCAGCTCCCGGGCCTCGTCGGCGCGCTCCTGCAGGACCGCCCGGACCTGGTCGACCCCCAGGCGGCCGACGAAGAAGAGCCGCACGAGGAACGCCTCGCGGGACGGTGCGTACTCGACCGGGGAGGCCAGCCACGCGTCCAGCTCGGCCAGCCCGGCGTCGGTGATCGAGTGCTCGCGGCGGTCCGGCTTGCCCTCCTGGGGGATCGTCTCGACGGAGACCAGGCCGTCGGCCGCCAGGTGGCCCAGGGTCCGGTAGATCTGGGCCTGGTCAGCCGGCCAGAAGTGCGCGACCGACTCCTCCATGTGCTTGCGCAGGTCGTAGCCGGTCATCGGGGCGATCGACAGGAACCCGAGGACCGCGTGCTTCAGTGACATCGACCCACCATAGGGGACTTGTCGCATAGGAGACAAGACATATATCTGGCTACGCGTACCCTCGGCGGAGGCCGGAAGGGGAGGACGATGGGTGGCGTCGTGCGCAGCGAGTACTCCGGCGACGGTCTGGGCGAGGGCGACCTCGCGCGCAGCCCGCTCGAGCAGGTGCGCCGCTGGGTGGCCGCGGCCGAGGCGCGGCAGGCCGAGACGGGCGACGTCCCCGAGCCCACGGCGCTGTCCGTGGCGACGGTCGACGCCGACGGCCGGCCCAACGTGCGCACCGTCCTGCTGCGATTCCTCGACGACCGCGGACCCGGATTCGTGACCGACCTCGGCTCCGCGAAGAGCCGGGAGATCGCCGCGACCGGCGCGGTGGCGGCCGCGCTGACGTGGCCGACGATGTACCGGGCGATCCGGTTCCGCGGCACTGCGGTGCCCGTGGGGCGCGACGAGATCGCCGCCTACTTCGTCGCCCGGCCCTGGGGCTCGCGGATCAGCGCCTGGGCGTCGGACCAGTCGCAGCCGGTCGCGAACCGGGCGGCGCTCGTGGCCGCCTACGAGCGGTACGCCGCGCTCTACCCGGACACCGGCTCCGTCGACGACGTCCCCGTCCCGGACGGGTGGGGCGGGTGGCGGATCGACTGCGACGAGGTCGAGCTGTGGGCGGGCCGGCGCGACCGGCTGCACGACCGGCTCGTGTACGCACGCGTCGGGCCGGGTGGGCTCGGCGCGGCGGACGCCTGGGTCGTGCACCGCCGCCAGCCCTGACTCACAGAGCGCGCACCATCTCGATCTCGGGCCCGATGGAACTCGTGAAGGTGACGCCCGACGGGGCGAAGCCGGCGCGTCGGTAGGCGCCCTGCGCTCGCGCGTTGTCCCGGTGCACGCCGAGAGCCAGCTGGTCGACACCGCGGGCGCGCGACCAGTCGGCGGCGGTCTCGACCAGGCGGTCGATGAGGCCGGTGCCTCGCTGGTCGGGCCGGACGTAGACCCCGACGAGCGCGGCCCGGCTGCGCTCGATGGTGGTGCCGTGGTAGTCCACCGAGCCCGCCCGCTGGACCAGGACGGTGACCGAGCCGACCCAGGTCCCGCCGTCCACGGCGACGAACTGCGCGACCTCGTCCCCGTCGGCCGCGTGGGCGGTGCGGTCGCGGTAGAGCTGGTCCGGCGCGGCCGACGCGTGCTCGAAGGTCTCGAGGAACGCGATGCCGGCCGCCTCGTCCCGTAGGGCGTCCAGCCGCAGGTCGCGCGCGGTCTCCCACTCGTCGGCGCGGACGCGCCGGACCGAGGGGTGGAGCTCGACGTCCTCCGACGACGACGTCCCGGGCCGGTAGTCGCCGAAGCGTGCCCAGTGCAGCCGGACCCGCACGAGGACGATCCCGTCGTCCGCGAGGGACGCCTGGAACCGGGGGAACGCGTCGAGGTAGGCCCGCGCACACGCCTCCCGCTCGGCGCCGACCGGCACGTCGGCGATCCCCTCGCACTGCAGCGTGGTGCGGTCGGCCCCGCCGACGACGACGGCCACGCGGGGGTCGCGGCGGAGGTTGGCGATCTTGCGCGCCGACGCGTGGGAGTCGAAGACGAGGTCGCCGCCGTCCGTGGCGGTCAGGCCGAGGTAGGCCGCCTGCGGGGACCCGTCCGGGCCGATCGTGCTGACGATGCCGTCCTTGCGCGCGCGGACGTACTCGACGAGCTCGTGGCGGTCCATCGCTGCATCGTAGGGGCGGGCACGACCGCAGGGGGACGGACCTTTCGGCCCGTCCCCCTGCGGTCGTGCTCAGCGGGTCGCGCGTCGGCGGGACACCACGAGGGCGGCCACGCCGGCGAGCAGCAGGGTCAGCCCGCCGGCCGCGCCGGCCACCGGCGACCACCCCGTCACCGCGAGCGCGTCGCGCACGACGTTCGCCACGGTCGTCGGCGGCGGGGTCGGCGTCATGGGCGCCGCCGCCGGTGCGGGCGCGTAGGTGATCGCCACCTCGGCGGTCGTCGTGCTGCCCGCCTGGTCGGTCACCTGGTACGTCACCGGCGTCGGGTTGCCCGTGAAGCCGGCAGCCGGCGTGAAGGTGATCGCGCCGGTCGTCGGGTCCACCGTCCAGGTGCCCTCACCGGCGACGACGAGCGTCGTGACGAGCGCGCCGGTGGGGCCGACCAGCCGGACGGACGTCCGGTCGAGGGTGCCGTTGTCGTTGCCGACCGTCGGCACCGTGACGGTGCTGCCCGGAACGTTGCCCTCGCTGCGGTCGTCCGCAGCCTCCGGCACGTAGGTCACCGTGACCAGCGACGTCACCGGGTCGCCCGCGGTGTTGCGCACCTCGTACTGCACGGGCGTCGGGTTGCCGACGAAGCCCGCCACCGGGGCGAAGGTGACGGCGCCGGTCGCGCCGTCGACCGTCCACGTGCCCTCCCCGGCCACGGCCAGCCGCGTGACGCGGGCCCCGGTCGGGCCGACGAGCCGCACGGACGTCCGGTCGAAGCGGCCCGTGTCGTTGCCCAGGACGTCGACGGTCACCGTGCTGCCCAGGACGTTGCCCGCCTTGACGTCGGGGTCGGCCTCCGGCAGGTACGTGACCGTGATCGTCGCGGCTGCGCCGTCGCCCGTGGTGTCCCTGACCTCGTAGTCCACCGGGGTGGGATTGCCGGTGTAGCCCGCCTCGGGGGTGAACGTGACCTTCCCCGTGGTGGGGTCGGCGGTCCAGGTGCCCTCACCGGGCACGACGAGCGTCCGGACCAGGACACCGATCCGGTTGTCGACCAGCATGACCGTGGCCCGGTCCATGTCACCCACGTCGTTGGTCACGACGTCGATGGTGACCACCGAGCCGATCGTGTTGCGCAGGTCGGCGTCGTCGACCGCGGTCGGCAGGTACCCGACGTGGACGACCGTCGGGGCGCTCACGTCACCCGTGACGTCGATGACCTGGTACGTCACCGACGTCGGGTCGACGAGGAAGCCTGCCTCGGGGGTGAACGTGACGGCACCGGTGCCCGCGTCGACGGTCCAGGTGCCCTCGCCGGGGACGGCCAGGCTCGTCACGGGCCTCGTGCCGTCCAGGAGCCGGACCGTCGAGGCGTCGAAGACCCCCGTGTCGTTGGCGAGGACGTCGACCGTGGCGGCGTCCCCGACCAGGTGATCCCAGCTGCCGTCCGTCGCCGTCTGAGGGACGTAGGTGACCGTGACGGTCGCCGTGTCCGTGAGGCCGTTCTCGTCGGTCACCCGGTAGGTCACCGGTGCCGGGTCCACCAGGAAGCCGGGCTCGGGGACGAAGGCGACGCTCCCGTTGGCGACGGTCCAGGTGCCCTCGCCGTCGACGACGAGCTCGGTCACCCAGGTGCCCGCGGTCGTGTCGTGGAGGACGACGCCCGCGACGGGCAGTCCGGCGGTGTCGTTGGTGAGCACGGGGACCGTCACCGGCTCGCCGATGACGTTGCCGAGGTCGTCATCGTCCGTGGCCGTGGGCGGGCCCACGACGGTGACCGTGGCGGTCGCGCTGTCGTTGGTGTCGCCGACGGTGCGGTCGGTCACGCTCGCCGTGTTCGCGAGCACCGTCCCGGCCGGGTCCGACACCGCCTGGGTGTAGACGACGGTGAGGGACTCGCCGACGTCCAGGCCGCGCACGCCGTCGGCCGCGCCGCCCGGGAGGGCGTACGGACGGGCGCAGGTGAGCACGGCAGGCATCGTCCCGCCGATCGCCGTGCCGCACGTGACAGGGCCAGTCTGGAAGCTCGAGCTGGTGGACGCAGCGGCGGACGTGCTGTAGCCGAGGAGGGTCTTGGCGCCCGTGCCGGGCAGGGAGTCGGCGAGGGTGACGGTGTCACCCCGCGTCATCGCCGACGGTCCCGTGTTGGTGACCGTGACGGTCCAGGTGAGGGTCGAGCCGACGGGGGCGACGCCCGACGGCGCACCCGACGGAGTGACGCTCACCTTCTTCGTGACGTCGAGGTCGTAGGCGCAGGGCACCCAGGTGAGCGTGACGGAGCCGCTGTCGCCGGGACCGGTGCCCGTCTCCTGGCCATGCAGCTTCGCCGAGACGTCGGTCGCGGTCGAGGCGACGAAGCTGGACCCGCCGCCGCCGCCACCGCCGGCCACGTCCTTGAGCCCGTCGTCGTCGTTCTGGATCAACGTGGCGGCGCCGGCGCCGCCGCCGAAGTACCCGCCGCCGCCGCCGCCGGCGGCGTCGTAGTTCGGGTCCTCCGCGCCCGCGCCCCCCGCTCCGGCAGCGCCGGCCCCGCCGTTGAGCGTCGGCGTGGTGCTGTGCACACCGCCCGCGCCGCCTGGTTCCGTGGTGGTGGTGCCGCCGCCCTGGCCGCCGCCGGCGGTCAGGCCGACCCGGTCGCGACCATCCGTTCCCGCCACGCCGTTGGCCGTGCGGGCCAGGCTTGTGGGCAGCCCGGCGGCTCCGCCGAACCCAGCGTTCGTGGTCGAGTGCCCGCCGCCGCTGCCGCCGCCGCCGCCCGCAACGACGGCGAGGTCACCGCCGAGAGAGAGGCTGCTGAAGCCGCCGCCGCCCGCACCCGCGTGATCGACCTTCGCTGAGCCGCCCGCCCCGCCGCCGTTCACGCCACCCGCTCCACCGGTCTTCCCGTGGTGCACGTCGCCCCCACCGCCCACCGCGCCGGTGAACTGCATGCCAGGCACGACGGCGAACCGGGCGGTGATGACCGCACCCGCTCCGTTGGAGCCGATGCCGTTCGCCCCGGGGGCGGAGCGCCCGCCCGCCCCGCCGGCGACGTGGGCGTCGACGAAGCACGCACCGTCCGGCACCTCGCCCGCGACCGTCTGCCCGGGGGCGAAGGTCCTCGCACCGGGCGCCGGCGCCGGTGCGGCGGTGGCGGACAGGGGCGCCAGTCCGCCGCCGAGGAGCCCGAGCACCAGCGCGCTCGCGGCGGTGACCGACCCGCGCGTCCGGGAGGAGCTGCGGCGGGTTGCTGCGATCGACCGTCGTCCGGGCGGGGACTGGTGCTGCACGGGGGTTCCTCCAGGCGTGTGGGCGCCGGTCGCACCGACCCGCGTGGCTCGAGGTCGGGGCGGCCGGCCGCAGCGCGGGCGTGGGACGAGGGGGCGTCCGGTGCGTTGCGGTTGCGTGAGGCATCCTGGTGGGCGTCATGAGTCTTCCGTCCCACGTCACAGGGTGATTACTGGGTGTACGGCCGCCAGGCCCCGCTCCTGCACCGGTTGCCACCGGTTCGTCCGATTCGCTCGTCGGCCCCGGCCGACAATCCCGTGGACGGCGTCGCCGGCCCGCTGCCATCGTCGGTCGGATGAGCCAGCTCTGGGACGCCGAGACCGCGCGGCGCTACGACACCCCCGGCGTCGGGATGTTCGCCCCCGAGCTGCTGAGAACGACCGCGGACCGGCTCGCCGCGCTCGCGGACGGCGGTCGCGCGCTCGAGCTCGCCATCGGCACCGGCCGCGTCGCCGTCCCGCTCGCGGAACGCGGGGTGCCGGTGGTGGGCGTCGAGCTGTCGCCGCACATGGTCGACCAGCTGCGCACCAAGGTCGACGAGGCGACGATCCCGGTGGTCCTGGGCGACATGTCGTCCGCGACAGCCCCGGGCAGGTTCAGCCTCGTGTACCTGGTCTTCAACACCATCGGCAACCTGCTGACGCAGGAGGACCAGGTGGCCTGCTTCCGCAACGCGGCGCGCCACCTCCTGCCGGGCGGTGCGTTCGTCATCGAGCTCGGGGTGCCGGACCTGCGCAGGCTCCCGCCCGGGGTGCAGGCCACGGTCTGGCTCGACGAGCCGGGCTACCTCGCCCTCGACACGTACGACGTCCTGAACCAGCAGCTGGTCTCGCACCACTTCCGCTTCGGCGACGGTACCGAGGCGCGGCTGGGGCGCACGCCGCAGCGCTACGTCTGGCCGGCCGAGCTCGACCTCATGGCGCAGCTGGCCGGCTTCGAGCTGGAGAGCAGGGACGCGGACTGGGACGGCGCACCGTTCACCGCGGAGTCCCGCTCGCACGTCTCGGTGTACCGCCTGCCCGGGTGACGCGCACGGGACCCGCGCGCGCCACCCGGTCGTCGGTCAGGAGGCGCGCTCCCACAGGGTGCGGTCGTCCTGGTCACCGTGCCGGCCGTGGCCGTGCCCGGGCCACGGCCGCGGGCGGTCGTCGCCGGGGCCGGAGACACCGTTGATGGCCGACGTGTCCCACGCGAGGCTGTAGGTCGACGCCGCGATCGCCTTGGTCATGATGGCGAGCGCGGTCCGGTTCACGTTGCTCAGGTCGTCCCCGGCCGAGTGGTAGTTCGGGTCGTGGGTGATCCCGGCCGTGCCGCCGAACAGCGCGACCTCCTCGTCGGTCTTGATGTCGTCGGCGCCGGTGAACAGGCCCGACGCCGGGATGCCGTTGAGGATGAACGCCTGGTAGTCGGAGCGCCCGGAGAACTCGGTGTCCACCCACGGCTGCCCCACCGAGTCGAACCAGGTGGTGAGCACGTCCTCGGTGGCCTCCGACCCCGCGGGGACCTCGACCGGTGCGGGATAGGTGGACTGGTCCGCGTCGTAGACGCCGATGATGTAGTTCGGCGAGCCGACCATGTCGTAGTTGAGGTACGTCGCGATGCGGTCGAGCTCGCCCTCCTGCGTCGCGAGCTCGGCCACGTACGCGGTCGACCCCTGCAGCCCGAGCTCCTCGGCGCCCCACCAGGCGAACCGCACGGTGTTGTGGTGCCGGGTGTGCGACTTCGCCAGCTGCACGGCGACCTCGAGGATCGCCGCCGAGCCCGTGCCGTTGTCGTTGATCCCCGGACCCTCCTCGACGCCGTCGAGGTGCGCCCCGAGCATCACGACGTTGTCGTCGCGGCCCTGCCGGGTCTCGGCGATCACGTTGAACGACTCGACGGTCTCGACGTGGCTGCTCAGGTCCAGCGTCACGGTCACAGGACCGGCGGCCAGAGCGGTCGCGAGTGCCTGCCCGTCGGCCTGCCGGATGCCCGCCACGGGGACCTCGACGAGACCCTCGGCGCCGAGCGTGCCGAAGAGCTGGACGTCGGGCACGTTGTTGTAGATCACCACGCCCACCGCGCCGGCGGCCTCGGCGTTGACGGCCTTGTCCCCGAAGGGGCAGACGCCTCGGCTGACCAGCGCGATCCTGCCGGTGACCTCGACCCCGGCCCAGTCGTCGGGCGCGCAGCCGAGCGGGTCGGTCGGTGCCGCCAGGTCCGCGGTCACCCCGCCCGCGGGCGCGTTGGGCGAGAACGCCATCTGGTCGACCTCGTACGCCGTGGCCCCGGCGGTGAGGGTCGCCGTGTCGATGACCTCACGGTCGAACGTGAACGGGTCGCGCTCGGTGCGGTACCCCGCCTTGCGCAGGGTCTTCTCGACGTACCGCGCGCTCGCCTCGTAGCCGGGGGTCAGCGCGGCGCGGTTGCCGCCGTTGCGGTCAGCGATCTGCTGGAGCGCCGCCAGGTGCCCCAGCACGGCCCGCGTGCTGACCTGCTGCGCGAACCTCTCCGGGGTGCCGCCCCGGCCGTGCGCGGCCGCCGGGGACGCCAGGGCGCCGGCGGCGAGGATCGAGATGGACGAGACGAGTGCGACCAGAGTTCGACGTGGTGCCATGCGCGGTCCTCCTCACACGTCGGCGCGGCCGAGGCTGCGCCGGGCCGGGCCCCTGCCGGCCGTGCCTAGACCAGCACAGTTCGCGCACAGGCGGGAGAACGTTCGCCGCGGCAACCGAATGGCTCGTGCGGGCCACGTCCCGATCGGCGACTCTGGTCGAGGCGCTGCGGATGAGCGAGGAGCTGCCGGGCCGATCCGGCGTGCCCGTCTAGGTGCTGACCTCGCGGATCACGTGCCGCGCGTTCGCCGCGAGCACCGGGTTGGTGTCACGGTAGTACGGCAGCTGGACGAGTGCCTGCGCGAGCGCGCGCGCCCGGGCGCGGGTCCAGGTCGTCTCGTCGACGTCGAGCTCGGACCGGAACACCGCCCGCGCGGGCGGGGGCAGGAGGTTCCAGGCGACGCCGAGGTCGAGCGTCGGGTCGCCGGTGCCGATGCCCGCGAAGTCGATCAGCCCGGTCAGGCGGTCGCCGGTGAGCAGCAGGTTGCCGGGCGCGATGTCGCAGTGCACCCACGTGCTGCGCCCGTCCCACTCGGCCGTCGCGAGCGCGTGCTCCCAGACGGCCGTGACCTCGGCGGTGTCGATCTCGTCGGCGACCGCGACGATGTCGCGACGGACCTGTTCGTCGCGGTCGGCCAACGGACCGGCCTTCGGTTTCCCGCCGTCGAGCGGCAGCGCCCGGACCGACCGCACCAGCGCCGCGAGGTCGCGGGCCAGCGCGACGGGCTCGCGCAGCCGGTCCAGGACCGGGTTCACGCCCGGCACCCAGGTCATCACCGACCAGGTCCAGGGGTAGCCGCGCGCGGACGTGCCGACGGCCAGCACGCGCGGGACCGTCACCGGCAGGTGGCCATCGACCCGCGGAAGCCACGTCGCCTCGTGATCCACCGTGCCGCTCGCCCAGTGGATCCGGGGCATCCGGACCACGAGGTCGTCGCCCAGCCGGAACATCGCGTTGTCCGTGCCGCTGGACGCCAAGCGCCGGACGGGCAGGTCGGACCACTGCGGGAACTGGTCGGCCAGGAGGTTCGCGACGAGTGCGACGGGGAGGTCCAGCTCGTCGGCGTGCATGCGGGGAGTCATCGCGAACCAGCCTCCCGCACCGGGCAAGGTGATTGTCTCCCAAGATGCTCAGCATGCTGAGTGTTGGCATCCTGGAGGGATGGAGACCACGAGCGCAGCCCTCGACGCACCTGCCACGTCCCGCGACCGGGTCCGCCAGGCCACGGTCCTCGTGGGCGCGATCATCGCGATCGGCGGAGCCGCCTACGGCTCGGGGGCCTTCGGTGGCCAGCCCGTCGCCGAGGCCGCCGACGGCGCGCTGTCCGCGACCGCCACGCCGCTGGCCCCCGACTCGCCGGCGTTCTCGATCTGGTCGCTGATCTACCTCGGCCTCGCCGTCTTCGCGGTCGCGCAGGCCCTGCCGCGCCAGGGCGCCGACCCCCGGCTGCGGGCGGTGTCGTGGTGGGTGCTGGCCTCGATGCTGCTCAACGCGCTCTGGATCGGGGTCGTGCAGGCGGACAGCGTCGGGGGCAGCGTGGTGGTGATCCTCGCGCTGCTCGCCGTCCTGGCGGTCATCTTCGTCCGGCTCGTCCGTCTCGCGCACACCGGGGCCGTGACCTCCCTGATCACCGACACGACGGTCGGGCTCTACCTCGGCTGGGTCAGCGTGGCGTCGCTCGCGAACACCGCGGCGTTCCTCGCGGTCGCCGGCGTGGGCGAGCTCGGCCTGGGCGCCACGGTGTGGTCGGTCATCGTGCTGGCGGCGGGTGCGGCGCTGTCGGTGGCGTACGCCGTGTTCGGCCGGCGGCGGCCCACCGTGATCGTGCCGATCGGCCTGGCCATGGCGTGGGGGCTCGGCTGGATCGGGCTCGGCCGCACCAACGGACCCCTGGTGGACCAGACGGTCGCGACCGCGGCCTTCGTCGCGGCCGCCGTCGCCCTGCTGGCCCCGGTGATCACCTCCCTCACGGCCCGTTCCCGGTGAAGGCCGGGCCGAGGCCGTCGTCGGTCAGCCGGGCGACGGACTCGGTGGCGTCGTGCTCGGCGGCGATCTCGACGTCCTGCGGCCAGCCGGCGGCGACGAGCTCGCGCCCGCTCGTCGTGTCGCGGATCGTCGCGGCCGGGTCGGGAGTGGCCTGCCACAGCAGCGCCGCGGCGCGCGCCTCGGTCGAGAGGTCGCCGACGCGGGGGATCGCCGCGGCGATCGCACCCGCGCCGAGGTGGTCCTCCAGGCAGGGGCGCAGGCTGCCGTCGGCCCAGCGCTCGCCGGCGGGGACCAGGACCACGTCGTGCGTCGCGTCCGCCGCGAGGTGCTCGTCGACCACCTGGGCGACGGCCGAGGCGTTGCGCACGCAGCCCACGACGACGACGGCGCCCGTGCCCGCCAGCCCGTGCGCGATCGTCGCGCCGTTCGGCGACGGCAGGACCAGCCGCCCGCCGCGAAGGTGACGGAGGGTCGACGGCGAGAGGCTGACCCGTCCGTCGCCGCGCGGGCCGGCCAGCGTGGCGCCGAGGCGCGCGGCCAGCGCCGATGCTCCTGCGGGATCCCGGTACGGGTAGGGATGGACGACGGTGCCCCGCTCGCAGGCCACGGTCACCGCGGTGGAGAACGACAGGACGTCCACCACGACGACCAGGCAGGCCGACCCGTCCGCGCCCAGCAGCGCCCGGGCGCCGGTCAGGCCCCACTCGAGCCGGACCCGGGCCGGTCGCTGGTCGGGTAGCGGCTCGGGCACCAGCCGAGTCTGCCAGCGCCTACGCGGGCGCCGCGAGTGCCTTCTCGACGACCAGCAGCAGCTGGCTGAGCACCTGGTGCGGCGGCGCCGTGCCCGCGCGCAGCTCGCTCCACGCCAGGTAGAGGCTCGACCAGAGCGTGCCCTGCACCCACTCCTGGGTGAGCCGAGCGTCGAGCGTGCCGTCGGCCAGCCCGCGGGCGCAGGCGGCGTCGAGCGACCGGGAGAAGCCGTCCTCGTCACCGCACGCGTCGAGCGAGACCACCTCGGTGAACACCAGCGTCAGCAGGTCCCCGAGCCGCAGGCACTCCTGGCACGCCCGCAGCAACGCGGGGAGCCCGGGCCCCTCGTCCAGGCGTGCGCGGACGGCGGCGTCGGTGAGCCGCACCGCCGCCTCCTGCGTGAGGGCGGCGAGGAGGCCCGCACGCTCCGGGAAGTAGCGGTGCAGCGTGGTGCGGCCGACGTCGGCGGCGTCCGCGATCTGGCCGAGGCTGGCCGTCGGCTCGGTGGCGAGCACGCGGATCGCCGCGTCGAGGATGGCCTTGCGGGTGCGGCCTCGGGCGCCGGTCGCGATGTCGGTGGTCACGTGCCAAAAGTAGCACCGCTGTTCCGTCATGGAACACTCTTGACCGCTACGGAACGGTGATGTTCCACTGGACCCATGGCGACGGACGAGACCCAGCAGCCCCGGGGCGAGCGGCTCCGCATCCTCATCGGCTTCGCGCGGCCGCACCAGCGCGCCCTGCTCCTCGGCCTCGGGCTCAGCCTCGTCGCCACCGCCATGGCGCTGGCGACGCCGATGGTGACCAAGTGGGTGCTCGACTCGCTGTCCGGCGGTCTCAGCCTCGCGGCGCCGATCGCGCTGCTGCTCGGGCTGCTGGTGGTCGGGTCCGTCGTCGGGCTGGCGCAGTGGGTCCTCCTGGGCACCGTCGCGGAGCGGATCGTGCTGGACGCGCGCGAGTCGCTGGTGCGGCACTTCCTGCACGCGACCGTCCCCGCGGTGACCCGACGACCGGTCGGCGAGCTCGTCACGCGGACCACCTCGGACACGGTCCTGCTGCGGGAGGCCGCCTCGTCGAGCCTGGTCAGCCTGGTCAACGGCGTCGTGGCCCTCGTCGGCACGCTGGTGCTGATGGCTGTGCTCGACCTGGTCCTGCTGGCCACCACCATCGGCGCGATCATCGTGGTGAGCATCCTCATGGCGCTGCTGCTGCCGGGGATCGCGACCTCGCAGCAGGCCGCCCAGGAGTCGGTCGGCCGGCTCGGCGGCACGCTCGAGGGGACGCTGCGCGCGGTGCGCACGGTCAAGTCGAGCCGCGCGGAGGAGCGGCAGGCCGAGCGGATCCTGGCCGACGCCCGGGACGCCAAGGAGCACTCGGTGCGCGCGGTGCGCACGACCGCGGTGGCGTGGACCATCTCCTGGGGCGGGATCCAGCTGGCGATCGTGGTGATCCTCGGGCTGGGCGCCTGGCGGGTCTCGCAGGACCTGCTGGCCGTCTCCAGCCTGGTCGCGTTCCTGCTGTACGCGTTCAACATCGTCGGACCGATCACCGACCTCACCCAGAGCTTCACGCAGCTGCAGTCGGGCATCGCGGCGGCCGCCCGGATCCGCGAGGTCACCGACATGGAGAGCGAGGAGGCGGTCGACGGTGCGGTCGTGCTCCCCGACGAGGCTCCCGACGAGGCTCCCGACGAGGCGACGCCGGTGGTCGAGCTCCGCAACGTGACGGCCGCGTACGGCCCGGACGCGGAGCCGGCGGTGCGGGACCTGTCGTTCGCGGTGCCGCGGCGGGGGCACACCGCGCTCGTCGGGCCCTCGGGCGCCGGCAAGACCACCGTGTTCTCTCTCCTGCTGCGCTTCCTCGAGCCGCAGTCGGGCGAGCTGCTGCTGGACGGGCGGCCCTTCGCGGAGATCGGCCATGACCGGCTGCGGTCCCGGTTCGCCTACGTGGAGCAGGAGACGCCGATCGTGCCCGGCTCCATCCGCGACAACCTGCTGTTCAGCGCGCCGGACGCGTCCGGCGAGGACCTCGACCGGGTGCTGGCCGCCGTCCGGCTGGAGGGTGCGTTCGACGCGCTGCCCGACGGGCTGGACACGTCGCTGACCTCGACGTCCGTCTCGGGTGGCCAGCGGCAGCGGATCGCGCTGGCCAGGGCGATCCTCAAGGCGCCCGAGGTGCTGCTGCTCGACGAGGCGACCGCGCAGGTGGACGGGCTGACCGAGTCCGCGATCCACGACTGCATCCGGGACCTGGCCGCACGCGGGGCCGTCGTCACGGTGGCGCACCGGCTGTCCACGGTGCTCGACGCCGACACGATCCTCGTGATGGAGGAGGGCCGGCTGCGCGCCCGCGGGACGCACGAGGAGCTGCTGGAGACCGACGCGCTGTACCGCGACCTGGTGGAGGCCCTGCGCATCGGCGTGGAGCTGCCGGGCCGGGAGAGCGTCCCCGCCTGACCCGGGCCGGGCACCTCGGACGCATATGCAACTGACGGTTGCGCATCGCCACGCCCGCCCCTACCGTGGTGTGCAACCACACGTTGCATATCGCGAAGGAGTCCTCTCATGGAGGTCGGCAGCATCGAGCGGGAGATCTACGTCGACGCACCCCCGGAGACCGTGTTCGAGGTGCTCAGCACCCCCGAGCACATCCGCGAGTGGTGGGGCGGCGCCGAGACCGACCTGACGCCCACGCCAGGATCGGTCGCCGAGATCAGCTGGGGGCGGGGGACGGCCGACGAGCACATCGGACCGCTCACGGTCGTCGAGGCGGATCCGCCTCGCCTGTTCTCGTTCCGATGGACCTATGACGAGGGCGCGGAGGCCGCCACCGCCACGAACTCGCTCCTGGTGACCTTCGAGCTCGTGCCCTCCGACGCGGGAACCCTGCTCCGGCTCACGGAGACCGGGTTCCGGGAGAATGGCTGGGAGGCGGCGGTGCTCGAGGCCGCGTACGACGACCACGTCACGGGTTGGGACCTGTACGTGCCCGCCATCGCCGCGTACGTGGCCCGGCTGGTGGCGACGCCGTGACCGTCGCGGTCGACGACGACCTCTGGTCCGCCGTCGGCGACCCGACCCGCCGCCGCCTGCTCGACCTCCTGCTGACCGAGGGGCCGGGCACCGCGACCACGCTCAGCGAGCACCTGCCGGTGACGCGGCAGGCCGTGGCCAAGCACCTGGTCGTCCTCGACCGAGTGGGCCTGGTGCACGTCACGCCCGCCGGGCGCGAGCGCCGCTACGAGGTCGACGAGGCGCAGCTGGCCCGGGCGGTCGCCCAGCTGTCCGCCGTGGGCGCCACGTGGGACGCCCGGCTGCAGCGGATCACGCGGATCGCGGAGGCGATCCACCGACGCACGACGACCGAGAAGGAGTGAGCGACATGGTGGACATCCTGCACAGGGTGGGGATGAAGGACGCGTCCCCCGACGAGGTGTACGCGGCGCTGACGACGATCGACGGGCTGTCCCGGTGGTGGACGGTGGAGACCACCGGAACCCCCGAGGTGGGCGGCACGGTCTCGTTCGGGTTCGGGACCGACGGGTTCGACATGCTGGTCCGCGAGCAGGTGCCCGGAAAGCGGGTGCTCTGGGAGGTCGTGGAGGG
Organism: Cellulomonas fengjieae; assembly: GCF_018388465.1. Lineage (NCBI taxonomy): Bacteria > Bacillati > Actinomycetota > Actinomycetes > Micrococcales > Cellulomonadaceae > Cellulomonas > Cellulomonas fengjieae. The sequence continues at coordinate 3,821,081 of NZ_CP074404.1, read as the reverse complement.
GCCGCCGGAGTGGATCGGTACGACGGTCCGGTGGGACCTCGCGCAGGCCGACGGCTACACGATCGTCCTGTTCGGCCACGAGGGCTGGCGCGAGCCCGTCGACTTCATGGCGCACTGCAGCACCAAGTGGGCCACCTTCCTGATGAGCCTCAAGCAGCTCGTCGAGACGGGGGCCGGATCGCCCGCGCCCGACGACGTCCGGATCTCCGACTGGCACTGAGCCCGGCCGACCCCTCACCCGCCGCCGTGCGCCATCATGGCGCGATGGAGCTCGAGTTCACCGGCGAGATCATCTACTGGCGCGGCCCGTCACCGTTCCACTACGTCCCCGTCCCGGAGCAGGAGAGCGCCGCCATCAAGGCCGTCTCCGCGGAGATCACCTACGGCTGGGGTGTCATCCCGGTGCTCGCCCGGATCGACGACACCGAGTGGGAGACGTCCCTGTTCCCCAAGGACGGGCGCTACCTGGTGCCGGTCAAGGACGCGGTGCGCAAGGCGGAGCTCCTCGACCTGGGCGACGTCGTCACCGTGCGGCTGGTCCTGGGTGGTCCGCGCTGACCCACCCCACCAGCTCCGCGATCGTGCGCGCGATCTCGGTCGGGGTCCGGCCGTCCGTCGCCACGCGGGGCATCCACGCCGGGGCGTCGGCGTGCAGCCGGCGGGCGGCGCGCGCCGACCGCTCGACGTGCGCGGCGAGCTCGTCGCCGGACTCCCGGCCCGCGAGCCGGGCGTCGACGACCTCGTCGGCCGCGGTGAGCAGCACGCCGGAGATCCGCGGCCCGTCGCCCATCGCCGCGGCCAGCTCGTCGGCCTCCAGCACGGACACGGTGTTGGTGTAGACCAGCCGGTGGTACCCCAGCTCGCGGTAGTTTGCCCACACCGCCGCGAGGTTGCGCATGCTCAGCCGGTGCTCCCAGGGCGGCGGCCACGCCAGGTCCAGGGCGTCGCCCTCGATGACCGCGTGCCGCACGTCGGCGTCCCGGAGCAGCGCGTGCAGGGCGTTCGCCACCGACGACTTGCCCACGCCGGAGCGCCCACCGATCACGAGCAGCTCAGATCCGTCCACCCGTCGACCCTCGCACAACCAGCTCCGGGGCGAAGAGCTGCTCCTCGCGCGACGCCTTCTCCCCCCGCATCTGCGCCAGCAGCACGTCCACCGCCGCGCGGCACAGGGCCTCGACCGGCTGGCGCACCGTGGTCAGCGGCGGGTCCGTGAACGCCACGAGGGGGGAGTCGTCGTAGCCGACCACCGACACGTCCTGAGGCACGCGCAGCCCGGCCGAGCGCGCGGCGCGGACGGCGCCGAACGCCATGAGGTCCGAGCCGCACACGAGGGCGGTGTGGCCGGTGGCGAGCAGCTCCGCGGCGGCGGCCTGCCCGCCCTCCGCGGTGAACAGCGACGTGCTCACGTGGACCTCGCCGTCGTCGAGCCCGTGCCGCGCGAGGGCGGCACCGAACGCGGCCACCTTCCTCCGCGCGGGCACGTACCGCTCGGGACCGATCGCCAGCCCGATGCGCCGGTGCCCGAGCGAGACGAGATGGTCGACGGAGAGGTCGACCGCCGCGGCGTCGTCGGTCGAGACGAAGGGCGCGTCGATCTCGGGCGTGTAGCCGTTGACCAGCACGATCGGCACGCCGGAGTTGCGCAGCCGGTGGTACCGGCCGAGGTTGGCCTGGGTGTCGGCATGCAGCCCGGAGACGAACACGATGCCGTTCACGGCGTGGTCCAGGAGCACCTCGACGTACCGGTCCTCGGTGGTGCCGCCCGGCGCCTGCGTGCACAGCAGCGGCGTGAACCGGGCCTCGGACAGCCGCCGCTCGATGGCGTCGGCGAACGCCGGGAACACCGGGTTGGTGAGCTCCGGGACGACCAGGCCGACCAGACCCACCGACTTCGTCGTCAGGGCGGCGGGGCGCTCGAAGCCGAGCAGGTCGAGCGCGGCGAGCACCGCCTGCCGGGTGGCGCCGGAGACGCCCGGGCGGCCGTTGAGCACGCGGGAGACCGTCGCCGTGCTCACCTGCGCCTGTTGCGCGATGTCCGCCAGCCGGGTCTGCACGGGCCGAGCCTACGAGCCCGCGGTCGCTGAGCAGCGGAATCTCGCTGCTCAGGACCTGGCACCCGCGGATATCGTCGGCACATGTCGACTGCCGAGCCCACCGCGTTCCCCACCGACGGCGCCGCCTGGCCGGCGTTCCTGGCCGGCACCGTGGACTCGTCCCTCGACGATGCGCGGGCGCTGCTGGCCCGCCTGAAGGACGGCACGTCGCGCACGACGACCGAGGTCCTCGACCTCTGGAACGACGCGGACATCGCGATCGCCCGCAGCTCGTCGGCGGCGCACCTGCTGTCCGAGGTGCACCCCGACGCCGACCTGCGGGCAGCCGCCGAGGAGCGCGCGCAGGCCGCCGAGGACCTGGTCACGGAGCGGGGGCTGGACCACGAGCTCTGGCAGGTGCTCGCCGCGACCGACGCCGAGGGGCTCGAGCCGGGGGCCGCACGGGTGCGCGAGCACGTGCTGCGCGACTTCCGTCGCGCCGGGGTCGACCGCTCGGCCGAGGACCGCGACCGCCTGCGCGCGCTCGCCCAGCGATGCACGGAGCTCGGGCTGGAGTTCTCGCGCAACATCCGTGACGGGGCACGCAGCGTCCGGGTGGCGCCCGAGCAGCTGGACGGGCTGCCCGACGACTTCCGCGCGGAGCACCCGGCGGGCGAGGACGGTCTGGTCACGCTGACCACCGAGTACCCCGACCTGCTGCCGGTGCGCACGTACGCCACGGACCCGGCGGTCCGGCTCGCGCTGACGTTCGAGCACCAGTGCATCGGGTGGCCGGCCAACTCGCCGATCCTCGCCGAGCTGCTCCGGCTGCGCGCCGAGCGCGCGACGCTGCTGGGCTACCCGGACTGGCCCACCTACGACGCCGAGATCAAGATGATCGGCTCGGGCCAGGCGATCGCCGACCTGATCGAGCGGCTCGACGCGCTGACCGCGGCGCCCGCGGCGCGCGACGTGGACGTCATGCTCGCGCGCTACCGCCAGGACGTGCCCGGGGCAGCTGCGGTGACACCGGCCGACAACCTGTACTACGACCAGATCATCAAGAACGAGCAGTACGACGTGGACTCGCGCGAGGTCCGCGAGTACTTCCGGTACGAGGCCGTGAAGCCGGGCGTGCTGGACGTCGTCTCGCGGCTGTTCGGGATCACCCTGCAGCCGGTCGACGCGCCGACGTGGCACAGCGACGTCGAGGTCTACGACGTCACCGACGACGGACGCGTGATCGGCCGGGTCTACCTGGACATGCACCCCCGTCCCGGCAAGTTCAACCACGCCGCCCAGTTCTCGCTGGTGCCCGGGATCGCCGGCCGGTTCCTGCCCGAGGGCGCGCTGGTCTGCAACTTCCCGACCGGCCTCATGGAGCACGACGACGTCCTGACGTTCTTCCACGAGCTGGGCCACCTGGTGCACGAGGTGCTCGGCGGCCACCAGCCGTGGGCGATGTTCTCCGGGGTCGCCACCGAGTGGGACTTCGTCGAGGCGCCGAGCCAGCTGCTCGAGGAGTGGGGCTGGGACGCCGACGTCCTGGGCTCCTTCGCGACGAACGCGGCCGGCGAGCCCATCCCAGCCGCCCTCGTGGCGCGGATGCGCGCCGCCGACGCGTTCGGCCGCGGGACGTGGACCCGTCGCCAGCTCAACTTCACCGCGCTGTCGTACGGGCTGCACGCCGACCCGCCCGCCGACCTGGCCGCGTACACCGCTGAGATCGACGCCCGGTTCGGTCCGTTCACGCCGATCCCCGACACGCACCAGTACGCCGGCTTCGGCCACCTGGACGGCTACGGGTCGGCCTACTACACCTACCTCTGGAGCCTGATCATCGCCAAGGACCTGCGCACCGGGTTCGCCTCGGGCCTCATGGACCCCGTGGTGGGGCGCGCGTACCGCGACGCGATCCTGGCGCCCGGCGGCTCCGCCGACGCCGCCGAGCTGGTCGAGCGGTTCCTGGGGCGGCCCTCGTCGTTCGACGCGTTCGCGGAGTGGCTCGCGGAGGGCTGACGTCCACTGGGTGGACGAATGTTGATCAGATTGGTTGGGTATAACTACGGTCGCTCCATGACCTTCCCGGCACACCCCGTCGGCCCCGCCGTGTCGCACCGCGACGCCGCCCGGGCGACCGCGTGTTGTCGTCGCGTCATGTGCCCCGGCCGCTAGTCGAGCCGCCCGCACCCCCGCCCGCGCGCTGAGCGGGCCCCTCGTCCCGACCTCTCTTTCCGCCACGCCCCTGTCCCGGGGCGGGCCGCTTCCGCCTACCCCAGGAGACCTCCGTGTCCTTGCTGACCCCGCAACCCACCGTCGACCGGGAGACGTACCGCAGCGTCTTCCGGGAGTACGCCGGCGACGTCATCGTCGTGACGCTCGACGGGACCGACGGCCCGCACGGCTTCACCGCCACGTCGCTCACGTCCGTGTCCGCCCAGCCGCCGATCGTCTCGTTCGTCATCAACGAGGCCTCCTCCAGCTGGCCCGCCCTGCGGGAGGCGCCGACGGCGGTGATCAACCTGCTGGACGCCTCGCACACCGACATCGCCCGCACGTTCGCCACGCACGGCGCCGACCGGTTCGGCGCGGCGACCCCGTGGCACCGGCTGGACAGCGGCGAGCCCGTCCTCACGCTCGCGCCCATCGCGCTGCGCGTCGAGATCACCCACCGCATCCCCGCCGGTGAGCAGCACGTGGTCCTGGCGCAGGTCAGCCAGGTGCGCGTCGTCGGCACGCGCGAGCCGCTCCTGTACTGGGCCGGCGACTACCGACGGATCGCGTCGTGAACCGCCGCCTCGCGTCCGTCGCGACGCTGCTGGCCGTGGCCGCGCTCGCAGCCGGGTGCTCCTCGGCCTCCGCCACCACCGACCCCGACGAGCCGGTGACCCTGCGCTACCAGGGCAGCGCGAGCCAGGTGACGTTCCCGGAGCTGGCCGAGGACCTGGGCTACCTCGAGGACGTCACGCTCGAGTGGGTGGGCGACACGACGAGCGGGCCGCAGGACATCCAGTCGGCCGCCACTGGGCAGACCGACTTCGGTGGGGCGTTCAACGGCGCGATCACCAAGCTCGTCGCCGCCGGGTCGCCCATCACGTCGGTCATCGGCTACTACGGGTCCGACGACGTCGCGTTCAACGGCTACTACGTGCTCGAGGACAGCCCGATCAGCACCGCCGAGGACCTCATCGGCAAGAAGGTCGGGATGAACACCCTCGGTGCGCACCACGAGTTCGTGGTCCGGGAGTGGCTGTCCTCCGAGGGACTCACGGCGGACCAGGTCGCATCGGTCCAGCTCGTCGTGGTGCCGCCGGTGTCCACCGAGCAGGCGCTGCGCGAGGGGCAGATCGACGTCGGCACCCTCGGCGGCGTCTTCCGGGACAGCGCCCTGGAGCGCGGCGGGCTGCGGCCCCTGTTCACGGACACGTCGCTGTACGGGGAGTTCACCTACGGCTCCTACGTGTTCCGGGACGACTTCATCGCCAGGAACCCCGAGGCGGTCGCGGACTTCGTGCAGGGGGTCGCCCGCGCGATCCGCTGGACGCAGACCAACCCCCGGGAGGTCGTGATCGACCGCTTCGAGTCGATCATCGAGGGGCGTGGCCGCGAGGAGAACACCGACCTCGTGCAGTACTGGAAGAGCGCCGGGGTCGCCGGACCGGGGGGCGTCATCGACCCGAAGGAGATCTCCATCTGGGTCGACTGGCTGGTCCGCGAGGGCACGCTCGAGGAGGGCCAGATCGACCCGGAGGACCTGTACACCAACAAGTACAACCCCTACAGCAACGGCACCTTCGACCCGGCGAGCGGCCCGGACGGCGAGGTGACGTCATGACCGCGGCACTGGTGCTGGACGGCGTCCGGAAGGACTTCGTGGTGCGCGACGAGGGCCGCAGCGCCCGGTTCACCGCCGTGCAGGACGTCGACCTGGAGGTGCCCGACGGGCAGTTCCTCGCCGTCGTCGGGCCGAGCGGCTGCGGCAAGTCGACGCTGCTGGACCTCGTCGCGGGGCTCACGACGCCGACCGCCGGACGCATCCTGCTGCACGGGCGACCCGTCACCGGACCCGCGACCGACCGCGCCGTCGTCTTCCAGCAGTACGCGCTGCTGCCCTGGCGCACCGCCCGCAAGAACGTCGAGCTCGGGCTCGAGTCGGTGGGGGTCCCCCGTCGGCAGCGCGGGCGGCTGGCCGACGAGCACCTGGACCTGGTCGGCCTGACGGGGTTCGCGGACCGGTACCCGCACGAGCTGTCGGGCGGCATGAAGCAGCGGGTGGCCATCGCCCGGGCGCTCGCGGTCGACCCGCGGGTGCTGCTCATGGACGAGCCGTTCGCCGCGCTCGACGCCCAGACGCGGGAGTCCCTGCAGGACGAGCTGCTGCGGATCTGGCGGGCCACCGGCAAGACGGTCGTGTTCATCACGCACGGCATCGACGAGGCCGTGTACCTCGGTCAGCGGGTCGCGGTCATGTCACCACGGCCCGGCCGGATCAGCGACCTGATCGACATCGACCTCGACCCGGTGCCGGGCGAGGACGTCCGGTCCGACCCGGCGTTCGGCCGCCTCCGGCACCGCGTCTGGTCCGCCCTGCGGCAACCGACCCGGCAGCAACCCACCCGGCAGCAACCCACCGCCCACGCCCGGGAGGCCGCCCATGTCTAGCTCCACGCTCGCCAGGACCGCACCGTCGCTCGACCCCGCGCCCGAGGACTACCGGCGACGCGCCGGCCTCAGCCTCGACGCGCACCGGCCGGCCCGGCTCCGTCCGGCGCTCGGCAGGCTGCTGCGGGGCAGTGCCGCGATCCTGGCCTTCGCGGCCCTCTGGGAGGTCGCCCCCCGGGTCGGGCTCGTCGACCGCGTGTTCCTGCCACCGCTCAGCACGTCGCTCGCCGCCCTGGGGGACCTGCTGGGCAGCGGGCAGCTGGCCGAGCACCTCCGGGCCAGCCTCACGCGTGCACTGGTGGGGCTGGGCATCGCGCTCGCCACGGCGATCCCGCTCGGTGCGCTGATCGGCCGCTCGCCCTCGGTCGCCCGGTTCCTCAACCCCGTCCTGGAGCTGTTCCGCAACACCGCCGCGCTCGCGCTCCTGCCGGTCTTCGTGCTGATCCTCGGCATCGGGGAGACGTCCAAGATCGCGCTGGTGGTGTACGCGTGCTTCTTCCCGGTGCTGCTCAGCACCATCACGGGCGTGCGCACGGTCGACCCGCTGCTGCTCAAGTCCGCCCGGTCGCTGGGACTGCGTCCGCTGCAGCTGTTCACCAAGGTGACCCTGCCGGCCGCGGTGCCCACGATCTTCACCGGCGTCCGCATGGCTGGGGCGGCCTCGATCCTCGTGCTCGTCGCCGCGGAGATGGTCGGGGCCCGTGCGGGCCTCGGCTACCTGGTCACCGCCGCCCAGCAGAACTTCCAGATCCCCGCCGTGTACGCCGGGATCATCACGATCGCGCTCGTCGGGCTGTCGATCAACGCCGTCCTCCTGCTCGCCGAGCGACGCCTGTCGCGCTGGCGCCCCACCTCCTGACCCTGGAGCCCTCATGACCACCCGCACCCTGCACCTGAACGCGTTCCTCATGGGCGTCGGCCACCACGAGGCGGCCTGGCGCCACCCGCGCGTCGACCCGTCCCGCGCGCTGGACGTCGCCCACTACGTGGAGCTCGGCCAGATCGCCGAGCGTGGTCGCCTCGACTCGGTGTTCTTCGCCGACGGCCTGGCGGTCGGACCGAACGTCCAGCGCAACACCCAGGCGGTCTTCGAGCCGATCACGCTGCTGACAGCCATCGCCGGGGCGACATTGCACATCGGCCTCATCGCGACCGCGTCCACCAGCTACAACGAGCCGTACACCCTGGCCCGGGCGTTCGCGTCGCTCGACCGGATCAGCGGCGGCCGCGCCGGCTGGAACATCGTGACCTCCGGGACGGACGCGGAGGCGGCCAACTTCGGCCTCGACAAGGTGCGCGCGCACGCCGACCGCTACGGGCGCGCCACCGAGTTCCTCGACGTCGCCCTCGCCCTGTGGGACTCGTGGGAGGCGGACGCCATCCGGCTCGACGCGGCGGACGGGGTGTTCGCGGACGCCACCAAGGTGCACCGCGCCGACCACGCGGGGGAGCACTTCCGCGTGGCCGGCCCGCTCAACGTCCCGGGATCGCCACAGGGCCGGCCCCTGCTGGTGCAGGCAGGCTCGTCGGAGTCGGGCAAGGTGTTCGCCGCGCGGTACGCCGAGGCGGTGTTCACGGCGCAGCGGACGCTGGCCGAGGGGCAGGCGTTCTACGGGGACCTCAAGGGCCGGCTGGCCGCCTACGGCCGCCGCCCCCAGGACCTGGCGGTGCTGCCCGGCATCGTCCCGTTCATCGCCCCCACCACGCAGGAGGCGCGGGCCCTCGAGCAGGAGTTCACCGACCTCATCTCCCCGGACTACGCGCTGCGGCAGCTGTCCGGGATGCTCGGCCTCGACCTCACCGACCACCCGCTCGACTCGCCGCTCCCCCCGATCCCGCCCATCGACTCCATCGAGGGCAACAAGAGCCGCTACCAGCTGGTGCGCGACCTCGCGGAGGGCGAGAACCTGACCGTCCGCGAGCTCATCGCGCGCCTGGGCGGGGGTCGCGGGCACCGGACGTTCGCCGGCACCCCCACCGAGGTGGCCGACGAGATCCAGACGTGGTTCGAGCAGGGTGCCGCCGACGGCTTCAACGTCATGCCGCCGTACCTGCCCGGCGGGCTCGACGTGTTCGTCGACACGGTGGTGCCGATCCTGCAGGACCGCGGGCTGTTCCGGCGGGAGTACGAGGGGACGACGCTGCGGGCGAACCTCGGACTGGAGCCGCACGTCAACCGGCACTCCTCCGGGCTGGTGACGGCGGCGCTCTCTGCCGGGTGACGGCGGCGGACGGGGCGGGGAGGCCGTACGGTGCTGAGGTCGCCGTCCAGCACACCGAGGAGCACCGATGCAGCTCGCCCTACCGTTCGCCGAGGCGATGGCCATCGCCGTGGCCCGGGAACCGCTCCCGCCGATGGTGCAGGCGCTGCGCTGCGAGGGCTCGACGATCCACGCCGAGATCGACCTGCGCGCGATCCCCGACCCGTCCACCGGTGTGCGCCTCGCCGCGGCGGCGGCCGGCACCGTCGCCGTCACCGTCCGGTTCGCCGACTACTCCGCGGGGATGGTGACCCTCGTGGTGACGGCGCACGCGAGGGCCCTGCCCGCGCACAAGCTCGTGCCGTACCTCGTCGGTCCGATCAACACCGCGCTGCAGGCCCGGGGCCTGCCGCCGGGCCTGGTCGAGGTGCAGCGCGGCGAGTCGGAGCCCTGGGTCGTGATCGCCGTCCAGCGCGCGATCTCGACCAAGGTCGACGGCGTGACGCTCACCGGCCTCGCGCTGCGGGACGCCGTCATCCACGTCGAGGCGACGGTGGGTTCCCTGCGCGTGCACTGACCACCCGAGAGGACCCGCCATGGCCCGCACCGTCCAGCTCCGCCGGTACCACCTCAAGCCGCACCTGGTCGACGAGTTCCTGGCGTGGTGGCCGGCGCTCCTCGTGCCCGCGCGGGCCGAGTTCGGGTTCACCGTGGAGTCCGCCTACCTCGACCGCGCGGCGGCAGAGTTCACCTGGGCGGTCAGCGCCGAGGGTTCACCGGAGGAGTTCGGGCGGCTCGAGCAGGCGTGGATGGCCTCGCCCGAGCGCGCGGTCGTGTTCGAGGGGGTCACCGGCTGGAACGACTCCGCCGAGATCGCGCTCGTCGAGCGGCTGGTCTGACCGCCGGGCCGACTCGAGCGCCAGGTGCCTGCGCCCCCAGTGGCACCCGAGGGCGGTCAGTCGAAGAGCTCGTCGAGGAAGCTCTTGCGCTTCTTCTTCTTGTAGTAGTCGTCGCGGTCGCCCCGGTAGCGGTCGTCACGGTCTCGATCACGGTCTCGATCACGGTCCCGGTCGCCTCCGTAGCGGTCGTCCTCGGGGTACCGCGCGGGAGCGGGCGCCGTGGCCTGGGGCGAGCCGTAGAAGGCGGCCTCCGCGTCGGTGAGGCGCTCGAGCTCGCCCCGGTCCAGGAAGATGCCGCGGCATCCGGTGCACTGGTCGATGGTCACACCGTTGCGCTCGTAGGCGCGCATGTCCGAGCCGCACTTGGGGCAGACGAGCGGGTTCATGGGGTCTCCGTCCGGATGGGTGGCCGTCCAGGGTGAACGAGCGGAGCGGCGCGGGGGTTTCCGCACGTTATCGTCGCCGGGGCCGATGACGAGGGAGGTGGCCGTGACCGACTGGGGACCGCTGGCGTACCACCACGACGTCGCGACCGTCCTCGAGCGCGAGAACCCAGTGGCGTTCGGCTCGCTGCGGCCCATGGGACCCACCACGGAGCTGAACCAGCTGCTGCTGCGTCAGACGTACCGCGTGGACGCGCTCGCCCATGCCGAGGTGCACGCGGCCGTCCAGCGGGCCGCCGACGCGCTCGGTGTCGTGGCGCCCGTCGAGATCTACGTCGACGAGGGGGGACAGCGGGCCAATGCCGAGCTGGTGTTCGTGCCGGACCGCGTCGTCCTGATCCTGTCCGGTGCCACCCTCAACCTGCTCGACGCCGACGAGCTGTGCGCCGTCGCGGGGCACGAGCTGGCCCACCACGTGCTGTGGACCGCCCAGGACGGGCGGTTCCTGGCGGCGTCGCGGCTCCTGGACGCGGCCGAGTCGGACGCCCGCACCCCGTCGGAGTACCTGGAGACCGCCCGCCGGTTCCGGCTGGCCACCGAGCTGTACGCCGATCGCGGAGGCATGCTGGCCTGCGGGTCCCTGACGACCACCGTCAGCGGCCTGGTCAAGTTGGCGACCGGCCTGGCCAAGGTCGACTCGGCCGCCTACCTGCGCCAGGCCGCCGAGGTGGACTACAGCGTGCCGAGCGCCGGGAGCACGCACCCCGAGACGGTGCTGCGCGCGTGGGCGCTGCAGGAGTGGGCCGAGCGAGGGCGGGGCGCCGACCCGCTGGTCGCGGCGGCGCTCGGCCCGCAGCTCGACCTCGCGGTGCTGGACGTGCTCGGGCAGGACAGGCTCGCCGAGGTCACGCGGGCGCTGGTGTGGATGCTGGTGGACGAGGGCACCGAGGGCACCGAGGACACGGTGCGCAGCGACGAGGCGCTGGACCTGGCCGGGCGGTTCGGCGTCGTCGTCGGGCAGGCCCCGGTGGTGACGGACCTGCCCACCACGCTCGGCACGGAGACGCGCAGGTACCTCGCGGCGGTGCTGCTCGACTTCGCGACGGCGGACGACGAGGGCGGGGCCGACGACCTCGGCGCGGTGCTCGCGCTGGCCCGCCGGGTCGGGCTGGGCGACGAGCTCCTGCAGATGATCCGCGACGAGCTCGACCTGGGCGACCGGGCGATGACCAGGGTCCTCGCGGCGGCCGACTCCCCGCGGACGGTCCGCTGATGCGCCGGCTGGTCGGGCGCGCTGTGGACCGCGGCGGGCTGCCCCCCGACGACGTCCTCGGGCTGCTGCTGCCGATGTTCCGCACGGTGCAGGGCCTGCACGAGACAGGCCGGGTCGCGCCGCTGCGTGGGCTCGCCGCACTCGACGACCGCGACCCCGTGACGATCGACGTGGCGCTCGCCGGGCCGCCCGTCCGGAACCGAGCCGCCATCGCCGCCGCCGAGGTCACCGGCGCGGTCGAGGTGCAGGACGCGGATGTGACCGGGCCCGGTGCGATGCGCGTGGTCGCCGGCTGGCAGCGCTGGGAGCACCTGGCCGGGCACCACGACGAGCTGACCGACATCGCGAGCCTGGGCGAGCTGTTCGTCGCGCTGGTGTGCGGCCTGGACCTGGCCGACGAGGACGACGCGGCGCTGCTCCAGGAGCGCCGCAGCAACCTGTTCGCGCTGGCCCCCGGGCTGCACCCGGTGCTCGCCACCGTCGCCAGCTCGATGATCGCGCCCGACCGTCGGCGCCGCGCGCAGGACCTGGCAGACGTGATCGTGCGGCTGGAGTCCTACCGTGACCAGCCCGAGGACTTCGACCTCGACCGCGTCCTCGGCGCGCAGGCGGACTCCCGTGCCGCGGTGCTCGAGCACCTGCGCGACCGACTCTTCGACGCGTCCCGGCGGAACCCGCTGCTGCACTTCCGCCCGACCGGGCGGACGATCAACCTGACCGAGGCGTCCGTGCCGCTGGTGCTCGACGCCCGGCACATCCGCGCCGCGCAGCTGTTCACGTGGGGCGGGGCGGCATCGGCGCGGCTGGTGGACGGGAAGGTGCTCGACGTCGGCTCGCTGGTGCGCTGGGACGACGCGCCCTACGCCGCGGTCGCGCTCGACGCGCTGATCTCCTCGGCCCGTCGGGACCGTGCCGAGTACGGCCGCGACCAGCTGCGGCTCGTCGTGGCGTTCCTGCGCTGGCACGACGTCAAGAACGACCCGACCACGCCGATCGAGTCGCCCCTGGTGCTCGCGCCGGTGACCCTGACCAAGCAGCGCGGGGTGCGGGACGCGTACCGGCTGCAGCTGACCAGCACGGTGGCCGAGGTCAACCCGGTGCTGCGGCACCAGCTCGACGAGCTGTTCGGGCTGCGGCTGCCGGAGACGATCGACCTCGCCGTCGAGGGGGCCGTCGAGGAGCTGCGCGCGCGCATCGAGAAGCAGGCACGCGCCACCCAGCCCGCGGTCGTGGTCGGCCTGGTGGACACGCCGCGCATCGAGCTGGTGCGGCACCGCGCGCAGGCGGCGCTGCAGGCCTACCGCCGCCGCCGCCCGAGCAGCCGCCCGACCTTCGGGCGCCGCCAGTACGCCTACTCCTACCGCCGCCCGGGCTGGGCGCCGCTGGGTGTGCAGATCTTCGCCGACCGGATCCAGCGCCGGCCGATCCCGCTGTCGGTCGAGCTCGGCGACGCACCGGCCCCGCAGCACATGGTCGACACGTTCTCCGTGCAGAGCACGGCCGACGAGAACCCGTACACGTGGGACGTCGACCTGACGATGGTCACGCTGGCCAACTTCAACTACCGCACGCTCAGCCTGGTCCGGGACTACGACGCCCTGCTCACCGAGCCCATGCCGAACGCCGCGTTCGACGAGCTGTTCTCGGACGCCCCGCGGGACGTCGCGGAGCACGGCGCCACGATCCCCGTGGCCGACCGCTACCTGGTGGTCCCCGCGGACGCCTCGCAGATCGGCGCCGTGGCCCTGGCCCGCTCCGGGGACAACTTCGTCATCCAGGGGCCACCCGGCACGGGCAAGTCGCAGACGATCACCAACCTGGTGGCCGACTTCGTCGCGCACGGCAAGCGCGTGCTGTTCGTCTGCCAGAAGCGCGCTGCCCTCGACGTGGTGCACGCACGGCTGCGCGCGCAGGGGCTCGGTGAGATCTGCACGCTGGTGCACGACAGCCAGCAGGACAAGAAGGAGTTCGTGCACGGTCTGCGCGACACCTACGAGCGGTGGCTGGCCGACACCGAGCCGCTCGAGGCGGTCGAGGAGCGCCGGGCCGCGCTGATCGCCGCGACGACCGGCGCGCTGGCGGAGGTGGGCGCCTACGAGCAGGCACTGGCGGGCGTGCAGGACGTGCTCGACCGGCTGATCGCGCTGCGCGGCTTCCGCTGGGGTGACGACCTCTCGCCGGCGCAGCAGGCGCTGCTGCCCGAGCCCGCCGACTGGGTCCCGGTTCGTCCGCTGGTCGACGCGCTCGTCGCCGCCCTGGCCCGGGCGGGCGCGGCCCCGGTGCTCGCGCGCACGCCGGTGCGGCTGGTCGACCCGGCCGTCCTCGACGAGTCCCGCGCCGACGCCGTGGTGGCCCAGCGCGCCCAGGGGGCGGTGCAGGCCCTCGACGCGGTGCTCGCCCTGCTGGTCGCGGCGGGTGCGTCGGCGGACGGTGACGGCCTCACCGTGGACGACGCCGACGCGGTGGGGCAGATGCACGCGGTCCTCGCGCCGCTGGTGCAGCGGGACCTGGCCACTGCGGTCACCCCGCGCACGCCGGCCGCCCGTCGGCTCCAGGACGCGACGGCGGCCTGGCGTGACGTCGAGGCGGCAGCCGATGCCGCGGACCGTGCCGCAGCCGGCTGGCGGGAGCCGCTGTCCGCTCCCGACGCCGCCGCCGCCCTGGAGATCGCCCGACGGCGCGAGCCCTCGGCGTGGAAGTTCCTCGACGGTGGCTGGCGGCGCGTGAAGGGGCTCGTCGCGGCCGGGTTCGACGCCGGTGACCGACAGGTTCGACCGACCGTGACGCAGGCGCTCGAGCTCCTCGTGTCCCGCTACGAGACCGCCGCGCGCGCGGACGCGCTCTCCCAGGAGCTGGCCCGTGAGTGGGGGCACGGCGACCTCGCGGTGCTGAGCGACCGGATCGCCGCGATCCGCACGCACACCGGAACGCTCGCGGTCTGGCGCACCCGGCTGTCCGATGCCGAGCCCGACGACGCGCTCGACAGGCTGCCGGAGCAGGTGGAGGCCGTGCGGACCAGCCTCGCCGGCCTCGTCACGGGGGTGGACGACCTGCCCATGAGCACGCTGCGCGACGAGCTGCGGGGGCTGACCGGTGCGGACGGCCAGGCCCTGGTCCGCGCCGCCGCCGGCACGCTGCGCGACCTGGCCGTGGCACCGACCGTCCTGCGCGCGCTGCGGCACCTGGACGCGTCGCCGGACCAGCTGGAGCACGCCGTCGTCGCGGCGTCGATGCGCGAGGCGCGCGCCCAGCAGCCCACCCTGAACCACCTGGACGGCGACCGGCTGGCCGACCTGCTGGACCGCGTGGCCGAGCGCGCCCCGGCGCTGCAGCGCGCCAACGCCGACGTGGTCACCGCCCGGCTGCGTGCCCGGTTCGTCGAGGCGGTCGCCCACTCCCAGCGCAGCGTCACCGGGATGCACCCGGAGGACCGCGCGCTCAAGGCGACCTGGATGGCGGGCCGGCGCGAGCTCGAGCACGAGTTCGGCAAGGTGCGCGCGTACAAGTCGATCCGGCACCTCGCCTCGGCCGAGCCCGGCGCAGTCGTCGCCGCGATGCGGCCCGTCTGGCTGATGAGCCCGTCGTCGCTGTCGGACACCCTGCCCCTGGACACGTCGTTCGATGTGGTGATCTTCGACGAGGCGAGCCAGATCCCCGTCGAGGAGGCCGTGCCCGCGCTGTACCGCGGTGCGCAGGTGATCGTGGTCGGGGACCGGATGCAGCTGCCGCCGACGCGGTACTTCCAGGTGGGCGGATCTCCGCAGGAGGGCCTCGACGACGACGCCCCGGTCGGGGCGGTGCTCGACTCCGACAGCTTCCTCGCGGTCGGGTCGGTCCGGCTGCCGTCGACCATGCTCACCTGGCACTACCGCAGCCAGTACGAGGCGCTCATCCAGTTCAGCAACGCGGCGTTCTACGAGGGCCGGCTGACCACGATCCCGGACCGGACGCTCACCCACGTCCGGGCGCGTCCCCTGGAGGTCGCCGTGGGGACGTGCTCGCCGCAGGAGGTCGAGGCCGCCGTCGACGGTCTGCTGGAGCGGAGCATCAGCGCGATGCGCGTGCTCGACGGCGTCTACGAGCAGCGCACCAACCCGCAGGAGGCCGCGTGGATCGGGGAGCTGGTGCGTGAGCTCCTGCGCCGGGAGACGGGCCAGACGCTCGGGATCGTCGCGTTCTCGGAGGCGCAGCAGTCGGAGATCGAGCGGGCGCTGGAGCGCCTGGGCCGCGACGACGCCGACTTCGCCCGCCGCTACGACGCCGAGGTGACGCGCGAGGAGGACGGCCAGGTGGTCGGGCTGTTCGTGAAGAACCTCGAGAACGTCCAGGGCGACGAGCGCGACATCATCCTGATGAGCGTCTGCTACGCCGCCGGCCCGGACGGTCGGATGCGGATGAACTTCGGGCCCATCAACAACGCGGGCGGCGAGAAGCGGCTCAACGTCATCTTCAGCCGCGCCCGCCGGCACATGGTCCTGGTCAGCAGCATCGACCACACAGCCATCACCAACGTCTACAACGACGGCGCACACACCCTGCGCGAGTTCCTGCACTACGCCGACGCGGTCTCCAACGGCGACGCGGCCGCAGCCGCCGGCGTGCTGGCGGGCCTCCACGAGCACACCGGGCCCGCGGCGGGTGCTCCCGTGGTGCCGATCGTCGAGCAGATCGCCGACGCGGTCCGCGCGGCCGGCGTCGAGGTCGTCGCGGGAGTCGGGCAGTCCGCGTTCCGCGCGGACCTGGCCCTGCGGCCCCCGGGCGCCACCGCGCACACCGTCGGGGTGCTCGTCGACCAGCCCGCACGCCTGCGCGCGCACTCGCTCGACGAGCGTCGGGTGACGCAGCCGACCGCGCTGCGCTCGGGCGGCTGGCGCGTGGTGCAGGTGCTGGCCACCGAGTGGGAGTCGGACCCGGACGAGGTGGTCCGCCGCCTGGTCGCCGCGGTCGGTTTGCCGGACCGGCAAGAAGGCTTGCCGGCCGCCGCCGCGGCGACGGACAGTGGCGAGCATGACTGAGCACACGCCTGACGGGCACACGCACGACGAGCACTACTGGGACGAGCACTACGCGACGATCGACCCCGCGTGGGGCACGCGCCCGAACGCGGTTCTCGTCGACGTCCTCGGAGGCCTGGCGCCCGCCGCCGGCCGCGCGGTCGACCTCGGCTGCGGGCACGGCGGCGACGCCCTCTGGCTGGCGTCGCTGGGCTGGCACGTCACCGCGGTGGACGCCTCCGCGGTCGCGCTCGGCCGCGTGGCCCAGGCCGCCGCCGACGCGGGCCTGTCCGACCGGGTGACCGTCGAGCAGCACGACCTGCAGGTGTCGATGCCGTCCGGCCGGTTCGACCTGGTGACCTCGGCCTACCTGCACGGGCCGGCGGAGTTCCCCCGGTCCGAGGTGCTGCACCGCGCCGCTGATCTGGTCGCGCCCGGCGGGCTCCTGCTGATCGTCGAGCACGCGTCGGTGGCGCCGTGGATGCACCACGCGCAGTTCCCGACTGCGCAGGAGTCGCTCGCGTCGTTCGAGCTGGGCGACGGCTGGTCCGTGGAGCGGCTCGAGTCCCCGCGGCGCATGGCGACCGGTCCCGACGGTCAGGTCGCCGAGGTCACGGACAACGTCATCGCGGTGCGCCGGGCGCGGTGAGCCCCAGCTCAGAAGGGTGGGGCGCCGATGTCGGGTGGTGGCGCTCGGTGCGTCAGGGCCTCGGGAGGGATGCACACCTGGACGGGATGGCGGGCGTGGGTGATGCCGTGCCGGTCGGTCCAGGTGGAGACGCCGGTGGCCCGGTCGTAGTGGACCGTCCACCAGCCCTCGGTCTTGGCCTGGTGGTGGTGCTTGCACAGCGAGTGCAGGTTCGCTTCGCAGGTCGGCGGGTCGTGGAGGTGGTCGTCCGGGCTGCGCGAGAAGTCGTGGGACGCGGTGGTCGATCTCGCAGCGGGCCGCAGGCTGACGGCACCCGGGGAACGTGCAGGTCACGTCACGCGCCATCACCGTGCGCGTCAGGTCCGCGCCGGGCCGGTACGACCGGGTGCCGACGGAGCAGACCTGTCCGGCCGGATCGGTGAGCACGCGACGCCAGGTGGCGTCCTGCGCTCGCCTCGGGCGGATGGCTACCGGAGAGTGCCGTCTTGAGAGTCAGCGCGTTGGGCCAACGTGGCGCGCATCAGGATCCCCACGCCGCCCGAGAACTCGACACCTGTCAGACGCGACGAGCGCATGACCTCCTCGAAGGACCAGCGACGGTGCAGCTCGATCGAGGCCAGGTTGCGGGGGTTCACGACGTAGAAGACCTCGTCTGCGCGGTCCGCGATCCACTGCACGCGCGCCGCGGTCAGAGCGAGGGCGATGCCCCTTCGCCGCCACGAGGGGTCGACCGTGACGCCGCCAAGGTAGTGACCGGTGGGTGCCGGATCTACTGCCGCGGCGTGGCGGTACGTCCGGGCCCAGCCGACGGTGATCGGGTCACCCGCCTGCGACGAGCATTCTGCGACGAGAACGCAGCAGTCCGGGTTCCCCACCGCGCGGCGGTACGCATCCGGATGAGCCGGCCTGCCCGCCCGCCGCTGAATTTCCAGCATGGCCTCGACATCACCCAGTGCTGCCGGCCGCACGGCGACCGGCGCTGGGCGATGCCCCGCGCCGGGCTGAAAAGGGGCGAAGCCAGGCATGTGAGCGACGTTACCGGGCCAGTAGCCAGACGTCGGGGCTGACCGGGTTGTGGTCGTCAACCCCGGTGGGTACATCGGCGAGTCGACGCGCGGGGAGATCACTTCCGCTCACGCCGCCGGCGAGCCGATCTCGTTCACCGATCCCGTCTGACCCACTGAGCCGACTGCACACCTTGACTGGCGACCGGCCGAGACGGGTAGCCGGTCGAGGTGCGACGCTCGGCCGCGGTCCATCTGTCGTGCATCTCGACAACGTCCCGAACCCGCGGTCCGCCGACCGCTCGAAGCTCCCGACCACCCAGCCGGGTGATCTTCGCATCGACCCGCCGCGCCTGTGCGCCGCATCCCTATCGTTCCTGCATGGCAGCGCGCCGCTCATCGATCGCGACCGTGGTCGCCGTCGCCGTGGTCGCCGTCCCACTCTCGGCTTCCTCTGGTTCTGCAGCGTGGTCACCGGTCTGGTGCTGGCGCTCGCGCTCGTGACGGTCGCCGGGGCGTGGTGAGCGCGGTCCGCGCCGCCGTCCTCTCGTCCACCGAGCGCGTACTCGTCCGCCGTCGCGCGCTGCTCTAGGGTGTCTCGCAGCCAGCATCCTCGAATCGTTCCGACCCCACCAGGACACCCCATGAGCGCGCCCTATCAGGACCCCTCTCTCCCCGTCGCCGAGCGCGTCGCCGACCTCGTCGGGCGCATGACGCTCGAGGAGAAGGTCGGCCAGATGATGCAGCTCAACGCCAAGGACGGCGTGGAGGACCTGGTGCTCACGCAGCACGTCGGGTCGATCCTGCACACGTCGCCGGAGCGGGTCCGCCAGGCACACGAGCTGACCGCCCGGACCCGGCTGCAGATCCCGCTGCTCATCGCCGAGGACTGCATCCACGGGCACTCCTTCTGGGAGGGCGCGACGATCTTCCCGACGCAGCTCGGCATGGCGGCGACGTGGGACGCCGACCTGCTGGAGCGGGGTGCGCGCGCGACGGCCGTCGAGGTGGCCGCCACCGGCATCCACTGGACGTTCTCGCCGGTGCTCTGCATCGCCCGGGACCTGCGCTGGGGCCGCGTGAGCGAGACCTTCGGCGAGGACCCGTTCCTCATCGGCGAGCTGTCGTCGGCCATGGTGCGCGGCTACCAGGGCGACGGCCTGTCCGACCCCACCGCGATCCTGGCGACGGCCAAGCACTTCGCCGGGTACTCCGAGACGCAGGGCGGCCGCGACGCCACCGAGGCCGACATCTCCCGCCGCAAGCTCCGCTCGTGGTTCCTGCCCCCGTTCGAGCGCGTCGCCCGCGAGGGTTGCCGCACGTTCATGCTCGGGTACCAGTCGATGGACGGTGTGCCGATCACCGTCAACGACTGGCTGCTGGGCGAGGTGCTGCGGGGCGAGTGGGGCTACGAGGGCACGCTCATCACCGACTGGGACAACGTCGGCCGGATGGTCTGGGAGCAGCGCATCCAGCCCGACTACGCGCACGCGTCGGCCGCGGCCGTGCGGGCCGGCAACGACATGGTCATGACGACGCCCGGCTTCTTCGAGGGCGCGCAGCAGGCCGTGCGCGACGGGCTTCTCGACGAGGACGCGCTGGACGCGGCCGTGTCCCGCATCCTCACCGTGAAGTTCGAGCTGGGCCTGTTCGAGGACGCCCGCCACCCCTCGGTGGAGCGGCAGGCCGCCGTCATCGGCTCGGCCGAGCACACCGCGATCAACCTCGAGGTGGCCCGGCGCTCCCTGGTCCTGCTCACCAACGACGGCACGCTCCCGCTCGACTCCGGCACCCGGACCATCGCGGTCGTCGGGCCCAACGCGGACGACCAGCACACCCAGCTGGGCGACTGGGCCGGGTCCTCCGGCCAGGCCGACTGGCTGCCGGACGGCCACCCGCGCGAGCTGACCACCACAGTCCTGGACGGCTTCCGCGAGCACGCGCCCGACGGCTGGACGGTCACGCACGCCCGCGGCGCCGACATCCTCACGCTCGGCGCCGACCCGGAGGGTGAGCTCTTCCCCGACGGCCAGCCGCGCCCGCAGGTCGTCATCCCCGCCGAGCCCGACGAGGCCCTGATCGCGGAGGCGGTCGCCGCCGCCCGGGCCGCCGACGTCGTCGTCGCCGTGGTGGGCGACCGCATCGAGCTGGTCGGCGAGGGCCGGTCCACCGCCACCCTGGAGCTCATCGGCGGCCAGGTGGCGCTGCTCGACGCGCTCGCCGCGACCGGCACGCCGCTGGTGGTCGTCGTCATCGCGAGCAAGCCGCACGTGCTGCCGGCCAGCGCGATGGACGCCGCGGCGATCATCTGGGCCGCCAACCCCGGCATGCGCGGCGGCCAGGCCATCGCCGAGCTGGTCCTCGGCCGGATCGAGCCGTCGGGCCGCCTGCCGATCTCGTTCGCCCAGCACGTCGGCCAGCTGCCCGTGTTCTACAACCAGCTCCCCGGCCAGCACGGGACGCGCTACGCCGACCTGACGCAGCGCGTGCCGTTCGCGTTCGGCGAGGGCCTGTCGTACACGACCGTGACGTACGACGACCTGCGGGTCCTGGAGCCCGAGCTCGGTACCGGCGACACGATCCGGGCCCAGGTCACGCTGCACAACACAGGCGACCGGCCGGCGCTGGAGACCGTGCAGGTCTACGTGCGCGACACCGTCACGTCGGTGACGTGGGCGATCAAGGAGCTCAAGACGTACCGGCAGGTGCAGGTCGCGCCCGGTGAGCGGGTGGTCGTCGACCTCTCGCTGCCCGTCGCGGACTGCACGCTCGTGGACGCGGCCGGTCGCCGCATCGTCGAGCCCGGCCAGTTCGAGCTGCTCGTCGGCCCGTCGTCGCGCGACGAGGTGCTCCTGCGCGCGGAGTTCACCGTCACGGGCTGAGCGATGACCCTCGACGCCACCCGCGCGACGTACGACACCGTGGCCGTGGACTACGCGCGGGTGGTCACGGGCCTGGACGCCGAGGGTCCGCTGGACCGCGCGATGCTGGCCGACTTCGCCGACCGCGTGGACGGACCGGTCGCCGACGTGGGCTGCGGGACGGGTCGGCTGACCGCCTACCTGGCCGGGCTCGGGATCGACGTCGTCGGCATCGACCTGTCGCCGGGGATGATCGAGGTCGCCCGCGGCGCGCACCCGGGACTGCGCTTCGAGGTCGGCTCGATGACCGCGCTCGACCTGCCGGACGAGAGCCAGGCGGGGGTGCTGGCCTGGTACTCGATCATCCACACGCCCCCGCACGGGCTGCGGGCGGTCGTCGCCGAGCTGCGTCGTGTCCTGGCCCCCGGCGGGCACCTGCTGCTCGGCTTCCAGGCCGGGCACGACGAGCACCGCGCGATGACGCGCGCCTACGGGCACGAGGTGAGCTGCGACGCCTGGCTGCACGCACCGGACACCGTCGCCGCCCTCCTCGAGGCGGCCGGGTTCGTCATCGACGCCCGCCTCGTCCGCGAACCCGCCGCGGGCGAGCGCCGCCCCCAGGCAAGCCTGCTGGCGTCCCGACGGCAGCCCGAAGACCTGGTCCTACCCGGCGCGACCAAGTCTTCGCGTTGATCCGACAAGGCACCCGGGAGGCCGTTGGCTCGACGCGCTAGGTGGTGCCGGGAGCCAGGGCGTGGAAGACGGTGATGATGCCGCCGCTGTCGTCGATCGTGTGCAGGGCAAGTCCCGGCATGGCCGTGCGGTCCTCCAGCGGGTCGGTGCCACCATCGATCCGCAGGGTCGACACGATGCCGACCGCGCCGAGCATGGGTCGCCCGGCGAAGGTCCCGGCCAGGCCGCTGTGGACGTGCCCCGTCAGGCAGCCGATGACGGACGGGGACGACGTGACCAGCTCCGTCAGCGCCGACGCGTTGGTCAGGGCCATCCCGTCCAGGACGGGGTTGCCGACCGGTATCGACGGGTGGTGCATGGCGAGCAGCACGCGCCCGGGGGCCTGATCGATGGCGTTCCGCGCGAACGCCAGGGTGGCGGGCTCGAGGTAGCCCTCGTCGCGCCCGGGGACGGAGGTGTCCAGCCCGACGAGCCGGAGGTCGGCGACGTCGAGCACCGAGTTGACCGGGCCGGCACCCGCCGCGGGCACGAACGGCCGGAGCGCGTCGCGGACGTCGTGGTTGCCGGGCGTGACGAGCGTCGGGACCGCCGGCGGGAGCGCCGCGAAGAAGGCGGCGTACTCGTCGGGAAGGCCGTGGTCGGCCAGGTCACCGGTGATCAGGAGTGCGTCGAGCCGGGGCAGCCGGCCGACCTCGGCGAGCACCCGGTCCAGGCGGTCGACGCTCGCAGCGGTGGCGCCGATGTGCGGATCGCTCAGGTGCGCGACGACAGTCATCCGCCAGTTCTAGCGTCGCGGGAGCCGCTCGGGCTAGCGTCGATCGCGTGACTGAGGAGGAGCTGCAGAACCTCGCTCACCTGCGCCGCGCCCGGGACCTGATCGACCGCGACTACGCCCAGCCGCTCGACGTCCCGACCATGGCGGCCCGGGCGCTCATGTCGCCCGCGCACTTCTCCCGCCAGTTCCGCGCCGCCTACGGCGAGACGCCGTACAGCTACCTGATGACCCGCCGGATCGAGCGGGCGATGGCGTTGCTCCGCAGGGGGACGAGCGTCACGGATACCTGCATGGCGGTCGGCTGTACGTCCCTCGGGTCGTTCAGCTCGCGGTTCACCGAGATCGTGGGCGAGACCCCGTCGGCGTACCGCAGCCGCGCGCACAGCGCGGTCGAGGCGATGCCCCCGTGCATCGCCAAGGTGCACACGCGCCCGGTCCGCACACGGAGCAGGATCGAAGAAGCCTCGACCGCGCCCGGCTCCTAGCGTCGTGCGCATGACGATCTCACTGCAGTTCACCAACATCACCGTCACCGACGTCGACGAGGCGCTGGGCTTCTACCGTGACGCGCTGGGACTCGAGGTCCGCAACGACGTGTCGTCCGGCGGGTTCCGGTGGGTGACCCTGGGGACCGACGCCCAGCCGGGCCTGGGCATCGTGCTCTCCGAGCCGCACGCGGGCCGGTCGCAGGCCGAGGGCGACGCCATCCAGGAGCTGCTCACCAAGGGCTCCCTGCCGATGCTCGTGTTCGCCTCCGACGACCTCGACAAGACGTTCGAGGCCGTGCGGGCGTCCGGCGCCGAGGTCCTCCAGGAGCCCAAGGACCAGGGCTGGGGTCCGCGCGACTGCGCGTTCCGCGACCCGTCGGGCAACCACCTCAGGATCTCGCAGGCGTCCTAGCGATCCGACCCGGCGATCCGGCCGAGCGCCCACTGCCGTACGGGCAGCGCCTGCGTGGCCGCGCACGTGGACAGCAGGGGTGGCGACGACGTCTCGACCAGCGTCACGGTCACCGGGCCGTCCGGTGCCCCGAGCCGGACCGACCAGCCGTCGGCCGTCCGGTCCTCGCGCAGCGGCGGATAGGCGTCGAGGGCGTCGTCGCCCAGCTGCACCCGGGCGAAGTGCTGCGCGGCCTGGACGGGGTTCGAGAACGCGCTGCGTCCGCGCAGGAGCCGCGGCTCGACCCGGCGGGCCAGGTAGGCGTCGGCCACCGCGACCGGGTCACCGTCGTCGACCCAGCCGTAGTACAGGCCGTGCGGGAGCAGGACCATCGTGCCGGCGAACCGGTCGCCCCCCAGGTGCGAGCACTCCCAGGTCTCCTCCGGGTAGGCCTCGGCCAGGCGGGCGGCGACCACCCGGCCGCGCACCGCGCAGCACTGGTCGTGGCGGCCGTGGGCGCACACGGCGAACACCGGTCGGTCCGAGGCCACCCCCGCGGAGCCGTCGAGCGGGACGTCGAGGAGGCCGCGCGGCCCGTCGACCCGCCCCCAGCGCACCGACTCCCGCCCGGGTCGCGAGTCGACCAGCGCCCACCGGGTGCCGTCCTGCGCCGTCCTGCGCCCGGGGCGGCGGATGGCGAGCGGCCGGATCCCGGCTCCCTCGATCCGGTGCACCAGCGCACGCCCGAGGGCGTGGTCGAACGGGGGGTCCAGCAGCGCGTGCCGGCCCCAGCCCGCCTGGTTCTCGACGAGGAACCAGCGCTCGCCGTGGGACCCGGTGCCGACCAGGCTGTCGCCGCGGACGCGGGCGCCGTCGCTGCAGGGCACCCACCCGTCGGTCACGGCGACGTCACCACCACGCCTTCGCGCAGCAGGCGCCGGACCACCACGAGTGCGCTCGCCAGGTCGAGCCCGGGCAGCGCGCCGACGGTGATCGGGTGGCCGGCGCGCAGCACCTCCAGGGCGGGCGCGGCCTCGACCGGCATCGACAGCGTGGTGCCGCGGGCGGTCAGCCGGACGCGGCCGTCCGCGAGGTCGATCCGGCCGCCGTAGCCGTGCCGCCAGCGGACCGCGGTGGCCTCGCTCAGGGCCGTGATGGCGCTCAGGGTGGCCAGCGGCGCGACCGGCTCCGGGCGGGTGTCCCGCCCGAACCGGGCGCCGAGCCGGCCGGCACTGAGCCCTGCCAGGTCGTCGGCGGTCGAGAGCGCGGCGACCAGGTCGCTCACCGTCTGCTCGACGATCGGTCGCAGCTGGTCGGGGTCGCCGACGTCGATGCCCAGCGGCAACGACGCGCGCAGGGCAGCAGAGCCGCCGACCACGCTGAGCAGGGTGTCGACGACGTCAGCGCGCGTGTACGCGGACAGCCCGACGGTCAGGTGGATGGACGTGTCGCCGAGCGCGGTCGCGGAGTGGATCCAGCCGCGCGGGAGGTACAGCGCGTCACCGGGGCGCAGCACCTGGTCGATGACGGGGTCCCCCCGGCCGGCCTGCGCGACCGCCGCGCGATGGTCCGTCCACACCTGGTCCTTGAGCGGGTCCGGGTGCACGGGGGCGTGGATGACCCAGTGCTTCTCGCCGGACACCTGCAGGACGAACACGTCGTGCGTGTCGTAGTGGGGGGCGAAGCCCTGCGAGGACGGCGGCGTGACGTACGCGTTGACCTGCGCGGGGTGGCCGAGCTCCTCGACGAGCTGCCGCGTGAAGTCCACCAGCGGCGGCCACATCCGGTGCAGGCCCTGCAGCACGATCGTCGCGCCCGCGGCGAACTGCGCCAGCACCTTGTCGCTGGACACCTGGTCGGACACCTCGGCGCCGAACCCGCCGGACGCCGTGAACCGGTCGGGCGGCAGGACGGTGCCCTCGTGGGCCAGGCGGATGAACGGGGTGCGCAGCCCGCGCCGGCCGACCAGCTCGTCGACGGCGTCCGGGGAGAGCAGGTCCGTGAAGTCGTCGTTCGCCGGCGACAGCAGGGCGGTCCGGCCCCAGACCTCCTGGGCGAACTGCTCGCGGGGAACGTTGATGCAGCGGGAGAGCGCGGACCGCAGGACCGGTCCGCGCTCCGCCAGGACGTTCTCGGGCACTACGCGGAGCCGTCCGCCCCGCCGTCGTGCCCGTCGGGGTTGGCGCCGCCGTCGGCCGGGCCCTCGCCCGCGGAGCCGTCCGCGCCGCCGTCGTGCCCGTCGGGGTTGGCCCCGCCGTCGGCGGTACCCTCGCCGGCCGAGCCGTCCGCGCCGCCGTCGTGCCCGTGCGGGTTCGCGCCGCCGTCCGCCACGCCTTCCCCCGCGGGGGCCGGCTCGCTGGTGATGTCGTCGTCGTTGATGCTCATGACACTCCCTCGTCTCGCAGCCGTGCAGCGGCGTCGCCGCCCCGGCGAGCGTATCCACGGCGTCGCGGATGTGCTTGACGGCGGGGTGCTGAGGCGGCCAGTATCAAACCTGTTGGTTGTACAACCGAGGGGTTTCATTGATGGATCCGCTGAGCACGACGTTCGCCGCCCTGGCGGATCCGACCCGCCGCGCGATCCTGGCCCGGCTGACGGAGGGCGAGGCGACGGTCGCCGAGCTGGCGGAGCCGTTCGACATCACGACCCAGGCGGTCTCCAAGCACCTGCGCGTCCTGGAGGAGGCCGGCCTGATCACGCGGGGGCGGCGGGCGCAGTGGCGGCCCAGCCGGCTCCGCGAGGACGCGCTGGACGACGCCACGGACTGGCTCGAGCACCACCGGGCGGCGTTCCGGCACCGCTTCGACGCACTGGACCGCGAGATCGCCGCGCTGCGGCGGGACGAAGGGAACAGCGATGGGAACCACTGAGCTGATCGTGGAGCCGGGCCGGCAGGACGTCGTCGTCGTGCACGATTTCGAGGTGCCGCCCGAGGTCGCGTTCCGCGCCTACACCGACCCGGAGCTCATGCCGCGATGGAAGGGCTCCGAGCGCTTCGCGGTCGTCGTCGAGGAGTACGACCTGCGCGTCGGCGGTCGCTGGCGGCTCCTCATGACGCGCGGTGACGGGGTCGAGTACCCGATGCGGGGGGTCTTCCACGAGGTCAGCCCACCACACCGGCTCGTGTCGACGTTCGAGTTCGAGCCGGGCGGCCCGGGCGCGCTGCAGCTGCTCGTCGAGACCTTCGAGCCCGCGCCGACCGGGTGCCGCCTCACCTCGGTGTCGCTGTTCGCGTCGGTCGAGGACCGGGACAGATGGGTCCCCTCCGGTGGCCTGGAGTCGGGTACCCGCGCGTCGATGGAGGCACTCGACCGGGCGGTGGCGTCGTGACCGATCTCGAGGTGCAGCGGGCGTTCGACGCCCCGGCAGCGGCGCTCTGGGCAGCCTGGACCGAGTCCGACGCGGTGCGCGCGTGGTGGGGGCCCCAGGGCTTCACCTGTCCGGTCGCGCGGATGGACGTGCGCGTGGGCGGGGTGTCGCTGGTCGCCATGCGCACCCCCGACGGGGTGGACCTGTGGAACACCTGGACCTACACGCGGATCGACCCCGGTGAGCGGCTCGAGTTCCGGTTCGGCTTCAGTGACGCCGACGGTCGCTCGGTCGACCCGCAGGACGCCGGCTTCCCACCCGGCATCCCGCGCGAGGTCCCCCACGTGGTCACCGTGCGCGACGGGCTCATGACCGTGATCGAGCGCGGCTACGCCGACGACGAGACCGCGCAGCTGTCCCGGACGGGGCTGGAGTCCTCGCTGGACAAGCTGGCCGCGGCACTGACGTCCTAGCTGGGCTTCGTCGCCTTGCCGTCCAGCCAGAGCGTGTCACTGTCGTCGCGGTGCACCCCGTCGGTGCCGACGTGCTTGGTGCTGATCGTCGGTCCCTTCGTGATGACGTGCCACAGCGCCATGGCGTGCCCGCGGCCGACCCCGTAGTCCTCCTGCAGCCACGTCACGACGCCGGCCGCCTTGGCCCCGGGGGCGTCGAGACCCTTCTCGTGCGCGATCTCCACCAGCTGCCGCGGGGTGAGGCCGGTCTTGTCCTCGATCGTGTCGAGGTACGCCTGGAACGTCATGGTTCTCCTCAGTCGGTGGTGGTCAGGTAGGCCGCGATCTCGGCCGGGGTGTGGCGCAGCAGGCAGAACTCGTTGCCCTCGGGGTCGGCGAGCACCGCCCAGGGCGCGTCGCCCTGGCCGATGTCGACGCGGACGGACCCGAGCCCGAGCAGCCGCGCCAGCTCGGTGTCGTAGTCGGACCCGTCCGGCGGGCGCAGGTCGGCGTGCAGCCGGTTCTTCACGGTCTTGGCGTCCTCGACCCGGTTGAACAGCCAGTTGGTCGACCCGCCGGTGGGCGAGCCGATCGCGACCTCGGCACCGTCCGGCGACCGCCAGACCTCCTGCCACCCGAGCGCCTGCCCCCACCATGCGGCGAGGGTGCCGGGGTCGGCGCTGTCGATCGTGAGGTGGCCGACGACGGGTGTCATCCGCCCGACGCTAGAGCACCTCGCGCAGCCGGACAACGAACTCCTCGGGCTGTTCGGCGAACCCGATGTGGTCCCCGGGGAACAACACCGGCTCGATCCCCAGCAGCGACGCGAGCGCGCGCGAGGTCCGGTCGCAGAGCTGGCCCGTGGACTCCTCGCCGATGCCGACGACGATCCGCGTGGGAGCAGCGGTCAGCGCGGCGACGTCCGGCCGGAACCGCACGGTGTCCCGGATCATGTGCACGAACTGGAAGTGCTCGTCGGCGCCGTCCTGCCCCTCGCGCGGCGTGCCGAAGAACATCTCGAACGCCTCCTCGGGCATGTGGATGTTCCCGATCTCCATGAACTGCCGCCACGCCGCGCGGGTGTCGCCGGACAGGTAGGTCGCGATCATCCGCTCGGTGCGCTCGTACAGGTCGGCGTGGTCGGGCACCAGCTCGTCCAGCGGGGGCTCGTGCGCGATCGCGGTGTGCACGAGGTCCGGGTGCGCCTCGACGAGGGCCAGCACGGCGACGGCGCCGCCGCTCGAGCCGAGCACCGCGGCGGGGCCTCGGTCCGCGTGCCGCAGGAGCGCGGCCAGGTCGGACGCGCGCTCGACGGGCGTCGAGTCGCGATCCGGGTGGTCGACCGTGCTCCGGTTGATGCCGCGCGGGTCGGTGGTCAGGACGGTGTGGTCGGAGGCCAGCAGGTCGGCCAGGGGAGCGAACGCGGTGGCATCCATCGGGGCGCCGACGAGGGCGACCAGGGGGCCGGATCCGCGCAGCTCGTAGTGCAGCCGTGCGCCGGGGACGTCGAGGGTGGTGGCGGTGGTGAGTGTGGTCATGCGGGTAGGACTTGCGCCGCGGGGCAGAATCATCGGACATGACCGAGATCGACGAGATCCGCGCTCAGGACTTCTCCCAGCTCGTCGCTCCGCTGCGCGGGGAGCTGCACGCGCACTGCTACCGGATGCTCGGCTCGGTGCACGACGCCGACGACGCCCTCCAGGACGCGCTCCTGCGTGCCTGGCGTGCGCTCGACGGCTTCGAGGGGCGCAGCACGCTGCGGTCGTGGCTGTACCGCATCGCCACCAACTCGTGCCTGGACCAGATCGGCCGCCGCGGTCGCCGCGCGATGCCGGTGGACCTCGGGCCGTCGAGCGACCACGCGGTCGTCGGCGACGTCCCGCTGACGGACGTCGCCTGGCTCAGCCCCTACCCGGACGCGCGGTACGAGCAGCGCGAGGCGGTCGAGCTCGCGTTCGTCGCCGCGCTGCAGCACCTGCCCGGCAACCAGCGCGCGGCGCTCCTGCTGTTCGAGGTGCTCGGCTTCAGCGCCGCCGAGATCGCGACCTGGATGGACACGTCGACGGCGTCGGTGAACAGCGCCCTGCAGCGCGCGCGGGCGACGGTGGCTGAGAAGGTGCCGCCGCGCGACGAGCACCCGGCCGCCGACGCGCGGGCCCGGGAGGCCGTGGCGGCCTACGCCTCGGCGCTCGAGCAGGGCGACGTGGAGCTCCTGCTGTCGCTGCTGACCGAGGACGTCACCTGGTCGATGCCTCCGCTGCCGCACTGGTACCGCGGGCGGTCCGCGGTGGCCGAGTTCGCGACGACGATCGCGTTCGCGTGCGGCTCCTGGCGGCACGTGCCGACGAGCGCCAACGGGCACCCGGCCGTGGCGTCGTACCTGCGCAGACCCGACGACGACGTGCACCGGGCCTGGTCGCTCGACGTGCTCACGCTGCGCGGGGACCTGGTCGCGGAGCTCACCGCCTTCATCGGCGTGGAGCACTTCGAGGCGTTCGGCCTGCCGGACACGCTGCCCTGACCACGACGCCCGCCGCCCCGGACCGGGACGGCGGGCGCCTGTGGTGATGGGTCAGTGCGTGCCGCAGGTCGCGGTCAGGTTGGTCCCGCTGCCGTTGGCGATGAAGCCGGCGGTCGCGGTCCCGCCCGCAGGTACGGCGCTGTTCCACGCAGCGCTGGTGATGGTGTTGGCACCCGACAGGGAGCCGTTCCACGCCTGGGTGATGGTCGCCCCGGCGATGGCGGTGTGCCAGCCGGTCAGCGGGGCAGAGCCGGCCTTGACGGTGACCTCACCGACGAAGGAGCCGTTCCAGCTGTTGACCACCTTCACGGTCGCCGTGCAGGAGCCGGCAGGGGTGGTCGGCCCGGGCGTGGTCGGCTCCGGGTCGGGGGTGGTCGGCTCGGGGTCGGGGGTGGTCGGCTCCGGGTCGGGAGTGGTCGGGTCGGGGTCCGGGACGCCGCCGATGTTGATGTCGCTGCACAGGTAGTACGGCTGGTCCAGGTGGCTCGCCTGCCAGATGGTGAACAGGACGGCTCGGCCGCTGCGGCCCGAGAGGTTCACGTCCGTCTGGTACAGACCCGTGGTGCCGTAGCGACCCGTCTCCTTGACCAGGTTCAGGTCGTCCCAGCCGAGCGCCTCGGTGGTCGGGTCGAAGCCCGGCTTCGAGACGTAGATGCGCAGGTAGTCGGCACCGTGCTTGGCGCTGTCGGTCAGCGTGAGGGTGAAGGACGTCGGGACGGTCTTGGCCACCCAGGGTCCGGGCTTGTCGAGCGCGTCGTAGCGCGGCGAGAACGTCCGCCCGCCGGAGCAGAGCTGGCCGTTCGGGATGACGGCCTCGTGCCGGCCGCCGACGTTCTCCCGGTACAGCCCGTTCCAGTTCCACATGGCGTTGGGGTCGGCCTGCCAGGCCTGCCAGCACATGGGGTCCTTCTGCGCCATGGTCGGGTCGAGGTGGTTGCTGCCCCAGCGCTCCCAACAGCCGTAGTTGCGGGTGGGCGGGTCGGTGACCGACCCGTGCGCGGAAGCGGGCTGGGAGGCGACGATCGCGGCCGCCATCGCCATGAGCACCACGAGGAGCGCGGTGATCAGAGTGCGAGGTCGTGCTCGGACAGACATAGGGTCCCCTTCTCGAAGACGTCGACGTTGACCCCCCGGGAGCACCCCCTCGCCGGGCGACCGTGTCGCTGACGGGGTGGCGGGGGCGTCCGTCCACCCTCACCACGCGACCGCGGGCTGACCAGGCACCGAAGCGATTCACCCCCGCGCCACGACGACTTTCGAGACGTCCTACGTGCGCAGCAGCCAGTCGAGTGCGTCGGTCGCGGCACCCAGCACCGACACGTGCCCCTCGCCGGGGCGCAGCCACAGCTCGGCGGACCCGATCCGGTCCGCCAACCAGCGGCCGTGGGCGGGCGGCACCACGCGGTCGGCGTCGCCGTGCACCAGCAGCACGGGCGCGACCACGTCCGCCGGGTCGAAGCCCCACGGCGCCACGTACGCGAGGTCGTCGTCGACCATGCCGCCGATGCCGGCCGCCGCGGCCTCCCCGGCGATCCGGCCGAGCCAGCCCCATGCGCCGGCGAGCGCCGCGTGGTCGGCCGGCGTGAACATCTCGGGGTCGAACTCGCTCGCGGCCAGCACACGTTCGAGGGCGGCCCTGCCGGCCACCGCGGCCCGGAGCTCGGCCGTGCCGGACCGGTTGATGCCCGCGAACCAGTCGAGCCCGTCCGCACCGAACGGCGCCTGGGCCGACCCGCTGACGGCGGCGACGACCCGGTCGGGGAGCAGCGCCGCGCAGGCCAGCGCGTGCGGCCCGCCGCCGGAGTGGCCCAGCACCGCGAAACGCTCGATGCGCAGGGCGTCGGCGATCGCGGCGACGTCGCCGGCCGCCGAGGCGACGTCCCGGCCGGGGTGCGGCGTCGACCCGCCGTACCCGGGGCGGTCGTAGGACACCCAGCGGATCCCTCGCTCGGCGCTCGCGGGCAGCAGGGGCTCCGGCGGGGTGCCGACGTTCGGGGTGCCGTGGTGCCAGAACACGGTGAGGCGTTCGTCGTCGACCGGGACGTCGTACGCGCGAAGCGTGCGGCCGTCGGGCCGCTCGACGAGCGCGGGGGTGATCACCGGTCGAGCGTAGGGCGCACCCCCGTCCGTCACCCCGCCGCGTCGATCGCCTGCTGGATGAGGGCGGTGACCTCGTCGGGGTGGCTGATCATCGCGACGTGCGAGCTCTCGATCTCGACCGTGGTCGCGCCTGCCCGCAGCGCCATCGCACGCTCCGCCGCGGGCGGGATCACGCGGTCCGACGACGCGACCAGGTACCAGGCCGGGAGCGACTTCCAGGCGGGCGGCCCCGACGGCTCCCCGAGGGTGGCCAGCGCGGCCGGCCGCTGCGAGAGGGCCATGATCGCGCCCTCCTCCGGCGGCAGGTCCTGGCAGAACACCTGCGGGAAGATCTCCGGCTTCAGGTAGCCGTCGGCGTTGCCGTCGCCCGCGTCGGGGAACGGCCGCAGCAGGATGACCTGCGTGAGGTCCGGCGGCGGTCCGTCGCTGCCGAGCGCGGTGGCCGCCCCGGCCGCCTCACCCTCCTCGAGCGCGAAACCGGCGATGTAGACGAGGGCCGTGACGTTGTCGGCGCCGACGGCCGCGTTCGTGATGACCGCGCCGCCGTAGGAGTGCCCGACCAGGACGACCGGGCCCTCGATCGTCGCGAGGAACGCGCGGATGTACGCCGCATCACCGGACAGCGAGCGCAGCGGGTTGGCGGGGGCGTACGTCTGGTACCCGGCGGCGGTCAGGCGGCTGATCACGCCGGACCAGCCCGAGGCGTCGGCAAAGGCACCGTGGACGAGGACGACGGTGGGGCTCATGGTCGGTTCTCCTTCGGAGCAGGCGGCGGGTCACGCCAGTCTCGAAGCGGCTGCCGAGGGCGGATGGCCGTCGCGTGCACGGTTCTGGCCGGTCGCTGCACGATGCGCGCAGTCCTGGACCCCTGTCGGCGCGCAGGCCCCGCGCCCTACGGTGGGCTGGTCCGTGCAGCCCGACCTGCGAGGTCTCTCATGAGCCTTGTCCTGCGCCACGACGAGGACCCGGCGGTCTTCCTCGCGGTGCAGGTCTCGGGCTCCACGATGGTCGCGCAGGGGGGCAGCCAGGCGGTCCTGCGCCCGGGCGACATGACGGTCTACGAGAGCACCCGGCCGTACACCGTGCTGAACACCCACCCCAGCGAGCTCTACTGCTTCGGGGTCGCCCGCGACGAGCTCGCCCTGCCGGCTCCGACGATCGAGGCCGTCGCCGGGCGGCGCATCGGCCCGGACAACAACCCGCTCGCTGCCGTCGTCGCCGCCTACTTCGGCACGCTCGCGACGACAGCCGCTCTCGAGCACCCCACGGCCGTGGCGCTCACCCGGCCGAGCGTCGACCTGGTGCGCGCCCTGGTCGCCACGCACGTCGCCGCACCGCGGAGCGGGTCGCTCGTCGTCCGCGTCGAGGCGTACGTGCGCGCGCACCTGGCCGACCGCGACCTGTCGGCGGCGACCATCGCGGCGGCGCACCACGTGTCGGTCCGGCACCTGTACGCCGAGCTCGCACGGGCGGGCGTCGTGCTCGGGGCGACCATCCGGGAGCAGCGCCTCCAGGAGTGCCGCCGAGAGCTGCGCGACCCCGCGTCGGCACACCTGACGGTGGGGGTCGTCGGCGCCCGCTGGGGCTTCGCGGACGCCTCGCACTTCGGTCGGGCCTTCCGGGAGACCTACGGCATGACGCCCCGCGAGTGGCGCGTTGCGGGCTGAGCCGCCGCGCTATGTTGCCAAGACCCGCCCGGCCGTCGTCGAAGGGAGCCCCTGCGCCCATGGCATCGCCGCAGGGGCTCGCGCCCCCGACCCGGACGCTGTTGTTCCTCGCGTCCGCGGTCATCGTCGTCGCAGGCCTGCACGCCGCGCGCGAGGTGCTCGCGCCGCTGTTCCTGGCCACCGTCCTGGTCATCATCGTGCACCCGCTCCGGCACCCGCTGGAGCGTCGCGGGTGGCCGCGTCCGGCCGCCACCACGGTCGTCATCGCGGTGGTCTACCTGATCCTGCTCGTCCTCGTCGCCATGCTCGTGTTCGCGGGCATGCAGTTCGCGGGGCTCGTCCAGACGTACGTCTCGGAGCTGCAGGACGCCATCGGCGGTCTCAGCCGGTGGCTCGCCTCGCTCGGCCTCGACCGGTCGGCCGTCCGGACGGCGACCGATGCGCTCCAGCCGTCACAGCTGCTCGGGGTCGCGACCAGTGTCAGCGGGACGGTCGTGGGCGTCGCGAGCACCCTGTTCGTCGTCGTCGCGTACGTCATCTTCGTGTCGGTGGACGCCGCCCGCTACGACGAGGCCGACGACCGGTTCAGCTCCACGCACGGCGACGTGCTCGCCCGGGCCACCGCCGTCAACATCGGGGTGCGGCGGTACTTCGTGGTCAGCGCGTCGTTCGGTGCGGTGGTGGCGGTCATCGACGGGCTCGCCCTGTGGGCGCTCGGCGTCCCCGCGCCCGCGGTCTGGGCGATCCTCGCGTTCGTCACCAACTTCATCCCGAACATCGGGTTCGTGATCGGTGTCGTCCCACCGGCGCTGCTCGCGCTCGTCGTGGGCGGCTGGCCCCTGGCGCTCGCCGTGATCGCCGTCTACAGCGCGGTGAACGTGGTGCTGCAGGTGCTGGTGCAGCCGAAGTTCGTCGCCGACGCCGTGAACATCACGCTCACGCTCAGCTTCGTGTCCGTGATCTTCTGGACGTTCGTCATCGGCCCGCTCGGGGCGATCCTCGCCGTGCCGCTGACCCTGCTGGCGCGGGCCGTGCTCCTGCCCGGGGGCCCCGACTCGGCCTGGTACCTGTGGCTGTCGGGGGAGGACCCGCCGCTGCGGGTGCCACCGCCCGAACCGCCGGTCGTCGCCGACGAGGCGGCGCCGGAGGCGGACGGGACGACTACCGCGTGAGCGCCGGGAACGACCGCCGCGCGACGAGCACCGTCGCCAGGCTCCCGGCGGCGAGCGCCGCGCCGACGTAGGGCAGCGCACCCAGGCCGGGTCCGACGAGGACGACGGCACCGACGGCGGCCCCGCCCCCGATCCCGATGTTCGCGGTCGTGTTCACCAGGGCGCCGATGATGTCGGGGGAGGCGCCGCGGGTGCGGAGGGCGGCGGTCTGGAAGATGGAGGCCATCGCGCCGAACGCCCCGCACCAGGCGGCCGCTGCGACCAGGACGCCCAGGCGCGACGGGAATGCGGCTCCGAGCGCGAGCATCCCCAGCAGCATCACCGCGTGCACGCCGAGCGTGCCGCGCCGGGGCTGCCGGTCGAGCGAGGCCGCGGCGAACGCGGTCCCCACCAGCCCGAGGACGCCCAGGCTCAGCA
Source organism: Cellulomonas fengjieae (assembly GCF_018388465.1). Taxonomy (NCBI): domain Bacteria; kingdom Bacillati; phylum Actinomycetota; class Actinomycetes; order Micrococcales; family Cellulomonadaceae; genus Cellulomonas; species Cellulomonas fengjieae. The sequence goes on along the minus strand of NZ_CP074404.1, from coordinate 3,786,134 downwards.
GGACGGGGCCGACGGCGGACTCACGCAGCCCGGTGGCCAGCAGCATCACCGACACGTACGTGTAGACGGTGTAGTGCGCCAGGTAGGTGAGCGCGTTGGTCGCCGTCACCGCACCGAGCCGCTGTCGGCGCACGGTCCTCGTCTGGTCGGCGGGCGGGGCGTCGTCGGAGGACACCGCGGGGAGCAGGACGGCGACCAGGACGGTGGACACCGCGCAGACGGCCGCCAGCACCAGGAACGCGTTGCGCCAGCCGACGGCGGCGCCCAGCGTGGTGGACAGCGGTACGCCGAGCACCATTCCCGCGGTCGCCCCGCCGGTGACCAGGGCGAGCGCCCGGCCGGTGACCTGCGGCAGCACCAGGCGTGCGCCGTAGCCGATGCTGAGCGAGAAGAACAGGGCGTGCGCGATGCCGCCGAGGGCGCGCCCGGCGGCGACGAGCGTGAACGAGGGCGCGATCGCGACGAGGGCGTTGCTGAGCGTGTAGGCGGACAGCGTCACCAGGAGCAGGCCCTTGCGCGGGAGCCGACGGGTGCCGACCGTCAGCGGGATCGCGAGGGCCGCCACCATGAACGCGTAGACGGTGACCAGCAGTCCGGTGACCGACTCGGTGACGTCCAGGTCGGCACTGATCTGCGGCAGCAGCCCGACGGGCACCAGCTCGGTGGTGAGCGCGACGAAGGTCGCCAGCGTGAGGGCGGCCAGACCGCCGGCGGCGTCGCGCACGGACCCGGGTTGCCAGCCGGCCACGTCCGTCACAGGCGCCGCTGCCGCTGCGCGGGGACGTGCACGAGCTCCGGCATGTCGCACAGCCTCGTGCCCGCCCCCGCGGACCGGCAACGTCAATCGCCGGTCGCGACCGACTTCAGGTACGCCTCGATGCGGTTGAGCGCACCCACCCAGACCTCCTGGCTGAAGAAGTCGCGCACCTCGACGGCCGGGAAGCCGCTCTGCACGACGGTCACCAGAGTGCCGCCGTCGACGGCGTCGAACGTGACCTCGATGTGCGTCGTCATGGTCATGCCGTCGGGGGTGCTGCCCGTGGACTCGGTCACCAGCCGGTGCGGCCGGTCGATGACCTGGAACGTCTGGACCTCGCGGAACAGCGTGTCGCGGTCCGGCCCCCACACGGCGGTCTGCTGGCCGCCGACGCGCAGGTCGACCTCGATCTCCACGATGCCGGGCTCCTCGTCGAGGATCGAGAACCAGATCTTCTGCTTCTCCGCGTCGGTATAGGCGTCGAAGACCTCCTCCGGGCTGGCGGGCAGGATGCGCGTCATGCGCAGGTCGAGCGAGGTGTCGGTGGTCATCGGTCCGCGCCTTTCTGCAGGGTGAAGTAGGCCTCGAGACCGTCGAGCCGACGCTCCCAGAGCCGCTGGTAGAAGGAGATCCACGCCATCGCGTCCTCCAGTCGCTCCTCGCCGAGCCGGCACTGCCGGGACCGGCCGACCTTCTCGGTGCGGACCAGGCCGACGTCCTCGAGGATCCGCACGTGCTTCGTCATGCCGGTGAGGGTCATGCCGTGCGGCTCGGCGAGCTGCCCGATGGTGGCGGGTTCCTCTCCGAGCCGGGTGAGGATGTCGCGCCGGGTCGAGTCGGCGAGCGCCGAGTAGACCCGGTCGAGAACTTCATGCTGAACCATGTGGTTCACCATAGGACACTGAACCGCTTGGTGCAATGACGGCCCGTAGACTGGGGGTGTGCGAGCAATCAGGGGAAAGATCGCTGTCGTCGCGGCACTCGTGCTGGCGCTGGCGCTGGCCCTGACCGCGCTGGTGGGGCTCGGTGGGCAGCCGCAGCAGGAGCCGCAGGACGGACCGTGGGCGATCCAGCTCACCGACCCCGCGGGTGACTGGGCGTCGTGCTTCGACGACCCGCTGGTGACACCGCCCACCACCTCGGGCTCCACCGTGACCGCCGTGTTCGTGGCCGAGGCCACCGAGGCCGACGTCGACCGGGTGACCGACTGCCTCGCCGACGTCATGACCGGCGGGTCGATCCAGGTGGGTACGGTCGCCCCGGCCGGCGCCTAGCCCTCGAGCTCCGCCAGCACGGTCCGCAGCCGCAGCGCGAAGTCCTCGGGCGTGCGCTCGGGCAGCGCGTCGACGTCGAACCACGCCACCTGCTCGCTCTCGACGCTGACCACGGGCACCGAGGATGCGGGGGCGTACGCGACGAACCCGACGTCCCAGTGCGTCCGGCACCGGCCGAACGCCGCGGACAGGTCGTGCCGGTTGAGATCGGCCGGCTGTATCCCGCCCGGAGTCAGGTCGAGGATGCCGCCCTCCTCGCGCGCTTCGCGGTACGCGGCCGCGGACAGGGACGCGTCGCCGGGCTCCAGGTGCCCGCCCAGCTGCACCCAGAACTGCCCCTTGCGGTGGAAGCAGAGCAGGACGCGGGAGCGGTCCGGCGTCAGCACGAAGCAGCTCGCGGTCAGGTGTGCGGGTGCCAGGGACCGATCGGTGGCCGCGGGTCCCGATGCGACGACGAACGCACGGTATTCGGCCAACAGCGACGCCTGGGCCGGGTCGCGCGGGGTCCAGGCGTCGAGCACGTCGGTGATCACCGCGACAGCGTACGGCGCCCTGAGTGGCCGGTGCGCGAGCCGAGGGACATACTCGCGAGCGTGACGACCCCCCATGACGCGACCGCCGAGCCCGCTGCCGAGCAGAGGGAGGACCGCGGTCCGCTGCGCACGGCGGTGATCGTCAACCCGAATCGCGTCGATGGGCTCGACGAGCTGCGCGCGAGCATCACAGAGCAGCTCACCGACGCCGGCTGGCCCGAGCCGGCCTGGCTCGAGACGACCGCCGAGGACCCCGGCACCGGGCAGGCGCGGAAGGCCGTCGAGGACGGCGCCGAGGTGGTGTTCGTCGCCGGCGGTGACGGCACGGTCCGCGCGTGCATCGACGGCCTGGCGGGCACCCAGACGGCGCTCGCGATCCTGCCGGGTGGCACGGGGAACCTGCTGGCGACGAACCTCGGCGTGCCGACGAACACGATCGACGGTGTGCAGCTCGCGCTGGACCGCGGCCGCCGCGTGATGGACCTGGGCGAGGTCGAGGGCAAGACCTTCGCGGTCATGGCCGGCATGGGCCTGGACGCCGCGATGGTCGACGACGCCCCCACCAAGCTCAAGGCCAAGCTCGGCTCGGTCGCGTACGTCTTCTCCGCGCTGAAGCACCTCCGCGACCCCCAGATGAAGGTCGAGGTGCAGATCGACGACCACCCGGTCCTGCGCCGCCGCGCCCGCACGGTGCTCGTCGGCAACGTCGGTCGCCTGCAGGGCGGGGTCAACCTCCTGCCGGACGCCGAGCCCGACAACGGCGAGATGGACATCGCAGTCCTGGCTCCCCGCAACCTCGGCCACTGGATCCAGACGGCGTTCGCGGTCCTGCGGCCCGGCAAGAACAGGGTGCCCAACATGGAGGTGCTGCGGGGCTCCCGGATCACGGTGACCAGCGACCGGCCGCAGCCCCGCCAGCTCGACGGTGACGTCATCGAGCCCTCGAAGACCCTCGCGGTGACGGTCCGCCCGGACAGCCTCTGGGTGTGCGTGTACCAGCCGGACTCCTCGGAGGACCTGACCGAGGGCTCCTAGGTCAGGTCGTCGCGCGGCACCACGAGCACCGGCACCGGCGAGTGCCGGATGATCTTCGTCGCCCCGGTGCCGAGGAAAACCCGCCGCAGCATCCCCCCGCTCGACGAGCTCAGCACGAGGAGCTCGTTGGGCAGCCAGTCGACCGAGGTCAGCACCTCCGACCAGCTCGCCCCCGACGCGACGACGAACTCCACGTCGTCGTCGAGGAGATCCCCCATCGACGCGCGGAGCGCCCCCTGGGTCTCCACCATCTGCGCGCGCCACTGCTCGGTGACCTCGGACTCGATGTCCGTGCCGATCTCCGGCGGGTACATCGTCGCGGAGCGGACCCCGAACGACGCGACGCGCAGCCGCACGTCGATCTCCCGGGTGAGGCGCGCGGCCCAGCGGACCGCGGACGCGGCCAGGTTCGAGCCGCTGAACGAGCACGTGAGGCGGTGCGCGGTGACGTCGTCCGTGCTCGGCGCGCACTGGTACGACCGGGGGGCGATCGCGAGCGGGACGGGCGAGGAGTGCAGGAGGTAGTCGGCGGTGGAGCCGACCACGACGCGGCCGTCAGGGCCGTCGGGCGACGACCCCAGAACCAGCGCCGTCGCCCTGCGCTCCTCCGCCAGGACCGCCAGCGCGCGGGGGGTGGACCGGTCCGACAGCCGGACGAACTCCACGGTGAGCTCGTCCGCCCGGCCCTCGAGGACGCCGCGGGCGGCCGCCTCGACCTCGGTCAAGCGAGGCGCGGACCGCACGGTCCAGCCGGGCGGGATCACGGTCGCCACCACCAGGACGGTGGTGCCGGAGGTGGCGGGCAGCGTGTGCGCGAGCGTGACGCCCAGGTCGATCGCTCCGCGGATGTCCCCGAAGGGGTTGGCGCCGACGACGATGGTCATCGCATCTCCTCCCGGTCGAGCGTGCCCGCCTCGACGGCGCGCTGCAGGCGCGAGTGCTTGCGGCCCCACAGGAAGTAGAACGTGAGGACCACGCCGAGCCAGAGCAGGAACCAGGCGTAGGTGTACCAGGGCAGGCCGGACAGGATGTAGAGGCAGGCCGCGACGGCGAGCACCGGGGTGACCGGGTAGCCGGGCACCTTGAAGGCGCGGGGCAGGTCCGGCCGGGTGCGGCGCAGGATGATGACCCCGATCGACACCACCATGAACGCGATCAGGGTGCCGATGGAGACCAGGTCCCACAGGTAGTCGAGCGGGACGAACGCGGCGAGCAGGCCGACCACGACCGCGACGACGACGGTGTTGTTCACGGGCGTGTGGGTGCGGGCGTTGACCCGCGCGAACGTCTGCGGCAGCAGCCCGTCACGACCGATCGCGAACAGGATGCGCGTCTGCCCGTACATGGTCACCAGCGTCACCGAGAAGATCGACACGACGGCACCCGCGGACAGGACCGTGCCCGGCCAGGTCGAGCCGACGACGTCCTCCAGGATCTTCGCCAGCCCGGCCTCGCTCTGGGCCGCGTCGCCGAACGCCTGCCACGGCTGCGTCCCGAGCGCCGAGACCGCGACGAGGACGTAGATCGTGGTGACGATCGCCAGGGCGCCGAGGATGGCGCGCGGCATGGTCCGCTGCGGGTCCCGGACCTCGTTGCCGGCGGTGGAGATCGCATCCAGGCCGATGAACGTGAAGAAGATGGTTCCCGCGGCCGCCGTGATCCCGGTGATGCCGTTCGGCGCGAAGTCGGCGAAGTTGTCGGCGTGGAAGCCCGTGAACGCGATCGCGACGAACATCAGCAGCACGGCGAGCTTGATCACGACCATGACGGCGTTGGCGGTCGCGGACTCGGCTGCGCCCCTGATCAGCAGGATCGCGCACATCAGGACCAGGATCAGCGCCGGCAGGTTGACGAAGCCCGGCTCGGCGTCCCACGGGGCCGCAGACAGGGCCGTCGGGATCTGCCAGCCGATCAGGTTGTGCAGCAGCTGGTTGAGGTAGTCGCTCCAGCCGACCGCCACGGCGGCGGTCGAGACGCCGTACTCGAGCAGCAGGCAGGCGGCCACCCCCATCGCGATCAGCTCGCCGAGGGTCGCGTAGGCGTAGGAGTACGTCGATCCCGACACGGGGACCGCCGACGCCATCTCGGCGTAGGACAGCGCCGACAGACCCGCCGCCAGGCCGGCGAGCAGGAACGAGATGACGACCGCCGGACCGGCGTCGGGGACCGCCTCGTGCATGACGAAGAACACGCCCGTGCCGACGGTCGCGCCGACGCCGAACATCATCAGCGTGAACGTGCCGATGGACCGCTGGAGGCCCTCGCTCGACGTCGCGGTTGCGGGGGTGATCGGCTTCTTGCGCCAGATCTGCGCCGACAGGGACGTCTGCGGAGTCGTCATGGGGGCCTCTCCGAGGGGCCGCGCCGCGGCGGGCCGTCCCCTTGTGTGTCGCCAGCAACGGTAGGAGCAGGACGTTGTGGAGGCAATTTCTCGATCCGGGAGGCCTGGCGTGAGACGGTCGGCGAACCTCCTGCGGTCCGCGAGCGTTTGCCACTACTGTCCCGCGCATGATCACTTCTCTGGCCACCGCGGTGGCGAACACGACCGCAGTCGACCCCGGCCCCGGCCCGTTCATCGCCGGAGTCATCGGCTACCTCATCACCGCGTTTGCGCTGATGGGAGTCTTCCGCAAGGCCGGCGAGCCCGTGTGGCAGGCCTTCGTCCCGATCTGGAGCTCGATCGTCCTGATCAAGGTCGCCGGCAAGCCCATGTGGTGGATCGTCCTGTTCCTGATCCCGATCGTGCAGATCGTCGTCATGGTCCTCGTGATGCACGGCCTGTCGACCTCGTTCGGTCACGGGGCGGGCTTCACCGTGGGCCTCGTGCTGCTCAGCGTCGTCTTCCTGTTCATCCTCGGCTACGACTCGAACCGCTACCAGGGCGCCGCCGGCCGCGAGCCGGTCGGCTACGCCACCGTCTGACCCGTCCCACTACGCGCGCCGGGCACCTCGGTGCCCGGCGCGCGTAGTCTGCCCGCCGTGTCCCTGACCCACCCGGAGCTCACGGCCGCGCTGCGGGCCGCGGGCTGCGTGTTCGCCGAGGACGAGGCGTCCCTGCTCCTCGCGGCCGCGGCCGGCCCCGAGCTCGAGCGGCTGGTCGAGCGCCGGATCGCCGGGGAACCGCTCGAGGTGGTCGTCGGCTGGGCCGAGTTCTGCGGGCTGCGGATAGAGATCGACCCCGGCGTGTTCGTCCCGCGACGCCGGACGGAGCTGCTGGTGCGGGAGGCGGTGCGGCTGGCGCCGTCGGCACCGCTCGTCGTGGTGGACCTGTGCTGCGGGTCCGGTGCGCTCGGCGTCGCGCTCGCGCACCTGCTCGACCCGGTGTCGCTGTACGCCGCCGACGTGGACCCCGCGGCCGTCCGCTGCGCCCGACGCAACGTGGGCGCCGTCGCGGGACAGGTCTTCGAGGGAGACCTGGACCAGCCGCTGCCCGCCTCGCTGCGCGGCCGCGTCGACCTGCTCGTCGCCAACGTGCCGTACGTGCCGACCGACGCGATCGCCCTCATGCCCCCCGAGGCGCGGTTGCACGAGCCGACGGTCACGCTCGACGGCGGCGCGGACGGGCTCGCGGTGCTCCGTCGGGTCGCGGCGGTCGCGCCCGGGTGGCTGGCGCCCGGCGGTCACCTGCTCGTCGAGACCAGTGAGGCGCAGGCGCCCGCCGCGGCCGACGCGTTCACGGCGGCGGGGCTGGTGGCGCGGGTGGCTCGCGACGAGGACACCGAGGCGACGGTCGTCGTCGGGATCCTGTCGGTGCCGCAGGGCACCATCGACGGATGAGCGAAGCCGTCGACCAGCTCGTGGCGCTCGCCGATCCGGAGCGGGCGGCCGGGATGGCGCGGTTCTTCCAGACCGGCCCCGGGCAGTACGGCGAGGGCGACGAGTTCCTCGGCCTGTCCGTGCCGCAGGTGGTTGCGGTGGCCAGGCGGCACCTCGGGCTGCCCGTCGCCGCGCTCGAGGGCCTGCTCGACGACCCCCGGCACGAGGTCCGGCTGCTCGCGCTGAAGATCATGGCGCTCGAGTGCGCCGCCCGGCGGACCTCGTCGCAACGGCGTCGGGAGCTGCTCGACCTCTACCTGCGGCGGACCGACCGGGTGAACGGCTGGGACCTGGTGGACGCCAGCGCGCCGGACGTCCTCGGCCGCGCGGTGCTCGCCGGGCTGCCGGCGGACGTGCTGTACCGCCTGGCCCGGTCCCCGGTGCTGTGGGAGCGGCGCATCGCGATCGTCGCGACGTTCCCGCTGATCCGCGCGGGCGACCTCGACCACACGTTCGCGCTGGCCGCCCTGCTGGAGGGCGACCCGCACGACCTCCTGCACAAGGCGGTCGGGTGGATGCTGCGCGAGGCGGGCAAGCGCGACGAGCCGCGCCTGCTCGCGTACCTCGACGAGCACGCCGCGACCATGCCGCGCACGGCACTGCGCTACTCGCTCGAGCGGCTCTCCCCCGCGCTGCGGGCGCACTACAGGGGAGCGCGGCTCAGCCGGTGATCTCCAGCCAGTGCGGGTTGTGCATGATCCCCAGGAGGTTGCCGAACGGGTCCACCACCGATGCGGTGACGAAGCCCTCGCCGCGCTCGCGGATGCCCTCGTGCTCGGTGGCGCCGAGGGCGAGCAGGCGCGCGAGCGTCGCCTCCAGGTCGTCGACGTGCCAGGACACGACGGCGCCGCTCGGGCCGCCTGCGCCGGGGACGTACCGGCGGTCGATGATCCCGAGCTCGTCGAGGTGGTCCCCGATCCGGAACTCGATGTAGCCCTCGCGCGTGAAGTACGGCTCGAAGCCGAACAGCTCGGTGTACCAGGTGCGGGCGGCGTCGAGGTCGTCGGCGAAGAACGAGACGTTGGCGAGGCCGCGGAAGGTGTGCGTCGTTGTGGTCATGACACCCACTCTTCCCGCGTAAGTGCTCACCTCCTGAGCGCTTTGTCGCGCATCCTTGAGTCATGCGTGCCGACCGTCTGGTGGCGACCCTCCTGCTGATGCAGTCCCGGGGCCGGGTGACCGCCGCCGAGGTCGCGCAGGCGCTCGAGGTGTCGGTCGCGACCGCGCGGCGCGACCTCGAGGCGCTGTCCACGGCGGGGATCCCGGTCTACCCGCAGCCGGGGCGCGGCGGCGGGTGGTCGCTGGTCGGCGGGGCCCGCACCGACCTGACCGGCCTGACCGCGTCCGAGGCCCAGGCGCTGTTCCTCCTGGTCGGGTCGTCGAGCGGGCGGTCCGCCGACGCCACGTCGGCCCTGCGCAAGCTCGTGCAGGCGCTGCCCGCCACGTTCCGCGCGGAGGCCGAGGCGGCCGGGCGGGCGGTCCTGGTGGACCCGGCCGGGTGGGGCTCGTCGGCCCGGCCACGGGCTCCCTGGATCGACGAGCTGCAGGGGGCCGTCGTGCGGCGACGCCAGGTGTCCCTGACGTACGCGGGGCGGGCCGGGCCGTCCGCCCCGGTGGTGGACCCGTGGGCGCTCGTCGACAAGGGCGAGGTCTGGTACCTCGTGGCGGGCACCCCGGGCGGTCGGCGGACGTTCCGGCTGGACCGGATCCGGTCGCTGAGCGTCCTCGACTCGCCCGCACCGCGCCCCGACGGGCTCGACGTCGCCGCGATCTGGGAGTCGGTGGTCGACGAGGCCGAGCAGCGGCGCTCACGCGTCGCCGCGACCGCCCTGACCAGCGCCTTCCTGGTGGGCGTTCTCCGGGGCCAGTTCGGCCGGCACCTGACCGAGCTCGGGCCCGCCGAGGACGGACGGGTCAGGATCCGGGTCGCGTCGCACACCGCACGGTCCGTCGCGGAGAAGCTGGCCGGCTTCGGTGCGGCGGTGGAGGTCCTGGAGCCGGCGTCGGTGCGGTCCGAGCTCGCGGCGCTCGGGGCCGAGCTGGTCGAGCGGTACGCGGCCGCCGATCCGTGACCGACCGGCGTCGTGGTGCGCCGGAGCCGCAGGCCAGCGGCGGTGTCAGTGGCCGGTCGTACATTTGTTCTATGCCCGATATCGGGTGGTTCCCGCGAGGTGAGGGAGATGGTGGCGATGACGGCGACGCTGCTGGACGGGCGCCTCGACGCGGCCGACGTCCCGACCACGATGCCCGCGAGAGTGCGCGTGGCGGGCCTGGCTGATCTTCCCGAGCCGTCCGTCGCTGGTGGGGATGTGGGCGTGCTGGCCACGATGCTGGGGTCGGTGGCTGTCGCGGACCTGTCGGACGTGGCGCTGGTGAACGCGGTGGCGGCGTGGCAGCGGGTGCTGAACATGGCTCAGGCGGCGCAGGCGGAGGTGGTTCGCGAGATCGAGGCTCGCACGGTCGATGCTCTGGCACGGGTTCCCGACGAGCTCGCGTGCGCGCTGGTGTGCACCCGCAGGGCCGCGCAGGACCTGTTCCTGCGCGCCTGGGGCGCCGGGCAGCATCCCGCTGTGGCCGACGCGTGGGCGGCCGGCGCCATCGACGCGCGCAAGGTCGACGTGATCCTGGCCGAGACGGCTCAGGTCGAGGCGGGTGCCGTGCGCGCGGTGGTCGCCGATGCCGTCGAGCAGGCGGTCGAGCTCACCGCTGCCCAGCTGACCCGTCACCTGCGGGCGAGCGTCATCGGCAGCGACCCCGCCGCGGCCGAGGCGCGTCGGGTCGCCGAGCGCGCGCGGCGCGGGGTGTTCCTGGACCTGGCCCCCGACGCGATGGCCCGCCTGATCGCCTACCTGCCCGCCGCCGAGGCCACCGCGGCGTTCACCGTGATCGACGCCCTGGCCGGGAACGGCGCCCCGGACAGTGACCCCCGCCCGATCGACCAACGCCGCGCCGACGCCTTCGCCGACGTGTTCACCACGATCCTGGACCGCCAGGCCACGCTGGACGGCACCCCGCTGCCCAGCCGACACGGGCAACGCGCCGCACTGCAGGTCAGCGTCGCCGCGACGACCCTGCTCGGACTGGACGACCACCCCGCGACCCTCGGCTCGTACGGCCCGATCCCCGCCCAGGTCGCCCGCGAGCTCGCCCAGGACGCCACCTGGCGCCGCATCCTCACCGATCCCGCCGGACAGGTCTGCGCCGTGGGCACCACCGCCTACCGGCCCGGAGCGGACCTGACCCGCACCGTCATCGCCCGCGACGTCACCTGCACCTTCCCCGGCTGCCGCCAACCCGCCACCCGTTGCGAGCTCGACCACCGCATCCCCTACGACCACTCCCAGGCCCGACGCGAGCACGACGCCGACCCCCAGACCTGCCTGGAGAACCTGCACGCGCTGTGCAAGCACCACCACCAGGCCAAGACCACGGGCTGGTGGCAGGTCACCTGGGACAAGAACACCGGCATCTCCACCTGGACCGACCGGCACGGCCTGACCTACGCCCGCCACCCCATCCCCGTACACACCACACCCACCGCCGCCATCCACCGACCCCCACCACCCCCACCACCCGACCCCGGCGACCCACCCTTCTGACGGTCGGGTGCACCCACCCTTTCGACGTCCGGGTGCCCGAGTGTCGCGGGCGCCCGGCGGCGACCTCCTCGGGGCGACCCGACGTCGGCGACCCACCCTTCTGAGCCGTGCCGGTTCTCGCCTGGGCCGTGTCGGTGCTCGTCGCTAGCGTTCAGGGATGGTTACCGAGGGGACATTCACCGTCAGCGGGTTCACCGGTGTGCCGATTGCCGAGGACGTGGAACCGGTCCGCACGGCGCTGGCGGTGGGCCTGGCGACGATGGTCAAGGAGTACGTCGGCGGGATCGAGGGTCGGTCGACGACGCTGTTCACGTCGGCCTACGACGCGGAGCGCGGTGTCGGCACCTACGTGGCGATGGAGTCGTTCGAGGGCAGCATCGACGGGCGCAGCGGCACCTTCAACTACGCGCACTCCGCGTCGACGCACGGCGCGGACCGTTACGACGAGCACCTGGTGATCGCGCGGTCGAGCGGCACGGGGGAGCTGGCGGGCATCTCCGGGGGCGGCGCGATCGTGATCGACGCCGACGGAACGCATCGGCTGCGGCTCGACTACACGCTGGACTGAGCGTCTACCGGCTGGACTGAGCGTCTGCGCGGCGGGCGTGCTCGGCCTCGGCGAGCGCCGCGAAGGTGCGCAGCTGCTTGCGCATCATCACCAGGTCGCCCCAGGCCAGCAGCCGGTCGCGCGCGGTCAGGAATCGCCTGGCCAGGGGTCGCCCGGCCGGAGCGCCGCCGCGGACCACGCCCAGGAGCCGGCTGCGCGTGGGCCCGACGGGGACGACGACGTAGCTGAGCGCGATGTCGCCGAACGCTCGCGTCCCGACCCCCGGTGCCACGCGGAGCGTCAGGTGCTCGTCGGGGACGAACGACGCGATCGTGAAGACCTTGGCGACCACCTGCCCGACCTGCAGGTCCCAGCACCAGGGCAGCGGCCGGCGCGGGCTGCGTCGGCCCCCGTTGTCGATCCAGTCGTAGCTGTAGGGCGCGGCGCGCAGCTGGGACACCCATCGGTAGACGACGTCGGGCGGGGCGGCGACGTCGACGCCGCGCAGCAACCGGTACCCCGGCTCGCGCGGCAGGTCGTCGCACGGGTAGGCGCGGTCCCGCTCGGCCGCGGTCACACCCCAGCTCGTGGCGATGCTCATCGGCCGGCCCCCTGTCGTCGCGCCCCACGCTAGGACGGCGCACCTCCCCGGCGCCCCGGGGTCACAGCCGGTTCTCAGGGACCGTGGGTCCGTCCCGCTACGCTCACCAGCGGTGCCGACGGAAGGATGCCCATGGACGAGCCCTGGTACATCGTGGTGGCCACGCTCGGACCGCTGGCGGCGGCGCTGGGCGCCATCGGTGCGCTGACCGTCGGCATCCTGACGGTGCGGCAGCGCAGCGCGGCGGACGCCCGGGCGCAGTGGTGGGCCCGCGTGCAGTGGGCGGTGGACCTGACGTTCCAGTCGGACGAGGCCAGGCGCTCGGTCGGGTTCGACGCGCTGGCGCTGCTCGCGTCCTCCCCCCTGGCCGGTCCCGACGACGACGCCTTCCTGGCAGGGCTGTCGATCGACGTGCTGGACGCCGTCCAGGACCGCGCGACGGTCGACGATGTCGACTTCGTGCCGGCCGCCGACCCGGCCCCGGTGCGCCCGTCGAGCGCGCGCGCGGTGGTCACGGTCACGCGCTCCGAGGTGGCCGCGGCGCGGCTGCGCGTGGCGACCGACCGCGGCAGGGGCGCGGCGACGCCGTCGTGGATCACCCGGCTCGCGCAGGCGGGCACACCCGGAGACTGAGGTCGGCAGACCGCTGTTGACACGTGCCAACGGCTGAGTACGTTTTGTCGTGGCCGACGACACTTGTCCGGTTCCGGCGCCAACGACGGTGCCTCCTCGCGCGCGGGGACCCGTCTTGCGACGTGCCCTGTGCGGAGAAAGGTCCCACCCCGTGCTCCCTCGTAGACACCGCTCCACCCACCGGCGCAGGCGGACGGCGACGGTGCTCGCCGCCGCGCTGACCGTGGCGCTGGTCCCCCTGGTCGCGGCGCCGGCCCAGGCGGGTCCCGCCCAGGCGGCGGCCGTCGACCTCGGCCCGAACACGATCGTGTTCGACCCCAGCCAGCCGATCGAGCAGATCCAGGCGACGGTCGACGCCATCGCGACCCAGCAGGTGCCGGCGCACTTCGGCGAGGACCGGTACGCGCTGCTGTTCAAGCCGGGCACGTACGGAACCCCGGCGCAGCCGCTGCGCTTCGAGGTGGGCTACTTCACGGAGGTCGCGGGCCTCGGCCAGGATCCGGGCGACGTGGTCATCAACGGCGCGATCGAGGTCTACAACCAGTGCCTGCCGGTCCCGGAGGGCGCCGACCCCAACTGCATCGCGCTGGTCAACTTCTGGCGCTCGCTGTCCAACCTGACCATCCAGTACGCACCCGGGGACGCCGACGGCTGCCGCAGCTCCGCCAACTTCTGGGCGGTCTCCCAGGCGGCCCCGATGCGGCGGGTGAACGTCACCGGCGCCAACCTCAGCCTCATGGACTACTGCACCGCCGGGCCGCAGTACGCGTCGGGCGGCTTCATCGCGGACTCGACGCTGCCGTTCGTGACCAGCGGCAGCCAGCAGCAGTTCCTGGTGCGCAACGGCTCGGTGGGCGGCTGGAGCAACAGCGTCTGGAACCAGGTGTTCGCGGGCGTCCAGGGCGCCCCGGCCACCGACTTCAGTCCCGTGGTTGGCGAGCCCAAGTACACGACGCTGGACACCACGCCGGTCTCCAAGGAGAAGCCGTACCTCTACGTCGACGACGCCGGCCGGTACAGCGTCTTCGTCCCGTCGGCGCAGAAGAACTCCGCGGGCGCCACCTGGGCCGCGGGCAGCACGCCCGGCAGGTCGATCCCGCTGAGCAGGTTCTTCGTCGCCAAGCCGGGGGACAGCGCCGCGAAGATCAACGGCGCCCTGGCGCTGGGCAAGAACGTGCTGTTCACGCCGGGCGTCTACCACGTCAACCGGACGCTCACCGTGCCGTGGCCGAACCAGGTCGTGCTCGGGCTGGGCCTCGCGACGATCATCCCGGACAACGGCGTCGTGGCCATGCAGACGTTCGACGTCCCGGGCATCGACATCGCCGGGATCATGTTCGACGCGGGCCCGGTCAACTCTCCGGCGCTGCTGCAGCTGGGCACCAAGGTGTCGTCGCTCGACGCCCGGCTGAAGAGGCCGCTCCTGAGCAGCGCCGACAACCCCACGGCGGTGCAGGACGTCTTCTTCCGGATCGGTGGCGAGGCCGTCGGCAAGGCGACCCAGAGCCTGGTGGTCAACACCAACCAGACGCTCATCGACCACACGTGGGCGTGGCGGGCCGACCACGGCACGGGCGTCGGCTGGGACCTGAACACCGCCGAGACGGGCGTGCTGGTCAACGGCAACGACGTCACGGCCACCGGCCTGTTCGCCGAGCACTACCAGAAGTACAACGTCATCTGGAACGGCGAGCGGGGCAGGACGGTCATGTTCCAGAACGAGCTGCCGTACGACCCGCCGGACCAGGCGTCCTGGCAGCACGACGGCGTCAACGGCTGGGCCGCCTACAAGGTCGGCGACAAGGTCAAGGTGCACGAGGCCTGGGGCATGGGCGCGTACATCTACACCAACGTGAACCCGACCCTGCACGCCACCCGGGCGTACGAGGTGCCGGTCACGCCGGGCGTGCGGCTGCACAACGTGCTGACCGTGTCGCTGAACGCCGCGGGCACGATCGACCACGTGGTCAACGACACGGGTGACCCCGTGACGCCGACCTTCGCGGGCCCGAGCACGGTCCTGGAGTGGCCCGTCCCCTGAGTGTTCTCGGGCGAGTGCTCTCAGGCCGCGTGGAGGACGGCCAGGCCTGCGCGCCGCAGCGCCTGGCCGACCTCCGCGGGCTCGACCCCGACGCCGGTGGACATCGCGCCGTCCCGCAGCAGGACCAGCTGCGCCGCGACGGAGTGCGGGTCCGCGACGCCCAGGTCGGCCGCCAGCTCCTCGGCCACGCCCCGGAGCCACTCGCGGTGCCGCTCGGCGACCGCGCGGACGGGGTGGGTGACCTCGGGGTATTCGGCGGCGGCGTTGAGGAACGGGCACCCGCGGAAGCCGTCGCCGCACAGCTGCGCCTCGAGCTGGGCCGCGTAGGCCGCCAGGACCGACCGCGGATCGTCCGGGTGCTCGGTGCGCCATAGGGTGACTGCCTGCCGCTCGGCCGCGGCGACCGTCTCCAGGTAGGCCTCGACGAGGCGGTCCTTCGTCGGGAAGTGGCGGTAGAAGGTCACCTTGGTGACGCCGGCGTCGGCCATGACGGCGTCGGCGCTGACCGCGCGGATCCCCTCCAGGTAGAACCGCGGCGCGGCCGCGGCCAGGATCCGGCGCGCGACCTCGGACTGCCCCCCGTCGCGGGTCGGCCGCCCGATCACGGGAGCGCTCAGCTCGACCGTCATCGCTCGAGGGCGACGACGGGGTCCGCCGCCAGCGCGGAACGGAGCGAGCGCCAGGCGCCGGTGGACCACAGGGCCCAGAGCACCAGCAGCGGCTGCCCGAGCAGGCGGACGGCCCGCGCCGTGTCCGACTCGAGCCCGAAGGCGTCGGTCCGCGTGACCAGCTGCGAGATGTTGCCGGGGAAGATCGCCACGAAGAAGCCGGCGACGACCCACCCGACGGCCGCCCGCCGCCGACCGGGCGCAGCGAGCAGCGCGGCACCCAGCGCGATCTCCATGACGCCGGACACGACCACGACGGCGTCCGGGTCGGCCGGGAACCACGTCGGCACCTGTGCCTGGAACTCCTCGCGCGCGACCGTCAGGTGAGAGGTCCCCGCGAGCGCGAGGGTGGCGCCGAGCCAGAGGCGCCCGACGGTCCGCAGCACACCGCTGCGCCGGGTGGGCGGTGCCGCGACGACGTCGCCCCGGAGCACCGTGACGAGTGCGCGAGCGGTCCGCGCGGCGTTCATGCTGCGGCGTCCGTGGTGGTGGTCAGGCGCACCGGGGCCTCCTTGGTAGACGAACCAGTCCACCTAACGTAGGCCTAGGCGTCGGGGAGCGCGATCCCGAGGATCCGGCGCTGCGGGGCGCGCAGGGTGTCGGCGCCGGGCTCCGGTCCGGGGAAGTCGCCCGCGTGGGGCGGCCCGACCCACAGCCGCCACCCCTCCTCGGCGCGGTACACCTGGCCCGTGGTCGCGAGGCGCGCCCGACCGGCAGCGGCCACCTGCGCCCGCACGGCCTGGTCCCACGACGGCGGCACGAACCCCACGACGTGGTTGCGGCACACCACCAGGGCGCGGCCGCCGTGCTCGGTCTCGAGCGTGAGGTCGACCCGTACGGGTTCTGCCGAGCTGCGCTCGGCCGCGGTCAGCGCTCCCGTGAACGCGGCCTGGAGCGCGACGGCCTCGCCCGCGACGAAGCCGTCGCCCACGTCCGCCAGGACCGCGCCTCGACGCGCGAAGAGCTTCATGGGTCCAGCGTCCCACCGGTGCCGCACAGATCCCCGCGATTCGTCGCGACCCGCTGTCGAAGCCGTCGTTGCCCGTTCGACGACACAGGTGAAGGCTCGAACCACCCAACGAAGGAGAGCACCATGAAGGTCCTGGTCATGATCAAGGGCGACGGCGCCGACGAGGACAAGATCACCCCCACGGACGAGATGTTCGCCGAGATGAACGCCTACAACGAGCAGCTGGTGAACGCCGGGATCATGCTCGCCGGCGAAGGGCTGCAGCCGAGCAGGGCCGGCGCCAAGGTGGTGTGGGAGACCACCGGTGAGGTCTCGGTGGTGGACGGCCCCTTCGCGGAGGCCAAGGAGATCATCGCCGGCTACTGGATCTGGCAGGTCAGCTCGCTCGACGAGGCCGTCGAGTGGGCCAAGCGCTGCCCGTCCACCGAGGGGTTGCGCTCGGTGCTCGAGATCCGTCCGTACTTCGAGATGGAGGACTTTGCCGCGATGGTCTCGCCCGAGACCCTCGAGCGGGAGCAGGCGCTGCTCGACCGGCTCAAGGAGCGGCACGGTTGACGCGCGGCGCACCGTCGAGGTCGTCTTCCGGATCGAGTCGCCGCGGCTCGTCGCGTCGCTGACCCGCCTGGTTCGGGACGTCGCCCTGGCCGAGGAGCTGGCGCAGGACGCGTTCGTCGCGGCGCTCGAGCAGTGGCCGGTCAGCGGCGTCCCGGACGTCCCGGGCGCGTGGCTCATGGTCACCGCACGGCACCGCGCGATCGACCTGGTCCGGCGCGAGCAGAACCGCGGCGCCAAGTACGCCCTGCTCGCGTCCGGGTCGGCCGACGAGGCGGGGGCGGACAGCATCGTCGACGAGCCCATCGGCGACGACCTCCTGTCGCTGGTCTTCCTCACCTGCCACCCGGTGCTGCCGCGCGAGTCGCGGATCGCGCTCACGCTGCGGCTCTTCGGCGGGCTCACCACCGAGGAGATCGCCCGCGCTTACCTGGTCCCGTCGCCGACCGTCGGGCAGCGGATCTCGCGGGCGAAGCGCACGCTGGCCGAGGCGAAGGTGCCGTTCGAGGTGCCGCAGGCGGACGCGCTGCCGGAACGCCTGGGGTCCGTGCTCGAGGTCATCTACCTCGTGTTCACCGAGGGGCACGCCGCGACCTCGGGTCCGACGTGGGTGCGCCGCGACCTCGCCGACGAGGCGATGCGGCTGGGCCGCGTGCTGGCGGGGCTCCTGCCGCGCGAGCCGGAGGTGCACGGGCTCGTCGCGCTCATGGAGCTGCAGGCGTCGCGCTTCGACGCCCGCGGCGACGGCGTGCTGCTGCAGGACCAGGACCGCAGGCGCTGGGACAGCACGCTGATCGAGCACGGTCTCCGGGCGCTGGACCGCGCGACGACGCTGGGCAAGCCGCTGGGTCCGTACACGCTGCAGGCGGCCATCGCGGCGCGCCACAGCCGGGCACCGACGTTCGCCGACACGGACTGGGAGGCGATCGTGGCGCTCTACGACGCGCTCGCGCAGCTGACCCGGTCACCCGTGGTCGAGGTGAACCGGGCGGTCGCGATCCTGCACGCCGACGGGCCGCAGGCCGCGCTCGCGGCGATCGACGCCGTCCGGCACGACCCGCGGCTGGCGCGCTACCACCTGCTCGGCGCGGTGCGGGCGGACGTGCTGGCCAGGCTCGGTCGGGGCGACGAGGCGGCCGACGAGCTGGAGAGCGCCGCGGCTCTCGCGCCGACGCAGCGCGAGCGGAACCTGCTGATGGCCAGGGCGGCGGCCCTCACCGAAACTCGCGTGCACGATGTCGGAGGGTACTGACAGCATGACGGCCATGAGCGAGCCGCACGAGGTCCCGGCCGTGGACCGACCGGGATGGCGCCGCCAGACCACCCTCTTCCTGACCGGGCAGACGATCTCGCTGTTCGGCTCGATGCTCGTGCAGTACGCCGTGATGTGGCACCTGACCCTGGAGACCAAGTCCGGCGGGATCATGGCGCTGTACGCGGTGTTCGGCTTCCTGCCGCAGGCCGTGATCTCGATCTTCGGCGGAGTATGGGCGGACCGGCTCGACCGCAAGAAGCTGATCATCGGCGCGGACGCGACCATCGCCGTCGTCACGCTGGCGCTGGCGATGTTCATGGCGGCGGGCGCCACCGACCTGTGGCTGATCTTCGTCGCGATCGCCATCCGCTCGGCCGGCGCGGGCATCCAGATGCCCGCGGTCGCGGCGCTGCTGCCGCAGATCGTGCCCACGGACAAGCTCATGCGCGTCAACGGCATCCACGGCACGATCCAGTCGGCCATGATGCTGGTCGCCCCGGCCGCGGCGGCGGCCGTCTACGCGAACATGTCGATCGTCGCCGTGTTCTACATCGACGTCGTGACCGCCGTCATCGGCATCGGCCTGCTGCTGGCGGTGACGGTGCCGCGGCTCGTGCGCTCCTCGGACGGGCGGCTCGGCTACTTCGACGACCTGGTCGGCGGGCTCAGGTACGTCGCGTCCCACGCGTTCGTCCGCTGGGTGCTCGTCCTGTACGCCGTGGTGTTCGTGCTCATCGTCGCGCCGTCGTTCCTCACGCCGCTGATGATCGTGCGGACGTTCGGCGAGGAGGTGTGGAAGCTGACCGCCAACGAGCTCGCCTTCAGCATCGGCATGGTGCTCGGTGGTGCGGCGGTCGCCGCGTGGGCGGGGACCTGGAACCGGGTGCGGATGATCCTGGTGTCCACGGTGGTGTTCGGTGGCCTCTCCATCGGTCTGGGGCTGTCCACCAACATCTGGGTGTTCTTCGGCTTCATGTTCCTGCTCGGGCTGTCCGTCCCGGCCTTCTCCACGCCCTCGTACACGGTGCTCCAGGAGACCGTCGAGCCGGAGATGCAGGGCCGCGTGTTCGGCTTCGTCGGCATCGTCATGGCGCTGTCCATGCCGTTCGGCATGGCGGTGTTCGGGCCGCTCGCGGACCGGTTCAGCGTCGAGTCGCTGCTCCTCTGGGCCGGGGTCGCGCTGCTGCTGGTGGTCGCGCTCGCGTCGGCGGTGCCCGGTGGGCGCCGGGCGATGAAGGCCGCCGACGAGCACGCCACGGTGTGAGCGCCGTCGGGCAGGATGACCGGATGCTCGCGCCCTTCACGCTCAGCGGCCGCCACGTCCGGCTCGAGCCGCTGTCCCTGGACCACGTCGACGGGCTCGCGGCGGCCGCCGCGCAGGAGCGCGGGAGCTACGCGTTCACCTGGGTGCCGGACGGTCGGGACGAGACGCGCGCGTACGTCGAGGGCGCGCTCGAGCACGCCGCCGGCGGTCGCGCGGTGCCGTTCGCGGTGCGCCGGCTCTCCGACGACGCGATCGTCGGGAGCACGCGGTTCCTCGATCTCGAGGTGTTCCAGGACCCTGCGCCGTGGCCGCCCGGCATCGGCGTCGGCGGGGCACCGAGCGACGGGAACCCACCGTCCGTCGCCGAGATCGGCAGCACCTGGTACGCCGCCTCGGCGCAGCGGACCGCGGTCAACACCGAGGCCAAGCTGCTGCTGCTGACGCACGCGTTCGAGACGTGGGGTTCGCTGCGCGTGACCCTGAAGACCGACGCGCGCAACGCGGCCTCGCGGGCGGCGATCGAGCGGATCGGCGGCCGGTTCGAGGGGGTCCGCCGCGTGCACACCGTCGCCACCGACGGCGGCCTGCGCGACACCGCGTACTTCTCGATCGTCGCCGCGGAGTGGCTGGCGGTGCGCACGGGACTGCTCAGCCGGCTGGGCTGAGCGCGTCGCGGGCCCCTGTCAGGAACGCCCGCTCCGCGTCGTTGGTGACCAGGGCCAGGGCCTCGTCGTAGGCGGCGACGGCCGCCGCACGCTGGTCCAGACGGCGCAGCAGGTCCGCGCGGACCGCGTGGAACAGGTGGAAGCGGTCCAGGGGCAGCCCGTCCACGAGCGCCAGCCCCGCCGCTGGCCCCTCCAGCTCCGCGACCGCGACCGCGCGGTTGAGCGCGACGACCGGGCTCGGCGCGATCGACATGAGCTGGTCGTAGAGCTGCACGATCTGCCGCCAGTCGGTCCCGGCCGGTTCGCTGTGCACGGCCTGCATCGCGGCCTGGAGCTGGTAGGGGCCGAGGTGGTCGCGGCGCAGGCACCGGCGCACGAGCGCGCGACCCTCCGCCAGCCGCGCGGCATCCCAGAGGGAGCGGTCCTGGTCACGCAGCAGCACCAGCCCGCCCGTGGCGGACACGCGCGCCTCCCGCCGCGCATCGGTGAGCAGCATGAGGGCCAGCAGGCCGAGGACCTCGGGCTCGTCGGGCATGAGCTCCACCAGCACCCGGCCGAGCCGGATCGCCTCGGCGCACAGGTCGTCGCGCGTCAGGTCACCCGAGCCCGTGCTGAACACCAGGTAGACGACGGCCAGCACCGCGTGCAGCCGGTCGGGCAGGTCGGCCTCCGACGGGACGCCGTACGGGATGCGGGCGTCGCGGATCTTGCCCTTCGCCCGGACCAGGCGCTGCGCCATCGTCGCCTCCGGCACGAGGAACGCGCGGGCGATGTCCGCCGTGCTCAGGCCGCCCAGCAACCGCAGCGTGAGGGCGACCTGCGCCTCGGCCGACAACGCCGGGTGGCAGCACGTGAACAGCAGCCGGAGCCGGTCGTCGCGCACGGGTCCCTCCGGCGGGTCGTCGTCTCGCTGGTGCAGCAGGGCCGCCTGCGCGTGCCGGTCGTCACGGGACGCCTCCCGACGGAGCCGGTCGATGGCCTTGCGCCGGGCCGTGGTGATGATCCAGCCGGCCGGGCTGGGCGGGACGCCGTCGGCCGGCCAGCGCCGCACGGCCGCGACGAACGCCTCCTGGACGGCCTCCTCGGCGACGTCCAGGTCACCGAACGAACGGGTGAGGACCGCGACCGCGCGGCCGTGCTCCGCGCGGAAGACCCGCGAGATCGCGTCCTCGTCCACTCGTCACCGGCCGGGCTAGTAGCGGAAGGGCCGGACCTCGATGGGCAGCCCGGCGGCGAGCGCGAGCCGGCCACCCCAGTCGAGCGCGGCGTCGAGGTCGTCGACGTCGATGATGGAGAAGCCGCCCAGGTGCTCGCGCGCCTCGACGAACGGGCCGTCGGTGGTGAGCACCTCGCCGTCCTTGGCGCGCAGGACCGTGGCGGTGCTCGGGTCGTGCAGACCCCCCGCGTAGACCCAGATACCGGCCTCCCGCATGGACCGGTCGACCTCGCCGACGGCCTGGAAGATCGGTTCGAGGACCTCGGGGGCAGGCGCCGGCCCGGCGGGTTCCATCACGCTCAGCAGGTAGTGGCTCATCACGGCCTCCTCGGTGTGCGGCACCGGCCCTGCGCCGGCTGCTCACCCCTCATACGAAGGGCGAGCAGCCGGATCGACACCTAGCTGGGAACGTAGTCGAACGTGTCCGGGTCCGGGCCGGTGCGCTCGTCGCGGTTCAGCCCGGTGATGTCGGCGATGTCGACGTCCGACAGCTCGAAGTCGAAGATCGCGAAGTTCTCCTCGATGCGGCTGCGCGTCACCGACTTGGGGAAGACGATGTCGCCGCGCTGGATGTGCCAGCGCAGGGTGACCTGGGCGGGGGTCTTGCCGAGCGACTCGGCGATCCGCACGATCGTCGGGTCGTCGAGCACCTTGCCCTGCGCGATCGGGCTCCACGCCTCGGTGGCGATGCCGTGCTCGGCGTCGAACGCGCGGACCGCGTCCTGCGTCAGGTACGGGTGCACCTCGATCTGGTTCACGGCAGGCGTGATCGTGCTCTCCGCGTGCAGCCGTCGCAGGTGCGTCGGCTGGAAGTTGGAGACGCCGATCGACTTGGCGCGACCCGACCGGTAGAAGTCCTCCATGGCCTTCCAGGTCTCGACGTAGTTGCTCACGGTCGGCAGGGGCCAGTGGATGAGGAACAGGTCGACGTACTCCAGGCCGAGCGTGTCCAGCGTCAGGTCGAACGCGGCCGCCGCGACCTCCGGGTCGTGCGAGTCGTTGTTCAGCTTGCTGGTGATGAAGACCTCGTCGCGGGACAGGCCCGATGCCGCGAACGCCTCACCGACGCCCTTCTCGTTGCGGTACATCTGCGCCGTGTCGATGTGGCGATAGCCCACCTCGAACGCCTGCAGGACGGCGTCCTTGGTCTCCTCGGGGTCGATCTGGAAGACGCCGAAGCCCAGCTGGGGGATCTCGACGCCGTTGTTCAGGGTGATGTTCGGAACTGTCGTCATGCCCCCTATTCGACCCTGTGCGAGCGCGATGTGCCCGTCGGGGAGCCGCAGCGGGCTGCATGTCTGCGGTGAGCGGAAAGATCGTGCCCGCACCGCCTCGCTCGTGGAAACCTGCCATCACATCGACCGCAGAGGAGCACAGCCATGCCACACGCCCTGATCTCCCTGGTGGACGGACCCGTCCTGACCGCCGACGACGACGGGTTCGCCGACGAGGTCGCCCCCCACAACCGCGCGGTGACCAACGCGCCCGACGTCGCGGTCGGCGCCACCAGCACGCAGGACGTGGTCGCGGCCGTGCGCTGGGCCGCCGAGCAGGGCGTGCCGCTGGCGGTCCTCGCCACCGGTCACGGGGCGACCCGTCCGGTCACGTCCGGCGTCCTGCTCACCACCCGCCGGCTCGATGCCGTGAGCCTCGACCCGCAGGCGGGGGTGGCCACGATCGGCGCGGGTGCGCGGTGGACCGACGTCATCCCGGTCGCCGACGAGCACGGCCTGACGCCGGTGCCCGGCTCGTCGACGAACGTGGGCGTCGTCGGTTACCTGCTCGGCGGGGGCCTCGGCCCGTTCGCCCGGAGCCACGGCTTCAGCTCGGACCGTATCGAGTCGCTCACCGTGGTGACCGGGACGGGTGAGGTGGTCGAGGCGTCCGCAGACGAGCACCCCGACCTCTTCTGGGCGCTTCGCGGCGGCAAGGTCGGGCTGGGCGTGGTGACGCAGGTGCGCCTGCGGCTCACGTCGATCCCCGAGCTGTACGCGGGGTCGCTGTTCTTCGACGCCGAGGACGTCGAGGCGGTGCTGCGGGGCTGGCTGGCGTGGACCTCGACCGCCGACGCCGTGACCACCACCAGCGCGGCGATCCTCGCGTTCCCGGACATCGACCCGATCCCGCCGTTCCTGCGCGGCCGGACGGTGCTGAACCTGCGGGTGGCGCGGCCCGGCGACGAAAGCGCCGGGGCGGCGGCGACCGCTCCGCTGCGCGCGCTCGCGCCGGCCTTCCTCGACACGGTCGGGGTGCTGCCCGTGGCGCGGTCGGCGGAGATCCACAACGACCCGGTCAACCCGGGGCCCAGCTGGGTGCGCGGGATCATGCTCGGCCACGGCGACGACGACCTCGCGCGCACCTGGCTGGGGCTGGTCGGCCCGGGGACCGGGAGCCCGTTCGTCGCGGCCGAGCTGCGGCACGTCGCGGGCGCCGCGGGGGACGAGGCCCCGGGCAGCTCGGCCGTCGCCGGGCGCTCGGCGGCGTTCGTGGCGTCGCTCGTCGCCGCCGGGCCGCAGCTCGGCTCGGCGGCACCGGCCGCGGCCGAGGCGGTCGCGCAGGCACTCGCGCCGTGGACGGCGCCCGAGCTCAACCCGAACTTCGCCGGCAGCGCTGCGGCGGTCTGGGACCCGGCGACCGCGGAGCGGCTGGCCGGGGTGCGCGCCACGTACGACCCGGCAGGGCTGTTCGGATGAGGCTGGGCTGTTCGGATGAGCCGGCCTGCGAAGGAGTGGTGAAGGCTGCGCGGTTCGCGCACGCCGCCGCACCCCCTGGTGGGAGGCTCACCGGGGCGCTCCGCAGCATGACGAGAGGACAGCATGAAGTTCGCACGTGAACGGGTGGCCGGCTGGCGACGCAGCGTGGTCTGCGGGATCGCTCTGGCGGCCGTGGCCGGGAGCCTGACGGCGTGCAGCCCTGAGCCGCCGGGACCCGAGAGCGCGACCGCAGCACTCGCCGCGGCCCTCACGTCGGGCGACTTCAGCGAGGTCCCGTTCGCCGGGGGCGAGGCGGATGTCGCCGCCGCGACCGCCGCCAGGACCGCGGCCTACGAGGGGCTGGCCCCGTGGGAGCCTGCGGTCAAGGTCGTGTCGACGACAGTGGAGGGCGAGGAGAAGGACACCGCCGAGGTGACCCTCGGCTACACCTGGGACGTCAACGCGAGCGACGCCGACTGGACCTACGAGACGCACGCGAGGTTCGCCCGGGACGAGGAGGACCTCTGGCACGCCACGTGGTCCCCGTCCCTGCTGGCTCCCGACCTGGTCGACGGTGAGATCCTCACCGTCCAGCGCCTCCGCGCGGAACGCGCCAACGTGCTCGGTGCCGGCGGTGCCGTGATCGTCGAGCCCCGCACGGTCCACCGGCTCGGCATCGACAAGACGCAGGTCGCCGCCCCGGAGCAGGACGCGGCGGCACGCACCCTCGCCGGGATGCTCGGGATCGACCCCGACACGTACGCCGGGTCGGTCACCGCGGCGGGCGAGAAGGCCTTCGTCGAGGCCATCACGATCCGGGACGGAGACCCGGCCTACGACGTCCGCGCGCTCGCCGCGCTGCCCGGCGTGCACGACGTGGTCGACACGCTGCCGCTCGCGCCGAGCCGCCGGTTCGCCCGGCCCATCCTCGGCTCGGTCGGCGTGGCCACGGCGGAGATCATCGAGAAGTCCGACGGCGCCGTCGTCGCCGGGGACCTCACCGGCCTGTCCGGCCTCCAGCGGCAGTACGACGCGCAGCTGCGAGGGCTGCCCGGCCTGACGGTCACGGCCTCGCAACCGGACGGAGTGGCCCCGCGGCAGCTGTTCTCGGTCGACCCCACCCCCGGGACGCCCCTGACCACCACGCTCGACGTCCGGCTGCAGGACGCCGCGGAGTCGGTGCTCTCCACGGTCACGCCCGCGAGCGCGGTGGTCGCCATCCGGCCCTCGACCGGTGAGGTGCTCGCCGCGGCCAGCGGCACCGGCGGCGAGGGCATGTCCACCGCGACCCTCGGGCAGTTCGCCCCCGGCTCGACGTTCAAGGTGGTCTCCGCACTCGCGCTGCTGCGCTCCGGGCTCACCGCGGACAGCGACACGACGTGCCCGGCGACCGTGTCCGTCGACGGCCGGTCGTTCACCAACTTCCCCGAGTACCCGACCGACAAGCTGGGCACGGTCCCGCTGCGGACCGCGTTCGCCTACTCGTGCAACACCGCCTTCATCTCGGCGCGGGACACCGCGGACCAGAAGGCGCTGATCGCGGCGGCCGGCTCGCTCGGGCTGGACCCGAAGGCGACCCTGGGCTTCCCCGGGTTCCTCGGCGACGTGCCGGGCGACTCGGACGGCACCGACCACGCGGCGTCGATGATCGGCCAGGGCCGCGTCCTGGCCTCTCCGCTCGGCATGGCGACGGTCGCCGCCTCGGTGGCGCGCGGGGCGACCGTGGTGCCGCGACTCGTGCTCCCGGCCGAGGAGACGGCCACCCCGGCGCCGGCTCCTGCGGTCCCGTTGACGGCGGCCGAGGGCGCGACGCTGCACGAGCTCATGCGCGGGGTCGTGGCCGAGGGCGGCGCGACGTTCCTCCAGGACGTCCCCGGCGAGGAGGTGGCGGCCAAGACCGGCACCGCCCAGTTCGGCCCGGCGGACAACCTGCAGAACCACGTGTGGATGGTCGCGATCCAGGGCGACCTGGCCGTCGCGGTGTTCGTCGACGTCGGCGAGTACGGGTCGACGACCGCCGGGCCTCTGCTGGAGCAGTTCCTGGTGGCGGCGCAGGGCTGAGCGGCACCGTGGACAAGCGCACGCAGTACGAACGCATGGTCGCCGGCGACTGGTACGAGGCCGACGCCGAGATCAGCGCACTGACCAGCGCCGCGCAGGCCCGTGCCGAGCGCTTCGCGCAGGCCGTCAGGGACGGCGACGACGACGCCGTCGACCGGCTGCGTGAGCTGCTCGGCTCGCTGGGCGAGGGCTCGTGGATCCGCCCGCCGCTGTTCGTCGACCTGGGCGTGCACCTGCACCTGGGTGCGCGGTCCTTCGTCAACTTCGGTCTGGTGGCGCTCGACGTGGCCGCCATCCACATCGGCGACGACACGAAGATCGGCCCGAACGTCCAGCTGCTGACCCCGGTCCACCCCGTCGACCCCGAGCCGCGGCGGAACAAGCTGGAGGCGGCCAAGCCGATCACGATCGGCAACAACGTCTGGCTCGGCGGGGGCGTCATCGTGTGCCCGGGCGTGACCATCGGCGACAACACGGTGGTCGGCGCCGGGGCGGTCGTCACCAAGGACCTGCCCGCGAACGTCGTGGCCGTCGGCAACCCGGCCCGCGTGATCAAGGAGATCTGATGACCGAGCGCGCCGTCGGCGTCATGCTGCCGCGGGACCTGCCCGCACACCTGTTCCGCACCTTCGCCGAGCGGGCGGAGGCGCTCGGCTTCGACGAGCTCTGGGTGGTGGAGGACTGCTTCTTCCGCGGCGGCATCGCGCAGGCCGCGGCGGCGCTCGCGATGACCGAGCGCATCCGGGTCGGCATCGGCATCCTGCCCGCCGCGGTGCGCAACGCGGCGTTCACCGCGTTGGAGGCGGCCACCCTGGGAGAGCTGTTCCCGGGCCGGATCGATGTCGGCATCGGGCACGGGATGCCGGGCTGGATGCGGCAGGTCGGCGCCTGGCCCACGAGCCCGCTGACTATGCTCGAGGAGCACCTCGACGCGGTGCGTGCGGTGGTGCGGGGCGGCCGGGTGGACGCCGACGGTCGCTACGTGTCGCTGGACGGCGTGGACCTGAACACTCCGCCGGCCAGCGTGCCGCGGGTGCTCGCGGGGGTCCGCGGGCCGAAGTCGCTCGCGCTCGCAGGACGGGCGGCGGACGGCACGGTCCTGGCCGAGCCCGTCACGCCCGAGTACGTCGCGGAGGCCCTGCGACACATCGCGCCCACGCGGGAGCACCGGATCGTGGGCTACTGCGTGGCGGCGGTCGACGACGACGCGGCGCGGGCGCGCGCGACCGCCCGGCCTGCCCTGGAGTGGATGGGCGAGCCCGACTGGGACGTGCACATCGCCCCGCTGCCGTTCGCCGACGAGTTCCGGGCGCTGCGGGCGGCGTCCGCCACGGGCGCCGAGTTCGCCGCGCGGATGCCCGACGCGTGGGTGGACCAGCTCGCCGTCGTCGGCACCGTGGTCGACGCCCGCGCCCGCATCGGGCAGCTGCACGACGCGGGCGTGACCACGGCGGTGCTCCTCCCGGTGGGCCCCGACCCGCTGGCCGCACTGGAAGGCCTCGCGCGGGTCCTCTAGGAGGTCGGCGTGACGCCCGGCCGGGTCCACTGCGGGATCGGGCGCCCGTCGCGCATGAACCAGCTCTGGGTCGGGTCCTGCGGCCAGCCCTCCGGGGAGTCCTCCCACTCCTCCTGCCGGCCGTACGTGGTCAGGTCGAGGAGCTGGAGGGCGGGCATCATCACCTCGACGCCGCGGCCGTCCGTCTCGAACGTCTGGAAGACGCGGTCGCCCACGCGCAGGTAGGCGTTGAGCCAGCCGTCCGAGATGCCGGGGGAGTCGACGCCCTCGAGGGAGTACCAGGGGGCGGTGTACCCCATGAACTCCCGGTACGGCGCGAACTCGTCGTACGGGCCCTCGCACCAGATCGCGAACGACACTCCCCTGGCCTCCAGGTAGGTGGCGTCCTGGAAGTTCCAGAGCGTCGCGGTGCACCCCCGGCACTGGCCGGCGAAGCCCTTGCCGTGGTGCCACATGTGCTTGAGCGTGAGCAGCTGGTCGCGGCCCTCGAACATGTCGAGCACGGTTCTCGGGCCGTCGGCGCCGAGCAGCGTGACGCCGCCGTCGACCTCCACCATCGGCAGGCGCCGGCGTTGGGCGGCCAGCGCGCTGCCGGCGCGGGTGTGGGCCTTCTCGCGGACCAGCAGCTCGTCGCGCTCGCGCTGCCAGGTGTCGCGGTCGACGATCGGGGGCGTTGCGGTCATGGGTGGGCTCCTTGAGGATGTCGTGGTCGGTCCCCAGTACTGACGAGCCAGGCCGTCGACGTCATCGGTCTGCGAGGAGCGCGGTGATGCCCAGCGAGCAGGACCTCGAGGTGCACCGACGCGATCTGCGCGCGCACGCCTACCGGCTGACCGGCAACGTCGCGGACGCCGACGACCTGGTGCAGGAGACGTTCCTACGGGCGTGGCGCGCGCGGGACCGGTTCGAGGGCCGTGCCTCCGAGCGCACGTGGCTCCGCCGGATCGCCACGAACGTGTTCCTGGACAGCCGCAAGTCCGCGGCCCGCCGGACCACCCCGGTCGGGGACGTGCTCGAGTGGAGCACGCAGGTGGGGCCGTACCCGGACGACGAGGTCGCGGCCGACGAGCTCGTGGAGCTCGCTCTGATCGCGGCGCTCATGCACCTGCCGCCGCGGCAGCGGGCGGCGTTCGTGCTGCGCGACGTGGACGGCTGGACGCCGACGGAGATCGCCGACGCCCTCGGCGTGGCCGTGCCCGCGGTGAACAGCCTGGTGCAGCGCGCGCGGGACACGGTCCGCCGGCACGCACCCGCCGACCCGCAGGACTGGCGCCGGCCGGCGCTGACCGCGCAGGACGAGGAGATCCTGCGCCGGTACGCGGCGGCCTCCGGCCCGGAGGCGTTCCGGATGCTGCTGGCCGACGACGTGCGCATCACGATGCCCCCCGACGCGCCGATCCTGGGGATCGACGACGCGGCGGAGTTCCTCGGCCGGCCCCTGGACTGGAGCACCGTCCCGTCGCGCGCCAACGGTCGACCGGCGCTCGTCAACTACCTGTGGCGGCCCGAGCAGGGGCGCTACGAGGGGTGGGTGGTCGACGTGCTGCGCGTGGTCGACGGGCGGATCGCCGAGATCAACGCCTTCGTCGGGGGACACCACGTCGCGGCGCTCGGCCTGCCGCTCACGCTCGCGCCGGAAGCCTGAGCAGGTCCACGATCTCGAGCGCCGCTGCGGTCGCCGGACGACCGTCGTTGACGACCACGAGGTCCTCCACGGAGGCCGCGACCAGCAGGTCGGCCAGTACGTCCGTGCGGGCCAGGTGCCAGTCGCGGTCGGGTCCGGGTTCGTGCCGGCTGATCAGGCGGGCGTGGCGGGTGGACGAGTCCGCGTCGATCCGCACGACGCGCACGGGTTCACCCAGGGCGTCCGCGCAGGCGTCGCGCTGTCCGACGGTCTCGACGACGCGCGGCAGGAGCAGCACGTCGATCCCGGCCTCCCGCCAGTGCTCCCGCATCGACCGCAGGTGGGCGACGACCGCGCGCTCGTTGAACGGGTCGTCGGGCGCCGCCGACGTCTCCTGGGCGACGGCGTCGACGTCGACGTCGATGGCCGACAGCCCGCGCGCGACGAGCGCGTCGCGCAACGCGAGGGCGATCGTGGTCTTGCCGGCACCGACGGTTCCCGAGAGCACGACGACATCCACGCGCACATCATGCCGTGTAAAGAACTCTTGACATGGTGTCTGGTTAGCCATACGTTCGCCATGTCAACAATTCTTTACACAGGAGACTCCGATGGACGTCGAGACCGAGAACGGCACCATGCAGGCGATCGTCCAGCACGCCTACGGCTCGTCGGAGGTGCTCGCGTACCGGACCGCTCCGCGCCCGGTGCCGAGGGCCGACGAGGTGCTGATCGCGGTGCGCGCGTCGTCGCTGAACTTCGCCGACGTCGCCATGGTCACGGGTCGACCGTCGCTGATCCGGGCCGTCTCCGGGTTGCGTACGCCGAAGCACCGGGTGCCCGGCAAGGACGTTGCCGGCGTCGTCGAGGCGGTCGGCGCGGACGTGACCGACCTCCGCCCCGGCGACGAGGTCTACGCCGAGGCCCCGGCGGGCGCGTGGGCGCAGCACGTGTGCGTCAGGGCGTCGATCGTCGCGCTCAAGCCGGCGAACCTCAGCTTCGAGCAGGCCGCCACCCTCCCGCTGGCCGCCGGCACCGCGCTGGACTGCGTCGCCGGGGTCCGGCCGGGACAGAAGGTCCTGGTCAACGGGGCGTCCGGGGGCGTCGGGACGTTCGCGGTGCAGCTGGCCAAGGCGCTCGGTGCCGAGGTGACCGGCGTGTGCAGCGGACGCAACGTGGAGCTGGTCAGAGGGCTCGGCGCGGACCGGGTGATCGACTACGAGCGCTCCGACTTCACCAGCGACGGCACCCGGTACGACCTGGTCATCGACCTCGTCGGCAACCGGAGCCTCGCGGCGTACCGGCGGGCGCTCACCGAGCGGGGCACTCTCGCCCTGTCCTCGGGCAACGGCGGTCGGGTGATCGGGCCGATGGGTCGGATCGTGCATGCGGTCCTGCTCAACCTGCTCGTCGGCCAGCACCTGCGGCCCGTCTCGGCCACCCCCGGTCGGGCGAAGCTCGACCGGCTGCGCGAGCTCGCCGAGGACGGAGCGATCAGACCGGCCGTCGAGCGGACCTACGCTCTGGGCGACGCCCCGGAGGCGCTGCGCCGACTGATGGCCGAGCACGCCCGGGGCAAGACCGTCCTCACCGTCGCCCGGGAGCGCTGATGTCCTACGAAGAGCGGAACGTCTGGGTGTCCCTCGTCGTCTCGGTGCTCGCGTACGCCACGTACGTCGTGATCGTGCTGAGCCGGGCCCGGGAGGTGCCGCTGAGCCAGGTGGCCTACGTCGGCCCCCTGCTGTGGTCCATCGGCGGCGCGATCGTCGTGACGATCGTCGGCTCGATCGCGGTCTCACTGGCCAACCGCCGCGACGGCCACCGCAAAGACCAGCGCGACAAGGAGATCAACCGGCTCGGCGAGTACAACGGCCAGGCGTTCGTGGTGATGGGCGGCATCGCCGCCCTGGTCCTGGCGCTGGTCGAGGCGGACTGGTTCTGGATCGCCAACGTCATCTACCTCGGCTTCGTGCTGTCCGCGGTGCTCGGGTCGCTCACCAAGCTCGCCGCCTACCGACAGGACTTCTCCACGTGGTGAAGCCCACGCAGGTCACGAACTCCATCCGCACGCTCCGGTTCACCCACGGGGAGATGACGCAGGCCGAGCTGGCCGAGCGCATCGGCGTCACCCGCCAGACCGTCATCGCCATCGAGCAGGGCCGCTACTCGCCGTCGCTCGAGATGGCCTTCCAGATCGCCCGCGTGTTCGACGTCCCGCTCGACGACGTCTTCCAGTACCCGGGCTGACCCACCGCACGACCCGCACGAGACGCGCATCGCCGTCTCGCGATCCCGCACGCCCGAGAGGAACCTCCGATGACCGCACGCCTGGCCGGACTGCTCTACCTCGCCGTCGCCTTCCTCGCTGGTTTTGCCGAGCTGTTCGCACGCTCGAGGATCAAGGCGACCGACGACGTCGCCGCAGCACTGCGCGACGACGCCGGGCTGATGAAGGTCGCGTTCGTCGCCGACCTGGCCGCGTTCACCTGCTTCCTGCTGGTCGGCGTCGCCCTGTACGCGCTGTTCAGGGAGGTCCACCGGACCGCGGCGATCGCGATGCTCACCATGACCGCGGTGAGCGTGGCCATCAAGGCGCTGAACATGGTGAACCACGCGGGCGCGGTCCTCGCAGCGCAGCGGGGGGCCGACGAGCTCGCCGTGCTGTTCCTCGACCTGCACGGCATCGGCTACCTGGTCGCGCAGATCTTCTTCGGCGGCTTTCTCATCCCGCTGGGCTACCTGGTGCTCCGTTCGGGCGTGGTCCCCCGGGTGTTCGGGTACGCCCTGATCATCGGTGGCGCCGGGTACCTGCTCGGCCTCGTCGTCGAGCTCGTCGCCCCCTCCGCGGACTCTGCCGCGCTGGCGCTCGGCCTGCTGGGCGGGGTCTCGGAGCTCGCCTTCCTCGGCTGGCTCCTGGTGAAGGGGCCGCGCGCTCCTGTGGTGCAGAGCGTGCTCTAGTTTGGCGGGGTGTCCGACGCCGTCCTGAGCCTGCTCGTCCTCGCCGGCTGTGTCGGTCTCTTCGTCTGGAACCGGCTCAGCGTCGGCGTGGTCGCCATCCTCACCGCGCTGGCCCTCTACGCCACCGGCCTGATCGACGCGAACCAGGCGATCGCTGGCTTCGGGGACCCGGTCGTCGTGTTCATCGCCACCCTGTTCGTGGTCAGCGAAGGTCTCGAGTCGTCGGGGGTCACCGCCTGGGCGGGGCAGGAGCTGATCACGCGCGCGGGGACCGCCCGCACCAAGCTGCTGATCGCCCTCATGGCCCTCTCGGCCGTCCTGGCCGCGCTGGTCACGCCCAACGGCGCCACCGCGGCGCTCCTGCCCGTGGTGGTGCTGGCGGCGCGCCGCTCCAAGCAGTCGACGTCGCAGATGCTCATGCCCCTCGCGTTCGCCGCGAGCGCCGGCGCGCTGCTGGTGCTCAGCGGCAGCACGGTCAACGTCATCGTGTCCGACGCGCTGTTCGACTCCACGGGCGACCGGTTCGGGTTCTTCGAGTTCGGGCTGATCGGTCTGCCGCTCGTGCTGGCGACCATCGCGGTCTCGGTCCTGGTCGGACGCCGGCTGCTGCCCGACCGCTCACCGACCTCCCTCCCGGCCGACTACTCCGAGCATGTCGACACGCTCGTCGAGCACTACAGCCTCGACGTGGGCTTCTTCCGGCTGGGGGTGCGTCCGTCGTCCGACGTCGTGGGCCGGCGCCGTGACGAGGTCGAGGTGCCCGAGGGGGTGGTGCTCATCGGCGTGCAGCGCGAGGACGGCCGCCCGGCGGGCGTGGACGACGCGCTGGACGTCGGGGACGTCGTCGTGGTCACCGGGGACAGCTCCGGCATCGCGTCGCTGGTCGAGCGCCACGGGCTCGTCGTCGCGACCACGCCACTGACCCGGCGGACCCGCGAGGCGCTGCTGGGGCGCGAGGTCGGCGTCGCGGAGCTCGTGGTGCGGCCCCGGTCGCGGGCGATCGGCGAGGTCGTGTTCGCCGGCATGGCGCGCTCCGGCGTGACCGTGCTCGGCGTCCGGCGGCTGGGCAAGGACCGCGGAGGCGACCAGCTGGTGCTCGCCGAGGGTGACTCCCTGCTCGTGCACGGTCCGTGGCCCGCGGTCGAGGCGTTCGCGGCCGACGACGACGTGCTGATCGTGGACAGCCCCGAGCTCGTCCGCCGGCAGACCGTGGCCCTCGGGCCCAAGGCGTGGCGTGCGCTCGCGGTGCTGGCCGTGACGGTGCTCCTGCTGGCCACCGGCGTGGTGCCCCCCGCCATCGCGGGTCTGGTCGGGGCGGCGCTCATGGTGATGACCGGGGTGGTCGGCGTGCCGCAGGCGTACCGAGCGGTGTCGTGGCAGATCGTCGTGCTGATCGGCGGGCTCATCCCCCTGTCGGTCGCGATCTCGTCGAGCGGCGCCGCCGACCTGGTGGCCGGCTGGCTGGTGGACCTCGTGGGCGACGGCGGCCCGCGCGTCGTGCTCGCGACGCTGTTCCTGCTCACGCTCGTGCTCGGCCAGGTGGTGAGCAACACCGCCACCGTGCTGATCATCGCGCCCATCGCGGTCGCCCTGGCCGACGCGTCGGGCGTCGCGCTCGCGCCCGTCCTGATGCTGGTCGCGGTGGCCGGCGCGGCGTCGTTCCTGACGCCGATCGCGACCCCGGCGAACATGATGGTCATGGGGCCGGGCGGCTATGCGTTCTCCGACTACTGGAAGCTCGGCCTCGCGACGACGGCAGCGTGGTTCGCCGTCGCCGTCCTGCTCATCCCCGTCATCTGGCCGACGTAAGGAGCACGACGATGACCTTCGACCCGATCCCGTCCCGCGCACTGCTCGAGGAGGTGTCGGTTCGGGTCGCGTCGCCCGGTACCGGCGCCGGCCGCGCCCTCGGCGTGGCGGTCACCGCCACCGGCGAGGTTCCGTCGGGGGTGCCGCTGAGCCGCGACGAGCTGACCGAGTGGGGCTTCGGCGGCAAGGTCGGCGAGACGCTGATCCTGCCCCGCGACGGCGGCGCGCTGGTGCTCACGGGTGTCGGCGACCACCCGTCCGAGTCGTCGCTGCGCGACGCGGCGGCCGCGTTCGCCCGGGCGGCCCGTCGCGACGACGTGCTGACGACCGACCTCGCGTTCGACGACGGTTCCGCGCAGGCCGTCGTCGAGGGGATCCTGCTCGGCCGCTACCGCTACGACGCCCTCAAGAGCGATCCGAGCACCGTCCCCGTGCGCGAGATCGTGCTGCTGGTGGACGATGCGTCGGCGGAGGACGCCCGCCGCGGGGCCGACCGCGGACTCGTGCTGGCCCGGGCGGCGTCGCTGTCCCGCGACCTGGCGAGCACCCCGGCCGGTCACCTCACGGCCCCGGACCTGGCCGACATCGCCGTCTGGCTGGCCGGTGAGCACGGTCTCGACATCGAGGTGTTCGACGAGGCGGCCCTCGTCGAGATGGGCTGCGGCGGCCTGCTGGGGGTGAACGCGGGGTCGGTGGTCGAGCCGCGGATGATCGTCGTCCGGTACACGCCGGCGACCGAGCCGCGTGCGCACCTGGGCCTCGTCGGCAAGGGGATCACCTACGACTCCGGCGGCATCAGCCTCAAGCCGTCCAACGCGATGCACGCGGCGATGAAGATGGACATGAGCGGAGCCGGGGCGGTGCTCGCGGCCATGACCGCGCTCGCGGACCTCGACGTCCCCGTGGCCGTCAGCGCCTACCTGGCCTGCACGGACAACATGCCGTCGGGGTCGGCCACCAAGCTGGGCGACGTCCTGACCAGCCGCAGCGGACGGACCATCGAGGTGGTGAACACCGACGCCGAGGGGCGCCTGGTCATGGCCGACGCCATCGCGCTGGCCCGCGAGGACGGGGTCGACGCGATCGTCGACATCGCGACGCTGACCGGCGCCGCGCTGGCGGCGCTGGGGATGCTGACCGCGGCCGTCATCGGCAACGACGACGCGCTCCTCGACCTGGTCGAGGCGGCGGCGGAGAAGACCGACGAGCAGGTGTGGCGGCTGCCGCTGGACCGCCGGTACCGCAAGCAGCTGGACTCCGACGTCGCGGACATCAAGAACCTGGGCGGCGAGTACGCCGGGGCGATCACCGCGGCGCTGTTCCTGGCCGAGTGGGTGGGGGACACCCCGTGGGCGCACCTCGACATCGCCGGCACGATGCGGTCCGAGTCGGACGACGCCTGGCGGACCAAGGGGGCGACCGGGTTCGGGGCCCGGCTGCTGCTGGAGATCGCGTCGACGTTCGCCGCGGCCCGGTGACCGCGAGCGGGTCCGATGAGCACCCGGCGGATGGAGCCCGTCGAGCTCGTGGAGGCGTCCGGTGCCGGGCAGGCGACGGACGAGGTGGACCGCGCCCGCAGCGTCGTCGGTGAACGCCTCCGCCGTGCGTCCGGATGGGTCCGGCGGCACCGGCTCACGGCGTCGGCCGCGGCGATCGCGGTGGCGGTCGCCCTCGTCGTGCCCGGCACGCTGTCGGTGCGCGCCGAGCGAGCGCGCGCCGAGGCCCTCGCGGCGATCCCGGAGGTGCTCGCGCCGATGGACGCCGCCCCGAGGGTCGCGTGGCAGTCGGCGCCCGCGCGCAGCGACTACGTCGTGGGCCTCCCCGGTCGCGCCTGGGTCCGCGACGGCGTCCTCGTGCTCCGGTACCAGGACGGGGCGGACCGGCTGCGCGGGATCGACATGCGCACGGGTGACGAGCTCTGGACGTCGGACCTCGCCGACGGGGCGGCGTCGGGCCGTGCCGAGCCCGATGCGCGACCGGTGCGCGGGCCGCGGATCGCCGTCGACGACGGGTCGTCGCCCCACGTCCTGCTCCGGCAGGAGGAGGACGGCCTGCGCGGTATCGACGCCCCCACGGGCGGCACGGTGTGGACGGCCCCCCGGCCCACCAGCGACATGTCGAGCACGATGCTCGTGGTCGACGGGCTGCTCGCGGTGCTGGTCAGCGGGGCGGTCGAGGTCCGGGACCTGCGGACCGGCGCGGTCGTGTGGGAGCTGGCGCCGGAGGACCTGCGCGGGGAGAGCCTGGTGACCGACGGGCGGCACCTGATCGTGCTCGGGCCGGGCTTCCGCCGCACCGTGGTGGCCCACGACCTGCACGACGGGCGGCTCGCCTGGTCCGTCGAGCCGCCCGTCGGCATCCACAGCCTCGCGGTGGTCGACCACCGTCTGTTCGGCGTGAGCAGCAGCGGGATCGTGGCGTTCGAGCCGCGGTGACGCGGTCAGGACGCGCTGGTCGGGAGGCTGTGCCACGTCTCGAACGCGACCGCCGCGGCGCCGTCGACGTCACCCGCGGCGCACAGCCGGATCAGGTCCTCGTGACGGTCGGGTGAGCGCCGGCCGTCGGCCGACGCGAACCGCACGCGCTCGATCCTGCGCAGCACCGGCATGTGCTGCTCGAGGACGGCGGCGACCGCCCGGTTGCCGGCGACGGTCACGGGGACGGCGTGGAGCTCGTCGTCGGCGCTGAGCGCCACGTCGATGTCGCCGTCGTCGAGGGCGTCGCTGAACCGGCGGGCCGCGTCGCGCATCGCGTCGATGTCCGCCGAGGTGAGCTGGGGGACGGCCGCCCGGACCGCCAGCTCGTGCATGGCGGCGACCACGTCCCGCGCGTCACGCGTCGCCCGCTCGTCGAGCGAGCTGACGACCGTCGACCGGCCCGGCCGGGCCACCACGAGCCCGCAGTGCGCGAGCCGGAGGAGCGCCTCGCGCACGGGGGTCCGGCTCACCCCGAGCCAGGTGGCGAGCTCGCCGTCCTTGAGCTGCTCACCCGGGGCGAACGTGCCGTCGATGATCCCGTCGCGCAGGCGGCGGTAGACGTCGTCGCGGAGCAGGGAACGGTCGACCGGTGGGCGGTCGGAGGGAACAGGCACCCGACCATCGTGCCCGCCGCGTGGCCTTTTCTGGGGAGGAAGGGTTGACGGAGTGTCCACAGTACGCAATATATTGCATACACCAGTCCCAGCCATCACCCGGAGGAACACCATGACCACCACAGCCCAGACCATCGTCCTGGTCCACGGCGCGTACGCGGACTCATCGAGCTGGAACGGCTCCATCGACGCCCTGCGCGAGGCCGGCCACCGCGTGGTCGCCGTCGCCAACCCGCTGCGCGGCCTCGAGAGCGACGGCGACTACCTGCGCAGCGTCCTGGAGGGCATCGAGGGCCCCATCGTTGTCGCCGGCCACTCGTACGGCGGTGCGGTGATGAGCCACGCGGCCGACGGGAACACGAACGTGACCGCCCTCGTCTACGTCGCCAGCTTCCTCGCCGAGGTCGGCGAGAGCCTGCTGGAGCTCGTCGAGAAGTTCCCGGGTGCCCAGCTCGGCGGTGCGGCCGTCGCGACGCCGTACCGCTCGGCCGACGGAACCACGCAGACCGAGCTGACGATCGACCCGGCGCGCTTCCCCGACCTGTTCGGCGCGGACGTCGACAGGGCTGTCGCGGAGAGGATGGCGGTCACACAGCGTCCCTTCGCGCTCGCCGCGTTCACGGCCCCGGCGACGCGAGCGGCGTGGAGGTCGATCGAGTCGTGGGTGCTGCTGGCCGCCCAGGACCTGGCCATCCCCGCCGAGCTGTCGCGCTTCATGGCGGAGCGGGCCGACGCGCACCTGGTCGAGGTCGACGCCTCGCACGCCGTCTCGGTCTCACAGCCGGGCGCGGTGACCGACATCATCCTGGAGGCCGCCCGGGCGACCGCGCCCGCCGAGGGCTGATGCATGCCGGTGTGGGCTCGGTGACGGTTGTCGTGGTGGAGCCAGGGTTCCCGGAAGTTGGCGACCGGCGGGGTGAACACGAACCGCAGTCTGTCGGCGTCGAGCAGGCTGCGCGCGGGCACCGTGACCGTCTCCGGCTCCTCGGCCCCCAGTTGCGCCTGCTCGAACGTGACGGTGCTGTCCATGGCCTGGAAGAGCGCCGAGAGCGCTAGACCTGGACCGGACATCTCGGACCCCCCGTGGTGAGATGTGCGGATGAAGCAGCCCCCCCACGCACCCGGTCAGCCCGGATGGATCCGCGAGCTCGGCGGGACAGGCCTGCAGGTGTCGGCCGTCTGCCTGGGCGGCGGGCCGCTCGGCAGCATGCCCGAGCTCTTCGGGCGCGAGGTCTCCGCCGACGACGGCGTCGCGACCGTCCTGGCCACGCTGGACAGCCCCATCCGGTTCATCGACACCTCGAATGGCTACTCGGACGGCGAGAGCGAGCGCCGGATCGGGGCCGCGCTGGTCGAGGCGGGCGGCGTGCCCGAGGGCGTCGTCATCGCCACCAAGGTCGACCCGGCGGGCCGCGACTACTCGGGAGACCGGGTGCGCGCCTCCGTGGCGGAGAGCCGCGAGCGCCTCGGCCTCGACCACCTCCCCCTGGTCCACCTGCACGACCCCGAGTCGTTCGACTTCGCCGAGATGTCCGCCCCGGGAGGGCCGGTCGAGGCGCTGGTGCAGCTGCGCGACGCAGGCGAGATCGGTGCGATCGGGCTGGCCGGCGGTCGGGTGCAGGAGATCGCGAAGTACCTCGACCTGGGCGTGTTCGACGTCCTGCTGGTGCACAACCGCTGGACGCTCGTGGACCGCAGCGCCGGGCCCGTGATCGAGGAGGCCGTCCGGCAGGGCCTGGGGATCCTCAATGCCGCGGTCTACGGCGGCGGCATCCTGGCCTTCCAGTCCGGCGGGCCGACGAGCTACGGCTACCGGCCGGCGCCGCCCGAGACGCTCGCGGCCGTCGCGGAGATGCGGCGGGTGTGCGCCGACTTCCGCACCGAGCTGGGCACCGCGGCGCTGCAGTTCTCCCTGCGGGACCCCCGCATCGCGTCCACCATCGTCGGCATGAGCCGGCCGGGGCGCGTCGCCCGCACCCTCGACCTGGCCTCCGCACCGCTGCCGGACGCCCTGTGGGCCGCGCTCGAGGCCCTGGTCCCGCCGGCGCACACCTGGCTGGACGCCTCATGACCCGCGTCGTGGTGACCGGCGGCAGCGGCAAGCTCGGACGAGCGGTCGTCGACCACCTGGCGGCGCACGGGTACGACGTGGTCAACGTCGACACCGCCCTGCCACCGGCCGGTCAGCCGGCGGTGTTCACGCGCGTCGACCTGACGGACCTGGGCCAGGTGACCGAGGCGCTGACCGGCATCGACGACCGGTACGACGGCGTCGACGCGGTCGTCCACCTCGCGGCGATCCCGGCCCCGGGGCTGCGGCCGAGCGGCGCGACGTTCGCCAACAACGTCGTCGCCACCCACCACGTCTTCAGCGCGGCGCGCTGGGCGGGCATCAAGAACGTCGTCTGGGCGTCCAGCGAGACGGTCCTCGGGCTGCCGTTCGAGACGCCACCGCCCTACGTGCCGGTCGACGAGGAGTACGCCGTCCGCCCGGAGAGCACGTACTCGCTGGGCAAGGCGGTCGAGGAGGAGATGGCGCGGCACTTCACGCGGTGGGACCCCGAGCTCAAGCTCATCGGCCTGCGGTTCTCCAACGTCATGGACGTCGCCGACTACGCCGCCTTCCCCGGGTTCGCGGCCGAGCCCCGCAGCCGGAGCTGGAACCTGTGGGGCTACATCGACGCCCGCGACGGCGCCCTCGCGGTCCGGCTCGCGCTCGAGAGCGACCTCAGGGGGTTCGAGGCCTTCATCGTCGCGTCGCCGGACACCGTCCTGGAACGGCCGTCGGCGGAGCTCGTCGCCGAGTACTTCCCCGACGTCCCGGTGACCCGGCACCTCGAGGGCCGCGAGACGCTGCTGTCCATCGACAAGGCCCGGCGCCTGCTCGGCTACGACCCGCGGCACACCTGGCGCGACGAGGTCTGACAGCCCCCCCAACGTTCAGGGCCGCGCGCTCGTTGTCCTCATGACGGTTGTCCGGACGACGAAGGGGGTGCGGCGTGCCAGCCTGGCACCGGGTTCTGGACGAGGTGCTGCACGATCGGCGCTCGGCCCTGGTCGGCTATGCCGCCCTGTTCACGCTCGACCGGCGCGACGCCGAGGACCTCGTGCACGACGCGATCGTCCGGACCTTTGCCAAGCCCCGTGCGTTGACGGACGTCTACACCGCCGAGGGCTACGTGCGCAGCGTGATCCGCACGATGTTCATCGACTCGGCACGCCGCACGGCGTCCTGGCGGACCAAGGTCCACCTGCTGGCGGACACCGGGCATGCCCGGTCCCCGGAGCACGCCACCGCGGCGGCGCTCGACGTGCGCGCGGCCCTCGCGGGGTTGACCCCTCGCGAGCGCGCCGTCGCGGTCCTGCGCTACTTCGACGACCTGACGGTCCCGGAGGTCGCCCACGAGCTGGGCCTGAGCACCGGGGCGGTCAAGCGCTACCTGTTCGACGCGACGGCCAAGCTGCGCACCGCGCTCGGCCCGGACGTCCTGCCCCACGACCCCGACGCGGCCGTCGAATCCGGGAGCCACCTATGACCGCACACCTGCGTGACCTGCTCGGCGCGCTCGCCCAGCACGAGGCCCATGCCGCCGCCGCCGCTGCCCCGGATCCCCGGACGGAGGCGGAGCAGGTGCGCGCTCAGGTCCATCGGCTCCGCGCCCGCCGCGTCATCACCGTCACCACGGCAGCCGCGGCGGCGGTCGCCGTCGGCATCGTGACCGCCAACGCGGTGACCGGGCTGTCGGCGGTGCAGCCGGCGCTACCCGCCCCGAGCGTGACCGCCACGGCGAGCCCGACGCCGACCCCGACGGCGGCGAGCCCGACCCCGACCCCGACGACGGCGAGCCCGACCCCGACGGCGCCCTCACCCAGCACGCCTCCCACGACGCCTCCCGCCCGGCCGCAGCCGGCCGACGTCGCGCACGGCAACCGGGTCTGGGGCACCTACGTGGCGGTCGTCGACTCGTTCGACTCGCCCGCGGCAGTCGCGGCCACGGCGCGGGTCACCGAGCTCGGCTACGCGCCGTCCGGCGGCGAGATCGCCTGCGACCAGGGTGCAGGCGAGGCGCTCGGGTTCCCCCCGGAGACCCTCGTCGTCGCGACCTACCTGGCCTCGAAGGAGGACGCCGAGCTGTTCGCGCAGCTGTATGGGCCGGGCGCGGTCGGCATCGCGGAGGTCACGCTGTTCTGCCTCGACTGACCACGGTCCCTGACAGGGGCGGCGTCCCATGGCAGGGTTGCCCCGGGGGGTACGTCATGACGGACAGGCTCGAAACGATGTACCTGGCGCCCGGCGAGGTGGTTAACCTCGATAACTGTGCCCGCGAACCGATCCACATCCCGGGGAGCGTGCAGCCGCGCGGCGTCCTGCTGGCCGTGACGGAACCGGACCTGGTGGTGCGGCACACGTCGCAGAACGTCGAGGCCCTGCTCGGGCCGGCGGTCGACGACGTGCTCGGGCACCCGCTGGCGGACGTGCTCGGTGCGGAGGCCGCCGACGCGATCGCGCAGCACGTGCGGACGTGGGGCAACCTGCGCGCTCGCAACCCGCTCGTGGTCGCCATCGGCGACCGTCATCTGGACGTGGTCCTGCACCGCATCCTGAGCGGGGACAGCACGCTCCTCGTCGTCGAGGTCGAACCGGCGTCGGGGCCCCGGCCCTTCTCGTTCCCCAACACCTACCAGGCGGTCCGCAGCGCGGTCGAGCAGCTCAACGGCGCGCACGACCTGGCGAACCTCTACGAGATCACGGCGCGCGAGGTGCGGGCGCTGACCGGGTTCGACCGCGTGATGATCTACCGCTTCGACGACGAGTACAACGGCGAGGTGGTCGCGGAGGCCATGCGTCCGGAGCTCAACCCGTTCCTGGGCCTGAAGTTCCCGGCGAGCGACATCCCGCCGCAGGCCCGCGCGTTGTACGAGCAGAGCTGGATCCGGCTCATCTCGGACGTCGGCTACACCCCGTCGCCGATCGTGCCCGGTCTCGACGAGGTGACCGGCCAGCCGCTGGACCTCACCCACTCGACGCTGCGCAGCGTGTCGCCGATCCACGTGGAGTACCTGGAGAACATGGGCGTCGCCGCGTCGATGTCGGTCTCGCTGCTGCGGCAGGGCCGGCTGTGGGGCCTGATCGCGTGCCATCACTACGCGGGTCCGCACGAGCCGCCGTACGGGGTGCGCGCCGCGGCGGAGTTCCTGGGCTCCAGCCTCTCGCTGCGACTCGTCGCCCGTGTCGAGGAGGACGAGCTGGAGGCGCGCATCGGCGCGTCGCGCACGCTGTCGCGGTTGCTGAGCGCCGGCCGGGACCACGACCGTGCGCTCGCCTCCGCCCTCGTCACCGGCACCACGGTGCTCGACCTGGTCCCGGCGCAGGGCGCCGTGGTCTCCGCCGACGGCGTGGTCGACTGCGTCGGGGACGTCCCGGCCGACTGCACCGCCCTGCTGGCGTGGGTGGCCGAGCAGGACGAGGAGGTGGTCGTGCGCGACGCGCTGGCCACGCAGGAGCCCGCGCTCGCGGCCCTCGTGCCGGGCGTGGCCGGCCTGATGGCCCTGCGGCTGCCCGAGGGTCAGGCCGTGGTGTGGCTCCGGCACGAGGCGGTGCAGAACGTCGACTGGGGCGGCGACCCGCACAACAAGGCCATCGCCACGAGGGAGGGCGACCACGTCCGGCTGAGCCCGCGCAAGTCGTTCGCGCTGTGGCGGGAGACGGTCCGCGACAGGAGCGAGCCGTGGACGCCGAGCGAGGTGCGCTGGGCCGAGGAGCTGCGCGCGCGGCTGCTCGAGGTGCTCCTGCAGCGGTCGCGCCTCCAGATCCGCACGGCGGAGACCGTGCAGCGCAGCCTGCTGCCCGCGTCGCTCCCGCAGGTCGACGGCTGGTCGGTGCACGCCCGGTACGAGCCGGCCGCGGGCGGCCGGGTAGGCGGTGACTGGTACGACGCCCTCGCGCTCCCCGACGGACGGCTCGCCGTCGTCGTGGGCGACGTCGCCGGGCACGGCCTGTCCGCCGCGGCCGCCATGGGGCAGATCCGCAACGCGCTGCGGGCCTACCTGCTGCGCGGGGACTCGCCGGCCCAGACCCTGGCCTCTCTCGACCACGTGGTCCGGTGGACCATGCCGCTGGAGATGGCGACGGGGGTCGTCGCGTTGGTGGACCCGGCCACGGGGGACGTCGAGCTGTCCGCCGCCGGGCACCCGCGGCCCCTCCTCCTGCAGCCCGGCGGGGCAGCGGTGCTGCTCGACATGCCCGTGGAACGCCCGCTCGGCGCCGGCTCCGGGACGCCGCCCACCACCCGGTTGACGCTTCCGCCGGGGGGCGGGCTCGTGCTCTACAGCGACGG
Source organism: Cellulomonas fengjieae (assembly GCF_018388465.1). Lineage (NCBI taxonomy): Bacteria > Bacillati > Actinomycetota > Actinomycetes > Micrococcales > Cellulomonadaceae > Cellulomonas > Cellulomonas fengjieae. The sequence continues at coordinate 3,742,618 of NZ_CP074404.1, read as the reverse complement.
GCTGGTCGACTCCCGCCAGACCTCCCTGCGCGAAGGGCTGCGCCGCCTGCTCGGGCAGTTCGACCACGCCGACGGTCGCGCGGTGGACATCGACACCGTGCTGCGCGAGTGCCGGGACCCCGCGTCGGTCGACGACGTCACGCTGCTGCTGCTGCGCAGGAACCACTGAGACCTCAGGTACGGTCCTGCGGTGACGCTGAAGAGAACCCTCGCCCGTGCGTACTGGCGCGTCAGCCGCTGGGAGCTGGTGACCCAACCGCTCCCGACGGACGGCGCGGGAATCGTGCTCGGTGCACCGCACACGTCCAACTGGGACTTCGTGCTGATGCTCGCGATCGCGGGCGAGAACGACCTGACGTACCGGTGGCTCGGCAAGCAGCAGCTCTTCCGCGGCCCGGCCGGCCCCGTCATGCGGGCACTCGGCGGCATCCCGGTCGACCGCCACAACCCGTCGGGGCTCGTCGACGAGCTGGTGTCCCGCATCCGCAGCGGCGACCGGTTCTACCTGGTGGTGACGCCCGAGGGCAGCCGGAGCGGATCGGGCTGGAAGTCGGGGTTCTACCGGATCGCGCGCGCCACGGGCCTGCCCGTCACGCTCGGGTACGTCGACCGCACCACGATGACGGCAGGGCTGGGCCCGACCCTCGAGATGACCGGCGACGTCAGGGCGGACATGGACCAGGTCCGCGCCTTCTACGCCGACAAGGCCGGGTTCGCGCCGCGGCGCCGCACCGAGCCGCGCCTGCGCGAGGAGAGCGCGGACGCGGAGCGGTCAACCGACTGACCGTGTCGGCGGGCGTCGCTAGGGTGCCGAGATGGAGAACTTCGACTGGTCGATCCTGACGGTGCCCACCCCCCGCGCGGTCGTGCGCGGGCAGCTGGAGTTCTCCTGGTGGGAGCTGGGCCGGCGGCTGGAGACGGTGACGCAGGCCGAGTTCGTCTGGGAGCCCGCGCCGGGTGCCCTCAGCGTGCGGCGCCGGTCGGAGTCGACGGCACCCCGCGTGTTCGGTGTCGGCGAGTGGGTGGTCGAGTGGCCCGAGGGCCCCGACCATCCCGGACCGCGCACGGTCGCGTGGCTGGTGGCGCACCTGACCGAGGTGCTCACCGAGCGCTACGACTGGACGTTCGGGGAGCACCGGGCGCGTCGGTCCGACCTGACCTACTCGGGCGAGGTCGGCCCGGCCGTCGCCGAGCTGACCCGGGTCGCCGACCTCTGGCGCGCCGGGATCGCGCAGATGTCCGACGACGACATCTTCACCGTCGGGTTCAGCCAGGCCACGGAGATCGACCAGCAGTCGCCCTTCGCCCACCTGGTCCAGCACATCAACCGCGAGATCATCCACCACGGGTCCGAGGTGTTCACGCTGACCGACCTGTACCGCGTCACCGGGGGCGGTCGTGGCTGAGAACCACGTCGCTCACGCGGCCGTCGAGATCCCGGCGTCGGCGGGGGCCGTCTGGGACACCCTGGTCGATCCCGAGGCCACCTGGATGATGGGCGCCCGGGTCACCAGCGCCTACGTGGTCGGCGCGCCGATCACGTTCGACGGCGAGTGGGACGGCAAGCCGTTCCAGGACCGCGGCGAGATCCTCGAGGTCGACCGCCCGCGGCGCCTGCACTACACGCACTACTCGCCGATGAGCGGGCAGCCGGACCAGCCGGAGAACTACCACCACCTGACGTTCACGTTCGAGGAGCACGACGGCGCGACCACGGTGACGCTCGAGCAGGACGGCAACGGCTCCGCGCAGGAGGCGGAGCACGCGACCGCCAGCTGGGAGCAGGTGCTCGGCGCCCTGAGGGACGCGGTTGTTGCGGATGCGGGGGGCGGGTCGGCGTCGTAGCGTCTGGGTGTTCCCAACCCGAGAAGGAGTGGTTCTGGTGGGTCTCGACGACAAGATCAGCAACGCCGCGGACGAAGCCAAGGGCAAGGCCAAGGAAGCGGCCGGCAAGGCTTCGGACGACGAGCGCCTCGAGTCTGAGGGCAAGAAGGACCAGGCCAGCGCGAACGTGAAGCAGGCCGGCGAGAACATCAAGGACGCCTTCAAGTGATCTGACCGTCCTGCAGTGCGCGAAGGCCCCCACCACGGCGGTGGGGGCCTTCGCCGTGTCTGCGGCGGGCGGGTTCACAACAACACTTGCGCAAGGACCATTGCGCAATGATCGTTGCGAGTCCTATGGTCGTCACATGAGCCCGCACGAGCAGACCGGCCGACCTGCCCAGAGCGATCCCGAGCGCATGCGCGCCCTGGCGCACCCCCTGCGGCTCGCGCTCCTCGACTACCTCGACGGGGTCGGTGAGGCCACGGCCACGCAGTGCGCCAGGCACACGGGTGAGACGGTGGCGAACTGCTCCTTCCACCTGCGCCTGCTGGCCCGCTACGGCTTCATCGAGCCGGCCGAGCCCCGCGGCCGTGAGCGCCCGTGGCGGCCCACCGTGCGGGGGGAGCCCTTCGCCCCCGACGAGTCGGTGCCCGGCTCCCTCGTCGCCGTCGTCGAGCTCGCCGAGGTGGCCGTGCGCCAGGAGGCCGAGGCCTTCATCAGCTTCCTGCACGAGCGCGCCGGGGCCGGGGCGGACCTCGCCGGCCGGCCGCTGCCCACCGCGATGACCAAGGACGCGTTCTGGGCCACCCCCGACGAGACGGAGGCGCTGATGAGGGACATCGGTGCCCTGTTCGAGCCCTACATCGCCAGAGTGACGGACGCGGCCGCCCGGCCCGCCGGAGCCCTGCTCATGCGCTGGTTCGCCACCAGCCGCCCCGATCTGCACACCGATCCCGCACCAGGTCCGGAGGCATGACATGGTCGCCCTCACGTACGAGGTTCACACCCTGCGCATCCCGATCCCCCGGCTCGTCCTGCGCTCGTCGCGGGCCCGCCTCGCCCGTCGGGTGCCCGAGCCGCTCGAGCCGTGGCAGCAGACCGAGCGGCGCGCCCACGAGAAGCGGCGCGACGCCCACCTCGACGCCGCGGTGGCGCTCCGCCGCTGACCCGGCCCGGCCGCGCGGGCTGGCCGTCTGACATGGTCAGTTGCCCGACGCAAGTTGGACGCGCCCCAGCAGATACATCCGAGCGGGTGAAAATGGACGCGCGTCCGGTATTGGTCACTGCGCGCGCTTCCGCCGTGCCCTCATGTTGCTCTAATGTCGGACTTGTCAGCGAAAACGGCAAACCCTCTGCAAAGCGGGGACGCAAAGCCACGGGACCTACATGGTCAGCCGGGCTACCGAACAGACAGGACAGCGTCATGGATCAGCGTGGATACTCAGTAGACCCGTCCGAGGCCTCCAGCCCCGTGTTCCCCGCCATCCGCCTCACGGCGTGGGCCGGGATCGCCGCCCGTCGCAGTGCCGCGGACCAGGTGCCCGCCCAGCGGGAGCACGCCGCCGCCTGAACCACCGCCTTTCACAGAAGCCCCCGGACCGTGGTCTGTGGGGCTTTTGTGCTGCCCTGGGCAGCGATAATCTCGGCGAAGCGGCTACCAGCAGGGGGAGCTGCCTCGGAGAGAAGGTCGCATGGACAGTTTCGGGCAGTGGTTCTTGCTGCTGATCTACTGGTTCCTGTTCTTCGCCTACCTCGTGATCCTCTTCCAGATCCTCAGCGACCTCTTCCGTGACCGCGAGCTCAGCGGCTGGTGGAAAGCTCTCTGGATCATCGCGCTGGTGATCTTCCCGTTCCTCACCGCCCTCGTCTACGTGATCGCGCGTGGCAATGGGATGGCGGAGCGGCAGGTCAAGGCCATCCAGGAGGCCAAGTCGGAGACGGACTCCTACATCCGCGAGGTGGCCGCAGGCAAGTCGCCGGCGGAGCACATCGCGGACGCCAAGGCACTTCTCGATTCCGGTGCGATCGACGCGGACGAGTACGCCCAGCTCAAGGCCAAGGCACTCGCCTGACACCCCGTTCCGGGCCGGTACCGCTCAGGTGCCGGCCCGGACGGCTGTCTAGAGCTCGCCGGACTTCTGCAGGTACCGCATGGCCGCCCAGCCGATCGGGATGCGCAGCCAGTACGTGGCTACGCGGAACAGCACCGCGATCGACGTCGCGATACCGGGGTTGATGCCGGTGATGCTGGTCAGCGTGCCGGCCAGGGCCAGCTCGATGGTTCCCATCCCGCCGGGCGTCGGGATCAGCGCGCCGGCGGTGTTCCCCGCCAGGTAGACCAGCGCGACCTGGATGAGGGTGGCGTCCTGGCCGAAGGCGGCCAGGCTGGCGTCGAACGCGAAGATGAACCCGAGGGTCATCAGCAGGTTCCCGCCGACGGCGAGCGCCAGCCGCCACGGCTGTCCGAGCACCTCGATGAGCCGCGGCCACGTCTGGCGCAGCATCGGCATGGTCTTGGTGAGCACCCACTGCCGGACCTTGGGAACGAGGAGGGTGGAGGCGACCAGGGCGGCCGCGATGCCGATGACCAGGAGCACTGCCGGCGACACCGGCAGGGACGACTCGTTGTTCCCCGACACGATCGTGAGCACCAGGAGCAGGCCGAGCGTCACGACGAACTGGCTGACCTGGACGAGGGCGACCGTCGCGGCCGCGAGCGTGGTGGACACCCCGCGCTTGGTCAGCATCCGCAGGTTCAGGGCGGCCGGCCCGATGCCGGCGGGAGCGGCGAGCCCGACGAACGTCGCGGCCGTCTGCACCAGGGTCGCCCGCCAGACGGGCAGCTTGACCGGGGAGAACGCGACGAAGGCCAGGGCGGCGCCGAGGAGGGTGAGCAGGCCGAGCAGGAAGGACACCACCGTCCAGCGCCAGTCGCCCGTCGCGAGCGCGGAGGTGATCTGGTTGACGTTGACGCTGGTGATCACGAAGACGATGGCGACGATGGGCACGACGATCGTGAGCACGGTGCGGGCCCCGAAGCGGACCAGCTGCTGCGGCTCGACGTCGGCCTCGGGCAGCCGGGCGACGAGGGCCGAGCGCAGCTCCGCGAGCACCTTCTTGTTCGCGCGCATCTCGTCGCGGGTCTGCCGCGGCAGCGCGATCATCTGCAGCAGGGGGCCGATCGCGGCCACGTGCTCGGGCGGCACGACGGCGGCGGCCGAGTCCAGCGCGCGTGTGGCCCCCACCCGCAGGGCGAGCATCGCGACGAGCTGCGTCACGTCCATCCGCCGGGCGAGCTCGGTCGACGCCACGTCGCCCTGCTCCCAGCTGGTCAGCCAGACGACGGGTCGCCCGACGACCATCTCCACCAGCAGCACGTCGCTGGTCAGCGACCGGTGCGCGATGCCCGCGTCGTGCGCGAGCTGGAGCTGCGCCCAGATCTCCCGCAGGAGCTCGTCGGTCAGCTCCTCGTCGTCGAGGTCGCTCAGCGGGACCGCGTGGCCCGGGCGCTCCTGGACCAGCAGCATCGAGTCGTCCGCCTCGGCGATGCTGAGCAGCTTGGGGGTCAGCACGCCGGCCGCACGCGCTGCGTAGGACAGGAGCGCGGTCCGCTCGGCCGCCTGCCGCAGCGACACGACGGAGCGACCCTCGATCCCGCGCAGCCGCAGCGAGCGCCACAGCCGGGTGAGCATGCCCACCACCTGGCGGTCGCCATCGATGACCACGAGGTCCAGGTTCTCGCCGTCGGCGGTGGTGAGCTCGTAGACGCGGTGGTCGGTGGAACGGGTCAGCGCGCGGGCGGCGGCGTCGCCGTCGAGCCGAGCCGCCCGCTGCGGGTCCACCTCGTCGGTGGTCGTGTCGGCCACCCGGCTCAGCCGGACGGGCTCGAACCCCGCCCGGCGCACGCCGTTGACCAGGCTCGACCCGTACGCGCGCTCCGACTGCACGCCGGACAGGTACCGGATCCCGAGGCCCGCCACGCGCCCGATCAGCAGGGAGACGATGAGGCCCGGCAGCGAGACGCCGGCCGTGATGAGCAGCACGCCGGCGGCGAACCAGATGAGGTTCCACGACCAGGTGACGGTCCGGCGGCGGCCGCGCGGACCGACCACCGTGAGCAGCCCGACGAGCAGGGCGACGTACGCGGGGAGGGTGACCACCCAGCGGCCGTCGGACCGGATGGACATCCCGATCATCAGCTCGGCGGACCCGAACGTCTCGATGGCCCAGCGGGCGACCTCGTTCAGGACCAGCGCGGCGAGCGCGGCGGCCATGCCCTCGAGCAGCTGCCGGCCCAGGCGTCGGAACGCGAGCTCGGTGATGACGGCCACCGGGACCGCCAGGATGACGAACCCCTCGAGCAGGGACACCGGCACGAACAGGATCTGCTGGAGGAAGGTGGCGAACCCCTGGACGTCCTCGGCGACACCGCTCGTGGTGTTGTGCGCGTACGTGGCGAGCATGAGCACCAGCACGACCCCGAGCAGGGACAGCACGGTGCCGAGCAGGTCGCTGGGGTGGTGGACCCGGACCGTCGGGATGTCCTCGATGGTGATGCCCTCGGTGCTCGGCGAGGAGCCGGGTGTCCCCAGGACAGGGTCGGGCAGCACGGCGTCGGCAGCCGCGGCGCCGTCCGCCGCGTGACTGGCAGGCGTCGCGGGCATGGGGCGATTCTAGGCAGCCGTGCTGGTCGCGCCCGGGAGGACGGCGCTGCGACGCTGTGACTGGGTGCCACCTCCACTAGCGTGGCGCCCGAGGGCCGTCAGGTCCTCGTCCCGATTCCTGTGGGGGAACCGATGTCCGACGACCTGACCGCCGAGGCCTCGACCGCACTGCGCCGCATCTGGTGGCTACCGGTCGTGCGGGGCGTGGTGCTGCTGATCCTGGGCCTGTTCATGCTGGCGCAGCCGCTCGCCAGCGTCGGCGTGCTGACCTGGGTCTTCGGGATCTTCGCCATCATCGACGGCCTCGTCGCCATCGGGCAGTGGCTCGGCAACCGCAAGGAGCCGGGATCCGGCTGGTGGCTCGCGTCCGGGCTGATGGGGATCGCGCTGGGTGTGGTCGCCGTCGTGTGGACGGAGGCGTCGGTCGCGGTGATCTTCTACCTGATCGCGCTGTGGGTCCTGCTGCTCGGCGTCCTGGCCATCATCGCGGCCGTCGTGCTGTACCGCTCCCGCGACATCGGCTGGTACTGGGTCCTCACCTTCGGCCTCGTCTCGTTCCTGTTCGGGCTGCTGCTGATCATGAACCCGCAGACGTCCGTGAGCGTGATCGTGGTCCTGCTCGGGCTGTTCGCCTTCGTCGGCGGCGTGGTGCTCGTGGTGAGCGGCTTCGCCACCCGGCAGCTGGCCAAGCAGCTGGACAGCCTCTCCGCGCTCTGACGTCGGTCGAGGCGTCAGTCGAGGCCGAGCGCGGCGATCCACTCGTCGGGCACGAGCGCGTAGCCGACGAACACCACCACGTCCATGACCGTGTGTGCCATCACGAGCGGCATCACCCGGCGCTTGCGGCGGTAGTACTCGGCGAACACCAGCCCCATGATCGCGTTGCCGACGAACGCGCCCCAGCCCTGGTACAGGTGGTACGAGCCGCGCAGCAGGGCGCTGGTGACGAGGATCGCGGGCGTGCTCCAGCGCAGCTCGCGTAGCCGCTCCATGAGGTAGCCGACGACGATCACCTCCTCGACCAGCGCGTTCTGCAGGGCCGCGAGGATCAGGACCGGGATGGTCCACCAGGCCGCGTTCAGGGCGGACGCCTGCACCTCGACCGCCAGGCCCAGCGCGCGCGCGGCCGCGTACAGCCCGAGCCCGGGGATGCCGAGCGCGGCGGCCAGCGCGACGCCGATCCCCAGGTCGCGCCACGGCCGCGTGAGGTCCAGGCCGATCCGGCGGACGGCGGACCGGCCGTTGGCGGAGAGCAGGTAGAGCGCGAGCGCGACCGGTACCAGGGCGAAGCCGATCTGCAGCAGCTGGTAGGTCAGGTCGAGCCACGGACGGTCCGACCGGCTCGGGTTCAGCGTCGTCGACTGGTCGGCCAGCGGAGGCCCCGCGGTGAGCCGGTCGATGATGTTGACCACGGCGTACAGCCCGGACCGGCCGAGCGACAGGCCGAGCACGATCCAGATCTCGGTGGTGATCCGGCGGCGGTAGGCGCGCGGGCTGGGCGGCGGGGCGATGCCGACGGGGCGCTCGTCGGCGGGCGTCGGCGCTGTCATGCCTCGAAGCGTAGGCCGGGACCCGGTCGAGGGGCTTGCGCAGGCCGTGTGGGCAAAGTACTTTGTCGTGCAAACCCACGGAGGCGACATGACGCAGCACGACCCCCGCGACGCGGACGCGATGCCGAGCCCGGCCGACGCGCTCGCGATCATCGCGGCGCAGCGCGCACGGACCGACGACACCCGACCCTCGGGCCCCCTCCTGTTCGGGGTGTGGGGTGCTGCGTGGCTCATCGGCTACGGGTTGATCTGGTTGACCTCGAGCGACGACGACAGCCCGGCCGGGCTCACCGCGACCGTCGCGATCACAGGCGGCGTGATCGCGCTCGTGGTGACGATCGTGCACGTGATCCGCCGGACGCGCGGGATCGTCGGCGCCAGCTCCCGGCAGGGCACGATGTACGGCCTGGCCTGGTCGATCGGCTTCGCGGCGCAGGCCATGATCGTCAGCGGCTTCGCATCGGCGGGGGCGTCGGGCGAGGTGCTGGCGCTCGCGGGCAACGCGATCGCGGCGCTGGTCGTCGGGCTGCTCTACCTGGCCGGCGGGATGCTCTGGGACTCGGTCCCCATGTACGTGATCGGCGGCTGGATGGCGCTGGTCGGCGGCGCAGCGGCGCTCGCCGGGCTGCCCGGCACCTACCTGGTCATGGCGGTCGCGGGCGGTGGCGGGATGCTCGCCGCGGGCCTCGTCGAGAGGGTCCGGGCACGTGCCTGACGTCGAGCTCGACCCGGTCATCCACGCGCAGGCGCGGCTGAGGGTCGTCGCCACGCTGGCAGCCCTCGACACGCACGACCGCATCGCCTTCCCCCGGCTGCAGAAGCTGCTGGACATGACCGCGGGGAACCTGTCCACCCACCTGCGCCGACTCGAGGAGGCGGAGTACGTGCTGATCACCAAGACCCACGAGGGCCGGACCCCGGCCACGTACGTGGAGCTGACACCCACCGGGCGCCTGGCGTTCGAGCGGTACACCGGCTCGCTGCGCGCGCTGCTCGACGGTGCGTCGTGACCGCCGTCGTCGAGGTGGCCGGTGCCACCCGCACCTTCGGGGCCGTGACGGCGCTGGACGACGTGTCGCTGACGGTCGGCCACGGCGAGCTGGTCGGGCTGCTCGGTCCCAACGGGGCCGGCAAGACCACGCTGCTCAGCCTGGTCAGCGGCCTGCGCCGGCCGGACTCCGGCACGGTCCGGCTGTTCGGTGGCGACCCGCGCTCGGCGTCGTCGCGCATCGCGCTCGGCACCACCCCGCAGGAGACGGGCCTGCCGCCGACGCTGACGGTCGGGGAGGTCGTCGACCTCGTCGGCAAGCACTACCCGGCACCCATGCCGCGCGGCGAGGCCCTGGCCCGGTTCGGGCTCGAAGACCTGGTGCGGCGGCAGACCGGCGGCCTGTCCGGCGGGCAGAAGCGGCGGCTCGCCGTCGCGCTGGCGCTGGTCGGGCGGCCGCGGCTCGTGCTCCTCGACGAGCCGACGACCGGGCTCGACGTCGAGGCGCGGCACATCCTGTGGCAGGCGCTGCGCGACTACCACGCCGACGGCGCGACCGTCCTGCTCACCAGCCACTACCTCGAGGAGATCGAGGCGCTGGCGCAGCGGGTGGTGGTCATCGGCGGCGGTCGCGTGCTTGCGGACGACAGCCTCGCCTCGGTGCTCGGGCTCGTCGCGCTGCGTCGCGTGATCCTGTCCCTGCCGCCCGGCCACGACGTCGACCTCGCCCGCCTGCCCGGCGCGACGAGCGCGCAGCAGGGGCTCGACGGGCGGTGGACGGTCCTGGCGTCGGACGCGGACCGGCTGGTGCGCGCCCTCGTCGCGCAGGACGTGCCGTTCAGCGGCCTGGAGATGCGCGGTGCCTCTCTGGAGGAGGCGTTCCTGACCCTGACGCACGAGGAGACGCACGACGAGGAGGCCGTCCGATGAGCACCGCGACCCTGACCCCGCGCCCGTTCCGGGCGCTCGCGCTCCTGCACGCCAGGTTCCAGTTCCTGGAGACCGTCCGCGTGCCGATCGCGGTGCTCGGCAACCTGCTGTTCCCGTCGCTGGCGATGCTGTTCTTCGTCGTCCCGCAGCGTTCGGTGGCCGACGACCCCCTGGCGGCAACCGCGGCGATCGCGCAGCTGGGCGTGTTCGCCGTGATGTCGACGTGCCTGTTCTCGTTCGGCGTCGGCGTCTCGGAGGACCGCGCGATGCCGTTCGACCCGTTCCTGCGCACGCTGCCCGCCGGAGCCGGACCGCGGCTGGCCGGCCGGGTGCTCAACGGGGTGATCTGGTCATACCTCGCGCTGGTGCCGCTCGTGGTGCTCGGCGTCCTGCTCACGGCGGCGACCCTGAGCCTCACGCAGGCGCTGGCCGCGGTCGCGCTGGTGCCCGCGGTGGCGGTGCCGTTCCTGCTGCTGGGCCTGGCGATCGGCTACCGGCTCAGCTCGAAGGCCTCGATCGCGGTGGTGCAGGCGACCCTGTTCCCGCTCGCCTTCGCCGGTGGGCTGTTCCTGCCGCCGCAGGCGTTCCCGGGCTGGCTGGACACCCTGTCCACGTTCCTGCCCTCCCGGGCCGCCCGCGACCTGGCCGTCCAGGTGGTCACCGGCGAGTCGGCCTACGCCTACGCGCTCCCGGTGATCCTGGCCTGGACGGTCCTGTTCGCGGCCCTGGCGGTCATCGCCTACCGCAACGACGAGGGCCGCCGGTTCCACTGAGCCGTCGGCTCGACGCGGTCACTCGAAGCGGCGCAGCCGCAGGGAGTTGCCGACCACGAGCACCGACGAGAGCGCCATGGCGGCGCCCGCGATCATCGGGTTGAGGAGCCCGAGTGCGGCCAGCGGGATCGCCGCCACGTTGTACGCGAACGCCCAGAACAGGTTCTGCTTGATCACGCGCAGGGTCCGGCGGGACAGCCGGATCGCGTCCCCGGCCGAGCGCAGGTCGCCCCGGACGAGCGTGATGTCGGCGGCGTCGATCGCGACGTCCGTCCCGGTACCCATCGCCAGGCCGAGGTCCGCGGTGGCCAGCGCCGCGGCGTCGTTCACCCCGTCGCCGACCATCGCGACGCGCGCCCCCGACGCCTGCAGCCGGGCGACCACGTCGACCTTGTCGGCCGGCAGCACGTGGGCGACCACGTCGCCCTCGGGGATGCCGACCTCGCGGGCGGCGGCGCGCGCGGCACCCTCGTTGTCGCCGGTGAGCAGGACCGGGCGCAGCCCGAGGGCGCGCAGCTCCGCGACGGCCTGCGCGGAGGACGCCTTGACCGGGTCGCGCAGGACCAGCACGCCGCGCGGCGAACCGTCCCAGGCGACCATGACCGCGGTGGCGCCGTCGGTCTCGGCGGCGTCGAACGCGTCCTGGAACGCGGCGGGGTCGATGCCCTGCTCGCGGAGCCAGGCCGGCTTGCCGACGAGGACCCGACGACCGAGCCCGACGCCGGAGTGCGCGGTGCGGACGACGCCGGAGACGCCGTGCCCGGCCTCGGCGTGGAAGTCGAGCACCTGGTCGGCGCCGATCACGACGCCGTCGGCGCCCGTGGGCACGTCCGGGCCGTCCCCGGTGTGCGCCGCGGACGCGATGGCCCGGCCGATCGGGTGCTCGGCGAGCTGCTCGACGGCGGCGGCGTAGCGCAGGGCCTCGGGCTCACCGATCACGTCGACCAGGGCCATCCGGCCCTCGGTCACCGTTCCGGTCTTGTCCAGAACGACCGTGTCGATGGTGCGGGTCTGCTCGAGGATCTCCGGGCCCTTGATCAGGATGCCCCGCTGGGCGCCGCGGCCGGTGCCGACCAGCAGCGCGGTCGGCGTGGCCAGGCCGAGGGCGCAGGGGCACGCGATGATCAGCACGGCGACGGCGGCGGTGAACGCCGCCTGGACGCCGGCGCCGCTGAGCAGCCAGACGGCCAGCGTCCCGAGCGCGAGCACGAGGACGACCGGCACGAACACCGCGGAGATGCGGTCGGCCAGGCGCTGCACGGGCGCCTTGCCCGTCTGCGCGGTGGCGACGAGCCGGCCGATCTGCGCCAGCCGGGTCTCGGCGCCCACCCGCGTGGCGCGCACGACGAGCGCTCCGGAGGTGTTCACGGTCGCACCGGTCACCTCGTCACCGGGGCCGACGTCGACGGGCACCGGCTCGCCCGTCAGCAGGGACGTGTCGAGCGCGGACGTGCCGCGGACCACGACGCCGTCGGTGGCGACCTTCTCCCCGGGCCGGACGACGAACTCGTCCCCCACCACGAGGCGCTCCACCGGGACGCGCCGCTCGGTGCCGTCCACCAGGAGCGCCACGTCCTTGGCGCCCAGGTCCAGCAGCGCGCGCAGCGCGTCACCGGCGCGCCGCCGCGAGCGGTGCTCGGCGTACCGGCCGGCCAGCAGGAACGTGGTGACCACGGCGGCGACCTCGAAGTAGAGCTCGGGCATCCCCATGGCCTCGGTGGCCCGCGGCCACAGCGTCGGCGTCATCGTCATGCCGAGCCTGCCGGCGCCGCCCAGCAGCAGCGCCCACAGGGACCAGCCCGTGGCCGCGATGATGCCGATCGACACGAGGGTGTCCATGGTCGAGGCGCGGTGCCGGGCGGCCCGGAACGCGGCGCGGTGGAACGGCCAGGCCGCCCACGTGACCACGGGCAGGGCCAGCGCGGTGACCACCCACTGCCACCCCGTGAACTGCAGCGCGGGGATCATCGAGAGGACCAGCACCGGGACCGTGAGGACGCTCGCCACCCGCAGGCGACGGCGCAGGTCGGTGCCGCGCGCGTCGGTCGGCGCGGAGGTGTCCTCGTCGGGGTCCATGTCCTGCCCGGGGGCCATCGAGTGGCCCGACAGGGCGTGCTCGAACGGGTCCATCGCGTGGTGCTCGTGCGGGGGAGCCACCACCGTGGCGTCGTACCCCGCAGAGCGGACCGCGGCGACGAGCGTCTCGTCGTCGGCGGGCTCGCCGTCGGCGATCGTGACGCGGGCGCTCTCCAGCGGCAGGTTCACGGTCGCCTCGACGCCGGGCAGCCGGTTCAGCTTCTTCTCCACGCGCGCCACGCAGGACGCGCAGGTCATGCCCTCGATCGCGAGGTCGACGGTTCGTTCGCTCACAGCAGCGACCTCCGCGGGGTGATCGCGTAGCCCGCCTCGGCGACCGCGGCGGAGATCTGCTCGTCGGGCAGCGGGCTGTCGGAGATGACGGAGACGGTGGACGACCCGCCGACGACCAGCTGGACGGTGACGTCCTTGACGCCCGGCAGCGCGGACAGCTCGGAGGTGACCGCCGCGACGCAGTGGCCGCAGGTCATGCCGTCGACGCCGAACGTGGTGGTGATGGTGCTCGTGCTCATGGGGGCTCCTAGGTTCCAGCTGAGGTTCAGCTACGGACGAGGCGGGCGATGGCGTCGGACGCTTCCTTGACCTTGGCCGCGCCCTCCTCGGGGGACTGGCGGGCCGCGTCGACGACGCAGTGGGCGAGGTGGTCCTCGACCAGGCCGATGCTCACGGCCTGCAGGGCCTTGGTGACGGCTGCCACCTGGGTCAGGATGTCGATGCAGTAGACGTCCTCGTCGACCATGCGGGCGATGCCACGCACCTGCCCCTCGACCCGCCGCAGGCGCTTGAGGTAGTCGTCCTTGGCGTCGATGTAGCCGTGCATGGTGGGTCCTTCCTGGGGTCGGGCCGTCGGTCGAGCGGGTGCAATCTTCGCAACACGGTACCCCTAGGGGGTATTCCCGACGGTGCGCGGTGCACAATCGACCGCATGCGGGTCTCGGCGAAGGCGGACTATGCGGTGCGGGCGTGCGCCGAGCTCGCGGCGTCCCCGCACGGCGAGCCGGTGCGCGCCGACGACCTGGCCGCCGGTCAGCAGCTGCCCGTGGCGTTCCTGGAGCGGATCCTGGGCGACCTGCGCCGCGGGGGCGTGGTGACCAGCGTCCGCGGGCGGGCCGGCGGCTACCGGCTGGGCCGGCCGGCGACCGAGATCACGCTGGCCGACGTCATCCGCGCCGTCGACGGTCCGCTGGTCACCGTGCGCGACGAGCGGCCGACCGCGCTCGAGTACGGCGGCTCGGCGCGCGCGCTGCTCGACGTCTGGGTGGCGCTGCGCGTCAGCGTGCGGGACGTGCTCGACCAGGTCACCCTCGCTGACCTCGTCTCAGGTGACCTGCCCCCGCACGTGCGGGACCTGGGCGCCCGCGAGGACGCCTGGGTCAACCCGTAGTCAGGGGGCGGTGGCCTGCGCCGCGGCGCGGACCGCGGCCGGCAGCGCCGAGACGATGCGGTCGACCGCGGCGTCGTCGTGCGCGGCCGAGACGAACCACGCCTCGAACGGCGACGGCGGCGCGTACACCCCGGACTCGAGCAGCGAGTGGAAGAACGGTGCGTACCGCCACGACTCGGTGGCCAGCACGGACGCGTAGTCGCGCGCGCCCTGCGCGGCCACGCCGGCGCCGAAGAAGGTGCTGAACAGGTTGCCGCCCCACTGGACCGCGTGCGGCACCCCCTCGGCCGAGAGGGCGGTGGTGAGCTCGGCGCGCAGCTGGGCGGCGACGGCGTCGACCCGCGTGTACACGTCCGCGTCCGCCAGCCGCAGCGTGGCCAGGCCCGCGGCGGTGGCCACCGGGTTCCCGGACAACGTGCCCGCCTGGTAGACGGGACCCACCGGGGCCAGCAGCGACATGACGTCCCGGCGCCCGCCGACGGCCGCCACGGGCAGCCCGCCACCGATGACCTTGCCGAATGTGTGCAGGTCCGCCGACCAGCCCTCCCGCAGGCCCTCCAGGCCCCACCAGCCGGAGTAGCCGACGCGGAAGCCCGTGAGCACCTCGTCCTGGATCAGCAGCGCGCCGTGCGCGAGCGTGATGCGACGCAGCGCGGCGTTGTAGCCGGGCAGCGGCGGGACGACGCCCATGTTGGCCGGCGCCGCCTCGGTGATGACGGCGGCGATGCGCTCGCCGTGCTCGGCGAAGACCGCCTCGACGGCCTCGACGTCGTTGTAGGGCACCACGATCGTCTCGCCGGCGACCGCGGCGGAGACGCCGGCCGAGTCGGGCAGGCCGAGGGTGGCCACGCCGGACCCGGCGGAGGCGAGCAGTGCGTCCACGTGGCCGTGGTAGCAGCCCGCGAACTTCACGACGAGGTCGCGGCCCGTGAACGCGCGCGCCAGGCGCAGCGCCGTCATGGTCGCCTCGGTGCCGGTGGACACCAGGCGCACCTTCTCGGCCGGGGGGACCCGCGAGCGGATCTCGTCGACCAGGTCGACCTCCGTGACGGTCGGGGCGCCGAAGCTCAGGCCCCGGCCGGCGGCCTCGCGGACCGCCTCCACGACCTGCGGGTGCGCGTGCCCGAGCAGCGCGGGACCCCAGGAGCCGACGAGGTCGACGTACTCGTTGCCGTCCACGTCGGTGACGTAGGCGCCCTGCGCCGACGCGAGGAACCGCGGCGTCCCGCCCACGTTGCCGTACGCGCGCACCGGGGAGTTGACACCGCCGGGGATGACGGACTGCGCGCGCGCGAAGGCTGACGCGCTGGTCGTCGCGTTGGTGGTGACGCTCATCGGATCTCCTCCGCCAGCCAACCGGCCAGCTCAGTCGCGCTGTAGGTGAGGACGTGATCGGCACCGGCGCGGCGGATGCTGAGCACGGACTCCAGGATCGCCCGTCTGCGCTCGATCCAGCCGCGCGCGGCTGCGGCCTCGATCATGGCGTACTCGCCGGACACCTGGTAGGCCGCGACGGGAACTGTCGACATCGCGGCCACGTCGGACAGGATGTCGAGGTACGCCAGGGCCGGCTTGACCATGACGACGTCGGCGCCCTCGGCCAGGTCGATGGCCACCTCCCGGACGGCCTCGCGACGGTTCGCCGGATCCATCTGGTACGTCCGGCGGTCACCCTCGAGCTGCGAGTCCACCGCCTCGCGGAACGGACCGTAGAACGCGGACGCGTACTTGGCGGCGTAGGCCAGGACGGCGACGTCCTCACGGCCGGCGGCGTCCAGGGCGTCCCGCACGTACCCGACCTGGCCGTCCATCATCCCGGACAGCCCGACGAGGTGCGCCCCCGCCTCGGCCTGGGCGAGGGCCATCTCGGCGTACCGGACCAGCGTCGCGTCGTTGTCCACGGCGCCGCCGGGCGTCAGGACGCCGCAGTGCCCGTGGTCGGTGAACTCGTCGAGGCACAGGTCGGCCTGCACGACGAGCGCGTCGCCCACCTCCGCGACGGTGTCCGCGATGGCGACGTTGAGGATGCCGTCGGGGTCCGTGGCCTGCGAGCCGGTCGCGTCCCGCACCGACGGGATCGCGAAGAGCATGACGCCACCGAGCCCGGCGTCCGCCGCCTCGGTGACCGCGCGACGCAGCGAGTCGCGGGTGTGCTGCAGCACGCCCGGCATGGAGCTGATCTCGTGCGGCTCGGACAGGCCCTCCTTGACGAACACCGGCAGCACCAGCTGCGCGGCCTCCAGGCGGGTCTCGGCGGTCAGGCGGCGCATCGCGGGGGTGGCGCGCAGCCGACGGGGACGGACGCGACGTCCGGTCATCACAGCTCCTCGGGGCTGGTGGCGGGGGCGGGCAGGACCGTCGTGGCGGCCCGGGTGAGGGCGTCGACCATGCCGAGCATGGTCTGCTCGGTCGCCACGCCGGCGAGGGGGAGGCCGAGGCGCGCGGCCTCCGCGGCGGTGGACGGGCCGATGCCGATCAGGAACGTGCTCGTCGGCGGCGGCCCCAGGCGGGCGGCCAGCTCGCGCACGGTGCTGGCCGACGTGAGCAGCGCCGCGCGGATCGTGCCGTCGGACCAGGACTCGCGCACCTCGGCGGGCGGCGGTGCGGCGGGCACGGTCCGGTAGGCGACGACGTCCGTCACGTCCCAGCCCCGCTGCCGCAGACCGTCGGTGACGGTCGTCGCGGCCAGGTCGCCGCGGGGGAACAGCACGCGGGCGGGTTCGGTCGGCTCGGGCCACGCGTCGACCAGCGCGCGCGACGTGGACGCTCCGCGCGGCACCAGTGCGGGCTCGACGCCGACGTCCCGCAGGGCCCGCGCGGTGCCGGGGCCGATGGCAGCGACGCGCACGTGCCCGTCGGCCAGGAGCTGGGCGAGGCCGCCGGCGGTCTCCTGCGCGCGGTCCACCAGCACCGGGACGGCAGCCGCGCTGGTGAGTACCAACCAGCCGTACCAGCCGGACTCGAGCGCCAGCAGGGCGTCGTCCAGCTCGGTCGGGTCCTCGGGCGGCACCGTCTCGATGAGGGGCACCACGACCGCCTCGGCACCGGCGGCCGCGAGCGCCACGACCGCGGGGCTGCGACCGGCCGCCGGCCGCGGCACCAGCACGCGCCAGCCCGCCAGCGGGAGCGCGGGTGTCGTCGTCACCGGGCGGCCCCCAGGAAGGCCAGGTCGGCGGCGCCCGCGTCGAGCAGGATCTCGGCCAGCTCGGTGCCGAGCCGGTGGGCGTCCGCCACACCGTCCGCGCCGAGCGCGATGGTCCGGCCGCGGCGCAGGATCGCACCCCCGTCCGGTCGGACGATGACGGCGTCGAGGCGCAGGGTGCGTCCGTCGCCGGCCAGGTGGGCGTCGGCGCCGATCGGGGCGGCGCAGCCCGCCTCCAGCCGACCGAGCAGCGCACGCTCGGCGACGACCGCCAGCCGGGTCGGCCGGTGGTCGAGCAGGCGCAGGGCGCGCGCCAGCGGCGCATCGGCGGGCAGGTCGGACCGGACCTCGACGGCCAGCGCACCCTGCCCGGGGGCGGGCGCCATGACGTCGGGCGTGAACTCCTGCGTGACGGCCTCGAGCCGGCCCAGGCGTGCGAGCCCGGCGCGCGCGAGCACCACCGCGTCGAGGTCGCCGGGCCCGGTGGCTGAGCCGGCGACCCGGCCGAGCCGCGTGTCGACGTTGCCGCGGATGTCGACGACCGTGAGGTCCGGCCGGACCGCGAGGAGCTGGGCCGCCCGGCGGGGGGAGCCGGTGCCCACCCGGGCGCCGGTCGGCAGGCGGTCGAGGGTCAGCCCGTCCCGGGCGCACAGGGCGTCGGACGGGTCCTCGCGCGGCGGGACCGCACCGAGCACGAGGCCGTCGGGGTCACCCGTCGGCAGGTCCTTGAGCGAGTGCACCGCCACGTCGCACCGGCCGTCGAGGAGGGCGTCGCGCAGCGCCGCGACGAACACCCCGGTGCCCCCGAGGCTCTGCAGCGAGCCCGTCAGCCGGTCGCCGTCCGTGCGGACGCGGACGGTCTCGAGGGTGAGGTCGCCACGGCCGAGCGCCGCGAGGGCGTCGACCACGTGGCCGGTCTGCGTGAGTGCGAGCGCGCTGGCGCGCGTGCCGACGAGGACGTGCTGAGGCATACCGCCAGTGTCCCTCTCGGTCGCGGGGATGTCGAAGTCGCAGGAGAATCCACAAAAGTCGTGGCCTGGTCCTGACAATCTGTCAGAAAATGACGGGGAAAATGTGACCCACGGCATTCTTGCGCCGCATCACGACGCGTTGTCAGAAAATGCCGACGGAATGCGCGTCAGATCATGGCGCGGGCTGCCGCCCTGGCCTGCGGGACCACCGACGCGAGCCCGTTGCCGGCGACCCACGCGCCGCACACGGTCACGCCCGGCAGCTGGTCGACCGAGGCGCGCACCGCCGCGACCACCCGCGCGTGCTCGGCGCTCGGCCGCGGCAGGGCCTGGGTCCACCGCACGACCGCCGAGCCCAGCAGCTGGTCACGCCCCAGCGGCGTGCCCAGGAGGACCGCGGCGTCCCGCAGGGCGGTGTCCACGTCGGGCCGGACGTCCTGCCCGGACCGCCCGTAGGACAGCCGGACCACGTGCCGTCCCGGGCCCGCGACCGCGGCCAGCCAGCCCCACTTGGCGGTGGCGTGCGTGAGCGCCTTGGCGGTCACGTCGGTGGACTCGCGTGCCACGAGCACACCGGTGCCCCGCGGGGCGGCGTCGAGCGCGGGGGCGTCGAGCACGAGGGTGACGAGCGTGACCGGGGTCCCGGGATCCGGCGTGCCCACGCTCAGGCCGAGCAGGTCCACGGCCGCCGGGGTGGCCAGGACCCACCGGTCCGTGCGCTCGCTCTCGAGCGACGTGACGGTCGCGCCGCAGCGGACGGTGCCGCCGCGGGCCTCGATGTCCGCCACCAGGGCCTCGACCAGCACGTGCAGGCCACCGTCGATCCCCTGCACGGCCGAGCCGGCCGGTGCCGACGCCCGCAGGCTGCGGACCGCCCGGGCCAGCGAGCCGCGCTCGCGGCGCAGGGCGGCCGGCAGCCCGGGTGAGACCGCGTCGACGGCGAGCTCGTCGGGGTCCGCGGCGTGCACCCCGCCGACCACCGGCCGCACCAGGCGGTCCAGCACGCGGGTCCCCATCCGCCGCCGCACCAGCGCGCCGAGCGTGGCCTCGTCGCTGGCGGGGAGCACCAGGTCCAGGCTCGCCCGCAGCGCGCCGAGCGGCCCGAGCGTGGCGCGCACGTCGGCGGCCAGCGGGTCGGCCGGGATGCCCAGCAGGCCGGTGCGCGGCAGGGGGCCGTCGCCGTGCGGCAGGTGCACCCAGGAGCCGACGGGCTCGGGCGTCCGGACGCGAGCCGCCAAGCCCAGCTCGTCGAGCAGCTCGGCCACCACACCGCCGCGCGTGGCGAAGGACTCCGCCCCGGCGTCGAGCCGCAGACCGGCGACCGTGTGCCCGGCGACCGCCCCGCCCGGGGCGTCGCGCTGCTCCAGGACGAGCGTCCGCAGGCCGGCGTGCACCAGCTCGCGCGCGGCGACGAGGCCGGCGACCCCGCCGCCGACGACGACCGCGTCCCAGGCCATCGTCAGATCTCGTGGACCAGGCGGGCCACCCGCGTGAGCACGGTGGGGTCGGTGTCCGGCGGGACCCCGTGACCGAGGTTCACCACGTGGCCGGGCGCCGTGGCACCGCGGGCGACGACGTCCCGGACGTGCGCCTCCAGGACCGGCCACGGGGCCGCGAGCAGCGCCGGGTCGATGTTGCCCTGCAGCGGGGTCGTGCCGCCCAGGCGGCGGTTGGCCTCGTCGAGCGGGAGGCGGTAGTCGACGCCGATCACGTCGGCGCCGACGTCCCGCATGGCGCCGAGCAGCTCGCTGGTGCCCGTGCCGAAGTGCACCTTGCGCACCCCCAGGTCGGCCACGTGGCTCAGCGCGCGGCTGGACGCGGGCGCCACGTGCGCCGTGTAGTCGCCGAGGCCGAGCGAGCCGGCCCACGAGTCGAACAGCTGCGTCGCGCTCGCGCCGGCCAGCACCTGCGCCCGCAGGAACGCGCCGGTCACGTCGGCGGCCCACTCGGTCAGCGCCGTCCACGTGGCCGGGTCGGCGTGCATCAGCGTGCGGGCCGCGAGGTGGTCGCGCGACGGGCCACCCTCCACCAGGTAGGCCGCGAGCGTGAACGGCGCACCCGCGAAGCCGATCAGCGGCGTCGCGCCGAGGGCGGCGACCGTCAGCGCGACACCGTCCGAGACGGGCTGCAGCGCCTCCGGGGTCAGCGGACCGAGGTCGCGCAGGCGCGCCACGTCGTCGGCCGTGCGGACTGTGGATCCCATCACAGGGCCCACACCGGGCTGGATCTCCACGTCGACACCGGCGAGCTTGAGCGGCACGACGATGTCGGAGAAGAAGATCGCCGCGTCCACGTCGTGGCGTCGCACCGGCTGCAGGGTGATCTCGCTGGCCAGCGCGGGATCCAGGCAGGCGTCGAGCATGGCGGTGCCGACGCGCGCCTCGCGGTACTCGGGCAGCGAACGGCCGGCCTGTCGCATGAACCACACCGGCCGCCTCGCGGGCTGCTTCCCGCAATAGGCGCGGACCAGCGAAGAATTCGTCGTCCGGCCGTCTGCGAGGGGGTGCGAGGAAGGAAGGTTCACGCTGCCGATTGTGCCGGACAAATGTCGGGATGATTAACTCGGGCACGTGGTGCTGCTGTCCCTCGCCGCCAGCCACCACGACCTCGACCTCGATGTGCTGGAACGTCTCTCGACGGATGTCCACGCCGTCGCGTCCGAGCTCGTGGCGTCGGCCGCGTCCGTGTCCGGTGCCGTCGTCCTGGCGACGTGCAACCGGTTCGAGCTGTACCTGGAGGTCGACGACGCGGCGCACACCCCCGCCGCGATCGCCGCCGCGGCGCACGCCGTCGCCGGCCGCTCGGGCTACACGGTCGACCAGGTGAGCTCCCACCTGCGGGTCAGCACCGGGACCGACGCCGCCGTCCACCTGTTCTCCGTCGCCAGCGGCCTCGACTCGATGGTCGTGGGCGAGCGGGAGATCGCCGGTCAGGTCCGCCGTGCGCTGAGCACCGCCCGTCGCGACCAAACCACCACGTCCGCGCTCGAGTCGTTGTTCCAGGCAGCCTCGCGCGTCTCCCGGCTGGTCGAGAGCCGCACCGGGCTGGGGGCGACCGGCCGCTCCGTGGTGGGCGTGGCGCTCGACATCGCCGAGCAGCACCTGCCGGACTGGCGCGATGTGCGCTGCGTGCTGATCGGGACCGGCTCCTACGCCGGGGCCTCGCTCGCGGCACTGAAGGCCCGCGGCGCCGGCGACGTCCGGGTCTACTCGACGTCCGGCCGCGCGGGCGCGTTCGCCGCGGCCCGTGGCGTCCGCTCGCTGCCCGCGTCGGCCGACCTGGCCGCCGAGGTGGCCGAGGTCGACCTGGTCGTCGCCTGCAGCGGCGCCGCGGGGGCGGTGCTCGGCGTCGACGCGCTCGCGGCGGCCCGCACTGGCTCCTCCGCTCCGCTGACCGTGGTCGACCTGGCGCTGCGGCACGACGTCGATCCCGGTGTCCGCACCCTGCCCGGCGTCCGGCTGGTCAGCCTGCATACGGTCGCCGAGCACGCGCCGGCCGAGCACGCCGCCGTGCAGACCGCGCGCACCGTGGTGCTCGAGGCGGCCGAGGCCTACGAGGCCGACCGCCGGGTCCGAGACTGGAACCCGGCCGTGGTCGCTGAGCGGACCCGCGTCCTGGGCGGGCTGGAAGCCGCGTTGAGCGGGCTCCCGGCCGAGCTGCGGGACGAGCGGACCGAACGGGCGCTGCGCCGGCGCACCCGCGCGGCGCTGCACGCGCCGACGGTCCGTGCCCGGGAGGCCGCCCGCGCCGGGGATGCGGCGAGGTACGCGGCCGCGCTCGCGGAGCTGGCCGCGATCCCGGTGCCGACCGTGGTGGCCGACGCGCGGGGCTGACGACGCTGGCGGATGAAGCAGCGTGCCGGGCCTGGACGGGGGGGAGGGCCAGGCCCGGCACGCGTTCCGGGGGGTCACACGAGTGCTGGCGTGACCCCGGTCATGAGCGGACCACCTGCTGGCGCGGTGCAGCGGGTCCGGGAGCCCAGGTGTGCGGTACCACCTGGTTGGTCTGGATGTCGGTGAGCTCGGCGGCGTAGACGATGCCCTCGTAGACGCCGGCCTCGACCCGGTTGAGGTGGAGGCGCTCGGCCCGCTCGATGTCGTCCCCGAGGTGGGAGATCCGGGCGACGACGTAGCGCTGGGCGTCCTGCCACTGGTCGACGACGCGGACGCTGAGGCCGTTCCAGCGTGCGGTGAGGTCCAGCTCGAACAGCTCGGTGACGTCCTCGCGTGCCACGCGGCGGTACCAGCGCCCCGACGGGGACTGGTGGAACCCGGTCTCGGCGAGCGGCGGGTTGGCCAGCGCCAGGACGACCGTGTGGCCGTTGTCGACCACGTCGGCCTCGAGGTACGCACCGTGCCACTTGGCGACCGGACCGACGCAGCGGGACAGCGAGGCGAGCGAGGGCCGGGACACGCCCTGCTGCGTGACGGTCCAGCCGGCGCCGACGTCGCCGTACCGCGCCAGCATCGTCGACGTGCCGTTGTCGTAGATGCGGACGAGCTCGGCGCCCGGGGGGATGCGGGAGTGCCGCAGCCACCACAGCGGGAGGATGTAGCCGGGGACGTCGCGGTACTGGAGCTGGGGGGACGACTCGAAGCGGAGCACGTCGATCGAGCGGTCGTACGGGCTGAAGGGTGAGCCCTCGTAGCCGAGGCCGTGGACCTCGAACAGCTGGGCCGGCGTCGTCGCGAAGGCGACGTCCTCGGCCCGCACGACGTAACCGGCCAGGCGGTCATGGCCCGCGGTGAGGTGTGCGCGGGTGAGCGCTGGGGTGATCGCCTTCTGCATGAGCGTCACGATGGGCATCCTCGCCGGGAATGGGGTGAACCGGATCTTTCCGACCAGTCGGTGCACGATTGTGCAGCCGCTACAGGGCGGCTGTCCAGGAGTCGCCACTCATTCGTGTGAATTGGCAGGTCAGAGGGTGTGAGAGCGATTCCCGTCGAAGCGCTTCTCTTATGACCGCCGACGAGCAGAAGCGGGGCCGTCCGGGGTGATCGTCACCCGGATGGAGCAGCGTGCTCAGGCGTCCAGGTAACTGACCAGTACGTTTGCCAGCCCGGTGTACGACGCGGGCGTCAGGACGGCCAGCCGCGCGGCGACGTCGTCGGGAAGGCCCAGACCGCCTATGAACTCCCGCATGTCGTCCGCGGTCAGGCGGCGCCCGCGGGTCAGCTCCTTGAGCCGCTCGTAGGGGTTCTCCATGCCCGTGACGCCCGCCACGGACGCCGCGCGCATCGCCGACTGGACGGGCTCGCCGAGCACCTCCCAGTTCTCGTCGAGCTCGCGGGCGAGCAGCGCCTCGTCGACCGACAGGCCGCGCAGGCCGCGCGCCACGTTGTCGATGGCCAGCAGCGAGTGCCCGAACGCCGGACCGATGTTGCGCTGCGTGGTCGAGTCGGTCAGGTCGCGCTGCAGGCGGCTGGTCACCAGCGTGCTGGCCAGGGTGTCCAGCAGGGCCGACGACAGCTCGAGGTTCGCCTCGGCGTTCTCGAACCGGATGGGGTTGACCTTGTGCGGCATGGTCGAGGACCCGGTCGCGCCGGCCACGGGGATCTGGATGAAGACCCCACGCGAGATGTACGTCCACACGTCGGTGGCCAGGTTGTGCAGCACCCGGTTGAACCGCGCCACGTCGGCGTAGAGCTCGGCCTGCCAGTCGTGCGACTCGATCTGCGTGGTGAGCGGGTTCCAGGTCAGGCCCAGGTGCTCCACGAACGACTTGCTGACCGCGGGCCAGTCGGCGCCGGGCACCGCGACGACGTGCGCGCCGTAGGTGCCGGTCGCGCCGTTGAGCTTGCCCAGGTACTCGTCGTGACCGATTCGCACGAGCTGGCGGCGGAGCCGGTGCGCGAGGACCGCGAGCTCCTTGCCGAGCGTCGTCGGCGTCGCCGGCTGCCCGTGCGTGAGGGCGAGCATCGGCTGGTCGCGCAGGGCGCGCGCGAGCTCGGCCACCTGGTCGACGAGCGCGGTCGCCGCCGGGGTCCACACCTCCTGCACCGCGCCGCGGACCATCAGCGCGTACGACAGGTTGTTGATGTCCTCGCTCGTGCACCCGAAGTGCACGAGCTCGCCGACCTCGCGCAGCGCGGAGCCCTCGGGCGCGGCCGCGAGCCGGCTCTTGAGGAAGTACTCGACGGCCTTGACGTCGTGCACGGTGATCTTCTCGATCGCGGCCAGCTCGGCGACCTCGTCGGGACCGAACGTCGCCACCACGTCCCGCAGGTACGCGACGTCCGCGTCGGACAGCGTCGGGGCGCCGGGGACGACCTGGTGCTGGGCCAGGTGGATGAGCCACTCGACCTCGACGTGCACGCGCTCGCGGTTGAGCGCCGCCTCGCTGAGGTGGTCGACCAGCGGGGCCACCGCGGCGCGGTAGCGGCCGTCGAGCGGGCCGAGGGCGATCGGGGGCGTGACGTCCGCGAGCCGGACACGAGGGGACATGGGGGCATCATCCCAGAGCACGGTGATCACTCAGTAGCCTGTCCGGGCCGGCGCAGCCGCCGGTCCCCGACGACGAGGAGCCCCGTGGCGCCCCAGGCACGCAGGCCGAGCGCTGTGCTGCTGGTCGGAGCGTTCGTGGTGGTGGCCGTCGTCGGCGCGGCCCTGGCCGGACCGTTCCAGCCGCGGCAGCGCAGTGACGACGAGGTCTTCACGATCCCGCCGCCGGCCGCCCCCACGGCCACGACCACCCCGATCCCGACAGCGCCCGGGCTGGGCGGGGCGCAGGAGCCGATCGAGGCGCAGCGCTGGATCTACCTCGTGGCCATCGCCGTGGTCGGTGCCCTGCTGGTGCTCGGGTTCGCCCTGCTGGCCCGGCGGCTGCGGACGCTGTGGCAGCGACGCGCACCCCGTGAGGTCGACACCGCGGTGCCGGACGTGGAGCTCGGGGGTGACGTCCTGGACGGCGCGACGCCCGCGCTGCGTGAGGGGGTCCGGCGCGCGGCGCAGGTGCTGGACGACGACGTGCCACCCGGGGACGCGGTGATCGCCGCGTGGGTGGCGCTCGAGGCGTCCGCGGAGCGCAGCGGGCTGGTGCGGGACCGGGCGCAGACGGCGACGGAGTTCACCGTCGAGGTCCTCGGCACCACGCCCGCCGACCCCGGTGCGACGCGGGACCTCCTGCAGCTGTACCTCGCGGCGCGGTACTCCGAGCATGTGCTCACCGACGACGACGTGGCGCGCGCGCGCGCCAGCCTGGCGGCGATCGCCGACGACCTCGGACGGCGGGCGGGCGCGTGAGGTGGGACTGGCGGCCCGCGGCGGGGTTCGTCGCGGGTGCCGTCGTCGCCTGGGCCGTGGGGTTCGCCGTCGCGACGTCGGCGCTGCTCGGCCTGCTCGTCGCCGCGGGTGTCCTGGTGCTCACGCGCCTGGACGGCACGCCCGACCCGGGGTGGGAGCGCGAGCGCCTGGACCGCCGGCACGGAGCGCGCGGCGAGGTGCAGGACCTGGCGTGGGCCATGGTCGGTCGCGACGGCCGGATCGGCGAGCGCGTGCTGCGGCGGCTGCGCGAGGTCGCGCGCCGCCGGCTGGCCAGGCACGGGCTGGTGCTCGACGACCCGGCGGCGCAGCGGCTCCTCGGCACCCGCGCGGTGCACACCCTGACCCGCACGCAGTCACCCCTGCCGACCGTCGCGGACGTGCGGCACACCATCGACGTGCTCGACCGCCTGGGACCCAGGCGAGCAGACCCGACCGACCACCCGCCCCGCGAGGAAGACTCCCCTTCATGACCGAACAGCCCACCACCCTGACCGTCGCGCAGGTCGCGAGCCTGGGCACCGCCGTGCTCGACGAGGTCGGCACGCTCGTCGTCGGGATGCGCGAGCCCCTCACCGTCGCGCTCGCGGCCGTCCTCGGTGGCGGCCACGTGCTGTTCGAGGACGTGCCCGGGCTGGGCAAGACGCTGGCGGCGCGCAGCCTGGCCACCGCACTGGGGCTGACGTTCCGGCGCGTGCAGTGCACCCCCGACCTCCTGCCGTCGGACATCACGGGATCCAGCGTCTTCGACCCCGCGACCGCGTCGTTCGCGTTCCGGCCCGGCCCGGTGTTCGCCGGCCTCCTGCTGGCCGACGAGATCAACCGGACCGCCCCCAAGACGCAGTCGGCCCTGCTGGAGGCCATGGCCGAGCGCCAGGTCACGGTGGACGGGGAGACGTACCAGCTGCCCGACCCGTTCCACGTGGTCGCGACCTCCAACCCGGTCGAGTACGAGGGCACCTACCCGCTGCCCGAGGCGCAGCTCGACCGGTTCATGGTCCGGATCGCCGTCGGGTACCCGGACCGGGACGGCGAGGTGGACGTGCTCTCGCGCCGGCTCGCACGGCGCCAGGAGCAGGGTTCCGTCCGCACGGTCGTCGACGCGGCGACGCTGCGCCAGATGCAGGCCGGTGTCGAGGCCGTGACCGTCGACCCCGACATCCTGCGGTACTGCGTGGACCTGGCCGCGGCCACCCGGGCGCACGACGCCGTCGAGGTCGGTGCGTCGCCACGCGGGTCGCAGTCGCTCGTGCTGGTCGCGCGCTCGCTCGCCGTGCTGGCCGGCCGCGACTTCGTGACGCCCGAGGACGTCAAGTCCGCCGCCGTCCCGGCTCTCGCTCACCGGCTCTCGCTGACCCCGCAGGCGTGGGCCACCGGCACCGCGCCACAGGGCGTCGTCGCGGACGTCCTGACACGGGTGGCGGGGCCGACGACGGCACGCCGCCTGTGACGACCACCTGGGCGCGCTCGCGGGCGGCGGCGGCCGGGGTGGTCGTCGGCCTGGTGCTGCTCGCCGTCGGCGCGCTGCTCGGGCGACCGGACGTGGCCGTGCTCGGGGCGGCGCCGCTGGTGGCGGGCGTGCGCGACTGGCACCGCCGGCCGTCCACCGGCCCGGTCGTGCGGCTCGAGGCGTCGGACGTGCAGCCCGCCGCGGGGACCCTGCGTGCGGACGTCGTGGTCGAGTCGCCCTCCGGGGTGCTCGTCGGTGTCCGACGCGGCGCGCGGTCCCTGGCGCGGGCCTGGGTGGTGGTCGACGGGACCCGGCGCCTGCCGCTCGTCGTGCGGACGGTCCGCACCGGTCCGCAGGAGCTCGCCTTCGTCGAGGCCCAGGGCGTCGGGCCTGGGGCCGCGAGCGTGTCGGAGCCGAGCCCGGGGGTGTCCCGCTCCGCGCTGGTGCTGCCCGCACCGCGCCCGCTGGGCGACCTGCCCCTGCCGCCACGGCTGCGGGGGCTCACCGGGGCGCACGAGTCCCGCCGCCCCGGCGAGGGCGGCGGTCTGCGCGACGTGCACCCGTTCTCGCCCGGTGACCGGCTGCGGCGGATCGACTGGCGGGTGACCGCGCGGCGCGCGCCCGACCTGCACGAGCTGTACGTCCGGCGTGAGCACGCGCTCGCCGAGGCGGTCGTGGTGCTGGTCGTGGACTCGCGCGACGACGTCGGGCCCGACCCGATGACCTGGCGGGGGTCGGTCCCCGCGCGTGCCGAGGAGCCGACGTCGCTCGACCTGGCGCGGCAGGCCGCCGCCTCCGCCGCGCAGGGCTTCCTCGACCTGGGCGACCGCGTCGGGCTCGACGACCTCGGGGCTGTCCGCCGCCCGCTGCCGCCGGGCGGCGGACGTCGTCAGCTGGACCGCATCCGGCACGCGCTGGCCCTGACCCGGCCGGAGGGCGACCCGCTGCGCCGGCTGCGGCCCCCGCAGCTCCCGTCGGGCGCGCTGGTCATGCTCTTCTCCACCTTCCTCGACGACGAGGCCGCCCACGTGGCGTCGGTCTGGCGCCGTGCGGGGCACCGCGTGGTCGCGGTGGACGTGCTGCCGACGCTGCGCGAGCGCCAGCTCGGGGAGCGCGAGCGGCTCGCGATGCGCCTGATCCGGATGGCGCGCGAGGACCGGCTGGCCGACCTGGCGGACCTCGACGTCGAGCTGGTGACGTGGCGGGACTCCCCGCAGGTCGCGCTCGCGTCGCTGGCGCGCCGGGCGCAGCGCCGGGCGGGGGCGTCCCGATGAGCGAGGTCGGCCTCGAGCTCGTCCGGCCCGTGCCGGCCTGGGCCGTGCGCGGGTCGCTCGCGGCGCTCGCGGCGAGTCTCCTGGCGGTCGCCTTCGGCGGGACCGGGCCGCGTCCGCACGCGGTGCTCGTGGTCGCGCTGGCCGCGCTGGTCGTCGCGACGACCGTCCTGCCCGGGCTCGGGCTGGCGGCGCTCGTCGTGCTGGTCGCCGGCACGCGGCTGCTCGTGGGGGACCCGCCGGCGCTGGGCGTCGTGCTCGCACTCGTGCTGCTGGTGCACCTGACCCTGTGGGCCGGTGCCGTCGCGGCGCGGACGTCCTGGCGGACTCGCGTGGAGCTCGCCGTGCTGGTGCGCGGGCTGCGCGAGGTGGCTCTGGTCCAGGTGGGGGCCCAGGTGCTCGCGGTCGTCGCGATGCTCCTGGTCGGGGTGGCACAGGGCGACCTGTGGCGGGCCGCCGCGCTGGTCGCCGCGATCACCCTCGCCGCGGTCCTGCTGCCTCGGCCCTAGGTGACGACCGTGTCCGGCAGGAGGGCCTGGTCCCGACTCCGCCGGGCGGTCTCCGCGAGCACCACGCCGGCGATCACGACGGCCCCGCCCACCAGCTGCACCGGCGTCATCGACTCGCCCAGCACGGCCCACGCCGCCGCCGAGGCCGCCACGGGCTCCACCATGCCGAGCAGGCCCGCGCGGGCGGCGCCCACCCGCTGGATGCCGACCAGGAACAGCAGGTAGGGCGCGACGGTGCCGAGCAGGACGATCCACGCGACCAGGAGCCACATCGGGGGCTGCAGCCCGGTGCCCGGCACCGCGACGTCGATGCTCAGCGTGCTCGTCGGGAAGGTCCACAGCGGCTGCAGGACCACCCAGAACAGGGCGGCGAACCCCAACGACCAGGCGTGCGTGGTCAGCGGGTCCCGCGTGGTCAGCAGCCGGTCGCCCAGTAGGTAGTAGGTGGCGAGCGCGACGGCGGCACCGACGGCGGCGAGCAGGCCCACGGCGTCCAGCCGGACGTCGTCGCCCACCTGTGCGACGAGCCCGAGCCCGGCCAGGCACGCGGCCAGCGCCCACCACACGCGGGCGCGCACCTGCTCGCGGAACACGTACCGCGCCCACAGCGCCACGATCAGTGGCGCCGTGTACTCGATGAGCAGCGCCAGCCCGACCGGCAGCCGGCTGATGGCCACGAGGTAGAACCACTGCACGAGCGCCACGCCGACGACGCCGAGCAGGGCCAGGACGGCCACCTCGCGCCTGCTCGCGGGCCGCAGCTTGCGCGGCGCCA
Source organism: Cellulomonas fengjieae (assembly GCF_018388465.1). Lineage (NCBI taxonomy): Bacteria > Bacillati > Actinomycetota > Actinomycetes > Micrococcales > Cellulomonadaceae > Cellulomonas > Cellulomonas fengjieae. Next base: position 3,713,029 of record NZ_CP074404.1, on the reverse strand, counting down.
CGACGAGGGCGGCCGTGACGAGCACCACCGCGGAGCCCAGGCAGCGCAGCTCGACCAGCCGGGTGGGGCCGAGGCCGGCCTCCATCGCGAGCTTGGCCACGGTGCCGTTGACCGCGAACAGCAGGGACCCGGTGACGACGGCGACCACGCCGATCGCGGACGAGGAGGGGCGTGGCACCGCGCGAGCGTAGTGGCCGGTCACCCGTCGAGCCGCCCACAACCCACGCACGGCACGTCGTGTCCACCGGGTGGCGGGCGGATGGGCCGTGGCGCCGTCGCCGGTCCTACGGTCCCGGACATGCAGATCGGACACGGGCTCCCTCTGGTGCTGCGCGCGCTGGACGACGTGGTGGCCGCCCACCGGGCCGTCGCCGCCGCGGGGCACGTCGCATGGCGGTCCCCCGCGGCGGACCGGTTCCGCACGGCCCTCGAGGAGGCTGACGCCGAGGTGCGGGCGGCTCAGGTCGCGGTCGAGCGGGCGGTGCAGCCCGTGGCGGCGGCCGACGCCGACGCCGAGACGGTCCTCGTCGGCCGGTGACGCAGGACACGAGCGCCACGGAGTGGGCCACTGGCTATCGCGTGGCGGGCGGGCCGGGACCCACGTCCGTCGACCTCGAGGAGCTGGCACAGGTCTGCCGGGTCCTGGAGCGCGCCGCGGACCGGCTCGATCAGGCCTCCTGGGCGCTGCTGCGGGCGGCACAGGCGTGCGACGCCCTGAGCCCGGCCGGCCTGGAGGCGCGGCGTGCCCTGGCGGCCGCGCGGGAGGGACGCGGCGCTCCGTGGCGCGTGGCCGAGCACCTGCGGCGGCTGGCCGCGGCGCTGCGGCGGGTGGTCGAGCTCTACACCCACGCGGAGTCGGTCGCGCACCGGGCGCTGCGCTGCGGTGTCGTGGCGGTGGCCGGCACGCTGGGGGAGATGCCGCTGGTGGCCGCGGCGGTCGGCGCCGCGGGGACGGGTCTCGCGGCGGTCGTCGGCGGGTGGGCCCTCGCGGGCAGCGTCTCGCGGTCGGTCCTGCTGCGCCGGCCCGACCCGATCGGGCGCGCCGTCGTCGGCGCCCTCGCCGCGGGCGCCCGGGACCTGCCGGGACGGCTCACGGCCGACGGTCGTGCGGAGCTCGAGATCCTGGCCGTCGGGGCGTTCGTCCGCGCGGCGCGGCCCGGACTGCAGATCCCGACGCTGCGACCGGTGCCGGGCGGCGCCAGGACGCTGTTCGGGCCGCTGCCACCCGCCGGACCGACCGCCCTGCTCGTGCGGGTGGATCCACCGCAGCTGCCGACGCCGCGCACGACGGCGGACGTGCTGGACAACGTGGCACTGAGCTACGACCGAGAGCCCACCCTGCGCACCCTGGGCATGCCGGAGGGCGTGCTCTCCGTGCAGCGGCTCACCCATCCGGACGGCACACGGGCGTGGGTGGTGGAGATCCCGGGCACGGAGACGTGGGACCTCAACGCGACGAACTCGATGGACCTGACGACCAACGGGCGGCTGCTCGGTGGCCTGCCCGATGATGTGACGGCCGCGGTGATCACGGCCATGCGGGTGTCCGGGATCGCGCCGGACGAGCCCGTCATGCTCGCGGGGCACAGCCAGGGCGGGATGGTGGCCATGTCGGTCGCCGCGGCGGTCAGCAGCGCGTACTCGGTGCGTGCGGTGGTGACCGTGGGTGCGCCCGACATCCCGCAGCCGGCGCCCGCGGGTGTGCAGGTGCGCCACTACCGGCACACCGAGGACCTCGTCCCGCAGCTGGACGGCACCCCGGACCGGCCGGCTGCCGGGGTCACGATCGTCACCAGGGACCTGGGCGCGACCGGTGGTCCGGCCGTGCCGTCCGTCGACGAGGCGCACGCGGTGGCCCGCTATGTCGAGACCGCCGTTCGGGCCGACCGGGAGCTGGCGGGCAGCCCCGGGATGCGCTCGTTCGACGCGGCTGCCGGCGACGTGCTCGGTCCTTCGGGGACGACCGCGGTGACGCGGCAGTTCGAGGTGACCCGCGACCCGGCGGTCGTCGCGGCCCAGCCGCCGCGGGTGCTGCCTAGTAGGTGATCTCGCGCGAGCGGCTGTCCGTACGGTCGTTCGACGTCAGCATCGACAGGACGAAGCTGACCACCGAGATGATGATCGCGCCCCAGCACGCCGTGCCGAAGTTGTCGATCCGCAGGCCCCAGCTGGTCGACTCGGTGATCCACGAGGTGAGCATGAGCATGAGGGCGTTCACGACGATGGTGAACAGCCCCAGCGTGAGGATGTACAGCGGGATCGAGATCAGCGCCACGATCGGCTTGACCACCGCGTTCACGATCCCGAACACCAGCGCGACCGCGAGGATGATGCCGATGTGCTGCAGGTCGGTCTCGCCGCCGACCACCTCGAGGCCGGGCAGCACCAGCGTCGCGAACCAGATGGCGACACCGTTGATGAGGACGCGAATCAGGAAGCCCATACGTCGACTATGGCACTCATCGGCGATGGCATGCTGACCCCGTGACTCGCGTCCCCCTGCGTCCGGCCCTGACAGACCTGCCCCCCTACGTCCCCGGGGCCCGTGTCCCGGTCGGGGCTGCCGCGTTCAAGCTGTCGTCCAACGAGAACCCGTACCCGCCGCTGCCGTCGGTGGTGCTCGCGATCTCCGACGCCGCCGAGGACGTCAACCGGTACCCCGACATGTACGCCACGGAGCTCACGGAGGCGATCGCCGCGTCGCTCGGCGTCACACCCGAGAACGTCGTGGCCGGCTGCGGTTCGGTGGCCGTGCTCGGCCACGTGCTGACCGCCGTGTGCCAGCCGGACGACGAGGTCGTGCTGCCGTGGCGCTCGTTCGAGGCGTACCCGATCGCGGTGACGCTCGCGGGCGCCCAGGGCGTGCGCGTGCCGGTGGGCGCCGACGGGCGGCTCGACCTGGAGGCGATGTCCGCGGCGATCACGCCGCGGACCAAGGCCGTGCTGGTGTGCACCCCCAACAACCCGACCGGCCCCGCCGTGCGCGCCGACGAGCTCGACGCGTTCCTGGCCGCGGTGCCCAAGGACGTGCTCGTGGTGCTCGACGAGGCCTACGTCGAGTTCGTGCGCGACCCGCAGGCCGCGGACGGCCTGGCGCTCTTCGCGCGGCACTCCAACGTGGTGCTCCTGCGGACGTTCTCCAAGGCGTTCGGCCTGGCGGGGCTGCGCGTCGGGTACGCGGTCGCCCGTCCCCGGCTCGCGTCAGGCATCCGCGCGGCGTCCACGCCGTTCGGCGTCTCCCACATCGGCCAGCTCGCCGCGCTCGCCTCGCTGCGTGCGACGCCGGAGCTGATGACCCGGGTGGAGGCGATCGTCGCCGAGCGCTCCCGGCTCCTGGCCGGCCTGCGCGCGCAGGGCTGGACCGTCCCGGACAGCGAGGCGAACTTCGTCTGGCTGCCCCTGGAGGACCAGGCCACGGCGTTCGCGGACCGCTGCGCGCGCGGGGGCGTGCTCGTCCGGCCGTTCCAGGGCGACGGCGTGCGGGTCAGCGTGGGAGAGCCCGAGGCGACCGACCTGCTGCTCGAGGTCGCGGCGGAGTGGCTGGCTCGCTGAGGCGTCGCTGCCGGGTGTAGACAGTCCACAAGTGCGTGGGGCGGAGGTTGTCGGGGTCCTTCGGGCGGAACCTACGGTGCCGTAGCCTACGCTGACGTAGGTTCGGGCTGCCGGCTCGGCACGACCGCGGCCCCAGCCGCTGCACCGCGAAGGAGAACCGTGTGGTCCCGAACGGCCCCCTGACCGACGACGGTCTCGTGCAGCTGCTGACCCCCGCGGGGCGGCGCACGGCCCACCCCGACTACGACCCCCGCGTCGCGCACCTCGACGCCGACGCCCTGCGCGCGCTGTACCGCGACATGGTGCTCGTCCGCCGGTTCGACTCCGAGGCCACCTCGCTGCAGCGCCAGGGCGAGCTGGCCCTGTACGCGCAGTGCCTCGGCCAGGAGGCCGCGCAGATCGGCTCCGGCCGCGCCCTCGCGCCGCAGGACCAGGTCTTCCCCAGCTACCGCGAGCACGGCGTCGCGTACACGCGTGGCGTGGACATGGCGGACGTGCTGCGGCTGTTCCGCGGCATCGACCACGGTGGCTGGGACCCGACGGCGTTCGGGTTCCACCTGTACACGCTGGTCATCGGCTCGCACACGCTGCACGCGACCGGATACGCGATGGGTGTCCAGCGCGACGGTGCGGTCGGCACCGGCGACCCCGCGCGGGACGCCGCCGTCGTGACGTACTTCGGGGACGGGTCCACGTCGCAGGGCGACGTGAACGAGGCGCTCGTGTTCGCGGCCGTGAACAACGCCCCGGTGGTCTTCTTCTGCCAGAACAACCAGTGGGCCATCTCCGAGCCCACCAGCCGGCAGTCGCGCGTCCCGCTGGCCGACCGCGGTCCCGGCTTCGGGGTGCCGAGCGTGCGGGTCGACGGCAACGACGTCCTCGCCACGTACGCCGTGACCGCCGAGGCGCTCGAGCGAGCGCGTTCCGGCGGCGGACCCACGTTCATCGAGGCGTTCACCTACCGGATGGGTGCGCACACGACCTCCGACGACCCGAGCCGGTACCGCTCGGCCGCCGAGGAGGAGTACTGGCGGCAGCGCGACCCGATCGACCGGCTCCGGCTGCACCTGGAGGACAGCGGCGAGCTGTCGCCGGAGTTCCTTGACGCGCTGGCCGCGGACGGCGAGGCGCTGGGTGAGCGCATCCGGACCGCGGTGCGCGCCATGGGCCGCCCGTCGGCCGCGTCCATGTTCGAGCACGTCTACGCGACGCCGAACTCCGTGGTGGAGTCCGAGCGCACGTGGTTCGAGGCGTACGAGGCCTCCTTCCTCGACGCCGGGCAGCACAGCGAGGGGACTCACCGATGACCACGATGACCTTCGCCAAGGCGATCAACCACGGGTTGCGCAAGGCGCTCGAGCAGAGCCCGAAGGTGCTGCTCATGGGCGAGGACATCGGCGCGCTGGGCGGTGTCTTCCGCGTCACCGACGGCCTGCAGAAGGACTTCGGCCAGGAGCGCGTCGTCGACACCCCGCTGGCCGAGTCGGGCATCGTCGGCACCGCGATCGGGCTGGCCCTGCGCGGCTATCGCCCGGTGTGCGAGATCCAGTTCGACGGGTTCATCTTCCCGGCGTTCGACCAGATCACGACGCAGCTGGCCAAGATGCACTACCGGTCGAGCGGTCGGCTGACCCTCCCGGTCGTCATCCGGGTGCCCTACGGCGGTGGCATCGGCGCCGTCGAGCACCACAGCGAGTCGCCCGAGGCCCTGTTCGCGCACACCGCCGGCCTGCGGGTGATCAGCCCGTCCAGCCCGGCCGAGGCCTTCACGATGATCCAGCAGGCGATCACCTCCCCGGACCCCGTGCTCTTCTTCGAGCCCAAGGGTCGCTACTGGGAGAAGGGCGAGGTGGACCTGGACGCCGCCGTCGACGCCCCGCACCCCGCCCTCGACACGGCGAAGGTGCTGCGCGACGGCACCGACCTCACGCTCGTCGCGTACGGGCCCACCGTCCAGACGGCCCTCAAGGCCGCCGAGACGGCCGCCGCCGAGGGCACCAGCATCGAGGTCGTCGACCTGCGGACCCTGTCCCCGCTCGACACCGCGACGGTGGCCGCGTCGGTCCGGCGGACCGGTCGCTGCGTCGTCGTGCACGAGGCCCCCGTCCTGTACGGGACGGGCGCCGAGGTGGCGGCGCGCATCACCGAGGAGTGCTTCTTCCACCTGGAGGCACCGGTCCTGCGCGTCGGCGGGTTCCACATGCCGTACCCGGTGGCCAAGATCGAGCACGACTACCTGCCCGGGCTCGACCGCGTGCTCGACGCGGTGGACCGCTCGCTGGCCTTCTGAGGAGACACCCGTGCCGATCTTCCAGCAGTTCCCCCTCCCGGATGCCGGCGAAGGCCTGACCGAGGCGGAGATCGTCGCCTGGCACGTCGCGGTCGGCGACACGGTCGAGGTCAACCAGACCATCGTCGAGATCGAGACGGCCAAGTCGCTGGTCGACCTGCCGAGCCCCTGGGCGGGCGTCGTGACGCGGCTGCTGGTGGAGCCGGGACGCACGGTGGACGTGGGGATCCCGATCATCGAGATCGACACCGACCCCACGGGAGCGGACCCGGCCGCGGAGCCCACCGCGGCACCGGACGCGGCCCCGGCGACGGGTGCGATCGAGCACGGGCACCGCGGCCGGGGCAACCGGCACGCGGGCGTCGAGCCGGGCGGTTCCGACGAGATCGCAGCGGCCCGCGCGGCAGGCCCCACCGCTCCCGAGCCCGCCGCGCGCGAGGCCGTGCTCGTCGGCTACGGGCTCGCCGAGGCGAGCACGGGCCGCCGCGGCCGGACCACCGACGGCTCGACGTCCGCGCCCGCCGCGCCCCAGGCGTCGCCCGCGCCCCGCGACACCGCGAGCCGGCACGCGCTGGCCAAGCCGCCCGTGCGCAAGCTGGCCCGCGAGCTGGGCGTCGACCTGGACTCGATCTCGGCGACCGGCCCCGGGGGGATCGTCACGCGCGAGGACGTGCTCGGACACGCGGCCCAGGCCGAGGCCCGCACGCTGGCCACCTACCCCGGCGACGACGCACCCTGGCTCGCCAGCGGCACGGTCTCCGCGGACGGCCGCCAGACCCGCGTCCCGGTGAAGTCGGTGCGCAAGCGGACCGCCGAGGCGATGGTCGCCAGCGCGTTCACCGCCCCGCACGTCACCGTGTTCCACACGGTGGACGTCACCAAGACCATGAAGCTGGTCGAGCGGCTGCGCGCCGACCGGGAGTTCGCCGACGTCCGCGTGACGCCGCTGCTCATCGCCGCCAAGGCGCTCATGCTCGCCGTGCGCCGGCACCCGGACGTCAACGCCAGCTGGGACGAGGCGTCGCAGGAGATCGTCTACAAGCACTACATCAACCTCGGCATCGCGGCGTCGACCCCGCGCGGCCTGGTGGTGCCCAACATCAAGGACGCCCACCGGCTCTCGCTCAAGGAGCTGGCGAGCGCGTTGGCCGACCTCACGGCGACCGCCCGCGCGGGTCGGACGTCACCCGCGGACATGTCCGACGGCACGATCACGATCACCAACGTCGGGGTGTTCGGCATCGACACCGGCACGCCGATCCTCAACCCGGGCGAGGCGGCGATCCTCGCGTTCGGCGCCATCCGGGAGCAGCCCTGGGTGCACAAGGGCAAGATCAAGATCCGTCACGTCACACAGCTGGCCCTGAGCGTCGACCACCGCCTGGTCGACGGGGCGCTCGGCTCGCAGGTGCTGGCCGACGTCGCCCGCGTGCTGCACGACCCGTCGCACGGGCTGGTGTGGGGCTGAGCCGCCCCGCCGTGTGAGACTCGCGGCATGATCCGGACCGTGACCGCGCACGACGACCTCGAGCTCGAACGGGTCGGCTACGAGCGCGGCGCGGTCCTGCTGCCGTCCGCGGGCAGGCCCGACGCGCACCGCTACCGCGTCGACACGGCCGGCCCCCTGGTGGCCGACGGCCTGGTGCTGCTGGAGGAGAGCCCCGGCTCCTACCGGTTCCTCGACAGCAACCGCGTGCCCCTGACGGTCCGCGACCTGCGACGCTTCCGCATCCTCGTGAAGCTCGCCGAGGCGACGCCGTCCGACCGCGTGCCGGCCGGCGTGACCGTGCAGCCGGGTTCGGCGGAGCTCGTCGACCTGCGCGACGACGCCCTCGACAACGGCCTGCTCGACGGCGTGGACTTCGCGGTGGGCGCTGTCGGCTCGGCGCTCGACGGGGAGTGCATCACGTTCGACGACGGCCCGGACGGGTTCGTCGTGGGGTACCGGGACGCCGGCACCACGAGCAGGCTGTTCGCCTCCCGGTCGTTCGCGCAGGCGCGGGCCGTGTTCCTCGACGAGGCGTGCTGGCTCGGTGCCGAGCGGGGCCGGGGCACGTACGTGGGCCGCGAGCAGGCCGTCGGCACGGAGGGCTGGACGTCGGTGCAGGTGGTGAGCGCGTACGCGCGACGGCTGCTCGACGGCGCCTGACGGCTCGCGGCGCGGACTGCACACCCGGGCGTCGAGCCCGGGCCGGATGATCCTGGACGGCGAACCGCTGCCCCTGGACTGACGAGGACAGGGACTAGCGGCTGGGGACCGGGACCGCCGCTCGGCGTTCTACGACGAGGGCCGCGACGCCGAGCACGATCGCGGCGATCTCGGAGATCGCCGACAGCCACACCGGGATGCCCACCCACTGCTCGTGCACCCCGAAGAAGCCGCCCGGCGTGGTCGAGATGAGGAACGCGGCAAGCGTCGCGACCCCGAACCCGACAGCGCCGAGCAGCGGCAGCCAGTGCCGCCAGACCAGCACCAGCACCCCGAGGACCAGTCCGGCCACGCCGTTGAGCAGGAACGCCGGGCCGACGACCTCGAGGGTGTTCATCCCGTCGGCCCACAGGTCGAGGTGCACGACCGCGTTGAGCATGACGCACGCGGACAGGAGCGCGCGCAGGACGTCGGAGGCCGCCTGGGTGCCGGTGTGCCAGCTCATCGCTCAGGCCTTCCCGGGCAGCACGGCGCCCTCGCTCACGTGCACGTCGACGGTCGGGAGGGGCTCGTCCGCGGGCCCGGACACGTTCGCGCCGGTGAGGTCGAACACCGAGGTGTGGCACGGGCACAGCAGCTCCTCGCCGTCCGGGACGACGGTGCAGCCCTTGTGCGGGCACACCGCCGACAGCGCGACCACGGTGCCCTCCTCCGGCTGCAGCAGGAGGATCGGCTTGCCGTCCGCGCCGGTCGCGGAGATCGCGCCGCCCACGGGGATGTCGGCGACCTGGGCCAGCGCACCGCCGGCCGAGGACGACCCGCCGGAGGACGACCCGCCCGACGACCCGCCGCCCGGGCCCTCCTGGCCCCCGCAGGCGGCCAGCACACCGGCGGCGGCGACGCCCATGGTGACCAGGCCGGCCCGGACCAGCACCTCCCGCCGTTCCAGGCAGCCGTCGCAGGTGTGGGGGGTGGTGAGGGCTGGCGCGGACATCTGTACCTCCGGGTCGCGGCTCGTGGCTGACACCTCTGTCACGGTGCCGGGGGCGTCGAGGTTCACCCACCGGCCGCACAAGTTAGCTCGGGAGCGACCGCATAAACGCTTCGGCACGACTGCCCGGGTCGGGCCACGACGGTTAGCGTGTCGGCGTGCCCTTGCCTGCGACCGGTCCGCTGCGCCTCGCGCGCGCCGCCGTGGTCGCGGCCGTCACGGTCGCGCTCGCGGCCCTCGCGCACGTGCTCGCGGGCGGGTCGCTGCCGCCGTTCGTCGTCGTGGTGAGCCTCGCCGCGGTCGTCCTGGCGGCGGCCGTGGTGCTCACCGGCCGCCGCGTCGGCCCGGTCGGGGCGGTCGCGCTCCTCGGGGTCGGTCAGCTCGCGGTGCACTCGGTGTTCAGCCTGGTCACGTCGATGGCGTGCCTGCCTGCGGCGACGCTCGCCGGTCACCAGCACCATCCGGGCATGGCGATGCCGTCGCAGGCCGCCTGCGCGGCCGACCCGGCGCTCGCGCAGCCCGTGCTGGGCGTGTCCGCGATGCTCCTGCTGCACGCGGTCGCGACCCTCGTCGTCGCCCTCGTCGTCGTCGGTACCGACCGAGCGCTGTGGTGGCTCGCCGCGTGGCTGCGCCCGCTCGTCGGCGGTCCCGCACCGGTCGTCGTCGTCCCCCGCCCGTCGCTGCCGGCGCCGGCCGAGGTCCCCGGGCCCGTCACCACCCGGTGGCGGGACGTCGTGCCCCTGCGTGGCCCACCTGCGTGGCGTTCGCCCGTGCTGCCCCCGCGCTGACCACCCACGACCCCAGGGATCCGCCATGCCCACCCGCCCCGCCCGGCTGCCCGCCGTCCTGCTCGCCCTGCTCGCCCTGCTCGCCGTGGTGCTCGCCGCGCCCCCCGCCCAGGCGCACACCGTGCTGCAGGGCACCGACCCCGCGGCCGGCTCCACGGTCCCGTTCGTGCCGGAGACCGTGACGCTGACGTTCAACGAACCCGTGCTCGCGGTCGGGACGCAGATCATGGTGCACACGGCCGACGACACCATGGTGAACGTCGGCCCGCCCGTGCTCGTCGGCAACACCGTCTCCCAGGCCGTCACCGGTGAGCTCCCGGCGGGGCAGTACACCGTGCTGTACCGCGTCACGTCCGCCGACGGGCACCCCGTCGAGGGCGAGTTCGAGTTCACCGCCGCGGACGCCACGTCGTACGGCGTCGCGACGCCCGCGCCGACGACGAGCCCGTCGCCCACGGTGTCCCCGACGACGCCGATGACGCCGTCCCCGACGCCGACGACGCCGCCGACCACCGAGGGGCCGACCGCGGGGATCTCGGCGACCACTCTCGTCGGCGGCGTCGCCGTCCTGGTGGTCGCGGCCGGTGTCGTGGCGTGGCTGCTGCTGAGGCGGCGTCCCGCACAGTGACCGACGGCATGTCGAGCCGGGTCCCGCAGCGACCTACGCTGGTCGGGTGACTGCGCAGGTGACCAGCGCCGGCCGTACGGGTGCCGGTGGAGCGGGGGACGACACGCGTCGACCCCCCGGGCCGTGGCGCGTCGTCGTCCTCGTGCTCGCCGCCGTCGCCGCCGCACTGCTCGGTGTCGCCTTCTCGGGGGCCGCGCTCCCGGCGGTGCTCGGCGACGCCGGCGCGGCCGTCCGCTGGGGCCTGCCCGCCACCGAGGTCCTCAACGAGCTGGCGGCGTCGGTGACGCTCGGCGCGCTCGTGCTCGCGGTGTGCGTCCTCCCGCGCCGGGCCGCGGTCGCGTCCACCCGCACCGCGCGCGTCGGTGTCGGCACCGCGGACGGGCGGGCCTACCCGCGCAGCACCGTCCTGGCGGGCGTCGCCGCCGGCGTCTGGACCCTGCTGTCGATCGTGCACCTGGTCCTCACGTACGCGAACGTCGCCGGACGCCCGCTCGACTCGCCGTCCTTCGGCTCGGAGCTCGGCGTCTTCGTCACGCAGATCGACCTGGGCCGCACGCTGCTGCTCATCACCACCGTGGCCGCGGTCGTCACCGCGCTGGCCCTGGTGGTCACGACGCCGACCGGCGCCGCGTGGACCGCCGCGCTCGTGCTCGTCGCGCTCTGGCAGCAAGCGCAGCTCGGGCACGCCGCGGGGGCCGCCGGCCACGACATCGCGACGTCGTCGATGGTGGTCCACCTGGTGGGTGCCGCCGTCTGGATCGGGGCGCTCGCGGCGCTCGCCGTGCTCGTCCGGCGGATCGGCACCGACCTGTCCGCCTCCGTCGCGCGGTACTCGGCGATCGCCGGCTGGTGCTTCGTCGCCGTGGCGGTCTCCGGGCTGGTCAACGGCCTGCTGCGCACCAACGGCTGGGCCGACCTGACCAGCGCGTACGGCGTCCTGCTCCTGACCAAGGTGGCCTTGTTCGTCGTCCTCGGGCTGCTCGGGCTGGCCCACCGCAGAGCCGTGGTGCCGCGGCTGGCCGACCGCACGAGCGACTGGCTGTTCTGGCGGCTCGTGCTCGTCGAGCTGACCGTGATGGGCGCGGTCTCCGGTGTCGCGGTCGCGCTCGGGGAGACGGCGCCGCCCGTCCCCGAGGAGGTGCCGCTGGACCAGTCGCCCGCGTACCAGCTCACCGGGCACCCGCTGCCGGCCGAGCCGACGCCGCTGCGCTGGCTCACGGAGTGGCGCTGGGACCTCGTGCTCGCCTTCGCGGCGGTCGCCGGCCTGGTCGTCTACTGGCGCTGGGTGCTGCGGCTGCGGCGGCGGGGCGACTCGTGGTCGTGGGCGCGGACGGCGTCGTGGACCGTCGGCATGCTGCTGTTCTTCTGGGCCACCAACGGTGGGCCCGCGCTGTTCGGGCACGTCCTGTTCAGCGCGCACATGGTCCAGCACATGGTGCTCGCCATGGTCGTCCCCGTGTTCCTCGCGCTGTCCGCGCCGATCACGCTGGCGCTGCGGGCCCTGCCCATCCGCTCGACGCAGCTGCGCGAGGACGCCTCCCGCGGCCCACGCGAGTGGATCCTCACGATCGTCGACAGCCGCGTCGGCCACTTCCTGGCCAACCCGGTCGTCGCCGCCGTGAACTTCATCGGGTCGATGATGCTCTTCTACTACTCCGGGCTGTTCGAGTGGTCGCTGCGCAGCCCGGTCGGGCACCTGGCGATGGTCGTGCACTTCACCGCCGCCGGGTACCTGTTCGTGAACGCCCTGGTGGGCATCGACCCCGGCCCGCGCCGGCTGCCGTACCCGCAGCGACTGCTCCTGCTGTTCGCGACGATGGTGTTCCACGCCTTCTTCGGCGTGACGCTGGTGTCCGGTGACGTGCTCCTGGTGGCCGACTGGTTCGGGCTCATGGGTCGCCCCTGGGGCCCGTCGGCGATCGCCGACCAGCAGCTCGGCGGCGCCATCACGTGGGCCATCGGGGAGATCCCGACCCTGGCGCTCGCCGTCGGCGTGGCCCTCGCCTGGTCGCGCGACGACGACCGGGTCGCCCGGCGCCGCGACCGGCGGGTGGACCGCGACGGTGACGTGGAGATGGACGACTACAACGCGATGCTCGCGTCGCTGGCCGAGCGCGAGACCCCCGGCCCGCGCGCCTGACGAGCCGGTCACGGCTTCTCCCACAGGTGTGGACAACCCTGTGACAAGCGGCGCCGACGCGCGCCGACCCGCCCACAGCCACGGCGCCGGCAGCACCGGCCCGCCGACCGGCCGGGGCGCCGGTGCCCGGCGTCGGCGGTCGGCTGTCCTGTGCACGTGCGCGTCGCCGAGCCGGTTCCCCGATCGCTCCTGACCCTGGCGTCCCGCCAGGAGGACCTGCTCTCGGCTGCGCAGCTCTCGGCGGGCGGCGTGGGCGTGGACCGACGCGCGCGCCTGGGCAGAGCCGGCGCGCTGCAGCGGGTGACCCACGGCGTGTTCGACGTCGCACCCGGACGGGATCGCCGCCGGGATGCCGGCCACCGGCGTCGTCGCAGCGCTTGGGTCGCGTTGCTCGCCTACGGTCCGGACTCGATCGCGGTGGGGTCGTGCGCGCTCGCGCTGCTCGGGGTCGCGGGGTTGCCCCTGGACATCTCGCCCGAGGTGGCGCTGCCGGACGGTCGGTTCGGGCGCAGCCGGGACGGGATCCGCGTCCGACAGCTGGTCGAGCCGGCCGCCGGCACGTTCGCCGGCCACGGGATCTCGAGCCTGAGCTCGGCACTCGTCCAGGCGCTCCCCGAGCTGCCGCGCGCGAACGCGGTCGCCGTCCTCGACGACTGCCTGCGACGGGGGTTCCAGACACCCGGCGGGCTCGGTGACCTCCGCCGTCGACTGCGAGGTCGGCGTGGGAGTGCGGGTCTGGTGAGCCAGGTGTTCGACCGCGTGGACGCGCGTGCCGAGTCGCCGCTCGAGACGTTCGCGCGGCTGCAGTGCGTTGATGCGGGGATCGCGCCGGACGAGCTGCAGGTCGAGATCCGCACGTCGGGCGGCAGGTTCCTCGGGCGAGGTGACCTGGGTTGGCGGCTCGAGGACGGCCGTTGGTTGATCGCGGAGATCGACGGCCGCGAGTTCCACGACACCCCCGCGGCGCTGCTCGAGGACCGACGACGCCAGAACGACATGGTCACCGCGGGCTCCGCGCAGGTGCTCCGCTTCACGGCGGCGGACATCGCCACCGGCACCGCGATCCCGGCCGCCGTCCGCGCAGCCCTCGGTCGGTCGAGAACAACATGAGCCGCGTATCGCCCGGTCAGAACGCGACCCATGTTGTTCTCGACCCCCCGCTAGCGCTGCGGAAGGTGATAGGACGGGCGCATGACCTCGACGCCCTTCCATGACCTCGACGAGTACGTCGCCCTTCCTCGGCTCAGCGGCCTCGTGCTGTCCCCCGACGGCAGCCGCCTGGTGACGAGCGTCGCGACGCTCGACGCCAAGAGGACGAAGTTCGTGACCGCCCTGTGGGAGGTCGACCCGACCGGCGAGAAGCCCGCGCGGCGCCTGACCCGCAGCGCGAAGGGTGAGTCGAGCGCGGCGTTCACGCCCGGCGGCGACCTCCTGTTCACCAGTGCCCGGCCCGACCCGGACGGCAAGGCGGCCGACGACGACGAGCCCGTGCCGGCCCTGTGGCTGATGCCCGGCGACGGAGCGGAGGCGCGCATCGTGGCGCACCGCGCGGCGGGCCTGGGCGCCGTGCACGTGGCCAAGGACGCCGACGTGCTGCTGATCGGCTCGGACGTCCTGCCCAGCGCCACCGACGCCGAGACGGACGAGAAGCTGCGCAAGGCCCGCAAGGAGAAGAAGGTCCAGGCGATCCTGCACGACGGCTATCCCGTCCGGTACTGGGACCACGACCTCGGCCCGGAGTCGCCGCACCTGTTCGTCGCGCAGGTCGGCGCGGACGTCGTCGCGCCGCTCGCCGGGGCGCAGGACCCCCGGCTCACCCTGACGGACGTGACCCCGGAGGCGGGGTCGGCGCTCGTGGAGCAGTCGGCGGCGATCAGCCCCGACGGCCGCACGGTGGTCACCGGCTGGAACCTGCCCCTGGCCCGCGGCGCGCAGCGCGGCCGGCTGGTCGCGATCGACGTGGCGTCGGGGGAGCACCGCGTGCTCGTCGACGACCCGGAGGCCGAGGCCTGGTCGCCGGTGGTCTCCCCGGACGGTCGTTGGGTGGCGTTCGGCCGCGAGACCCTGTCGACGCCGCACGAGGCACCCCGGGTGACGCTGCAGCTGGTCCCGCTGGCCGGGGGCGAGCCCCGCACGCTCGTCGAGAGCTGGGACCGGTGGCCGCAGCACCCCGTCTGGCTGCCCGACGGCACGGGTCTGCTGGTCACGGCCGACGACGACGGTCGCAGCCCGGTGTTCCGGATCGACGTGGAGTCGGACGAGGTCACGCGGCTGACCAGCGACGACGCCACGTTCACCGACGTGTCGGTCAGCCCGGACGGGTCGGTCGCGTTCGCGCTGCGCACGTCGTACGAGGCCCCGGCCCACCCGGTGCGGATCGACCTGACGACGGGCGAGACGACGCCGCTGATCAGCCCCGTCGCGACGCCGGAGCTACCCGGCACGCTCACCGAGATCGAGACGACGACGCAGGACGGCCGCCGCGTGCGCGCCTGGCTGGCGCTGCCCCGGACCGAGGAGAAGGCGCCGCTGCTCCTGTGGATCCACGGCGGGCCCCTCGGCTCGTGGAACGCCTGGTCGTGGCGGTGGAACCCGTGGATCCTCGTGGCGCGGGGGTACGCCGTGCTGCTGCCCGACCCCGCGCTGTCGACCGGCTACGGACAGGACTTCGTCCAGGCGGGCTGGGGGGCCTGGGGCGCGGCGCCGTACACCGACCTGATGGCCATCACCGACGTGGCCGAGGCGCGCGACGACATCGACGAGACCCGTACCGCGGCGATGGGCGGGTCGTTCGGCGGGTACATGGCCAACTGGGTGGCGGGGCACACCGACCGGTTCCAGGCCGTCGTCACGCACGCCAGCCTGTGGGCGCTCGACCAGTTCGGCCCGACGACCGACGCGGCCTACTACTGGGAGCGCGAGATGACCGCCGAGATGGCGCTGGAGAACTCGCCGCACCGGTTCGTCGACAAGATCGTGACGCCCATGCTGGTCATCCACGGCGACCGCGACTACCGGGTCCCCATCGGTGAGGGCCTGCGCCTCTGGTACGAGCTGCTGGCCAAGAGCGGTCTGCCCGCCGACGAGGACGGGAGGTCGCCGCACCGCTTCCTGTACTTCCCGGACGAGAACCACTGGGTCCTCAGCCCGCAGCACGCGATCGTCTGGTACCAGGTGGTCGAGGCGTTCCTCGCGGAGCACGTCCTCGGCCGGACGGGTGAGAACGCACCCGTTTATCCCGAGATCCTGGGGTAGTTACCCCTCTCGACGTGCGCGCTCGCCCCGTCGGCACCAGACTCGCGGGTCGAGGCCGGGCGACCCACGCACGGCGCGACGGAAGGACCGACATGGGTATCGGAGGCGGAATCGCCCTCATCGTCATCGGAGCGATCCTCTCGTTCGGCGTCAGCGACGCCATCGACGGGGTCAACCTGACGGCGATCGGCTACATCTGCATGGGTGCCGGAGTCATCGCGCTGATCCTGGCGATCGTGCTCAACAACCAGCGGAGCAACACCTCGCACACGGCCGTTGTCGAGCAGCGCACCACCCCGAACGCGCCCCCGGCCCAGGCCGCACCCCCGGCGCAGGCCGCGCCCGTGCAGCAGGCGCCGGTCCAGCAGCAGCCGCCGGCCGCGCCGCCCGCCGTCTGACGCAGCACGACGGGAACGCCCCCTCCTTCGGGAGGGGGCGTTTCTCATGCCTCCAGCGGGCCGCGCACGATCGACTCGCCGGAGTGCGCGGGGTCGCCGTCGAACTGCTCCTCGGAGACGTCGACCACCGAGAACTCGTCGAGGTCGAGACCCTCGGGCAGGTCGAACCGGCCGGAGGAGCCGGCCAGGGTGCCGACGCTGACCAGCCCGCTGACGTCCGGGGTGAGCAGCCAGACCTCGCGGAAGCCGTCGTCGGACGTCTGCGCGGTGTCGAGGTCCAGGACCAGCACACGGCTGCCGTCGGACCGGGTCTCGACGACCGCCGACCCGGTGGCGTCCCAGCCCGGGAGCGGGTCGAGCACAGCGGTCGCGACCACGGTCACCGGCTCGTCCCGGGACGCCGCCCACCAGGCTCCGCCGCCGCCGACGACCACGCCCACCGCTGCGGCGGCGGCGACCCAGCGCCAGGCCCGGGGCTGTGCGCGCCGGGAGTCGAGGTCCACGACCGCGGGGGGTGTCCCGAGCCCGAGCTCGGCGGCCACCCGGTCCCAGACCTCGGGTGCGGGCGGGACCAGGGGGCCGTCCGCGGCGCTGGAGCGCGCGAGCTCGGCCACGTCGGCCAGGGCGTCCAGCTCGTCGGTGCACCGCCGGCACTCGCGCAGGTGCGCGAGCTCCGACGCCGACCCGGCAGGCTCGCCGAGGGCGAGGAGCGCGATCACGTCGTCGTCCACGTGGGACTCATCGAACGGCACCATCCACCTCCCATCGGGTCCGCAGCCGGGCGAGACTACGCCGCACGTGGCTCTTCACCGTGCCGAGCGGCAGGTCCAGGCGGTTGGCGATCTGGTCGTGCGTGAGGTCGTCGAAGAACGCGAGCCGCAGGATCGTGCGCTGCGGGTCGCCGAGCCGGTCCAGCTCGTCGGCCACGACCACCCGGTCCACGACGCGGACGTCGACGGACGGGGTGGGCGTCTCCGTGGCGTCGGCCACCGACCTGTCCCGCAGCCGCCGGTCGCGCGCGCGCCTCTCGTGCGCGTCGGCGACCGCGTGCCGTGTGATGCCGAGCAGCCAGGCGGGCAGGCGCGACCGCTCGGGGTCGAACCGCTGCCGGCTGCGCCACGCGTCGACGAACACCTGCTGCGTGACGTCCTCCGCGTCGGTGACGCTGCCGAGCGAGCGGAGCGCGACGGTGTGCACGAGCGCCGACCAGCGGCGGTAGGCCTCCGCGATCGCGGTCTCGTCACCCTGCGCGAACGCGGCGCCGAGCTCCTCGACGCCCTCGCCGTCGGGGTGGGCGCGGGCAGGTCCGGCAGCGCCGGGCCCGAGAGCGCTCACGGACGGCTCCTCACTCATCGGCAGCACCAGTGTCACGGCTAGCCACCGATCGGCTCGGCTGTGACGACCACATTGTCCGTATAGTGCCCGATGTCGCGCCGGAACGTGCCGCCGCAGGTCACGAGGACGAGCCGGGGTGCCCCCGACCGGTCGAACCACTGGTCCACGGGAGCCCCGTCCTTGGGCACCTTCTCCACGGTGACCACCCGGTACTCGTGCGCCACCCCGTCGGCGGTCGTCACCGTCACCGTGGCGCCCACGGCGACGTCGAGGAGCCGGGCGAACTGCCCGATCCCGGTCTGCACGCTGTCCACGTGCGCGGCCACGACGGTCGCCCCGGCCGGGTCGGCGGGGGCCGGACCGAACCGGTACCAGCCGGCCCGGTTCGCGTCCTCGGGGATCTCCATCTCGCCGTCGTCCCGCACCCCGACGGGGTCGACGGCCATGTCGATGCCCACGTCCGGCACGGCGAGCCGCACCGGCGCGGGGGCCGCCGGTGCGGGTTCCTGCGCCCCCAGGGTCGCGTCGCGGACGGGGACCTGCGGGCCGGTTGCGGTCGGCTCGGCGGTGGGCTCGGCAGCCGTCGAGGTCGGGGATGGCGACGGGGCGGTCGCCGGGGCGGTGGTGCACGCGGCCAGCACGGCGGACAGCACGATGACTGCGAGCGCGTGCGCAGAGGCCCGAGCCGGCGCGAACGCCGACCCGGGCCTCTGCGTGCCGCTCATGTGCAGGATCAGCTCCGCTGCGTGGCTGCGCGGCGAGCGACGCCGAACCCGGCGAGCCCGGCGACGAGCAGCGCGGCGATCGCGAACGTCCACGCGGACGACCCGTCGTCGGACACGAGCCCGACCTCACCGGCGTTCACCCCGGCCGGGCTGCTGTGCAGCCCCTCGATGGTCTGCGTGGCCACCGCGAGGGTCGACGGCGTCGCCGTCGCGTTGCCCCAGGCGTAGACGATCGTGCTGGTGCCCTCGACGACCGGCACGTCGACCGGCCCGAGCAGCGCCGGTGTCGTCGTGCCTGCCGCCGTGATGCTCGCGGGTACCGTGCCGGCGGGCAGGTTCAGCACCTGCTCGTTCGGGTTGGTGAGGTTGGTGATCACCGGCGTGCTGCCGGCGAGCACGTCGACCGCCGGGGCGGCCGCGACGTGCCGGACCGTCAGCCGGCCCTCGCCCGCCGCCGTCGGCGCGATGTCGTTGGTGAACAGCGTCGCGGTCGGCGCGCCCGCGGCGTCGAGGTGGGCGACGGCCGTGTAGTTGCTGCCGTTCGAGAGCGCGAGGTCGACCGGGCCGATGGCCGGGGAGCTGGCGTCGGCTGCGTCCGCCGCGGTGATCGCGACCGAGTAGGTCCCGGCGGGCAGCTCCAGCGGTCCGGCCAGCGAGCCGGGCGTGAAGTCGTCGAGCGTGCGCTCGCCGTTGACCCAGACGTCGACCGTCAGGTCGGGGACGCCGTGCAGGACCGACAGCAGGGCGGCGTTCGGCGAGGACGGCGCCGCCGAGGCGGGGACCGCGGCGAGGCCGACGAGGGCGAGGGTTCCGGCGGCGATGCCGGAGACGAGACGTGCGCGCATGGTGGGTCCTTCGAGGACTGGCCCCGACGCGAGACGCCCGGGCGGCCGATGTGCTGACATCCCCTCTTCGGCCGCCGACCCCTCCCTGGATGCACTCAGCCGCGCGCGGCCGTCGCGATGGCCTCCGCCAGGTCCGCGGGACGCGAGAACATCGGCCAGTGCCCGGTCGGCAGGTCCACGTACGTGAGGTCCGTGCTCTCACCCAGCTCCGTGTGGAAGGGCGGGCCGCCGTGCGCCATCGTCTTGAGCACCTCGGACGGCAGGCTCGTGCAGATGACGGTGGCCGGCACGTCGAAGCGGCGCGGGTCGCTGACGTGCACCGCGCCGCGCGCGACCTCGCCGGGGTGGGGCACCGCCCGCCGCCGGAACTCGGCGAGTGCCGCCTCGTCGATGCCCTCGATGCTCGATCCCTGCGCCTCGAGCTCATCCCAGGCCGGCAGGGGAACCTGCTCGGTCGCGGACGGGTCGATCGTGGCGCCCTCCTCGAGCGGTCCGGAGTCCACGTAGATCGCCCGGCGGATCCGGTCGGGACGCCGGTCGACGACCTCGCCGACGAGGGCGCCCCCGCCGCTGTGACCGACCAGCACGACGTCGCCCTCCAGCTGGTCGACGAGGTCGGTGACGGCCCGCACGTGGTCCGCGCGCGTGATGCCGGCGCGGTCGGCCGGGCCGGCGCCGGGCTCCAGGCCGGGCAGGGTCAGTGCGTGGACGTCGAAGCCGTCGGGCAGGGCGGCGACGACGTCGTCCCACGCCCACGCGCCGAGCCAGAAACCGGGAATCAGGATCAGTGAAGTGGTCATGGCTCTACCGTCCACCCGGCGCGGTGACACCCGTCTGTCACCTTTGTGTCACCATGCTGGGACCGTGAACCGGACCGACCGCCTGTACGCCCTCGCGGAGGAGCTCCGCCGGGTCGGCCGCGCCGGCACGACGAGCACCCGGCTGGCGCGGCTGTTCGAGGTGTCCCCGCGGACGGTCAAGCGCGACGTGTCGGCGCTGCAGCAGGCGGGGCTGCCGGTCGTCGCGCAGGCAGGGCTGGGCGGCGGTTACGTGCTCGCCGCGTCCGCGGGGCTGCCACCCGTGAACTTCACGCCCGCCCAGGCGGTCGCCCTCTCGCTCGCGGTGCACGCGCTGCCGCCGGGCAGCCCGTTCCGGGCCGACGCCGAGGCGGCCCGCGGCAAGGTGCTCGACGCGCTGCCCCCGGCGGACCGGGCCCGCGCCGACGAGCTCGCCGGGCGCGTCTGGTACCGCGCGGACCGGTTCGACGACGCGGCTGCGCCCCTGGTGCTGCGCGCGGTCGAGGAGGCGATCGCGCGGCACCGCGTACTGGCGATCGAGTACCGCAGCGCCGGGGGCGCGGTGAGCCGGCGGCGGGTCGAGCCGATGCTGCTGGCCCGCACGGAGGGTCGCTGGTACCTCGTCGCCTGGTGCCTGTCACGCGAGGCCGTGCGGTGGTTCCGGCTCCCGCGGATCGGGCGGGCGGACCTGACGCCGGCCCGCTACGACCCGCGCCCCGTGGCGGACGTGGGAGCGCCCCCGGCGGACGCCCGCCCCGTCTCGGTGCGCGCATCGGACGAAAACCCCGTGTGACGGGGGCGGCGCAGCCGCTACGTTGGCCGCGCTCCCACACTCGTGGCAAGGAGTCCGCGTGCCCGCCGTGCCCATGCTCAGGTCCTGGTACCGCAGCGCCGTGGTCCCTCGCGCGGGCATCCTGCGCCTGCTGCCGTCGGCGGGTCCCGCCCTGGTGCTCGGTCTCGCGCTGCTCGACGTGGTGCTGGGCCTCCTGCCGGTGGCGTTCGTCCTGGCCACGAGCGTGGTGGTCGGGCAGGTACCCGCGGCAGTCGACGGCGGCACCGGGTCGGCCGCGTGGGGCGACCTGGTGCGGACCTTCGTGCTGGCCGCGGTCCTCTTCCTCGCGCGGCAGGTGCTCGCGCCGCTGCAGACCGCGCTCGGGGTGCGGATGCAGCGACGCATCGACGGCGACCTGCGGGACCGGGCGCTGCGGATCGCGCTGCGGTCCACCAGCATCGCGCCGATGGAGGACCAGGCGACCCTCGATGCGCTCGCCGAGGCCACGCGCGAGATCGAGGCCGACTTCCGCAGCCCGGGTGCGGCCGCGGCGGGCCTGCTGGCGCTGATCGCCCGGTACGTCCAGCTCGCGGGGTTCGCCACGATCCTCGGCGTCGTCGTCTCCTGGCCGGCCGCCGCGGCGGTGGTCGTGGCCACGATGGTGTTCCGGTACGGGCAGCGCGGCGGCCTGCGCCGGTACTCGCAGGTGTGGAAGGACGTCGTGGGTTTCCGCCGGCGCTCGACGTACCTGCGCGAGGTCGCCATGGGACCCGACGCCGCCAAGGAGATGCGGGTCTTCGGTCTGGCGGGGTGGTTCACCGACGAGTACACGGACGCGACGGAGCGCATGCTCGGCCCGGTCGCCGCCCGCCGCCGTCAGATCTACCTGGTGCCGTACCTCGTCTACACGGCGATCGGGCTGGGGATCAGCGCGGCGGTCCTCGTGTCGATCGCCCGGTCCGCCTCGGCCGGCGACATCACGCTCACCGCGCTGGCGCTCGGCATCCAGTCCGTGGTCGCCGCCATCGCGCTCGGCGAGTACTACCCGGAGTCGGACGTCCAGACGCAGTACGGGATGCAGGCCGTCACGGCGCTGGCCGAGTTCGACCACCGCATGGCGGAGGCGGAGGCCCGGCTCCCCGGCGCGGGCACCGGCCTGCCGGTCCCGGCGGGGGCACCCGAGTCGTCGCTGAGGTTCGAGGGCGTGTCGTTCGCGTACCCCGGCAGCAGCCGGCTGGTGCTCGACCGCCTCGACCTGGAGCTGCCCGCGGGACTGTCCACGGCGATCGTCGGCGTGAACGGCGCAGGCAAGACGACGCTGGTCAAGCTGCTCACGCGGCTGCACGAACCGACCGCCGGGCGCCTGACCGTGGACGGCACCGACCTGGCGGACCTCGACGCCGCCTCGTGGCGCCGGCACGTCAGCGTGGTCTTCCAGGACTTCGTGCGGTACGAGCTGTCCGCCGCGGACAACATCGCGGTCGGCGCCGTGCACGCCCCGCGGCAGGACGCGGTGCTGCGGCGCGTGGCCGAGCGGGCGGCCGTCGCCGACGTCGTCGACGCGCTCCCGGCCGGCTTCGACACGACGCTGTCGCGGGCCTACGAGGGTGGTGCGGACCTGTCCGGCGGCCAGTGGCAGCGGATCGCCATCGCGCGCTCGCTGTACGCGCTCGAGGCCGGCGCCCGCGTCCTGGTGCTGGACGAGCCGACCTCGGCGCTCGACGTCCGGGCCGAGGCCGAGTTCTTCGACCGGTTCGTCGAGCTCACCCGCGGCGTCACGTCGGTGCTCATCTCGCACCGGTTCTCCAGCGTGCGGCGGGCGGACCGGATCGTCGTGATCGATGCCGGCCGCGTGGTCGAGCAGGGCACGCACGACGAGCTCGTCGCCGCCGACGGGCACTACGCCCGGCTGTTCCGGCTGCAGGCCGAGCGGTTCGCGGCGGGACTGGACGCCGACGGGAACGAGGTGGATTCGTGAAGCAGACCCTGCAGGGCAGCTGGGCGCTGCTGCGGCTCGCGGGCAGCATCAGCCCCGGCAAGCTGACCCTCTCCGCGGTGCTGATGGTGGTGCAGTCGGTGGCGCTGCCACTGGCGGCCCCCGCGCTCGCCACCCTGACCGATGCCGCGCTGGCGGGGGACGTGCGGCGTGCCACGCTCGCCGCCGTGCTGGTCGCGGTGACGATCGTCGCCGCGCTGACCGCCGGGCACTTCGCGCACATCTACTACTTCGAGCTCGGCGACGCGGCGATCATGCGGCTCGAGCAGGACCTCATCGCGCTCTCGCACGACTCGGCGGGGATCGAGCACCACGAGCGCCCGGAGTACGCCGACCGGCTCCAGGTGCTGCGTACCGAGCTCAGCCGGTCGGGATGGGGGTCGATGCAGGCGCTGCTGTCCGCGATCGGGCTGGGCGTGGCGCTGGTCATCACCGGGGTCCTGCTCGCGCAGCTCAACCCGTGGCTGCTCCTGCTGCCGCTCGCCGCCCTGCCGCCGCTGGCCCTCGGCCGCCGCGCGGAGAACGTCCTGGGTGCCGCGCGCGCCGCCGCCGCGACCGACAACCGCCGGGCGCGGCACCTGTTCGTCCTGTCGCTCGACGCGTCGGCCGCGAAGGAGCTGCGCACGTGCGGGCTGGGCGAGGAGGTCCGGTCCCGGCTGGCCCGGTCCTGGGACGCCGCGACCGCGATCCTGTGGGCGGGCGAGGTGCGCGCCGACGCCCTGCGCGCGACCGGACAGCTGGCGTTCGCCGTGGCCTACGTCGCCGCGACGCTGCTGGTGCTGCGGGACGCGGTGGCCGGTCGCCGCAGCGTCGGCGACGTGGTCCTCGTCATCACCCTCGCGTCGCAGGTGAACCAGCAGGTCACGGCCGCCGTCACCATCCTGCAGCAGCTGCAGCGCGCGGCCCGGAGCATGACGGACCTCGCCTGGATGCGGTCCGTGGTCCGCGCACAGAGCGTCGCCGGGGCGGGCGTCCCGGCGCCCGACGTGCTGCGCGACGGCATCCGGTTCGACGGCGTCTCGTTCACCTATCCCGGCACCGACGCGCCCGTCATCGAGGGGGTCGACCTGGTGCTGCCCGCCGGCACCAGCATCGCGATCGTGGGCGAGAACGGCGCCGGCAAGACCACGCTGGTCAAGCTCCTGTGCCGGTTCTACGCCCCGAGCACGGGGACGATCACCGTGGACGGCGTCGACCTGCACGACCTGGACCCGGTCGGCTGGCGCGACCGCACGGCGGCCGGCTTCCAGGACTTCTGCCGGTTCGAGCTGCTGGCCCGGCAGAACGTCGGCGTGGGCGACCTGCCCCGGATCGACTCCGACGAGGCCGTGCTGGGGGCGCTGGAGCGCGCGCACTCCTCCGACGTGCTCGCGCGCCTCGAGGACGGCCTCGACACCCAGCTGGGCACCACGCACGCGGACGGCGCCCAGCTGTCGGGCGGGCAGTGGCAGAAGCTCGCGCTCGGCCGCGCGATGATGCGCGAGCAGCCGCTGCTCGTGGTCCTGGACGAGCCCACCTCGGCGCTCGACGCCCAGGCCGAGCACGACCTGTACGAGCGGTACGCGGCGCACGCGAAGGCGGTGGGCGCGACGACGGGCGCGGTGACCGTGCTGGTCTCCCACCGGTTCTCCACCGTGCGCATGGCCGACCTCATCCTGGTCGTGGCCGACCACCGGGTCGTCGAGGCGGGCTCGCACGAGGACCTCGTGGCGGCCGACGGGCTGTACGCCGAGCTGTTCGGGATCCAGGCCGCCGCGTACCGCTGACGCCCTGCGCGTGTGGGCGCCGGGCGGCAGACTTGCACCGCTCCG
This sequence comes from Cellulomonas fengjieae, assembly GCF_018388465.1. NCBI lineage: Bacteria > Bacillati > Actinomycetota > Actinomycetes > Micrococcales > Cellulomonadaceae > Cellulomonas > Cellulomonas fengjieae. The sequence continues at coordinate 3,688,557 of NZ_CP074404.1, read as the reverse complement.
GGGTTCCGGACGTCCGACCCAGGGGAGCCCCATGGACCACCGCAAGGCACGCGAGACCAAGGCGCAGGCGATCGACTACGCCCGTGAGCTCACCGCGCAGCTGGTGCGGCCGTCCGAGGTCACCGGTGGGGAGCCGGCGCTGGCCATCGGTCTGGCGCCGCAGCCGGACGGGTCGTACGTGCTCGCGGTCCGATACCGCCTGGGCCTGCCCTCGGTCCGCAGCGTCGCGCGCAAGCTCGTCGCCGAGGTGGGGCAGGACGTCGACGTGCGCCGTACGGGCCGGATCCGGACGCTGGCCGACGACCCGTCGAAGGTGCGCCCGCGCCCGCCGGTCGTCACCGCGCGTGCGTTGGGCGAGACCGGCCGCACGCGCCCGCTGCGCCCCGGGATCTCGATCGCCCACGTGGACGTCACCGCCGGGACGCTGGGTGCGTTCGTGCACAAGGACGGGGTCGTCCACGCGCTGTCCAACTACCACGTGCTGTCCGGGTCGCCGCGGGCGAGGGTCGGCGACGTGATCGTGCAGCCCGGCCCGGCGGACGGCGGCCAGGCCCCGCGCGACCGGGTCGGCACGCTCGCCGCCCGGGTGGACCTGGACGCGGAGCGGGACGCGACCGTCGACTGCGCGATCGCGCTGCTGGACGACCAGGAGGTGGACCCGCGCTACCCGGTGGGGCGCATCACCACCACGGCCGTGGCGCTCGGCGGCGAGGAGGTCGCCAAGATCGGCCGCACCACGTCCGTCACGCGTGGGCGCGTGACGGCGATCGAGCTGGACGACGTGGTGGTCGGGTACGGCGAGGAGCTCGGGGAGATCCGGTTCGACAACCAGATCGAGGTCGAGTCCACGGGCAGCGGCCCGTTCTCCCGCGGAGGCGACTCCGGGGCCCTCGTGTACCGCGAGGACGGGGTCGCGCTGGGACTGCTCTTTGCAGGCTCGGAGTCGGGGGGCGACAATGGCACCGGGTTGACGTACATCAACCCCATCGATGCCGTCCTGGACGCTCTCGGGGTCACGCTGGTCTGAGACCGGCTCCTCGCGGCCGTCGGCCGGCGGGAAGCGGGACACGTGGCGGACCTCGAGCAGGCCAGGGCAGCGAAAGAGCACCTGCGCACCAGGTTGAAGGGCCGCTCCGACGTGCGCGGCATCGGCATCGCCCGGTCCGCCGACGGGTACCAGCTCCAGGTGAACATGTCCCACGAACCCGGCCCGGACCTGCCCGGGGCCGTCGACGGGGTGGACGTGCGGGTGCGCGTGGTCGGCACCATCCGCGCCAGCGCCTGACGCCCCCGTCCGCACCGCAGGGTAGGCGCACCTAACCTCCGCTATGGTTTCGTGACATCTCGTCAGCACCCAGGGAGTCCCGTGACCGCCATCGCCGTTCCGCAGGTCGTCCCGCTCTCCGTCGCTCTGCGGGAGGGGACGCGCGGCGAGCACGAGACGGCCGAGAGCTCCGGGTTCGTCGAGCAGCTCATGAGCGGCGGCCTGGACCGTGCCGCGTACGCCGACCTGGCGGCCCAGCAGCTGGCGGTCTACACCGCGCTCGAGGCTGCCGGCGCCCGGCTCGAGGACGACGGCGGCCTGGTCTTCGCCGAGCTCACGCGGGTGCCCGCCATCGAGCAGGACCTCGCGCACCTGTACGGCCCCGGCTGGCGGACGCGGATCCGGGTCCTGCCCGCCACGCAGGTCTACGTCGACCGGCTCGTGCAGACCGGGGACTCGCTGCCCCGGTACGCCGCCCACGCGTACACCCGCTACCTCGGTGACCTGTCCGGCGGACAGATCATCAAGCGCATGCTGCAGCGCCACTACGGCTTCACGTCGGACGGCATCTCGTTCTACGACTTCCCGCAGATCCACAAGCTCAAGCCGTTCAAGGACGTCTACCGCGAGCGTCTGGACGCCATCCCCCTCGACGACGAGCAGCGCGTGGCCGTGGTCGAGGAGGCGCGCTACGCGTTCCGCCTCAACGCGGACGTGTTCGCCGAGCTCGGCGCCGCGCACGTCCGATGATGCCGATACACCCGAGTGCGCCGGCGGACGCCCGGTTGCCCCAACCCAGACGGGTGATCTCACGCACCTCTCATCCGTCTGCGTCGCTCCAGGACGGACCGAGGGTCGATGATGGCACCGTGACGCGTCGCGGCACGGCAGCCGAGGGTGCGCGCGCGGACAGCAGGTCCGCCGCGGCCACCCTCGGCGTGCGCGCGCTCGCCATGGCAGCCCACCGCCTGGACCGCTGCCGCTCGATCGACGAGGTCGCGCAGGTCGCCGCCTCGGTCGCGCTCGAGGTCCTGGGCGCACGGCACGTCACGTTCGGCCGCATCCAGCAGGACACGCTGCGCACCGTCGTGATCGAGCCGGCGCCGGTCGATCCGCGCGTGGTGTGGCTGGTCCGCGCGTCCTATCGTGCGGACGACCGGCCCGCCCTGCGGACCCTGATCCGCGACCGCGCCAGCTGGGTGGCGCACGCCCGCACCGTCCACGACGAGCCGACGGCGCCGGGGGACCCCGACGCGGGCGACCCGGTGGAGGTCGAGACCCTGCGCGAGCTGGACTCCGTCAGTGCGCTGGCCTCGCCGGTGGTGGTCAACGGCAGCGTCTGGGGGCAGATCCATGCCGTCCGCTCACGCCCCGGTCCGCCGTTCCGGATCGACGACGTCGCGCGCGCGGAGGTGCTCGCGGCGCTCGCCGCCGGTGCGATCGCGCGTGTGGACCTCGAGGCGCAGGTCCGCCACCTCGTCGCGGACGACCCCCTGACGGGCCTGGCCAACCGCCGCATCGCCGACGCCGAGGCGGAGGCCGCGCTCGACTCCGGCTACGAGACCTGCATCGTCATGTGCGACGTCGACGGCCTCAAGCGGGTCAACGACGAGCTCGGCCACGACACCGGCGACGACCTGCTGCGCTCGGTCGCGGACGTCCTGAGCCGGGCGTCGGCCGCGCTGCCGGGGTCGACCGCGGCACGCATCGGCGGCGACGAGTTCTGCCTGGTCACCGTCGGCCGTCGGCGCGCCGAGGTGGCGGAGGTCATGGCCGCGACCATCGCCGAGTTCCCCCTGCCCCACGGCGCCGCCATCTCCTACGGGATCGCTTCCACCGCGGTCACGGGGTCGGTGTCCGCGCGGCACCTGTTCCGCCAGGCCGACACCGCGCAGTACAAGGCCAAGCGGGCCCGGGCGCGCACGCTGCGCGCGGCGGCGCCGGCTGCGGCCGACCCCGCGGTGACCGCGGAACGGGTGCTCGTCGCCGGTACCGCCGCGATCGTGGCCGCGCAGTCCGGTGTCGTCCCACGCCTGTGCGCGTTCGCGGCCGCGGCCACGGAGACGCTGGGCGGTTCGGCGTGGGCCGTGCTCACCCGGCGCAGCGCCGACGACCCGCCCGCCGCCGTCGCGCGCGGGGGCAGCCCCGCCGAGCTGGGCGTCGAGTCGTCGACGGCCGTCGTCATCCACGGGCTGTGGCAGGTGGAGGTCGGCATGTCCGCGACGGCCGCCACGGGGGAGATCGTCGCCACCTCGCTCGACGCGCTCGCCGCCGTGGCGGTCCTCGGGGCGCGCTGAGCCCCCGTTCGGCGCCCCTCAGCCGTGCAGCGGCAGGGTCAGCGTGGCCGGTGCGCCCTCGACCAGCCGGACCGGCACGCCCCAGTCCTGGGCGTTGAGGTGGCAGGCCGGGTACTCGATGGCGGGGTCGGCATCGCAGCTGGCCGCGTGCGCGGTCACGTGCAGGACGCCCTCCGGGACCGAGGGGTCGAGGCGCAGCACGCGGTCGAGGGGCACGTCGTCGCCGGCGCCCTCCAGCAGCAGCCCGGGAGGGGTCGAGGAGACCTGCAGGCGGGTCGACGGGCCGTACCGGTCGTCGTACTTCTGTCCCGCCGCCGGGGTGAAGACCACGTCGAGCCGGACCGTGCCGGGCGACAGCTCGGTCACCGGGCGCTGGGTGCGGTGGCTTCCGGAGTCGAGGATCTCGCCCACCAGGGTCGCGGGCAGCGCGATCCGGGTGAGCCGGTGGGCGGCCGACTCCACCACCAGCAGCGTGGGCCCGTCGAGCACGACGATCCCGCTCGGCTCGGCCAGGCCGGTGGCGAGGGTGCTCACCTCGCCGTCGGCGTACCGGCGGACGGCACCGTTGTACGTGTCGGCGACCACCACCGAGCCGTCGGGCAGGACGGCGACCCCGAGGGGGTGCTGCAGGCGAGCCTGGTCGGCGGCCCCGTCGCGGTGGCCGAAGTCGAACAGCCCCTCACCGACGACGGTGTGCACGGTGCGGTCCACGGGGTCCACCCGACGCAGCGCCGACGTCTCGGAGTCGGCCAGCCAGATCGTCTCGTCGGCCGCGACCGCGAGGCCGGACGGCTGCGCGAACCAGGCGTCGTCGAGCGGTCCGTCGAGCAGCCCCTCGTTCATGGTGCCGCCGAGCAGCTGGATCGAGCCCTGCACCGCGTCGAACACCCACAGCGTGTGGTTGCCGGCCATGGCCACGACGAAGGCGCCCAGCGGCTGCGACCAGGTGACGTCCCACGGGGAGGACAGCTTCTGGCGCCGCGCCGGGGACACCGGTCCGTGCGCGGGGTCGGCGCGGACGTTGTCCGAGGCGCCGACCATGTACTGCTCGCCGGTGCCGGCCACGGTGGTCACCGTGCCGTCGGCGAGCCGGACGCCACGCAGCGCGTGGTTGACCGTGTCGGCGACGAGCACGTCGTACCCGAGCACGGGGCGCAGCTCGTCGGGGACCAGGCACAACCCGTTGGGCTCGCTGAACCGTGCCTCGTCGGGACCCCCGTCGACCAGCCCGCGCTCGCCCGAGCCGATGCGCCGCACCAGGGTCTCTCCGTCGGCCTCGAGCTCGGCCAGCCCGTGGTGCCCGGCGTCCGCGACCAGCAGGTGGCCGTCCGGCAGGGCGACCGCCTTGGCGGGGAACCGGAGCGTGCCCTCGCGCGGCGCGGGCGGGACGTACGGTCCGTCGCCGCGGTGCAGCGTGCCCTTGGCCTCGTGCTCCGCGACCAGCTCGCCGACCAGGATCTCGACGTTGCGCTGGTGGCCCTCGCCGGCCATCTGCGCCACCACGTAGCCCTCGGGGTCGATGACGACCAGCGTCGGCCACGCGCGTGCCGTGTACGCCGACCACGTGACCAGCTGGGGGTCGTCGAGCACCGGGTGGTGCACCTCGTACCGCTCGACGGCGGCCGCCAGCGCCACCGGGTCGGCCTCGTGCACGAACTTCGGGGAGTGCACGCCGACGATGACCAGGACGTCGCGGTGCTGCTCCTCGAGCTCGCGCAGCTCGTCCAGGACGTGCAGGCAGTTGATGCAGCAGAACGTCCAGAAGTCGAGGATGACGATCTTGCCGCGCAGGTCCGCGAGCGTGAGGGTCTTGCCCCCGGTGTTCAGCCAGCCACGCCCGGCAAGTTCCGAGGCGCGGACACGGGGGAGGCGGGAGGATGCGTCGGTCACCCGCCAAGTGAACACGACTTCGCGGCGGCACCGGACGACGGAGGGTCATGAGCAGGAAGAGGAAGAAGAAGCACGACGAGCGCGCCGCGCGGTGGGGGCTGGCGGGCCTGGGCTTCGCGGTGCTCGCCGCGCCGGTCGCGATCTGGGGCTTCTTCGACGAGCCGGCCGGGTGGGCGTCGGCGTCGGCCGGGGTCTGCCTCACGCTGGGCATCGTGTGCTGGGTCGTCGCCACGATCGTCGACGCGCGCGCCGAGCAGGTCTCGGGGTGGCGCGTCATCGGCCGCACGCTGTCGGCGCCGTTCCGCTACCTCTACCACTTCATGGTCTAGGCCGGCGGTCGGCAGGCTGCGGTCAGGTGCGGTCGAGGACGTAGATGCGCGGGTGGTGGCCCTTGGCGAACACGCGGGTCGTCGAGCGGACCCGCCACAGGGCGTCGGCGTCCCGCAGGCAGCGCTCCATCACCTTGACCTCGTGCGTGAGGACGACGAACCGGGCACCGGGAGCCGCGGCGTCGTGGGCCGCCCAGAGCATCCCCGCGTGGACCTCGGCGTTCGTCGCGTGCGAGCCGTGCAGGGTGCCCCACGGCGGGTCGGCCAGGAGCAGGTCCCAGCCGGTGCCGACCGCTTCGACGAGAGCGGGGCCGGCGCAGTCCGCGCGCACCAGCCGCGCGTCGAGCGCGGCGGCGCCGAGGTTCTCCGACGACGCGGACAGGGCGTCGTCCGCGACGTCCGCACCGACCGCCTCGGCTGCGGGACCCGCGGTGAGGCGCTCGACCAGGAGCGTGCCGGAGCCGCACATGAGGTTGAGGACCCGGTCCTGGGGGTGCACCTCGCCGAGCCGCACCATCGCCGCGGCGATCGTCGCGTTGACCGCACCCGGGTAGTCGGCGACGCGCCAGCGCCGCGCGGACAGCGGGCGGGACCCGACGCGGACCAGGACGTCCCAGCCAGGATCACCGGACGGTCCGGGCCGCACGCCCCGGCGCACACGCAGGACGAGCTCCCCGGCGGCCTCGTCGTACCGCAGCCCGGTGGCCTCGGCGAGCAGGTCGGCCAGCCGCCCGAACACGGCGGAGTCGCTGCCCGCGGCCTCGAACCGGAAGCTCGAGGAGCTGCCGACCCGTAACGAGGCGTACATCGCGTCGACGATGCGCTGGAGATGGTCGCCGCTGGTCAGCGACTTGGGCCGGGGGACGTCGAAGTGCAGGACGAGGAAGGCCGCGACGGCCGTGCGCAGGTCGAGCACCGCCTCCAGCGGACCCCAGTGCGCCACGTCGAGGGCGTCCTCGCGGCCGGGCACCGGCGTCGGGCTGCCATCGAGCATGAGGATCCCGGCCGCCTCGTCGGCGAGCACGTCGGCCAGGCCAGGCAGGAACGTCAGCTCGAGGTCCGTGGACCGCCGCACGGGAGGCCGCGTCCGGGGCCGCCGACCGACCGGGTGGCTGCCGTGATGGGCGGGGGGAGTGCCACCGCGGGCGCGCTTCGCCACCGGGTCAGGCCGACGCGAGCTGGGGCACGGAGGCGGTGGCGCCGACCGCGCGGAGCACGAACGTCTCGGTCTGCAGGATCGCGCGCTCGCGCTCGGGGCCGTCGGCAGGCACGCCGCGGCCGGACAGGCACGCGTTGACCAGGGGGACGGTGACGTCCAGGTCCTGGGGAGGGAAGGCGCCGGACTCGATGCCGGCGGCGAGGATCCGGCGCAGGATCTGCTCGACCACCACGACGTGCTCGCGGACGCGCTGCTGGGTGCCGCGGGACAGGACCGAGCGCAGCTCGGGGCCGGGGGCCAGGTGGTAGACGCGGGTCAGGGTGGCCTGCTGGCGGACGTAGGTCCGCAGCTGCTCGGTCGGGTCGTCGATGTCGTCCAGCGCGCGCTGCAGCGTGGTCGCGTACTGCTCGGTCTCGTGCGTGATGAACCCCAGCAGGAGGGACTCCTTGTCGGGGAAGTGGTTGTAGACGGCGGTCCGTCCCACGCCGGCCGCGTTCGCGATCTCCGCGAGGGTGATGGCGTCGAACCCCTGCTCGGCCATGAGGGCCGCGAGCGCCCCGAAGAGCTTCTGGCGCGTCTGCTCGCGGTGCTCGTGCAGGGACCCGCCGATGATCTTGGGCATGGTGACATGATCGCACGGAGTGTCATCAAAATGGGCCGACGGCCGAGTGTGGAGGGTCACCTCCGCGCGATCCTGCGGAACACATGTCCGATTTGGGGGGTCTCCGGAGCCCGGGGTTCGTAGACTCGCTGGCGCAGGCCCTGGCCGGCGTGCTAGTGCAGGGCCCGATCTGGAGGAGCCGGATGAGCGAGACCGTGGATGCCGCCCGGGTGCGTGCTGCCCACGAGCTGTTCGTCACCACCGGCCAGGTCCCCAGCCGCGCGGTGCGGACGCTCGTCGCCGAGTCGTGGCGGCGTAGCCGGCGCAGCGGCGTCGACCCCGACGTGCAGAACGCGCCCGTGGACATGTCCGGCAACGCGCTGTCCGGCTACCGTCGCGCCCTCGCGCTGGCGGCGGCGATGCCGGTGATCCGCGAGCTGCTCGTGCGCCCGGGAGCCGATGCCGGGTGGGTCACCGCGCTCACCGACGACGTCGGCCGGATGCTCTGGGTCGAGGGCGACCCCCAGGTGCGCAGCCGGGTCGAGGGCGTCGGGTTCGTCGAGGGCGCCGTGTGGCGCGAGGACTGTGCCGGGACCAACGCGCTCGGCACGGCCCTGACCACGAACCGGCCGGTGCAGGTGGTCGGCAGCGAGCACTACGCCGTGAAGATCCACCCGTGGAGCTGCTCCGCCGTCCCGGTGCACGCACCGAGCGGCCAGGTGCTCGGGGTGCTCGACGTGACGGGCGGCCCCATGGTGGCGTCCGGCCTGGTGATGTCCCTCGTGCGCGCCACCGTGGCCGCCGTCGAGGCGGAGCTCGCGCGCGCCGCGGCGGCACCGACCGAGCAGCACCCGGTCGTCGTGCTCGGCGGCACGGCCACCGCACGCCTGCGCGTGCTGGGCGCACCGACGCTGCACCTGGGCGGCGCCACGGTGCGGCTGAGCCTGCGCCACGCCGAGCTGCTCCTGCTCCTGTCGCGGCACCCCGCAGGCCTGAGCGCCGACGAGCTCGCCGTCCTGCTCAGCGAGCACGAGCTGTCGGACGTCACCGTGCGTGCCGAGGTCTCCCGCCTGCGTCGGCTGGTCGGCCCCCTGCTGAGCGAGTCGCGCCCGTACCGGCTGACCGCCCCGCTGCGCACCGACGTCGACATGGTCCACGCGATGCTCGACACGGGCGACGTGGATGCCGCGCTCACCGCCTACTGCGCCCCCGTCCTGGCGCGGTCCGTGGCGCCCGGCGTCGAGCGGATCCGCGACGAGCTCGCGGCCGACGTGCGCGGTGCCGTGCTGGCGAGCCCCCTGCCGGAGGTCGTCAGCCGCTGGCTGGCCTCCGACGCCGGTGCCGAGGACTGGCAGGCGTGGGAGCGGCTGGCCTGGCTGGCGCCGAAGGGCTCCCCGGTCCACGTGCGCGCCGTGGGCCGCCTGGACCTGCTGGGCCGCAGGCTCGGAGCCCCGCCGCGCGCGTAGAGGCGTCCCACCCGCAGAACGACAACGCTGCAACCCTCCTGCAACGGGTGGCGCCCTACGGTCCGCATGTACACGTGACGGCGGCTGGGCGAGGATCGGAGGGGAACTTCGCCCAGTCGCGGCGCGCGGGGCGGCGCCAGGCGACTGGCGGGAGATCGACGCCTCCTGGCAGTGAGGCCGAGGACGTGTCGTCTAGCGTGCCAGGATGACGACGAACGAGCAGATCCCGCCCGACACCAAGGACTGGACGTGGGTGCTGTCGCAGCAGTGCCCGGACTGCGGTCACACGGCCGTGGACGTGGCGGGCCCCGACGTCGGCGCGACGCTCCGGGAGGCGACGCCGCGGTGGGTGGCGGCCCTCCAGCGCCCCGACGCCCGTGACCGGCCGGAGCCCACCACGTGGTCGACGCTCGAGTACGGCGCCCACGTGCGGGACGGGATCCGGATCTTCGGTGCCCGCCTGGACCTGATGCTGACGCAGGACGACCCGCTGTTCGACAACTGGGACCAGGACGCCACCGCGCTCGAGGACAGGTACGACCTGCAGGACCCGTCGGTGGTGGCGGACGAGCTGGCCGAGGCGGCCCGGGCCACGGCCGACCGGTTCGACTCGGTGGCCGACGACCAGTGGGAGCGACCGGGGCGGCGCTCGAACGGGTCCCGGTTCACCGTGCTGACCCTCGGGCAGTACTTCCTGCACGACGTGGTGCACCACCTCCACGACGTCCGCGCCTGACGCGACGGGAGTTGTCCACAGGTTGTGTCCACAGCCGTGTGCAGCACGCCGGAACCTGTGGACGACGCGCGTGCGGACGACTCGCCGAAACGACATCTGCGCGACTCACAAGGTGTGTACGGTCCTGCGGCATGAGTGTGCCCAGCGTGGATCTGCCCCGGGAGCTCGACGGCCTGCACGTCCTCGTGCTCCCGGGGGGCACCGACCCGCTCGACCTGGCCGCCGCGTGGTTCCCGGACGCCGCCTGGGCGCGGGAACCGGTGAGCGCCGGTGAGGCGGCGGCCCGGTCCCGGCCGATGACCGGTGCCCGGTTCCGCGGCATCGCCGCCGAGGCGGCCGACCCGGCACCCGGCCTGCTGCGGCTCGACGGTTCCACGTCGCTGGAAGGACCGGTGCCCGGCGGCCCCGCGGGGCAGGTGGACCTGTACGCGCTGGTGCCCGCGGAGTCGCACGCGCCCGACCTGGCGCTGGCCTGGATGACGGCGGCGGCGCGGCGTGCGGGAGGCAGCGTCGTCACCGCCGACCGTGCCCGGGTGGTGGTCCCCGACCCCGGCGCCGCGGTGGACCTGACGCTCTGGTCGGCGCAGCCGCTGTCCGCCCAGGACGCGCTCCCGCTGGTGCGGCCGGCCATGAGCGGGGCGCGTGTCGGCCCGACCGAGGTGCCGCAGCAGGCGGCGGACGGGCTGACGTTCTCCGTGACCGCCACGTTCGAGTACGACGGCGCGATCACCGTCCGCACCGGCCGCTCGGCGGAGGTCCCCGCGGCGCTGCTGCGGCTGGACTGGCGGGCCTACGGACCGTGGTCGTACCGGGTCAGCTGGCAGCCGCCGGAGCCGGAGGAGCTGCACGTCGAGCAGCCGTCGCAGCTGCACCTCATCGCCCGGGCGCGGGTCCAGCCGTCGGTCGCGCGCGTCGCGGCGGCCCTGTGGCGGGCCGTCGGCGGGACCGTGGTGGACAGCGGCGGGTTCGTCGTGCCGCCCGAGGAGCTGCAGGACCGGGCGACCGCGCGCCGCTAGATGAACGGGTCGGTGCCGCTGGGCACCAGGTCCACCGACACCGTGAGCCGCGAGCCGGACCCCTCGGTGAAGATGACGCCCCGCAGCGGCGGCACGTCGTCGTAGTCGCGACCCCAGCCGAGCAGCACGTAGCGCTCGTCGACGAGCTGGTCGTTGGTCGGGTCGACCTCGACCCAGCCCGCGCCCGGCACCCAGGCGGACACCCAGGCGTGGGACGCGTCCGCTCCGCGCAGCTTGGCGCGGCCCGCCGGCGGGCGGGTCTCGATGTAGCCGCTGGAGTACCGCGCGGGCAGCCCGTGCAGCCGCAGAGCCGCGATCATCAGGTGCGCGAAGTCCTGGCAGACCCCGGCCTTCTGCGCGAGCAGCTGCGCCTGGGTGGTGTGCACCGTGGTGGAGCCCGAGCGGTAGGCCAGCTCCGTGCGGATCCGGTGCGCGAGCTCGACGAGCACCTCGACGACGGGGCGGTCGGACTCGAACGTCGGGGCGGCCCACGTGCGGACCTCGTCGACGAAGGTGACGTGCGGCGACGGCAGCAGCGCCTCACGCAGGTCGACCAGGCCCGGGTCGAGCCGGCCGACCTCCCCGGCGGCGACCCGGCGTGCGACCTCCTGCCAGGAGACCGTCGGCAGCGCCGCGGGGTCGGGTGCGGGCCGGGTGACCTCGACGGTGGAGCGCGCGGTCACGACCAGCCGGGTGTGCGGTGTCGTGACCCCGAAGTACGTGGTGCGGTTGCCGAAGTAGTCGACGTGCGCGGCCGTGTCCGCCGGGGCCGGCTCGATCTCGATCGTGGACGCCACGCACGCCTGGCCGGGCACGTCCCGGGGCGTCATCGTGGTGCGGCCGTAGGAGTCGGTGACCGTGTGCGCGTACGAGTACGTGGTGCGGTGGACCAGGTCGTAGGTGCGGCTCACTCGCCACCACCGTCCCGGGCGTCCCAGGGGTCCTCGAGCGCCTGGCTCGGAGCCAGCCGGACGAAGTGCACGCGCTCGATCTCGTCGGCCGCCGCCTGCAGGCGCCACCGCATCGACTCCAGGGTCTCCTCCAGGCGAGCGCGTCGCCCGTCCTCGGTGACCGCGCCGGCGATGGCCACCGGGTCCACCTCGGCGAGCAGGTCGGCGACGTCGGACAGCAGGTGGTCGCGCTGGTCGGGCGCGCGGCCGGCGAGCGGGACGAGGGCCAGCGACTCACGCAGCCGGTCCAGCTGGTAGGCCAGCGAGCGGGGGTTGCTGCCGTCGAGCAGCAGCAGGTCGAGCATCTCGGCGACGCCCGCGCCGGTCTGGTTGCGCCGGCGGTACGTGATCAGCGACTCGTGCGCCAGCAGCACGGACTCGCGCACGACCGACTCGACGTCCGCGGGTCGGCGCTGCACGACGGTGGCGAGCAGCGTCTCCACCAGGTGCTGAGCGCGCTCGATGCGGCGACCCGCGTCCAGGAACTGCCAGCCGACGTCCCGCACCAGGCCCTCGGCGGCGATCCCGGCGATCGCGAGCAGGCCCTCGAGCACCTTGTCGAGCGCGGGACGCAGGCCTGCCGTCACCGTGTTGCCGCCGGCCACGCCGAGGTCGAGCAGATCCCGGTCCGGCACGCGGCCGCGGGTCTTGTTCCGCTCGTCGCGCAGCGCGCGCTCGATCCGGGCGAGGGGGCCGAACGTGTCGGTGGAGAGCTGGTCGCGCACCGCGGCGGCGGAGGTGGCCAGGCGGCGGACCGACCGCGCGACCGTCCCGGCGGTCTGCGGGTCGAGCACCAGGTCCCGGAACGACGGCGGCGACTGCTCCGTGGGGGTCAGCGAGGCGATGAGCACGTCGAGCGCACGGCCGCCCGCGGAGGCCGGGCGCTGGTGGAAGTCGTCCCAGCGGTCGACGACGACGCGCAGCACGCGGCTGGCGTCCTCGGCCCGCTCGGCGTAGCGGCCCATCCAGTAGAGGTTCTCGGCGGTGCGTGGCGAGATGCCGGTCGCGGGGCGGCGCGGCGTGGGGGACTCGCCCGCCGACGACTCGTCGGACGGCACCCACGGCTCGACGGGCGCGTCGGGCTGGCTGGACAGCACCCACACGTCCTTGGCCGCGGCACCCAGCGCCGACGAGACCACGTGGCCCGGGGCGACGCGCGCCAGCCCGCCGGCCATGACGGTGTACGAGCCGCGGTGCGCGACGGCGTAGGTCCGCAGCACCGCGGCGCGGGGCCCGAGGTCGGCCGGCCCGATACCCTCCGCGGACGGCAGGTCGCTGCCGACGCCCACGGGCGTCCCGTCGACCGTCGGCCCGACCGGGCCCACCGGTTCCTGCCCGACCCACAGCCACGGCTCGGCGCTGATCCGCGCGGCCAGCTGCTCGCGCTCGCGGTGGCTCAGCGTCCAGCCCAGGATCGTCCCGACGCGGGTGCCCCGGACGGTCGGCAGGACGGCCAGCCGCTCCAGGTTGGCCAGCACGTGCTGCAGCGACCGCGGCTCACCGCACCACCAGGTGGGCGCCGAGGCCAGCGCGAGGTCCTGCCCGAGCACCGCGTTGGCCAGCCTCGGCAGGTAGGTCAGCACGGCCGGGTTCTCCAGCACCGAGCTGCCCAGCGGGTTGACGACGCTCACCGTGCCGGCGCGCACGGCCCGCACGAGCCCCGGCACGCCGAGGCGCGAGCCCTGGCGCAGGTCGAGCGGGTCGCACCACTCGGCGTCGAGGCGGCGCAGCACGACGTCCACCGGCTCGAGGCCCTCGACGCCTCGCATCCAGACGCGGCCCTCGCGCACGAGCAGGTCCGAGCCCTCGACCAGCGGGAGGCCGAGCATCGAGGCGAGGTAGGCCTGGTCGAACGCGGTCTCGCTGCCCGGTCCGGACGTCAGCAGGACGACGCGCGGCTGCTCCGCGTCGCCCGGTGCGACGTCGCGCAGGGCGACGCGCAGCGCGCGGAAGAACGGCCCCAGGCGCTGGATGGACGCCTGCCGGTACACCCCGGACAGGACCTGCGACACCACGCGTCGGTCCTCCATGGCGTACCCGACGCCCGACGGCGCCTGCGTCCGGTCCGCGACCGCGCACCAGGCCCCGGTCACGTCGCGCACGAGGTCCGTCGCGGTGAGCACCAGCTCCCGCCCGCCCGGCAGGCGCAGGCCGTCGACCGCCCGCACGAATCCCGGGTGGCCGAGCACGACGGTGGGGGGCAGCAGCTTGTCGGTCAGCAGGAGCCGGTGGCCGTAGGCGTCCTGCAGGATCGCGTCGAGCAGCTCGGCCCGCTGGACCAGCGCCGCGTCCAGGCGCGCCCACTCGGGCTCGTCGACGATGACGGGCAGCGGGTCCAGGTGCCAGAGGTGCTCGCCGTCCTCCTGGTCCGCGCCGTACGTGACGCCGTGGTCGGCGAGCAGCCGTTCCGCCTCGTCGCGCGCACGGGCCAGACCCGAGGCGGTGGGGGCGTCGTCGGGGTCGGGGAGCCACGACCAGTCGGGCCGGTGATCGACGAGTCCCGGCTCGCCCACCGGGCGCGGGGAGGAGAGCAGGTCGGTCACACCGACCAGTCTCTCCCACGTCGGGCCTGTCGGGTGGGCCTGACCTGCGTGTCCGGTCGTGCCGTGCGGCGCCGGAGCCCGTGAGGTGCGGCGATGCGCGAAGGAGAGCATGCTGGCAGAGGTGACGCACGTCACATCCAGCGCCCGTGACGCACCACAGAACCGCCATCCACCGTGCACGTCAGCGTCGAGAGAGGTCACCATGAGCGAGTCGTCCACGACCGTCACAGCGCCTGCCGCCCGGACCCGGCAGAGCGCGCTCGTCACGCCCGAGGGCAGCACCACGATCGCCGACACGGTGGTCAGCAAGATCGCCGGGATCGCGGCGAGCGAGGTCACCGGCGTGCACTCCCTCGGCGGCGGGGCCGCGCGTGCGATCGGCAACCTGCGGGAGCGCATCCCGGGCGCCCGCACCAATCACTCGCAGGGCGTCTCGGTCGAGGTGGGCGAGACGGAGGCCGCCGTGGACCTCGACCTGGTGGCGGAGTACGGCGTCTCGATCGCCGACCTCGCCGACGGGATCCGTCGCAACGTCATCAGTGCGGTGGAGCGGATGACGGGTCTGCACGTGGTCGAGGTGAACGTGACGGTCAACGACGTCCACCTGCCGCAGGAAGACGCCCAGCCGGCTCCCCCGCCGGAGCACCGGGTCCAGTGACGAGGCCCGACGAGCCGCCGAGCCGCGCCGAGGTCGTCGCCGCCACCGTGCTCGCCGTCCCGGGCGTCGTGCGGTTGCACGGCGGGCGGTTCGGCGAGGTCGGCACCTATCTGCCCGGCCGTCGCGTCACCGGGGTCCGGCTCGATGACGAGGGCACCGAGGTGCACGTCGTGGTCACCGGTGCCGAGCCCGTACCCCGGACGGCGGCACGGATCCAGCGGGCGGTCTCCGCGATCGCCCCGATGCCCGTCCGCGTCCACGTCGAGGACATCGACACCATCTGAGGAGCCACCGTGTCATCTGTCGCCATCGGGCTGTTCGCCGGCCTGCTGCTCGCCCTGGTCGCCGCCGTCGGCGGGTTCAGCATGTTCGTCCTCGCCCTGGTGCTCGGGGCGGTCGGAGTGGTCGTGGGCCTCGCGGTCGACGGCCGGATCGACATCCCCGGCCTGGCCGCCGGCCGCGGCCGTGGGTGAGCCCCGCGGCGGGCTCACCATCGCCGACCGCGCCCTGACCCGCATCGCCCGCCAGGTGACCCTGGAGGTCCCGGGTGTGGCGGCCGAGGAGGACTCAGCCGGGAACGTCGGGCGCACGCTCGGCCGCGGCTACCCGCGCGTGCGCTGGCAGCGGGCGGGTACCCGGGCGCGGGTCGAGGTGGAGGTGGCGATCACGTGGCCGGCGTCGGCCGCGCAGGTCAGCAGCGGCGTCCAGGCCGCGCTGCACCGCGAGCTCAGGCGCCTCGCGGGTCAGGACCTCGCCCACGTCAGCGTCGCGGTGCGCGAGGTCGTCCGTCCGTCGTCGGCCCGACCCGCTGCGAGGGTGCAATGACCCACGTCGACCCCCCGCGCGGTTTCCCGCCCGCTGCGCCGGCGACCCGCGCCGGGCGGGTCGCCTGGGTGAGCATCGTGCTCGCCGTCGCGCTCGTGGCGCTCGGGGTGCTGGTGCTCCGGGACGCGCTCGTCCTCGCCGGGCGCGTCTCGGGCGACCTGTGGCTGCCTCCCCTGGTGGACCGCGCGGACGGCGTCACGCCGACGACCGCCGTCGTCGTGGTGGGCGTCGTCGCCGCCCTGCTGGGGCTGTGGCTCGTCGCGGTCGCCCTGGGGCGCCGGGTCCGCACCCGCCTGGATGTCAGGTCGTCGACCGGCACCACCCTCAGCCTGCGCGACGCCGCCCGGCTCGCCGCGTCGGCTGCCGAGGACGTCGACCGCGTGCTGTCCGCGCGCGCGTCGGCCACCCGGCGATCCGTGACCGTCACCGTCACCACGCTCCCGGGCGACGACGTCGCCGACGCGGTGCGCGCGGCCGTGACCGAGCGTCTGGCACCGCTGGCGCAGCCGCTGTCGGTCAAGGTGGCCGGCCGGGTCACGGCGGGTCTGGCCGTGGGGGGTGACGGGCGATGAGTCGTGCGATCCTCGCGTTCGACCGGGTGGTCGTCCTGCTCCTGGGCCTCGTCCTCGTCGCGCTCGGGGTGGCGGCCGTGGGGTGGCGGACCGGCTTCCTGGAGTCGCTGTGGCCCGACGTCCCCGGCCGGATCGGGGTCGACACCGGCCGGGTGACGGGGGACCCGAACGCCGCGCTGCTGACCGGCCTGGTCGGTGGTGCGCTCGTGGTGATCGGGCTGTGGTGGCTGCTCGCGCACCTGCCCCGGCGATCCGTGGGGTCGCTGCGCCTGCCGCCGGGCGAGCACGCCGGGCGGCTCGTGGTGGACCCGCGGCCGGCCGTGGACACGGCCGCCGACGTGCTGGCCGACGTCCCGGTGATCCGGTCCGCCCGAGGTGCCGTGCTGGCCGACCGGGGGGAGCGCGTGGTGCGCCTGCGGGCCACCGTCGACCCGGACGTCGACCTCGCCGAGGTCGTCACCGCGTGCGACGAGGTGCTCGCCGACCTCGCCCACGTCCTGCCGACCGACCAGCTTCGCTCGCGCGTCGAGCTGTCGGTGCTGCGCCGCGGGGAGGCGTCGCCGCGCGTGCAGTGACCGCTGTCGGTGGTCGGGAGCAGACTTCCCCCACGCGAGCGAAGGAGGCGGCGATGGACCGGGACGCGGTCATGGGCTGGGTCGAGCGGTACGAGCAGGCGTGGCGGGCGCAGGACGTGTCCGCGGTGGAGGGGTTGTTCGCCGAGGGTGCCCGCTACCTGCGCTCCCCGTACGCGGAGCCGCTCGTCGGGCTCGACGCGATCCGGGGGTTCTGGGTGGACCCGACGCCGTTCACCATGACGGCGAGCGTGATCGCCGCCGAGGGGCCCGACGCCGTGGTCCGGGTCGAGGTGCAGTACGGCGGCGGCGAGCCGCAGGAGTACCGCGACCTGTGGGTGCTGCGGTTCGACGGTGACGGTCGGGCGGAGCTGTTCGAGGAGTGGGCGTACTGGCCGGAGAAGTCCGGGTCGGAGTGACGGCGGAGCCGTTCGCCGCCGCGGTGCCCGACGAGGACCTCCGCGACCTGCGGGACCGGCTGTGCAGGACGCGCTGGCCGCTGACGCTCGAGTCCGCCGGGTGGGCGCGCGGCGTGCCCGTCGCCTACCTGCGGGACCTCGTGGGGCACTGGGTCGACGGGTACGACTGGCACCGCGTGCAGGCGCGCCTCGACACGGTGGACCAGGTCCGGACGCAGCTCGACGGTCAGACGATCCACGCGCTGCACGCCCGGTCCGCGCGGCCGGACGCCCTCCCCCTGGTCCTGACGCACGGCTGGCCGGGCTCGGTGCTCGAGTACGTCGACCTGCTGGGACCGCTGACCGCGGCCGGGCCGGACGCCTTCCACGTGGTCGTCCCGCACCTGCCCGGCGTCGGCTGGTCGGCCCCGCTGTCCGGCGAGGGCTGGGACCATCGCCGGGTCGCGCGCGCCTGGGCGGCCCTCATGGCGTCGCTCGGCTACGACCGGTACGGCGCCGCGGGCGGGGACACGGGGTCCGTCGTGTCGCCGGAGCTCGGTCGGGTCGCGCCGCAGCACGTGGTCGGGGTCCACGTGCACGGCAACCTGGACGTCCCGCAGGTGGACCCGGCGTCGCTGACGGCCGCCGAGGCCGAGCGCCTGGTCTGGGCGCAGCACCGCCGGGTCACGGACACCGGGTACGCCGCGCTGCAGTCCACCCGGCCGCACACCATCGGGTACGCCTTGGCCGACTCGCCCGTCGCCCAGCTGGCGTGGATCGTGGACAAGTTCCACGACTGGACCGACCCCGCCGTGCCGGACCCGGCCCACGCGGTGGGTCGGGACCACCTGCTCGACCTGGCGACGCTTCTGTGGGTCACCGGCACGGGGCCGACGTCGGCCCACCTGTACTACGAGAACCGCGTGGCGACCGTGCCCGAGCGCGGCCCGGACGTGGTCCCCTTCGGGCACGCGCTGTTCCCCACCGACCCGGCGATCCGGCACGTCGACCAGCGCGAGCACCGGCTGGTGCACTGGACCGAGCACGAGCGGGGCGGCCACTTCGCCGCGCTGGAGGCGCCGGACCTGCTCGTCGAGGACCTGCGGACGTTCTTCCGGCCGCTGCGCTGATCAGGACCGCCGCGCTGGTCAGTGCAGGAGGCTGACGATCTCCCACGCCTCGGGGTCCGGCTGGGCGGCGACCTGCTCGCGCGCGAGGGCGAACGCCTCCTCGGGCGTCGGGACCACGATGCTCGCGCGGAAGGAGGTGGCGCTGCTCAGCACGCTGTAGAGCGGGCCCAGGGGATTCCCGTCGTCGTCGCACCGGCCGACGGCGACGAGGAACACCTGGTGCAGCAGGTCTGGGGTGGTCTCGGCGATGAGCGTCACCCCGTAGACATCGGCATGTCCGAGCCGATCCTGGAACCTGGATCGTGAGGAACGCATGAGATGGTCGATCCCATGCCTGCCGCACGCCCCCTCATCCGCCCGTTCCACCCGTCCGACCTCCCGGCGCTCTACCGGATCTGCCTCCTGACGGGGGATGCGGGCAGCGACGCGACGGCCCTGTACCGCGACGAGGACCTGCTGGGCCACGTCTACCTCGGCCCGTACCCGACCGCGGACCCGACGCTCACCTTCGTCGTGGTGGACGAGCTCGGACCGGCGGGATACATCGTCGCGACGGCCGACACGGCGGGGTTCGAGCACTGGCTCGAGCGCGCCTGGTGGCCGCCCCTGCGCGCGCGCTACCCGCTGCGGGAGGACCCGCACGACGGCACCGAGGACCACGTGCTCGTGGCGCGGATCCACGACTCGTCGGGCGGCGACCCGGCACTGTTCGACCGGTTCCCCGCGCACATGCACATCGACCTGCTGCCCCGGGTCCAGGGGCAAGGGCTCGGGCGCCGGCTGGTCGAGACGCTTGCGACCGCCCTGCGCGCGCGGGGGGTGCCGGGCCTGTACCTCGGGGTGGACAGCCGCAACGAGGGCGCGATCGCGTTCTACGACCGCATCGGCTTCGTGGAGGCCGCCCGGCACGAGTGGGGCAGGACGCTGACGCTCGACCTCGCGTGAGCGAACGTGTGACGACCGTCAATAGCCGCTTGACTCCTGTCGCGACGGGGAGCACGCTGGGGAGGACGTCGTAGGGCCGGTCCCCAGGAGGGTGGGGACCGGCCCTACGCGGACGTCGGCGCTGATGTACCGCAGCGCGATGAGTCCCGGGGTACTCGCTCATCGGCCGGCTCACGAGCCTGGCCGAGCTGCGGGGCGGTAACTCGTCGCCGTGGTTACTGAGAGGCGAGCGAACAACGGGCACACCGGACGACGGTGTGGCGCTCAGGCGTCGCGACGCCTGAGCAGCACCGCCGCGCCGGTGAGCAGGACGACCACCCAGGCGGCGAGGACGAGCCCGCCCTGCCACGGTTCGGTGATCCAGCCGCTGGCTGCCGGTGCGGCGAGGTCGACCCAGCTCTGCTCTGTCGGATAGCTGACGAGCACGCTGCCCGCGGTCGACGGCAGGAGCGTCGCGATGGTGTCCGCCCAGGCCGGTTCGGCCGAGCCGAGGACGAGGCTCAGCGCGAGCGGCGCCGCCAGGACGAGGCCGAGCGCCGTCGCGACGCCGCCGGCCGTGGTGCGCAGGAGTGCACCGATCGAGAACGCGATGAGACCGACCAGCACGAGGTATCCCACTCCACCCAGGAGCGAGAGCCAGTACTGCGGGTCGTCGAGGCGGACGTCCATGCCGTTGCCCGACAGCAGGCCGACCGAGATCGGAACGGTGAGCGCGAGCGCGACCGCGCTGACGACGGTGGTCGCGATCACGAAGACGAGCGCCTTGGCGAACAGGGCCGTCAGCCGTCGCGGGACGGCGGTGAGGGTCGACCGGATCATGCCGGTGCCGTACTCGCCGGCGATGACGAGCACGCCGAGCACGCTCACGACGAGCGCGCTGAAGTCGGTGCTGACCATGACGGCGTAGACCGCCAGGTCCTGGATCGCGTCCTGGGTCGGGACGCCGTCGACGCCCTGGAAGGAGAGCGACGACGACATCTGCGCACCGAGCGCGACGGTGAGGACGAGCAGGATCGCGTACAACCACCAGGTGGAGCGGATGGTGCGGAGCTTGACCCACTCCGAGAGGACCGCTCCGGCGAAGCTGAGGTCGTCTCCGACAGCGGTCGGGACCGGGTTCGTGGACGTGGTGCTCATCGGTTCGCCTCCGCGCTGCGGTACTCGACGTCGTCCCGGGTCAGCGCCATGTAGGCGTCTTCGAGTGACCGCGTCACGGGAGTGAGCCCGTAGATCACGACCCCCGCGGCGGCCGCGATCTCGGCGATGCGCTGCGCGGTGAGGCCTCTCACGGACAGCAGGTCGAGCTCGGCGGCCGGCACGGTGGCGCCTTCGGCTTCGAGCAGCCGGGCAAGGGGTGCGGCCTGCGGGGTGCGCACCTGCACCGACTCACCCTCGACGCCGCCGAGGATCTCACCCACGGGGGCGTCGGCGATGATCCGACCCCGTCCGAGGATGAGGATGTGGTCGGCCGTCTGTGCCATCTCGCTCATCAGGTGCGAGGAGAGGAACACGGTGCGCCCCTCCGCGGCAAGGCGTCGAGCGAGCTGACGCACCCACACCACGCCCTCGGGGTCCAGCCCGTTGACCGGCTCGTCGAGAATGAGCGTGGCGGGATCGCCGAGCAGTGCCACGGCGATCCCGAGGCGCTGACCCATGCCGAGCGAGAACCCGCCCACCCGCTTGCCCGCCACCGGCCCGAGCCCCGTGTACCCGATCACCTCGTCGACGCGCCTCGCGCCGATGCGGTGTGTGGCGGCGACGGCGAGGAGATGGCTGCGCGCGCTGCGCCCGGGATGCACGGCCTTGGCGTCGAGCAGCGCACCGACCTGACGCACCGGGGCCCGGTGCCGGGCGTACGGCAGGCCGTTCACCGTGACCGAACCGCTCGACGGACGGTCGAGGCCCATGATCATCCGCATGGTGGTGGACTTCCCCGCGCCGTTCGGGCCGAGGAAGCCGGTCACCAGGCCGGGGCGGACAGTGAAGTCGATGCTGTCGACGGCAGTCTTCGCGCCGTAGCGCTTGGTCAGGGCGTGAGCTTTGATCATGTGCGTGCTCCAGGTCGTGGCAGGGGGATGGGCCCGCGTGCGTCGCCAGTCGACACCGTGTTCCCGGAACACGGTCAAGCTCGCGAGCTCGCTCAGGGCGGGCGTTCAGGACGTACTCGGCGGCTGTGCGCAGAACCTCGATCTCTGTCCGCACGCGCGGGGTCTCGGCGGGGAGTGCCTGCGCGATCGAGAGGCCGCTGACCACCGTGTACAGGAACCTCGCCCGGCGCGCGTTGTCACCCGGCGCCAGCGATCCCTCGTCCTGGAGGATGGTCAGGCAGTACTCGATCCGCCGGCGCAGCTCCGGAACAGGGACGGTCGCCCTCGGCCCGGCCCAGCCGCATGACGAGATCCCCCGTGAGGACGTCGCCGCCACTCTGGCCGAGCTGCTCCACGAGCCCCGGATCCGCCGACAGATCCTCGAGCTCAGGGGACGAGAACCCGTCGGCGTCGGGGGTGCAGGCCAGGGTGCTGTGCCTCGCCGTGGCGCACCTGGGAGCGGGGCATGGCACGGGGGTGGAAGAGCTGGAGCGGGTGACGAGAATCGAACTCGCGCTATCAGCTTGGGAAGCTGAAGTTCTGCCACTGAACTACACCCGCGCGGACCGGTGGACCAGTCCGAGAAGAGAGCATACCCGGAGCGGTCCGTGCGGCGAACTCAGGTCCGCACGGTCATGGTGAACGCCCCGGAGCGCTCCTCGCCCGGCTCGAGGACGAAGACGCCGGTGCCCGGTACGCCCTGCTCGTGCATCGTGAACCCGTCGTTGACGTTGGTCACCGGTTCGACGGCGAAGTAGGAGCGCTTGCGGGGTGCGTACAGCACGAGGTGCGCGAAGACCGGGTCCGCGTGCAGGTCGACGCCCACGCCGGAGTCGGGGTAGTGGATGCGGACGGGGGCGCCGGGCTCCCACCCGGTCACGACGTCGTCGACGAACGCGGAGGTCAGCGGCCGCGGCACGCGGAAGTCGGCCCGCGGCGAGACGGCGCCGGCCGGTCCCGAGGGCAGGGCGCGGACCATCGCGTAGCTCTTGTGGGCGGGCACCTCGAGGACCGGGTGCGCGCGGGGCGCCGGCCCGGGGGACCCGACGGGGGACAGCGAGCGCTGCAGGTACGGGTGGTGGCCGAACCCGCCCGGGAACGGCTCGACGTCGGTGTTGCGCAGTGACGTCCCGACGGTGAGCCGGTCCCCGCTGAGCGCGTACGTGATCCGGGCGCGGTACTTCCAGGGGAAGTTCACGCCGACCAGCTCGCAGGTGTCGAGCTCCAGCACGACGCGCCCGTCGGTCCGCTCCACGACGGACCACGGCGAGTGCCGTGCGGCGCCGTGGATCGCCGTGCCGTCGGCGCAGTTGCGCTGGAGCTGCCACGACCGGCCACCGAAGCGCAGCACCCCGGCGCTGACGCGGTTCGACCACGGGATCATCGGGAAGCTCGCGCACTTCTCCGGCTCCCCCATGCCCGCCGAGCGCGTCGGGCGCAGCAGGTCGCGCCAGACGCCGTCCGGTGTGCGGACGCGGCCGGCGGCGATCGCGGCGCCGGTCTCCGGGAGGACGTCGAGCTCCCACCGGTCGCTGCGCAGCGTCACCACCCGAGGGTCGGCTCCTGCGACCGCCGTCGGCATCCGCTCCTGGAGCGTCGTCATGACAGAACCCCGTCGACCCCCGCGGGGGTCAGACGGTGACCTCGACCCGTACGACCTGGCCCTCGGCGGCGTACGGCACGAGGTTGCCCTCGATCGGCGTGCCGTCGACCGTGAGGCGTCCGC
Organism: Cellulomonas fengjieae; assembly: GCF_018388465.1. Taxonomy (NCBI): domain Bacteria; kingdom Bacillati; phylum Actinomycetota; class Actinomycetes; order Micrococcales; family Cellulomonadaceae; genus Cellulomonas; species Cellulomonas fengjieae. The sequence continues at coordinate 3,665,393 of NZ_CP074404.1, read as the reverse complement.
GGGCGCCCGGCGTGCCGGAGTTGGTCACGTGGATCTCGTACGTGGCGCCGCGGGCGACGCGCGTGACGGTGAACGACGGGACCTCCGGGCCGATCTGCGGGTCGACGACCAGACCGTCGTAGTCCGGGCGCACGCCGAGCAGGTACTGCGAGACCGCGACGAAGTTCCAGGCGGCCGTACCGGTCAGCCAGGAGTTCTTGGCCTCACCGGCACGCGACGCCTCCTTGCCCGCGATCATCTGCGCGTACACGTACGGCTCGAGCTTGTGCACGTCGGAGATGTCCTCGCGGTACGCCGGCGTGATCCGCTTGTAGTAGTCGAACGCCTTGCCGCCGCGGCCCACGACGGTCTCGCCGATGATCACCCAGGGGTTGTTGTGGCAGAAGATGCCACCGTTCTCCTTGTACCCGGGCGGGTAGGTGGAGACCTCGCCGAGCTCGATCTGGTACGTCGTGTACGCGGGGTACTGGAGCACCAGGCCGTGCGGGGTGCCCAGCATCTCGCCCACCGAGTCGAGCGCCCTGATCGCGGGGCTCTCCTGCGACAGCCCGTCCACGCCGATTCCCGCCATGACGGCGAAGCCCTGCGGCTCGATCCAGATCTTGCCCTCGGGCTTGGCGTCGGTGCCGACGGGGTTGCCGTAGAAGTCGTACGCGCGCAGGAACCACTCGCCGTCCCAGCCGTGCTCGAGCACCGCGGCGCGGACCTCGTCGACCACCTTGCGCGCCTGCGAGGCGACCTCGGTCAGGCCCCGGCGCGCCGCCAGCTCGGCGAACTCCGCGCCGTAGAGGACGAACTGTGCGGCGATGAACACCGACTCGGCGTGGCCGCCGGCCTGGTTCTCGGTGGTCTGGAACGACTCGCCGGGCGTGGTGGAGAAGCAGTTGAGGTTCAGGCAGTCGTTCCAGTCGGCACGGCCGATCAACGGCAGGCCGTGCGGCCCACGGTTGTCGACCGTGAACTGGAACGAGCGCACCAGGTGCTCGAACAGCGGCACCTCGGAACCGGGCGCGTTGTCGAACGGCACCGGCTCGTCCAGGATCGCGACGTCGCCGGTCTCCTTGATGTACGCCGCCACGCCGGCGATGAGCCACAGCGGGTCGTCGTTGAAGCCGGAGCCGATGTCGTTGTTCCCGCGCTTGGTCAGCGGCTGGTACTGGTGGTACGCCGAGCCGTCCTCGAACTGCGTGGACGCGATGTCGATGATGCGCTCGCGGGCGCGCTCGGGGATGAGGTGCACGAAGCCGAGCAGGTCCTGGTTGGAGTCCCGGAAGCCCATGCCGCGGCCGATGCCGGTCTCGAAGAACGACGCCGAGCGCGACATGTTGAACGTGACCATGCACTGGTACTGGTTCCAGATGTTGACCATCCGGTCCAGCTTCTCGTCGTCGCTCTTGACCGAGTACGTGGACAGCAGGCCGGTCCAGTGCGCGCGCAGCTGCTCGAACGCGGCGTCGGTCTGCTCGGTCGTCGCGAAGCGGCCCAGCAGCGCGTGCGCGGGCTCCTTGTTGATGACCTGGTGGGCGTCGTCGGCCCACTTCTGCTCGTCCGGGTTCTCGATGTAGCCGAGCACGTAGGTCAGCACGCGGGACTCGCCCGGCTCGAGCGTGAGCTGATGCGAGTGCGAGCCGATGGGGTACCAGCCGGACGCCACGGAGTCGGCGGACTTCCCCGAGCGCGGGACGGTCGCCTCGCCGAGGCCGTTGTAGGCGCCGACGAACGTGTCACGGTCGGTGTCGAAGCCGGACGCGTGAGCGTTCACGCCGTAGACGGCGTAGTGGTCGCGGCGCTCGCGGTACTCGGTCTTGTGGAACACGGCGGACCCGTACGGGCCGTCCTGCTCGACCTCGACCTCGCCGATGGACAGGTTGCGCTGGTAGTTGGTCTGGTCGTCCTGCGCGTTCCAGAGGCAGAACTCGACGAATGAGAAGAGCGAGATCGTCTTGACCGCGTCGGACGTGTTGGTGACCGTGACCTTCTGGATCTCCGCGTTCTCGCCGATCGGCACGAAGAACAGGGTCTCGACGCTGATCCCGCGGCGCTCGCCCGTGATGCGCGTGTAGCCCATGCCGTGCCGCGTCTCGAAGTGGTCGAGGTCGGCCTTGACCGGCAGCCACGACGGGGTCCACACGTCGCCACCGTCGTTCACGTAGAAGTACCGGCCGCCCGCGTCCGCGGGGATGTTGTTGTAGCGGTACCGGGTCAGCCGGCGCATCTTGGCGTCCCGGTAGAACGAGTACCCGCCCGACTGGTGCGAGATCAGCGAGAAGAACTGCTCCGACCCGAGGTAGTTGATCCACGGATAGGGCGTGTGAGGCGTCTCGATGACGTACTCGCGTGCCTCGTCGTCAAACCGGCCGTACCGCATGGACTTGCCCCTCGAGTGCTCGGCAGTGGCGCCTGCTGCTGCGACTCCTCCGCGGCGGTGCGGGAGGTGCGTCGCGACCTTCGGCGCGATTCGGTGCGAGAGCGCTCCCATGCAACTCCCGGACGAGAGCATAGCCGCCTCGATCGTGTGGTGGAACGGCCAGGGGTCGACGAGGAGAAATCCCCCCGTCGACCCCGAGCCCGTCAGGCGGCCATCGACGGGGTACGGGCGCGGACGCGCCGCGGGTCCAGGCCCACGGCCACGACGGCGCCCACCCCGACGTGCAGCGCGGCCAGCGTGGCCACCGCTGCCGGGGACGCACCGCCCAGGGGGCCGAGCATCGAGAGCACCAGGACGATGGTGCAGGTCAGCCACCAGGCGTTGGGGCTGCGTCGGCGGAGCACGGTGCGGACCGCCCAGGCGGCGAGGGTCACTGCGAGGGTCGCGACGAGCACGGAGACGGCTCCGACGGTCTGCGCGGGGGTGCCGGCGACGAGGTCGACGCCCGCCACGGGGACGGCCAGCACCCAGATCGCGAGGGCGAGGGCCGACGCGGCGACCGCGACGAGCCAGACGGGGACGGGACGGGACATGAGCTTCTCCTGACGTCGAGGTGGACGGGATCGACCCTGGCGGTCCTCGTCGTCCGCGTCCTCGGCCGGAGGTGCGTCCGGCCCCCTGCTTAGGTCGGTGGCGGGCCCGTCCGCCCCGTTCCTACGCTCGCCGCATGACCTGCGACGACCGCCGAGACGTCCCCCGCCCCGTCCTGCTGGCGCTCCTGGCCGGGATGGTGGTGCTGACGTCGCTGGCCGCGTGGGCCGCGCGCGTCGACGGCATGCCCGTCGCGCTCGACCTGGCGCTGGGCGCCCTCGCGGTCGCTCTGCTGCCCGCCCTGCGCACCCGGCCCCTGCTCGCGGGCCTGCTGCTCGGCGCGCTCGCCGCGCTGAGCCCGGCCGTGACGCCCGCGGCGACCGCCGGGACCTACGTCGTCGCGCGCCGCGAGCGGCTGGGCGTCGCGGTGCCGGTGGCGGTCGCGGGCATCGTCGGGCACGCGGTGCAGGCCCTGTGGCGCTCGGTCGGCCTGCCGCTGGGCTGGTGGCTGCTGTGCGACGTCGCGGTGCACGCCGCGCTGCTCGGCTGGGGCGCCTACGGCAGGACCCGCGACGAGCTGATCGACGCGTGGCGGGCGCGAGCGCGCGCGGCGGAGCACGACCAGGCCCGCCGGGTCGAGGAGGCCCGGTCGGCGGAGCGGACGCGGATCGCGCGCGAGATGCACGACACGCTCGCGCACCGGCTGACGCTCCTGGCGACGACGGCGGGAGCCCTGGAGTACCGCACGGACCTGTCGCCCGAGCAGGTGTCGGCGGCCGCCGGTGTGGTGCGTGCGAACGCGGGCGAGGCACTGGAGGAGCTGCGGACCGTGGTCGGCCTCCTGCGCCAGGGGCCCGCCGAGCTGCGGCCGGTGCCCGGGCTCGCGGACCTCACCTCGCTCGTCGAGCAGGAGCGTGCCGCCGGGTCGGTGGTGTCCCTGGAGCTGCCCGACGTCGACCTGCCGGCCGCGCTCGGCCTGGCCGTGTACCGGACGTGCCAGGAGGGGCTCACCAACGCGCGCCGGCACGCGCCGGGCGCTCGGGTCGACGTGCAGGTCGCCGTGGACGACCGGGTGCGCGTGCGCGTCGTCAACGGCCCCGGCGGCCGGGGCCTGGGCGCGGGGACCGGCACGGGGCTGGTGGGGCTCAGCGAGCGGGTCGAGCTGCTGGGCGGCACGGTCCGGGCGCAGCCGCGGGACGACGGGTTCGAGCTGGAGGCGTCGCTACCGTGGGAGCCGTGAGCGTCCGGGTGGTCGTCGTCGACGACGACGCGCTGGTGCGCTCGAGCCTGGCGCTCCTGCTCGACGGCGCGCACGGGATCGGCGTCGTCGCGCAGGTGGCGGACGGCTCCGGGGTCCCCGCCGCCCTCGACGCGCACCCCGCCGACGTCGTCCTGATGGACCTGCGCATGCCCGGCACCGACGGCATCGCGGCCACCCGTGCGGTCCGGGCTCGCCGGGACCCGCCCGCGGTCGTCGTCCTGACCACGTTCGACACCCCCGACGAGGTCGAGGCCGCGCTGCACGCGGGCGCGGCCGGCTACCTGCTCAAGGACACCGAGCCGCGCAGGATCGTCGAGGCGGTGCTGGCCGCGGCGGCGGGCGAGCCGGTGCTCTCGCCCCGGGTGGCCCGTCGGCTCATGGACTCGACCGCCCGAACGGGTGGCTCCCGGGCGGCGGCACGGGCGACGCTCGACCGGCTGACCGACCGGGAGCGGGACGTCGTCGCCGCGATCGGCCGGGGAGCGAGCAACGCCGACATCTGCCGCGAGCTGTACCTCTCCCTCGCCACGGTCAAGGCGCACGTGTCGAGCATCCTGCTGAAGCTGGGGCTCGAGAACCGGACGCAGGTGGCGTTGCTCGTCCGCGACGCGGACCTGCCGTGAGCGCGGGACGATCCGGACTACCGTGTCCCCGTGCTGCTCTCCGACCGTGACATCAGGGCCGAGCTCGAGTCGAGCCGGGTGGCCCTCGACCCCTACGAGCCCGACATGCTGCAGCCGTCGAGCATCGACGTGCGGCTCGACCGGTACTTCCGGCTGTTCGACAACCACAAGTACCCGTTCATCGACCCGTCGGCCGACCAGCCCGACCTGACGCGCCTGGTCGAGGTGTCGCCTGGGGAGTCCTTCGTGCTGCACCCCGGGGAGTTCGTGCTGGGGTCCACGTACGAGGCCGTGACGCTGCCCGACGACATCGCCGCGCGGCTCGAGGGCAAGTCGTCGCTGGGCAGGCTGGGGCTGCTCACCCACTCCACCGCCGGGTTCATCGACCCCGGGTTCTCCGGGCACGTGACGCTCGAGCTGTCGAACGTGGCGACGCTGCCGATCCTGCTGTGGCCCGGCATGAAGATCGGCCAGATGTGCTTCTTCCGGCTGTCGTCGGCGTCCGAGCACCCGTACGGCTCCTCGCAGTACGGCTCGCGGTACCAGGGGCAGCGGGGGCCGACGGCGTCGCGGTCGTGGCAGAACTTCCACCGGACGGACGTCTGACCCCGTGGCCGGGTTGACCCGTCTCACGGCCGACGACCCCGGTCTGCGGGACCGGCACATCCTGGCGCTGCCCGCGGACGTCGGGGTCGACGAGGTCGAGGTGCTCGCCATCAGCCGGTTCGCGAACGCGCGCTGGGAGGAGCAGGAGCAGGACGCGCTGCAGCCGCGCGGAATCATCGGGCCCATGACCGCGGCGCTCGGCATCCGGGCCGTCGGGTCCGCGAGCATCCCGCCGCGGACGTTGCGGCTCGCCCGGCTGTCCACCCTGAACGGCCCGTTCCGGCTGGAGACGCAGGACGCCGTCAGCCTCGGCCTGCCCGCGACCTGCACCCTGGCGTACGTCCTGGTGTGCCCGCGCGAACGAGGCGACAAGCCGTACCCGGGCGGGGACCGCGACGGTCTCAAGCGCGCGTTCCCCGACGGCATGCCCGTCCGCGAGGAGGACCGCGTCCTGCGGTGGCTGGTCGCCGCGGCCCGTCGCCTGGGCGGCTCGGTGCGCACCGGCGTGCGCGGCACGGTGCTCACCCCCGACATCGACAGCGCGATCGACCTCACGGTGCTGTCCGACTCCTGGCTGGAGCCCGGGGAGGCGCTCGCGGTGGTCCAGTCGGTGCACGCCCGGGCGCGGATCAGCGAGGCGCCGGGCACGTGGACCGGTCCGCAGGCCGGAGTCGGACGGGACGCGTCCGGACGGCCCGGCTGGGTCGCCGAGGCCGGCGGGAGCGGGCTGTCGGCGTCGCTCGACGAGCACGGGGTCAGCGAGGAGGCCGAGCGCCGCCGGCTCATGGCGGAGGCGGCTGCGTACGACGAGCGGATGCTCGCGGTGCCGCCGCTGCCCGAGTCCTACGGCATCCTCGTGGAGCTCGGGCACGACGGGATGCTCTCGGTCGAGGCCGGCTCCGAGACCCTGCTGCCCCCGCTGGTGGGCGACCTGCCGTGGGCGCGCGACGGCGTGGTGGCGTACCGGGTGCACTGGGAGCCGCCCTTCGTCGAGGAGCTCGAGGCCGAGCGGCCGTCCTTCGAGCACCGGGTCGCCCGGTCCCGCGCGGCCCCTCTGGTGCAGGCGGTGGCCCGGGCCGTGCACGCCGCGGTCGGCGGCGAGATCGCCGACGAGGCCGACTTCCTGGTCGACCCCGAGGACATCTGAGCGTGCGCACGAGCGCCGGTCTCCTGGTGTTCCGGCGGTCCGCCGGGCTCGAGGTGCTGCTCGGGCACATGGGCGGTCCGTTCTGGGCGCGCAAGGACCAGGGCGCCTGGACGATCCCCAAGGGCGAGCCAGCACCGGGCGAGCAGCCGCTCGAGACCGCGCTGCGTGAGTTCGCCGAGGAGCTCGGGGTGCCGGCGCCCTCGTCGGAACCCATCCCGCTGGGCGACGTGCGGCAGAGCGGCGGCAAGGTGGTGACGGCGTGGGCGGTCGAGGGGGACCTCGACGTCAGCACGATCGCGAGCAACCTGGTCGAGATCGACTGGCCGCCGCGGTCCGGGCGCACGCTGCTGGTGCCCGAGCTCGACCGGGCCGGCTGGTTCGCACCCGACGAGGCGCGCCGGCTCGTGGTCGGCGCGCAGGCGGCCTTCGTCGACCGGCTGGAGGACGCGCTCAGGTGAGGTGGTCGAAGTCGCCGTTCACCCAGCCGATGTGGCGCGCGGCGGAGCGGCGGACGACGTCCTTGGCCTCCGAGGCGATGACGTTCGCGAAGTTGCCGTAGAGGCGGTCGAAGGCGAGGTCGTCCACGGCGTCGGCGACGCGGCGGGCGACCGCGCCGGACAGCGGCAGGTGGTTGGGGTAGCTGCGCATGAACGCGACGCTCCGCCGGTCCGGGTTGGCGAAGAGCGTGTCGCCGCTGAGCAGGACGCCCCGGCCGTCCGCACCCGCCGGCCAGTGCGCGACCGCGCTGCCCGGGAAGTGGCCGCCGGGCTGCGACAGCGTGACGCCGGGCAGGACCTCGAGCTCGCCGGACCAGGTGCGGATCACCGGGTCCGGGCGGTTGATCCACCGGGCGTCCGCCTCGGCGACGTAGACCGGCGGGTCGCCGAGCGCGCGGCTCCACTCGACCTGCACGCCGTACATGTGCGGGTGGCTGGCCGCGATGGCGCGCACGGGCCCGAGGGCGAGGATCCGCTCGACGACCTCGTCGTCGAGGAAGCCGATCGGGTCCCACAGGAGGCTGCCCCCGGACGTGACCAGCAGCTTGGACTGCTGGCCGATGCCCGCGCTCGGCGTGCTGGTGAGCGCGTAGAGGTCGGGCTCCAGCGCAGTCAGGGAGGCCCGGTAGCCCTCGGCGCGGAGCTCCTCCAGAGTGGTCCAGCGCTGGCCCGCACCCGGCACCCACTGGCGCTCGTCGGCACAGACCGGGCACACGTCGAGCCGCTCGGCGCTCTCGACGGCGCACGTGGCGCAGATCCAGAAGCTCGGGCGGGTCCGGCGTGGGGAGTCGGGCATGCCACGAGAGTTCACCGCGCGGGCCCCGACCGCAAGACCATTCAGGCGGCGACCGTCGAGGTGCTCGCGAACTGCGTGCGGTACAGCTCGGCGTACACCCCGCCGCGGGCCAGCAGCTCGGCGTGCGTGCCCTGGTCCACCACCCGGCCGTGGTCGAGGACGACGATCGAGTCGGCCTGCCGCACGGTGGACAGGCGGTGGGCGATGACGATGCTCGTGCGGCCAGCCAGGGCCTCGTCGAGCGCGGCCTGGACGGCGGCCTCCGATGCGGAGTCGAGGTGGGCGGTGGCCTCGTCGAGGACCACGACGTCGGGCGCCTTGAGCAGCATCCGGGCGATGGCCAGGCGCTGACGCTCGCCGCCGGACAGCCGGTAGCCGCGGTCGCCGACCACGGTGTGGATGCCGTCGGGCAGGGTCGCGACGAGGTCGGCGATGTGCGCCTGCTCGAGCGCCCGCTGGATGTCCGCGTCGGTGGCCTCGGGGCGGGCGTAGCGCAGGTTGCCCGCGATGGTGTCGTGGAAGAGGTGCGCCTCCTGGCTGACCACGCCGACCGTCGCGCGCAGGGACGCCTGGGTGACGTCCCGCAGGTCCGCACCCGCGATCCGCACGGCGCCGCGCGTGGGGTCGTACATGCGGGTGACCAGCTGCGAGATCGTCGTCTTGCCCGCGCCCGAGTGGCCGACCAGCGCGACCATGTGGCCCGCGGGAACGGTGAAGCTGACGTCGTGCAGCGTGTCCTCGACGGTCTCGTGGCGCAGGGTGGCGACGGACTCGAGGGAGGCCAGCGAGACCTCGTCGGCCCCCGGGTAGCGGAAGGTCACGGAGTCGAGCTCGACGGAGGCACCGTGCCGCGCCGTCCGCACGGTCAGGTCGACGGCGTCCGGCTTCTCCGCGACCGTCGGCTCCAGGTCCAGGACCTCGAGCACGCGCTCGAAGCTGACCAGTGCGGTCATGACGTCGACCTGCACGTTCGACATCGCGGTCAGCGGCCCGTAGAGGCGGCCGAGGTAGGCGGTGAGCGCGACGACGACACCGACCGTGAGCTCTCCGCGGATCGCCATGACCCCACCGAGGCCGTAGACGATCGCGACCGCGACGCTGGCGAGCGTGGTCAGCCCGACCCGGAACCACGTGGAGTACAGGGCCCGGGTGACGCCGATGTCGCGGACGCGGTCCACCTGCTCGGCGTAGCCGCGCGACTCGCGCTGCGGGTCCCCGAAGATCTTGACCAGGTGCGCGCCGGCGACGTTGAACCGCTCGTTCATGATCTGCGCGGCGTCGGCGTTCAGGGCGTAGCTCTCGCGCGTGATCGCTGCGATCTTCTTGCCGAACCAGCGGGCCGGGAAGACGAACGCGGGCAGCAGCACCAGGCTGAGCAGGGTGAGCTCCCACGACATGCTGAACATGGCCGCGAGCACGAACACGATGGTCAGCGAGTTGCTCACCACGTTCTGCAGGGTGGACGTGAACGCCTGCTGAGCGCCGAGGACGTCGCCGTTGAGCCGCTGCACGAGCGCACCGGTCTTGGCGCGGCTGAAGAAGGCGAGCGGCATGCGCTGCACGTGGTCGAAGACCTCGGTGCGCAGGTCGCGGATGAGCCCCTCGCCCACCTGCGACGAGACCCACCGGTCGGCCACGGACAGGCCCGCGCCGACGATCGCGAGGACCGCCACGACGGCCGCGATGGTCAGGACGACGCGGGTGCTCCCCGCGGCGATGCCGTCGTCGATGAGGGTCTTGAAGAGCAGGGGCGTGACGGCGCCGGCGGCGGCCTCGAGGGCGATCAGCCCGAGGAAGACCGCGAGCTTGCCCCGGTACGGGCGCGCGAACGACAGGATGCGCTTCAGCGTGTCCTTGGTCAGCTTGTGGTCGGCGACCGTGCGGTCCTTGGCGAAGCTGCGCATGTTGGGGCTTCCGGGTGTCATGGACACGGGCCCACCTCCTCTTCTGGTGCGGCCCGTGCTGTCGCTGTGGCGCAGCTTGGGGGCGCGTGGCGTCGTGAGCCGGTGCTGAGGTTAACTCACTATGTGCGTACATCACAAGATGCGATAGCGTCACGGCCGTGAACAACGAGGACCGGTCCGGGGAGCTGCTCGAGCTGCTCCACGGCGTGCTGCACGGGGTTCGGCGCGACGCGGCGGCCCGGTTGGAGCTGTCGGGGACGACGCCCGGACAGCTGCGGCTGCTGCGCACGCTCGAACGGTGCGACGGCCCGCGTCGCCTGGGCGAGCTCGCCGCGGCGCTCGACGTGGCGCCGCGGTCGGTGACGTCCAAGGTGGACCTGGCCGAGGAGCACGGGCTCGTGCGGCGGCTGCCCGACCCGACCGACCGGCGGGCGACGCTGCTCGAGCTGACCGACGACGGGCGGCGGCTGCTGGCGGCGATCTCCGCGCAGCGGCACGAGGGGGTGGCCGAGCGGCTGGGCCGGCTCTCTGAGGAGGACCAGGCCGAGCTGCTGCGGCTGCTGCGGGCGGTCGCGGACTGAGCTCGTCGTCCACAGGCACCTCCCTGTGGGCGGCTCGCGCCGCCGCCTGTGGATATGTGTGTGCAGGTCAGACCTTGGTGCATCGCCTGGATCTGACGATCGAGCGGCACGCGAAGCCGCCCGGTCGCGTCCGGCGGCGCGGGGATGTCGATCGGCCGGATCCGCTGCCGTTCTCGCCGATGCGCTACACGTTCCGCCGGCGCCGTGACGGCCGGACGGTCAGCGCGCCCGACGCCGGTGGCGGCTCGCCGTGACCGACGACGTGACGTTCCCAACGGGCGCCGCGAGGACGATCGGCCCACGGCCCGGGGCATCGGCGCACCATCATGGAGGCATGCCACCCGCGCCGGACCTCGACGAGCTCGACCTGATCCGGCGCTCCGGTGTCGTGCTGCGGGTCGGGCGGTTGAGCCTGTCGGCCGGGACGGGGTCGTACCGGGTCAAGGCGTCGATGGCCCGGGTCGCCCGGGCGCTGGGCATCGACCGGCACGAGGCGCACGTGACGCTCACCGAGATCACGACGACCTCGCACCGCGGACCGAGCTTTCGGACCGAGGTGGTCGAGGAGCGGACGATCGGCGTCAACGTCGACCGGCTCACCGGCCTGGAGCACCTGGCGGGCCGGCTGGAGGCGCGGGGCGAGGCCACCGTCGAGGAGGTCACGGCCGAGCTGGACCGCATCGCGGGCAAGCCGCCGCTGTACCCGGTGCTCGCCAACGCGCTGTGGGCCGCGATGGCGTGCGCGGCCTTCTCGTTCCTGAACAGCGGCGGCGTGGTCGAGGTCGTCGGGGTCTTCGTCGGGGCGTTCCTCGGGCAGGCGCTGCGGCGCACGATGCTGCACCGCGGGTTCAACCCGTTCGGCGTCACGATGCTCTGCGCGACGGTCGCGTGCCTGGGCTACCTCGGCTTCGTCGGCCTGCTGCAGGCCACAGGGGCAGCGGGAGGTGGCCACGACGCGGGCTACGTCTCGGCCGTGCTGTTCCTCATCCCGGGGTTCCCGCTGGTCACCGGCTTCCTCGACCTGGCCAAGCTGGACTTCTCCGCGGGGATCGCGCGACTGACGTACGCGCTGATGATCCTCACCTCCGCCGCGCTCGCGGTGTGGGCGCTGTCGCTCGTCGTGGGACTGAGCCCCGACCCGCCGACCGCCCCCGAGCTCGATCCCGGCCTGCTGCTGACGCTGCGCTTCGTCGCCAGCTTCCTGGGCGTGCTCGGCTTCGCGCTGATGTTCAACAGCCCGTGGCGGATCGCGCTGGCCGCGGCGGGTGTCGGGATGGTGGCCAACGTGCTGCGCATCGAGCTGGTCGAGAGCGCGGTGCCACCGCAGGCGGCTGCCGCGATCGCCGCCCTCGCCGTGGGACTGCTCGCCGCGGTCATCGCTCCGCGGCTCGACGTCCCGCGGATCACGGTCTACGTGCCCGCCGTGACGATCATGGTGCCCGGCGTCCTGGCCTACCGGGCGGTGTTCCACATCTCCAACGGCGAGACGGTCGACGCGCTGTCGTACGGCGTGCAGGCCGCCCTCGTGGTTGCGTCCCTGGCGATCGGGCTGGCAATCGCCCGCATGCTCACCGACCGCACGTGGGCCTACGAGCGCTGAGCGGTCGTCCCGCACCGCCGTCCAGCACCCCGTGGACGGCGGGTTGACGGATGTCCGGATCCGGCTACGTTAGGCGACGCTTACTTAGGACGTCCTAAGCTTCGCCGAAGGGGGCTCTCGCGTGCACGAGCTGTTGTCCTCCACGTCCGCCGACCACTACGTCGAGGCGATGCGCGAGACCGTCGACCGGCTGGCGGGCCGGCTGCGCAGCGTCCCCCAGCCGTTCTCCGGGGCGAGCCGGACCCAGCTGCAGGCACTGGTCGACGCCGTCGACCTGGACGCCGAGGGGCTGGGCACGGCGACCGCGCTGCGGGAGGCCGACGACCTCGTCGGCGAGCACGCGGTCTGGTTCCATCACCCCGCCTACTCGGCCCACCTCAACTGCCCGGTCGCGGTGCCGGCGGTCGTCGCGGAGGCGATCATCGCGGCGGTCAACCCGTCGCTGGACACCTACGACCAGTCGACGGTCGGCACGCTCATGGAGCGCAAGCTGGTCGACTGGACGTGCGGGCGGATCGGGTTCGCGGCCGGCGACGGGGTGTTCACCTCGGGCGGCACGCAGTCGAACCTGCAGGCGCTGCTGCTGGCGCGGGAGGCGGCTGCCGCGGCGGGCGCCCGGACCGATGCCCTGGTCATCGTCGCGACCGCGTCCAGCCACTTCAGCGTGCAGAAGTCCGCCCGGCTGCTCGGACTGGGCGACGAGGCCGTGCTGCTTGTACGCACCGACGCGCAGGGGCGGATGGACCCGGCCGCGCTCGCGGGGGCGCTGGACACCCTGGCGGCGATCGGCCGGGTGCCGATGTGCGTCGTCGCCACCGCCGGGACGACCGACCGCGGCCGGCTGGACCCGCTGGCGGCGATCGCGGACGAGTGCGACCGGGCCGGCGTGTGGCTGCACGTCGACGCCGCGTACGGGTGCGGCCTGCTGGTGTCCCCCACGCGGCGGCACCTGCTCGCCGGCATCGAGCGCGCCCGGTCGGTCACCGTCGACTTCCACAAGAGCTTCTTCCAGCCCGTCTCCTCCAGCGCGGTGCTGGTGCGCGAGCCGGCGGATCTGCGGCACGTGACCTGGCACGCGGACTACCTCAACCCCGCGGACGCCGACGAGCCCAACCAGGTCGACAAGTCGCTGCAGACGACCCGGCGGTTCGACGCGCTCAAGCTCTGGACGACGCTACGTGCGCTCGGTGCGGACGGCATCGGCGCGATGTTCGACACGGTCCTGGACCTGGCTGCCCGGGTGCACGACGAGCTCGAGCGCGACCCCGACCTCGAGCTGGTCGGTCGCACCGACCTGAGCACGGTGCTGTTCCGCTACCAGCCGCTCGACGTGACGGACGAGCAGGCCGACCGGCTGGTGCCGCTGGTGCGGCGCGTGCTGTTCGAGTCGGGACGGGCGATCGTCGCGAAGACCGTGGTGGACGGGCGGCCGTGCCTCAAGCTCACGCTGCTCAACCCGGACACCACGCTCGACGACGTGCGCGCGGTGCTCGAGCTGGTCCGCGGGGCGGGCGCCGCGCTGGCCGAGGGCGACGACCTGGTCGCCGCCGAGCAGGTGGGTGCCCGATGAGGGTCCACGACGTCGTCGGCATCGGGATCGGCCCGTTCAACCTGGGGCTCGCCGCATTGAGCGCGCCCGTCGACGGCCTCGACGCGGTGTTCCTCGACGCCGCGGACGAGTTCCGCTGGCACCCCGGGATGATGATCGAGGGCGCTCGGATCCAGGTGCCGTTCCTCGCGGACCTGGTGTCGATGGCGGACCCGACGTCGCCGTACTCGTTCCTCAACCACCTCAAGGCGACGGGCCGGCTGTACCCGTTCTACATCCGCGAGAGCTTCTACCCGCTGCGCGCGGAGTACGACGCCTACTGCCGGTGGGTGGCGGCGCAGCTGCCGTCCCTGCGCTGGGGCCGTCGGGTCGTCGGGCTGCACGCGGACGGCGACCACTACGTCGTCACGACGGACGGCGGGGAGACGTACCGGGGGCGGCACGTGGTGCTCGGCGTCGGGACGCGACCGGTCCTGCCCGAGTCGGTGCGCCACGGGGAGGGCCCGGTGGTGCACAGCGCCGACTACCTGACGCACCGGGACGCGCTGCGGGACGCCGGCTCGGTCACGATCGTCGGCAGCGGGCAGTCCGCCGCGGAGATCTACCGCGACCTGCTGGGCACCACGGGCCGGCTGGACTGGGTCACGCGGTCGCCGCGCTTCTTCCCGATGGAGTACACCAAGCTCACGCTGGAGCTGACGTCGCCGGAGTACACCGACCACTTCCACGCCCTGCCGGCCGAGGTGCGCGGACGGCTCGGGCGCGAGCAGCGGTCGCTGTACAAGGGCATCAGCGGGGACCTGGTCGACGACATCTACGACGCGCTCTACCGGCTGAGCCTCGACGGACCGGTGCCGACGACGCTGCTCACCGACACCGAGCTGCTCGGCGCGACGTGGGACGGCGACGCGTTCACGCTGACCCTGCGGCACGCCCAGCTCGACGAGGTCTACGAGCGGCGGACGGATGCGCTGGTGCTGGCCACCGGGTACGTCGCGCAGGTGCCCGACTTCGTGCTTGGCATCCGGCACCTGCTCGACTGGGACGACACCGGGCGGTTCGCGGTCGCCCGCGACTACTCGGTCGACGGCGGCCGCGGCCGGGTGTTCGTGCAGAACGCCGAGGAGCACACGCACGGCCTGACGGCCCCCGACCTGGGCTTCGGGGCCTGGCGCAACTCCTCGATCCTGGCGACGATCACCGGCCGGGAGATCTACCCGGTCGAGCGGCGGATCGCGTTCCAGGAGTTCGGGGTGCCGGCGGGGGTGGCGGTCCGATGAGCATCGCGATCCTGCCGCTGGACCGGCACCGGTACGCACCCCTCGTGCACGGCTGGCTCGCGCATCCCGCGTCCGCGTTCTGGCAGATGGGCGGGCTGTCGCTCGACGACGTGCGTGCGTACCTCGCCGCGGTGGCCGCCGACCCGCGGCAGGACTCGTGGCTCGGGTTCGTCGACGAGGAGCCCACGTTCCTGGTCGAGACGTACGACCCGACCACCGTCCTGCTCGACGGCGTCCCCGAGGTGCGGCCCGGCGACCTCGGCATGCACCTGCTGGTCGCCCCGCCCACCGGGGCACCCGTGCACGGGTTCACCTCGGGGGTCATGGCCGCGACCGTGGCGTTCTGCTTCGGCGAGCTGGGGGCCTCGCGGGTGGTCGTCGAGCCGGACGTGCGCAACCACAGGGTCGCCGCCAAGAACGCCGAGGTCGGGTTCCGCGTGCTGCGCGAGCTCGACCTGCCCGGCAAGCGGGCCTCGCTCGCGGTGTGCACCCGCGAGGCGTTCGCGGAGAGCACCATGACGGCGGGGAGCCGACGATGACCGAGGTGCTCGCCCGACCGACGCTCGCGCCCCACCTGAACCCCGCGGCCATGGCCGTCGCGCACCGCCACCTGGTCACCAAGGCGCTCGCGGAGTTCGCGCACGAGCGGCTGCTGGCGCCGGTCGCGGACGATGAGCGCTACCGCGTGGTGCTCGGGGACGTGGTCTACCGGTTCCGCGCCCGGCGGCTGGCGCTCGAGCACTGGACCATCGAGGAGGCGTCGCTGACCCGGACCGTCGACGGCGCACCGGCCGACCTCGACGCGCTCGCGCTGGTCCTCGAGCTGCAGCCGCTGCTGCAGATCCCCGACGCACTGCTTGCGGTGTACCTCGAGGAGCTGTCGTCCACCCTGGCCGCCGCCGCGTTCAAGGTCCACCACGGCGGACCGTCGGCCGCCGAGCTGCTGCACGCCGACCTGCCGACCGTCGAGCGCGCGATGACCGAGGGGCACCCGTCCTTCGTCGCGAACAACGGCCGCATCGGCTTCGGGGTCGATGAGCACGCCGCGTACGCGCCCGAGGCCGGGGCGCCGATCCGGCTCCTGTGGCTCGGGGTGCGCAAGGCGTCGAGCCACCTGGCGCTCGGCACCGGGCTGGACGAGGACGGGTTCTACCTCGACGAGCTCGGCGCGGACACGCTCGACCGGTTCGAGGCCACGCTGCGCGACCTCGGCGAGGACCCCACCGGCTACCGGTTCCTGCCCGTGCACCCGTGGCAGTGGGAGCACCGGGTGGCCGTGACGTTCGCGCCGGACGTGGCTCGCCGAGACCTGGTGCCGCTGGGAGCGGGCGACGACGAGTACGTGGCGCAGCAGTCGATCCGCACGCTGTTCAACACCTCGCGGCCGGACCGGCACTACGTCAAGGTGGCGCTGGCCATCCAGAACATGGGGTTCCTGCGCGGTCTGTCGCCGGCGTACATGCGCGCGACGCCCGCGATCAACGACTGGGTGTTCGACCTGGTCAGCCACGATCCCACGCTGACGGAGTGCGGGTTCCAGGTGCTGCGCGAGCGGGTGTCGCTGGGTTACACCGGCGACGTCTACCACCGGACGCCCGCGCCCAACGCGCACCGCAAGATGCTCGCGGCCCTGTGGCGGGAGAGCCCCGTGCCGCTGGTCGGACCGACCGAGCGGCCGGCGACGATGGCCGCGCTGCTGCACCGCGACGCGGACGGCGACGCGTTCGTCACGGCCTGCGTGCGGGCGTCGGGACTGCCCGCGAGGGACTGGGTGCGGCGGTACCTGCGCGCCTACCTGCGCCCGCTCGTGCACTGCCTGCTGGCGCACCAGGTGGCGTTCATGCCGCACGGCGAGAACGTGATCCTCGTGCTCGACGGGCACGCGCCGGCCCGCGTGTTCCTGAAGGACATCGGCGAGGAGGTGACCGTGCTCGGGCACCGCCCGCTGCCGGAGGCGGTGGCGCGGGTCCGGCAGGTCGTGGACGACGAGGAGCGCGCGCTGGCGATCTTCACCGACGTGTTCGACGGGGTCCTCCGGCACCTCGCGGCGATCCTCGACACGGACGGCGTGCTGCCGCAGGACGCGTTCTGGTCCCTGGTGCGCGAGTGCGTCGACCAGCACGCCGCGGACCATCCCGGGCTGTCCGGCGGGGTGGACCTGCGCGCCGCGCGGTTCGCCCACTCCTGCCTCAACCGCCTGCAGCTGCGGAACACGCTGCAGATGGTCGACCTGGCCGACCAGTCGTCGTCGCTGATCTACGCGGGCACGCTCGCGAACCCGATCGCATGAGGCGCGGCGAGGTCGTCGACGAGCGGCAGGTCGAGGGCCTCGGGCGGGTCACCGTGCGGGTGCTCGACCCCGACGCGGACCTGGACACGCTGCACGCCTGGGTCACCGCGCGGGGCACGCAGTTCTGGGGGCTGGGGGAGCTGACCCGGGAGGAGCTGCGGGAGACCTACGCCTTCGTCGACTCCCTGCCCACCCACCACGCCTACCTGGTGCTCCGCGACGACGAGCCGGTCGCCCTCCTGCAGGCGTACGACCCCGCGCACGACCCGGTGGGCGAGTGCTACGAGGTCCGGCCGGGCGACCTCGGCGTGCACCTCCTTGTGGGTGCCCGCGGGCGGCCGACCGCCGGCTTCTCGACCCGGCTGCTCGGTGCACTCCTCGCCTTCCTGCGCGACCAGCCGGGCGCCCGCCGGATCGTCGCCGAGCCCGACGTCCGCAACGACCGCGCGCTCGCGCGCATCGCCCGCACCGGCTTCGTCGCCGGACCCGTCGTCGACCTGCCGCACAAGCGCGCGCAGCTCGCGTTCCTCACCCTGCCGACCACCGTGCCGACCACCCTGCCGACCACCTTGGAGACCGCATGAGCAGCATCACCGTGACGCACGCTCCGAGCGGCCTGGTGCACGCGCACGTCGCCCGGACCGAGCGCGTCACGCCGCACATGGTCCGGGTGACGCTGACCGGGGACGACCTGCGCCGGTTCCGGTACCGCGGGTTCGACCAGTGGTTCCGGCTCGCGGTGCCGGTCGACGACCACGCCCGGTTCGACAACCTGCCGGAGCGCTTCGACACCCGGTCCTACCTGCGGTACCTGGTGCTGCCGAAGTCCACGCGGCCGGTGATCCGCAGCTACACCGTGCGGTTCTTCCGCCCGGAGGTGCCCGAGCTCGACATCGACTTCGTCTGCCACGGCTCGTCCGGCGTGGCCGGCCCGTGGGCCGAGACCGTGGAGCCCGGGACCGAGGTGGCGTTCATCGACCAGGGCTGCGGCTGGGCACCGGTGCCCGCCGACTGGTCGCTGCTGGTGGCCGACGAGTCCGGGCTGCCAGCCGTCCTCGGCATCCTGCGGGACATGCCGCGCGACGCCGTCGGCCACGCGGTCGTCGAGCTCATCGACGCCGCCGACGCCCAGGACGTCGACGCCCCCGCCGGGATGGCCGTGCACTGGGTGCCACGCGGCGCGGGCGGCACCGCGCTGGGCATGCTCAGGTCGCTGGACTGGCCCGCCGGCACGCCGTACGCGTTCGCGGTGGGCGAGTCCGCGATCGCGACCGGCACCCGCCGGTACCTGGTCGGCGAGCGCGGGGTGCCCAAGGGAAACGTCACGTTCTGCGGGTACTGGAAGGCCGGGAAGTCCTAGCGTCCCCCAGCCACTGCCGGACCCCCGAAGCCCCTTGACGCGTGTCCACGTTCCGCTACGTTTGCCGGAGTTCGGCCGTCCTCACCCCTCGAGAAGGCCCCGAGTGCGCGCGATGCCACGCATGTCCGTCGTCGACGGCGACTCGCCGCTCGCGAGTGCGCTCTGCGCCCCGTGGGGCGTGCGGTGACCGTCTTCCGCGACGCGCTCGGCGTCCCGCACATCCGGTCCCCCGATCGCCTGGAGCTCGCCCGCGAGCAGGGGCTCGTCACCGCGCGCGACCGTGGCTGGCAGATCGAGGTGAGCCGGTGGCGGTCCGAGGGCCGACTGGCCGAGCGGATCGGCGCCGCCGGCGTGGAGTGGGACCGGTTCGCGCGGCGGGCGCGCCTGGCGGACACCGCACAGCGGGCGTACGCGGCGCTCGCGGCCCACGACCGGGCGTTCGTCGACGCCTACGTCACGGGCGTCAACGCCGGGCTGGCCGAGGAGACCGGCCGCACCGGTCGGCGCTCGGCGGAGCGCCGGGTCCTGGACGAGCAGTTCGGGTCCCTGACGCCGCACGAGCCGTGGCGCGCGTGGGCGCCGCTCGGCATCCTGCTCGTCGAGCACGCCCTGTTCTCCACGTTCCCGCGGCTGCTGTGGAACGAGCACGTGCTCCGGACGCTCGGCGACGACGCGGTCGACCTCTTCGCCGCCACCGAGCCGGCGTACGGCTCCAACGCGTGGGCGCTGCACGGCTCCCGCACGGTGAGCGGCAAGCCGCTGCTCGCGGGCGACCCGCACCGCGTGCTCGAGCTGCCGGGGGTGTACCAGCAGGTCAGGCTCGCGTGCGACGAGTTCGACGTGGTCGGGCTGACGTTCCCGGGGGTGCCGGGGGTGCAGCACTTCGGGCACACCGGATCGGCGGCCTGGGGGATCACCAACGCGATCGCCCACCACGTCGAGCTCTTCCGGGAGGAGTTCTCCGACGACGGCCTGACGGCGCTCGGACCGGACGGCTGGGCACCCGTGACGCGGCACGCCGAGACGATCCGGGTGCGCCGCGGCACCGACGTCGTGGTGGAGGTCGTCGAGACGGACCGGGGGCCGGTGGTCCTCGACGGGCTGAGCGTCCGGTTCCCCGCCCGCGTCGCCTCGGACGTCGGCATCTCCTGCCTGCTGCCGCTGCTGCGGGCGCGCACGGCGGGCGACGTGGCCGACGCCCTGCGCGGCTGGGTGGACCCGGTCAACCGGGTGCTGGCCGCCGACGCGACCGGGACGGTGCTGAGCTTCGACGCCGGCCTCGTCGTGGGCCGGCACCGGCAGGACCGTCGGCTGCCGCACGACGCCTGGTCGCCGGCCGCCCGCCGGGGGCCGTGGCACCGCCTGGCCGATCCCGCCCCGGTCACGGACGTCGCCGTCGACGCCAACGAGCGGCCGGGCGGCGTCGCGCGCGACCTCGGACGCGCCTACGCGCCCCCGTACCGGGCGCGGCGCATCGCGGCTCTGCTGGAGACGCCGTCGGCCCTGGGCCCGGACGACATGGCCGCGATCCACGGCGACACGCTCCTGGGCGGTGCCGACGAGCTGCTCGGCTGGGTCCGCCGGGCGTCCGGGCTGTCCGCGGGCGGGGAGGCACTGCGCGACCGGCTGCTGGCCTGGGACCGGCACATGGACGCGGACAGCACGGACGCGGCGCTCTTCGCGCAGTGGCGCTCGCACGTCGCCGTCCGGCTCAGCGCGCACCCGGGGCTGGCCCCGCTGTACCGCCCGCACGGCCACGACGCCCTGTTCGAGCCGTGGCTGGCCGTGGCGGTCCGCGTCGCCGACGCGCTGCCGGGGCTCCTCGGCGCGACGTCGCTCGGGATCGACGGCGCCGCGGTGGTCCGCGACGCGCTGGAGCTGGTGGCGTCGTCCGGGAGTGGCCCCGACGCGTGGGGCGACCTCCACCGGCTCCAACCCGTCCCGGTGCTGGCCGGCGTCGGCGGACCGGTCGTCGACCCCGTCCCGCTGTCCGGGGACTCCGACTGCGTCCGCTGCACCGCGAGCGTGCCGGGGCTGAGCGACCTGTCGTCGCGCGGCTCGGCGGCGCGCTGGGTCTGGGACCTGTCCGACCGTCGCCGCAGCCGGTGGGGCGTCCCGTTCGGTGCCTCGGGGGATCCCGGCAGCCCGCACGCCACGGACCAGCTCGAGGCCTGGGCGGCCGCGCAGACCGTCCCGGTCGTCACCGACTGGCACCTGCTGGTCCAGGAGGAGTCGAGCACGCAGGCCGGACTGCCGCAGCCCAGCACGCTGCCCGACGTCTAGACCCAGGCCCCGCCGCGCATCACCCACCGCCCGGCGAGCTCGTTCTCCTCGCGCCACACCTGGATCGTGCGGGGGGTGAGCCGGAAGTACGGGTAGGGGTCGGAGATCCTCCGCGGGTCGAACCCGGCCTTCGCAGCGAACGCGTCGCCGAGGCGGTCGCCCACCGACCCCAGGACCTCGACCGTCCCCTGCACGAGCACCACGTCGCGCGTCTGGCCGACGCCGACCTGCACCGAGGGGTTGGCGGCCAGGTTCCGGCCCGTCGCGCTGGTCGCCGGCGTGGAGAGGACCAGGGACCCGTCGTGCCACAGGAACGACAGCGGGGTCAGGCGGGGTGCCCCCGTGCCGGTGTCCGTCGTCGCGACCCACGCGTCGACGTCGTGACCGAGCCGGTACAGCGCGTCCTGCCGTCGCTGCTCGGTGCTGCGCGGGTCGGTCACGGCGACTCCTTCACACGGTCGAGCAGCAGGAGGGCGATGTCGGTGACCTCCGGGACGCCGACGGACTGCGACGCGGCCACCCCGTCGGTGAGCATCACGGTGCAGAACGGGCAGGCGGTCGCGACGACGTCCGCGCCGGTGGCGACGGCCTCCTCGGCGCGCGCCGTGCCGATGCGGGTGCCGATGGTCTCCTCCATCCACACGCGCGCGCCCCCCGCCCCGCAGCAGAAGGAGTTCTCCCGGTTGCGGGGCATCTCGGCCAGCTGGACGCCGGGAAGGGCGCCGAGCAGCTCCCTCGGCGGGGAGTAGATCGCGTTGTGCCGGCCCAGGTAGCAGGGGTCGTGGTAGGTGACGGTGCGCTCGTCCGTCGGCGGCAGCAGCGTCAGCCGGCCGTCCGCGACCAGGGTGTTCAGCAGCTCGGTGTGGTGCACCACCTCGTACCGGCCTCCCAGCTGGGGGTACTCGCGGGCGATCGTGTTGAAGCAGTGGGCGCACGTGACGACGATCCGCTGCGCACCCACCTCGTTCAGCATCTCCACGTTGGCGCTCGCGAGCATCTGGAACAGCAGCTCGTTGCCCGCCCGTCGCGCCGGGTCGCCCGTGCACGACTCCCCGTCACCCAGGACCGCGAAGCTCACCCCCGCGGTGTGCAGCAGCTCCGCGACGGCCTTCGTCGTGCGGATCGCCCGGTCCTCGTACGCGCCCGCGCAGCCCACCCAGAACAGGTACTCGACCTCGGCCGCCGACTCCACGTCGACGCCGACCACCGGCACGTCGAAGTCGAGCCCCTTCGCCCAGTTCAGCCGGTTGCGCGCGGGCAGCCCCCACGGGTTGCCCTGCCGCTCGAGCTTGCTGAACGTGCCGCCCAGCTCCTTGGGGAACGCCGACTCCATGAGCACCTGGTAGCGCCGCATGTCCACGATGGCGTCCACGTGCTCGATGTCCACCGGGCACTGCTGCACGCACGCGCCACACATGGTGCAGGCCCACAGGGCGTCCGCGTCGATGACGCCGGTGCCGATGAGGTCGAGCCCGCGGTGGCTGGTGTCGCCGGCCCGCAGGTACGGAGCCGTGGCGGCCGCGTGGTCGCGCAGCGAGAGCGTCACCGCCTTGGGGCTCAGCGGCTTGCCCGTGGCCCAGGCCGGGCACTGCTCCTGGCACCGGCCGCACTCGGTGCACGTGGCGAAGTCGAGCAGACCCTTCCAGGTGAAGTCCTCGATGGCGCCGACGCCGAGGCGGACGTCGTCGGGCAGCTCACCGAGCAGGTCCACGGGCAGCGGCTGCACCGGGCCGAGAGCGACGCCGCCGGTGGGCTCCCGGCGGGCGTAGACGTTGACGACCGCCAGGAACCGGTGCCACGCGACGCCCATGGTGGGCTGCAGGCCGACGACCACGAACCACGACATCGACACGACGATCTTGACGGTCGCGACGAGGACGACGGCCGTCTGCAGGGTCGTCGTCGCGACCCCGCTCCACGCCGCCCCGAGCCACGCGGTCAGCGGGAAGTGCCACGCCGTCGCCCACGGCTCGCCGGCCTGCACCCCGAGCGCGTACTCCAGCCCTCGCAGCACCAGGACCGCGAGGACGACCGCGAGCACGGTGGCCTCGACGAAGAACGCCTGCCCCTGGTTCGACCCGAAGAACCGCGACCGCCGGTCCCCCCGCGGCAGCAGCCGGATGCGGACGACGACAAGCACGAGGATGCCGAGCAGCGAGGCCCACGCGATCGCCTCGGTCACCCACTCGAGCGGAGCGAGGTGGCCGAGCAGCGGCAGGGCGAACGAGGGGTCCACCACCTGCCCGTAGCCGGTGACCAGGGTCAGGACCAGCACGGGGAAGGACAGCATCACCGCCCAGTGCGCCACCCGGACCAGGGGCTTGTTCTGGAACCGCTCGTGCCCGAGCACCTCGCGCGCGAGCGTGGCCAGTCGCGGCCCGACCGGCGTCCACCGCCCCGGGGCCGGTCCGCCGATCCGCACGGTCCGCACGATCTCGACGGCCCCGCGCGAGAACACCGCGACGCCGACGACGCTGGACACGACGACGAGGGTCAGGCACACGAGCTGCAGCGCATCCACGCCGCCACGGTAACCGCGTCGGCGCCCCCGCTCCTGGGACCGCGCGCCCACCAGCCGCATGACCGCGCCGCACGGCGGGTCCGCGAGGGGGTCGCGGCCGGAGCACCGGAAACCGGTTGATAGAATCTTGACCAAACCTTCAGTGCATCGCGGGGGCGCACACCCGGTCCCCGACGCGTGCCCGAACCTGCGCCTGACCTCCAGAAACCTGACCGACCGACCACCCGCCCTACAGGACGGAGCCGGACGTGCTGCTGCTGCTCGCCGTTCACCTGGCCGCAGCCATCGTCGCGCCCGCACTCCTGCGCTGGATGGGCCGCAAGGCGTTCTGGATCCTGGCCCTCGCGCCGGCGAGCGCCGCGGTCTGGGCGCTGACGTGGACGTCGCGGGTGCAGAGCGGGAACGGGCCGGTCGAGCAGGTCCAGTGGATCCCGGCGCTCGGGTTCGAGCTGACGTTCCGCATGGACACGCTGTCGTGGCTGATGACGCTGATCGTCGGGGGCGTCGGCGCGCTCGTGCTCGTGTACTGCGCGGCCTACTTCAAGACGAGCGCGTCCGGCCTGGGCCGGTTCGGAGGCGTGTTCGTCGCGTTCAGCGGCGCGATGCTGGGCCTGGTCACGGCCGACGACATGCTGCTCCTGTTCACGTTCTGGGAGCTCACGACAGTCATGTCGTACCTGCTCATCGGCCACTACTCGGAGCGCAAGGCGAGCCGCCGCGCCGCCATGCAGGCCATCGTCATCACGACCGCGGGCGGCCTGGCCATGCTCGTCGGCCTGGTGCTGCTGGGCGAGGCCGCCGGCACCTACCGGCTGTCGGAGGTGATCGCCGACCCGCCGCAGGGGAGCGCCGCCGTGACGGCCGCGATCGTCTGCCTGCTGGCCGGCGCGGCGACGAAGTCGGCCCTCATCCCGTTCCACTTCTGGCTGCCCGCCGCGATGGCGGCCCCGACGCCGGTGAGCGCCTACCTGCACGCCGCCGCCATGGTGAAGGCCGGTGTCTACCTCGTCGCGCGGTTCGCCCCGGCGTACGCCACGGACCCCACGTGGATGTGGATGATCATCGTGCTCGGCTGCGGCACGCTGCTGCTCGGTGGGTACCGCGCGCTGCGCCAGCACGACCTCAAGCTGATCCTGGCGTTCGGCACCGTGAGCCAGCTGGGCCTGATCGTGCTGCTGGTGGGGCTCGGCTCCCGGGCGACGGCGCTCGCGGGGCTCGCGATGCTGGGTGCGCACGCGATGTTCAAGGCCGCGCTGTTCCTCGTGGTCGGCGTGGTCGACGCCGCCACCGGCACGCGTGACCTGCGGCGGCTGTCCGGCGTGGGCCGCGAGCTGCCGCTGACCGCGCTCGCGGGGGCGCTTGCGACGGCGTCCATGATCGGCCTCATCCCGTTCGCCGGGTACGTGGCGAAGGAGGCGGGGCTCGAGGCGGTCGGGCACATCGACGGGCCCGTCGGCACGGTCCTGCTCGTGGCGGTGGCCGTCGGCTCCGTGCTGACCGTCGCCTACGGTGTGCGGCTGTGGTGGGGCGCGTTCGCGACCAAGCCCGCGGTCGTGCCGGAGGAGGTCAGCGGATCGACGGCCCCGGGGACGTCGATCCACGAGGCGGCGCGCGACGAGGCGCCGCCGGCCCCGATCACGCGCCCGTCCCTGCTGCTCGTGTGGCCGGCGATGATCCTGGCCGTGCTCGGGCTCGCCGTCGCGCTGCTGCCCAAGCTGGGTGAGCACCTGCTCCTGCCGTACGCGAACACCTATCCGGAGGGCGAGCCGGGGCACCTGGTGCTCTGGGCCGGGTTCACGCCGACCTTCGTCCTGACGCTCGCGATCCTGCTCAGCGGTGCCGTGCTGTTCGTCGTGCGCGACCGCGTCGAGCGCTGGCAGACCGCGGTGTCCCGTGGTCCGGAGGCCGACCGCGTCTACCGACGGTTCATGCGCCGGCTCGACGACGTGGCGGCCGACGTCACCGCCGTCACGCAGCGCGGTTCGCTGCCGCTGTACCTCGGCCTGATCCTGCTGGTGTTCGTCGTGGCCGTCGCCGGCACCACGCTGGGCAGCACGGTGTTCCCGACGCAGGTCAGGGCCTGGGACAACCCGGCGCAGCTGGTGTTCGCGGCCGGCACGATCGTGTCCGCCCTGCTGGTCATCCGGGCCCGCCGGCGGCTCAAGGCCGTCATCCTGCTGGGCATCGGCGGCTACGCGGTGGCCGGCCTGTACCTGCTGCACGGTGCGCCTGACCTGGCCCTCACGCAGGTGCTCGTCGAGACCGTCACGCTGGTCGTCTTCGTGCTCGTGCTGCGCCGGCTGCCCCCGTACTTCTCCGACCGGCCGCTCGCCGGCAGCCGGTGGGTGCGGCTGGGCGTCGGGATCGCGGTCGGCCTGACGGTCGCCGGCGTCGCGCTCGTCGCCCCCAGCGCGCGGATCCACCCGCCCGTCTCCACGGACTTCGCGGCGGAGGCGGTCGAGTTCGGCGGCGGCAAGAACATCGTCAACGTGACCCTCGTGGACATCCGGGCGTGGGACACGATGGGCGAGATCTCCGTGCTGCTGGTGGCCGCGACCGGCGTCGCGTCCCTCGTCTTCCTCTCCCGCCGCGGCGGCGCGATCTACCGGGCGCAGGACGCCCGCCGGGACCGGGCCGTCTGGGGTGGCGCGGACGATCCCATGGCGGCGCTGCGCCGACCGGGCGGCGACCGGGCCGAGGTCGACGCCGGTGGCATGGTGGCCGACCGCGACGAGGCGGCCGTGCCGTCGAGCGCCGCCCGCGGGCGCGAGTGGCTGCACGCGGGCCGCACGCTGGCGCCGCAGCGCCGCTCGGTCATCTTCGAGGTCGTGGTGCGGCTGCTGTTCCACACGATGATCGTCTACTCGATCTACCTGATGTTCAGCGGCCACAACGCCCCCGGCGGCGGGTTCGCGGCCGGTCTGGTCACGGGGATCGCGCTCATCGTCCGCTACCTCGCGGGCGGCCGGTACGAGCTGGGTGAGGCGGCCCCGGTGCAACCGGGTGTGCTGCTCGGCCTCGGGCTGTTCCTGTCGGCCGGCGTCGGCATGCTGGCCCTGCTGGCCGGTGGCGTGGTGCTGCAGTCCTGGATCATCGACATCCACCTGCCGGTCGTCGGCGACATCCACCTGGTGACCAGCCTGTTCTTCGACATCGGCGTCTATCTGGTGGTGGTCGGCCTGGTGCTCGACATCCTGCGCAGCCTCGGGGCCGAGCTCGACCGGCGGGCCGAGACGGGCGAGGACCCGGTGCCCGGCGACCCCGGCCTGCCCGACCGCGTGTCCGCGGGCTCACGCCCGACCGGGCGGGAAGGGGTCGTGCCGTGATCGACATGAGTCCCAACATCGTGCTGGTGGTCACCATCGGCGTGCTCTTCGCCACCGGCACCTACCTGCTCCTCGAGCGCAGCCTGTCCCGGGTGCTCATCGGCGTCATCCTCATCGGCAACGGTGCGAACCTGCTGTTCCTCGTGGCCGGTGGAGCCGCGGGACGCCCGCCGATCGTGGGCGCGACCCCCGAGGGCCGGATGAGCGACCCGCTGCCGCAGGCCATGGTGCTCACGGCCATCGTCATCACGCTCGGCATCACGGCGTTCCTGCTGGCCCTGGCCTACCGCTCGTGGCAGCTGCACGGGCACGACGAGGTGCAGGACGACGTCGAGGACCGCCGCATCGCCCGGCTGGCGGCCGTCGACGAGCGCGCGGTCACCGACTCGGACACGGAGATCGCCGCGGACACGCTCGACGAGGAGGCCGCCGAGGCCCGCGACGAGACGGACGAGGGCGCGCCCGCCCGGGAGGTGCACCCGTGACCGACTTCTCGTGGATCGCACCCCTGCCCGTCGTGATCCCGCTGTCCGCGGCGGGGCTGGCGCTCGCGCTCTACCGTCGGCCGAACCTGCAGCGGCTCGTCACCGTCGGCGCGCTCAGCCTCGTGCTCGTCGCCAGCCTGGCGTTGCTGGTCCTGGCCGACGACGGCCCCGTGGTGGTCGACGTCGGCGGCTGGGCGGCCCCGGTCGGCATCGACCTCGTGGCCGACCGGCTGTCCGCGCTCATGCTCACGATCTCCAGCGCGGTCACGCTCTGCGTCCTGCTCTACTCGCTGGCGCAGGGCGGCGAGGACGACGAGGAGTCCGCGCCCGTCTCGATCTACCACCCGACGTACCTGGTGCTGACGGCCGGGGTGGCCAACGCGTTCCTGTCCGGCGACCTGTTCAACCTCTACGTCGGCTTCGAGATCCTGCTGGCCGCCAGCTACGTGCTCATCACGCTGGGCGGCACCGGCGAGCGCATCCGGGCGGGCACGATCTACATCGTCGTCGCGCTGCTGTCCTCGGTGCTGTTCCTCATCGCGATCGCCATGATCTACGCCGCCACGGGCACGGTGAACCTGGCGCAGCTGGCGATCCGCCTGCCCGAGATCGACCCGGGCGTCAGCCTCGTCCTGCAGGTGCTCCTGCTGCTCGCGTTCGCGATCAAGGCAGCCATCTTCCCGCTGTCCGCGTGGCTGCCGGACTCCTACCCGACCGCGCCCGCGCCGGTCACCGCGGTGTTCGCGGGCCTGCTGACGAAGGTCGGCGTGTACGCGATCATCCGCACGCAGACGCTGCTGTTCCCCGACGGCCGGCTGGACGACGCGCTGATGTGGGTGGCGCTGGCGACGATGGTGATCGGGATCCTCGGCGCGGTCGCGCAGGACGACATCAAGCGACTGCTCTCGTTCACGCTCGTCAGCCACATCGGGTTCATGGTGTTCGGCATCGCGCTGGCCACGGACCTGGGCTACACGGCCGCCATCTACTACGTGGCCCACCACATCACCGTGCAGACGGCGCTGTTCCTCGTGGTGGGTCTGGTGGAGCGCGCGGGCGGGTCCACGTCCCTGACCAAGCTGGGCGGCCTGGCCAAGCTCACCCCCGTGCTCGCGATCCTCTTCTTCGTGCCCGCCATGAACCTGGCGGGCATCCCCCCGCTGTCCGGCTTCCTGGGCAAGATCGGCCTGCTCCAGGCCGGGGTCCAGGTGGGCACCCCGCTGGCGTACGTGCTGGTCGTCGGCAGCGTGCTCACCTCGCTGCTCACGCTCTACGCGCTGGTCAAGGCGTGGAACAAGGCCTTCTGGCAGACGCCCGAGGAGCCGCGCCCGCCGGTGCGCCTGCCCTTCGGGATGGTCGCCCCGACCACGGCGCTGATCGCCGTGGGGCTGCTGCTCACCGTCGCGGCCGGCCCGCTGTACTCCTACACGGAGCGCGCGGCAGCCTCGCTCACCGAGCGCACGCCGTACATCTACGCGGTGCTGCCCGACGGTGAGCGGGGCCAGGGCGTCTCCGACGACGTGGCGGAGGACGGATGAGCCTGCACCCGCGCCGCCGTCGATGGCGCACCCAGTGGGCGACGGTCATCTGGCTGACCGTGGTCTGGGTCCTGCTGTGGGGCGACCTGTCGATCGGGAACCTGCTGTCCGGCGTCGTGATCGCGCTGGTCGTGACCACCGGGCTGCGGATGGCGCCGATCGACTTCCACGGGACGTTCCGGCCGTGGGGCGTGCTGCGGCTGGTCTCCCGGTTCGCCATCGACGTCCTGCGGGCCTCGTTCGAGGTCAGCCTGATCGCGCTGCGACCGGGGTACGAGCCGCACGGGGCCGTGATCGGCGTGCAGCTGCGCAGCCACTCCGACCTCTACCTGACCCTCACCGCCGAGCTGGCGTCGCTGGTTCCGGGCTCGCTCGTGGTCGAGGCCCACCGGCTGACCGGCATGCTGTACCTGCACGTGCTCGACGTCCGGCAGAGCGGCGGCATCGAGGCCGCACGCCAGGCCGTGCTCGACCAGGAGGAGCGGGTGCTGCGCGCGTTCGCGTCCGACGAGGAGCTGGCCGCGGCCGGCCTGGGGGTGCGTGGATGAACGTCGTGGTCGTGATCTGCGGGGTGCTGCTCACCGTCGGCGCCCTGTTGGCGATCGTCCGGGCGGAGAAGGGTCCGTCGATGCTCGACCGGACCATCGCCCTGGACATCGTCGTGACCACGATGATCGCGGCGGTCGCGCTGTACGCCGCCGTCAACCGGCGCGCGGACGTCGTCCCGATCCTCGTGGTCCTCTCGCTCGTCGGCTTCGTCGGCTCGGTGACCATCGCCCGGTTCGCCGCCGTCGAGCCCGAGGGCGAGGGCCGCGTGCTCACCCGCGAGGAGATCGCGGCGATGGAGGCCGAGCGGATCGAGTCCGAGACGGTCGCCGAGGAGAGCCGGCGGTCGGGCCGGCGCACGAGCAACGACGAGCACCACGGCGGCGGCGCGGAGGGGGAGGTCCGATGACCGTGGACCAGTGGACGACCGTCGCCGACGTCGCCTCGTCGGTGTGCCTGCTCGGCGGGGCGTTCCTCGCCTTCGCCGCGGGCGTCGGGGTGCTGCGGTTCCCCGACCTGCTGGCGCGCATGCACGCGGGGACCAAGCCGCAGGTGCTCGGGCTCGTCCTCGTGCTGATCGGGCTGGCCCTGCGGCTGCGCTCCGGCGGCGCGGTGTGGGCGCTGGCGCTCGTGGCCGTGTTCCAGATGCTCACCGCGCCTGTGGCGGCGCACATGGTGGGCCGGGCCGGCTACCGCACGGGCAAGGTCCGCAGCGACCTGCTGGTGGTCGACGAGCTGACTAGGGACCAGGAGAACGCGCAGGTCCGCGACACCGGTCGACCGGAGGACGACGACCCCCGAGACTGAGGCTCTGGAGGTGCACATGACCCGCCCGGACGTCGTGGTGGTCGGCTCGGGGCCCAACGGCCTGGCCGCGGCAGTCACGCTGGCCCGCGCGAACCTGCGGGTCCTCGTGCTCGAGGCGGAGCCGACGGTCGGCGGCGGCGCGCGGACGCTGGACCTCGGGCTGGCCGACGGAGTGGTGCACGACGTCTGCTCGGCGGTGCACCCGATGGCCTGGGCGTCCCCGTTCTTCCGGGAGCTGGACCTGCCCGCGCGCGGCGTCGAGCTCCTGGTGCCGGACGTCTCGTACGCGCAACCCCTGCCGGGCGGGCGCGCAGGCATCGCGTACCGGGACCTGGACCGCACGGTGGAGGCGCTGGGCGTCGACGGCCCGGCCTGGCGCTCCCTGGTCGGCGGCGACCCGTCCACGGTGGTGCGCCTCGCGCTGGGGGACAAGCGGTCGGTGCCCGCGGTCAGCCCGCGCCGGGCGGCGCACTTCGGGCTGGCGGTCCTGGAGCAGGGCACGCGCGCGTGGGACCGCCGGTTCCTCGACGACGTCGCCCCGGCCCTGCTCACGGGCGTCGCGGCGCACGCCATCAGCCCGATGCCGTCGTTCGCCGCGGCCGGGACCGCGCTGCTCCTCGGCACGCTCGCGCACGCGGAGGGCGGCTGGCCCATCCCGCGCGGCGGGTCCGGCGCGCTGACCGCCGCCCTGGTCGAGGACCTGGAGGCGCACGGCGGGACGATCCGCACCGACCACCGGGTCCGCGGGCACGCCGACCTCCCGGTGGCTCACTGCTACGTCTTCGACACCACCCCGCGGACCCTCGTCGAGGTGCTGGGCGACCGGCTGCCCGCGCGCACGCGAGCCGCGCTCGAGGCGTTCGAGTACGGCGACGCGGCCGCCAAGGTCGACTTCGTGCTCGACGGTCCGGTGCCGTGGACGGTGCCGGAGGTGGGGCGGGCCGGGACCGTGCACGTGGGCGGCACCCGCGCCGAGATGGCCCGCGCAGAGGCCACGGTCGCGAGCGGCCGGCACGCCGAGCTGCCCATGACCCTGGTCAGCGACCCGGCGGTGGTGGACGAGCGACGCGTGGTGCACGGCCGACGGCCGCTGTGGACCTACGCGCACGTGCCGTCGGGCTCCGACGTCGACGTGACCGAGGCGGTGACCCGGCACATCGAGCGGTTCGCCCCGGGTTTCCGGGACGTCGTCGTGACCTCCCGCTGCACCCCCGCGGCCCGCCTCAGCGAGCACAACCAGAACTACGTCGACGGCGACATCTCGGCCGGTCGCGCGAGCATCCGCCAGCTGTTCGCCCGCCCGACGTGGCGGTTCGACCCGTACTTCTCGGGTCGGGACGGGGTCTACCTGTGCTCGGCATCCACGCCGCCGGGCCCGGGTGTGCACGGGCTGGGCGGCTGGTACGCGGCGAAGCGCGTGCTGCGCGAGTTCGGGATCACCACGACGCCGAGCCTGGCGCCGTGAGGGGTCAGCTCGTCTTCGCCGCGAACTTGGCCGTCCCGCGGGTGGCGAGGACCCGCGCCATGCTGACCAGCGCCCCGGTCAGGGCGGCAGCGGCGACGATCTCGGACAGCCCGGCGTCGCCCGGGTCGTCGGCACGCGGCGGCTTGTGGCCCGTCTTGGCCTTCCACGCCTGGTTCAGCACCTGGTTCACCAGGAATGCTGCGGCGAGCGCGGCGCCGGTACCGATGACCTTGGCGACCATCGACTGGGTCTGCTTGTCGTCCACGGGTGAACCTCCAGGTGGGGTGTGGGTCTGACACGACCGTAGTGCGGCGCGAGCGTCCCCGCCGCCCGACCGGCGGCGTAGGATCACGGCGAACGACAGGGGAGCGTCGGACCACACGGGTCTGGACGCTGAGAGTGCGGACCACCGCAGACCCTCGAACCTGATCCGGTTGATACCGGCGTAGGGAGTCGGGCTTCTCAGTCCTCGTCGATGTTGTCGGGCGGTCGCCTGCTGCATCGACGACGACCCCCTCCTTTCTCGATCGAGGAGGAGCATCACCATGGCGAGGATCCGCTCGCTCATCGCACTCGCCGGCGTCGTCGCGCTGGCAGGCTGCTCGGCCGTGGGGTCGGGACCGGCGCCCAGCGGGTCCGCCGGAACCGTCACGCTGGTCACGCACGACTCGTTCGCGCTCTCGGACGGCATCCTCGACGCGTTCGAGGAGCAGAGCGGGCTGACGGTCGACGTCGTGCAGCCCGGCGACGGCGGGGCGCTGGTCAACCAGCTCGTGCTGACCAAGGACGCCCCGCTGGGGGACCTCGTGTTCGGCATCGACAACTCGTTCGCCTCCCGCGCGGTCCAGGAGGGCGTGGTCGCGCCGACCAGCACCCCGGACGCCTTCGAGGGTGCGCTCGTACCGGTCGACTACGGGGACGTGTGCATCAACGTGGACCACGCGTGGTTCGCCGCGAAGGGCCTCGCCGAGCCGGTGACCCTCCAGGACCTGGCCCTGCCGCAGTACAAGGACCTGCTCGTCGTGCCCAACGCGGTGACGTCGTCGCCCGGCCTGTCGTTCCTGCTGGCCACCATCGGGGCGTTCGGCGAGGACGGCTGGCAGGACTACTGGACCGCCCTGAAGGCCAACGGCCTGAAGGTGGCCGACGGCTGGTCCGACGCCTACTACACCGACTTCTCGGGCGGCGGGGCCGCCGGCCCGCGCCCGCTCGTGGTCTCGTACGCGTCCTCGCCCCCGTACACCGTGCCGGAGGGTGGCACCGAGCCGACGACGGGCGCCCTGCTGGACACCTGCTTCCGGCAGACCGAGTACGCGGGCGTGCTCGACGGCGCGGCCAACGCCGACGGTGCGCAGGAGCTGCTCGACTTCCTGCTGTCCGACGAGGTCCAGGAGGACATCCCCGGGTCCATGTACATGTACCCGGTGAGCCCGACCGCGGCGCTGCCCGAGGAGTGGGCCGCGTTCGCCCCGCTGGCCGCCGACCCGTTCGAGGTGGACCCCGCGCAGATCTCCGCCAACCGCGAGGCCTGGCTGACGGCCTGGTCCGACACAGTGATCGGCTGACCCCGACATGACCGACACGCTCGTCCGGCCCGACGTCACCCCCGCGGTGTCGTCGGGCCGGTCGCGCGTCGTCGCCTTCTGGGTGGCCGCGGTCGCCCTGCCGCTCGCCTTCCTCGGGGTGTTCTTCGCCTGGCCCGTGGTCGCGATGGTCTCGACGGGGTTCGTGGCCGACGGGCACCTGGACCTCGGCGGGTTCGCCGACGTGTTCTCTCGACCCCGGACCTGGCGGATCATCGGCCTGACGCTCGCGCAGGCGACCCTCGGCACGCTGCTCAGCGTGCTGCTCGGGGTGCCGGGGGCGTACGTCCTCTACCGGCACTCCTTCCGGGGGCGCACGTTCCTGCGGGCCCTGGTCACGGTGCCGTTCGTGCTGCCGACGGTCGTGGTCGGCGTCGCGTTCCGCTCCCTGCTCGTCAGCGGGGGACCCCTCGGTTTCCTGCAGCTGGACGGCACGTTCGCCGCCATCGTCGCCGCCCTCGTGTTCTTCAACTACGCGGTCGTGGTGCGGGCGGTCGGGGGTCTGTGGGAGCGGCTGGACCCCCGGGCGGAGCAGGCGGCGCGGGCGCTCGGGGCGTCACCGTGGCGGGCGTTCCGCACCGTGACGCTGCCGTCGCTCGCCCCGGCGATCACGTCCGCCGCGTCGCTCGCGTTCCTCTACTGCGCCACCGCGTTCGGCACCGTGCTGGTGCTCGGCGGCCTGCAGTTCGGCACCATCGAGACCGAGATCTGGGTGCAGACCACGCAGTTCCTCGACCTGCGCGCCGCCGCCGTGCTGTCCGTCGTGCAGCTCGTCGTCGTCGCCGGGGCGCTGACCGTCGCCGCGCGCGCACGCAGCCGTCGCGAGCGGGCGCTGGCCCTCACGCTCCCGTCGGCCTCGGTGCGACCGCTGCGGCTGCGCCGACCCGCGGGGATGCCGCCGGGCGACGGGCACGTGCTGAGCCTCGCCGCCACGGCGGTGACCGCCCTGGTGGTCGTGCTGCTCGCGCTGCCGCTGGTCAACCTGGTGGTCCGGTCGCTGCGGACCGGCGACGGCTGGGGTCTGGACCACTACACCGCCCTGGGCAGCACCGGTGGCGCCCTCACGGTCACCGTGTGGCAGGCCACGCTCAACTCGCTGCGGATCGCGCTGGACGCCACGGTCATCGCGCTGGTCGTCGGAGGCCTGGTCGCCCTCGTGGTGTCCCGACGGCCGCGCCGACGGATCGGCCGGCGCGCGGTGGCCGGCCTCGACGCGCTGTTCATGCTGCCGCTCGGCGTCTCCGCCGTGACCGTGGGGTTCGGGTTCCTGCTGTCCATGAACCACCCGTTCGGGCTCCCGGTCGACCTGCGGACCAGCGGGGTGCTCGTGCCCGTCGCGCAGGCCGTCGTCGCCGTGCCCCTCGTGGTCCGCGTCGTGCTGCCGGTGCTGCGGGCGATCGACCCGCGGCTGCGGGAGGCGGCCGCCACGCTCGGCGCGGCGCCCGGCCGCGTGCTGCGGACCGTGGACCTGTCGATCGCCGCGCGGTCCCTCGGCCTCGCGGTCGGCTTCGCGTTCGCGGCGTCGCTGGGGGAGTTCGGTGCGACGTCGTTCCTCGCCCGGCCCGACCGGCCCACGTTGCCGGTGGTGATCTTCCGGCTCATCGGACGGCCGGGTCCCGAGTCCTACGGCATGGCCCTGGCCGCGTCCGTGGTCCTCGCGGTGCTCACCGCGGGGATCGTCGCGGCCTGCGAACGACTGCGCGCTCCCGGCGCCGGAGGTGAGTGGTGAACGGTCTGTCGCTGCGGGACGTCGTCGTGCGGTACGGGTCCGCGACGGCCGTCGACGGCGTCTCGCTCGACGTGGCCCCCGGGTCCGTCGTCGCGCTGCTCGGCCCGTCCGGGTGCGGCAAGTCCTCGCTGCTCCGTGCGGTCGCCGGCCTCGAACCGCTGGCTGCCGGGACGGTGTCCTGGGACGGTGTGCCGCTGGCCGGCGTCCCGGTGCACCGGCGCGGGTTCGGGCTGATGTTCCAGGACGGCCAGCTGTTCGCGCACCGGTCGGTCGGCGGCAACGTCGCCTACGGCCTGCCGCCGCGCTCGGAGGCCCGCGTCGCCTCCCTGCTCGACCTGGTCGGCCTCGCCGGCTACGAGCCGCGCGGCATCGCCACGCTGTCCGGCGGGGAGCGGCAGCGGGTGGCGCTCGCGCGCGCCCTCGCCCCGCAGCCGCGGCTGCTGCTGCTCGACGAGCCCCTCTCCGCGCTGGACCGGGCCCTGCGCGAGCGCCTCGCCGTCGACCTGCGCGCGGCGCTCCTGGCCACCGGCACCACGGCCGTCTTCGTCACGCACGACCAGGACGAGGCGTTCGCGGTGGCCGACCGCGTCGCCGTCATGGCGGCCGGCCGGATCCTGCAGGTCGACGCGCCCGCCGACCTGTGGACCAGGCCGGTCTCCCGGGAGGTGGCGGCGTTCCTCGGGTACGAGGCGTTCGTGCCGGTCGACGCCCCGGCGGCCGCACCGCTGCGTGCGGTGCTGGAGGACCCCCCTCCGTCGGGCACCCTCGCGCTCGCCGAGGGGGCATTCGTCGTGGGGCGGTCCGGCGCCGTCAAGGGCGTCGTGCGGGGCGTCTCGTCGCGTCGCGGCCGCTCGGAGGTGCGCGTCGAGGTGGACGGGATCGGCGTCGTCACCGCGCTCGGCCCCGTGGGCGGGCGCTGGTCCGACGGGGACGTCGTCGAGCTCGGGGTGGAGCCGGACGCGATCGCGGTCCTCGACGACGCCTGATCGCGGTGGAGGACCTGCGGGGCTACGGTCGAACCGTCCCGGAACGCCGGCGAGTACCGAGGTGATGGCGATGGCGCTGGAGCTGCGCGAGGTCGTGTCGATCGACATCCCGGTGTCGCTGGGGGTGGTCTGGTCCCACCTGCGCTCCCCGGAGCTGGTGCACCGCTGGTTCGGCTGGGACTACGACGGCCTCCAGGCCGAGATCCAGCACATCTTCCTCGACACGGCGGTCGAGTCCAAGGACGTCGCGGGTGACGAGACGATCTACTCGCTGAGCTGGCCGCACCACGACCGCCTGACCGTGCGGTCGGCGGCGCACGTGCCCCACGTCACCCACGTGACGCTGACCCGGCGCAGCCACGAGGGCATGTCGTCGTTCGACGGTGTGCGCGACGAGATCGACGAGGGCTGGATCGCGTTCCTGCACCAGCTGCAGTTCGCGCTGTCCGTGCACCCCGACCAGACGCGCCGGACCCTGAGCTCGTTCGGCATGCCGTCCGGCGACCGGAACGACCGGCTGCTCGACCACGCCGGACTGATCGGTGTGCGCGGTGTGCCGGTCGGCGGCCACGTGCACGGCCGCCGGCCCGACGGCACCCTGCTCGGCGGGACGCTGGTCTACAAGACGCCGCTGCAGCTCGGGATCCGGCTGCACGGCATCTCGGAGATGTTCCTCGTCCTCATGGAGACGCCCGCCGCGCACACACCTCCGCACGGGACCGTCGACGCGATCCTGTCCACCTACGGCCTGCATCCCGAGACGTTCGCCGAGGTCGAGGAGCGCTGGACGCGCTGGTGGGAGCTGGCGGCGCCGCGCAGGTCGGCGGGCGTCAGCCGAGCTTGAGCTGCCACTCGCCCGCACCGCCGGCCGGGTGGAACCCGAGCGCGACGTTGATGGCGAGCATGTAGGAGTTCTCCTGGGCGTTCCACGTGCCGACGCGCCGGATCGACGGGCGCTCGACCGCGAGGCGCTGCAGGTTCGCCGTCTTGACCAGCATCCCGAGGCGCTTGCCGCGGTGCTCCCGGAGCACGAGCGTGTCGTCCTGGTGCACGAAGACACTCGTCGTGGGCACCTCCATGAAGCAGGTGAACGCGGCGAGCGTGTGCGTCGGGACGTGCTCCGCCGCCAGCACCAGCAGTTCGAGCCCGCGGTCCTGCCACTGCTTCTCCGTGCGACGGATCCGCTCCGCGTCCCAGACGTCCTCCTCGAGGTCGAGACCGCCGAGGGGGGCGTCGGTGCTCATCCGCGTGAGCAGCAGCGCGTACGCGTCGACCCACTCCTGCGGCGCATGGCTCTGCCAGCTGACGAGGCGGTAGTCGGGACCGGCCTGCGCCTCGGCGTCGGCACGCTTGGCGATGAGCTCGGCGTCGTACGGCAGGTCGAGCACCGAGTAGCGCCCGACCTGCTCGAGCGCGAAGCCCCGCTGCAGCGCGAAGCGCGGACCGTCGGCGTCGGCGGCCACCCGGCCCGCGCCGGTGCTGGGGGCCAGCGTGCCGGGTCCGTCGGGCGGCTCGACGCTGTGGTCGGTGGAGGCCGTCACCTGCGTCCGGCCGGCCTCGCGCACCAGCGCGAGCGAGGTGTCGTACAGGGACGAGCCGATGCCCTGCCGTCGGTGCCCCGGTCGGACGCCGAGGTCCACGTGCGCGGTGTGCGTGTTGTCCTGCAGCGGCAGGATCATCGCGGAGTAGCCGAGCACGCGCGCCGGGTCCGGGGTGTCGGCGTCGTCGTCGGCCACGGCGACCAGGCGGGGTTTGCGGTCGTACTGCTGGTCGTGCATCGAGCCGAGGATCTCGGCCGCGCTGCGCTCGAAGTCGTGGTTGCCCCACGTCGAGACGATGACGTCGTTGATCGCGTCGGTGTAGCCGTGCAGCAGCCAGTTGCCGTCCACCGTCTCGGACACCGGCACCTCACGGATCGACCACGTCGTCATGCCGTCCACCATCCGCCCTGTCGGCGCCGGGTGGCGAGCACTTTTCATCGCTACCCTCCCGCCATGGTGTGGTTGGAGATCGTCGGGTGGGTCGGCTCGCTGCTGGTCATCGTCTCGCTCACGCAGGCGCGGGTGCTGCGGTTCCGGGTGCTCAACCTGGTGGGCGCGGTGATCGCGACCGCGTACAACGCGATCGTCGGCATCTGGCCGTTCGCCGTGATGAACGGGGTCATCGCGGTCATCGACGTCTACTGGCTGGTCCGGCTGCACCGCGAGCGCCACGA
This sequence comes from Cellulomonas fengjieae, assembly GCF_018388465.1. Classification (NCBI taxonomy): domain Bacteria; kingdom Bacillati; phylum Actinomycetota; class Actinomycetes; order Micrococcales; family Cellulomonadaceae; genus Cellulomonas; species Cellulomonas fengjieae. Next base: position 3,627,456 of record NZ_CP074404.1, on the reverse strand, counting down.
CGCCGACGTCTACGCCGTGCTCGAGGTGCCCGCCGATGACGCGGTCCTGCGGCACCTGCTCACGTCGCACGCCTCCGACATCGCGCGCTTCCACCCGTCGTTCGCCGTGGCGGACCCCGCGCCGTCCGCGGCGTTCGTCGTCGTGCGCGGCGACGAGCTGGTCGGCGCCGTCGTCGTCCGCGCCGCCGGCGACGGGGTCGGCCGCGTGGACCTGGACTACGTGACGCCGCGGTACCGGGACTTCACGCCCGGGGAGTTCGTGTACCGGGACAGCGGGGTGTTCGCCGCGCACGGGTTCCGCCGGCTGGTGGTCGACGGGCGGGGGCCTGCCGAGGCGCACGCCTACCTGGAGCGGGTCGGCTTCCGCTCGACCACCGACGGCTGGCAGCGCGAGGTGGCTGCGGCGGCGTGACGCCGCGCAGTCGTTCGTACACCCCGCTAGCATGAGTTCGGACGTCCGAACTTCTTGCCGAGGTGGGTCATGACGAGCAGCACGCGCGACGACGCGGTCCGCCTCGGGAGTGCCGGTCGGCGCGCACCGCTGCTGCTGGGTCCCGCGTTCGTCGCCGCCATCGCGTACGTGGACCCGGGGAACGTCGCTGCGAACCTGACCGCCGGCGCCCGGTACGGCTACCTCCTGCTGTGGGTGCTCGTCGCGGCGAACGGGATGGCGGTGCTCGTCCAGTACCAGTCCGCCAAGCTCGGGCTGGTCACGGGCGACTCGCTGCCGGGCGTGCTCGGTCAGCGGATGCGCCGCGGTCCGCGCCTCGCGTTCTGGGTGCAGGCCGAGGTCGTCGCGGCGGCCACCGACATCGCCGAGGTGGTGGGCGGCGCGATCGCCCTGAACCTGCTGTTCGGGGTCCCGCTGCCGCTCGGCGGGCTGATCGTCGGCACCGTCTCGATGCTCCTGCTCGCCACGCAGAACCGGTACGGGCAGCGCCGGTTCGAGCACGTCATCGTCGCGCTGCTGGCCGTCATCACCATCGGGTTCCTGGCCGGCCTGGTCGTGTCACCGCCGTCGGCGGCGGGGGTCCTGTCCGGGCTGGTCCCGCGCTTCGAGGGGACCGACTCGGTGCTGCTGGCCGCCTCGATGCTCGGCGCGACCGTCATGCCGCACGCGATCTACGTGCACTCCGCCCTGGCGCGGGACCGGCACGGCCACACCTCCGGGTCCGCGCTCGCGGCCGTCCTGCGCTCGACCCGCTGGGACGTCGGCATCGCGCTCGCCGTCGCCGGCGCCGTGAACATCGGGCTGCTGCTGCTCGCGGCGGCCGGGCTGCGCGGCGTGCCCGGCACCGACTCGATCCCGGGCGCGTACGACGCGATCGCCGGAGCCCTCGGCATCGGCATCGCGATCGCGTTCGCCGTCGGCCTGCTGGCGTCGGGCCTGGCGTCCACGTCGGTCGGTGCGTACGCGGGCGCGACGATCATGGAGGGCCTGATCCACCGCCGCATCCCCCTGCTGGTCCGCCGGGTGGTCACCCTCATCCCCGCGATCGTCCTGCTGGCCGTCGGCGCCGACGCCACCTGGACGCTGGTGCTCTCGCAGGTGGTGCTCAGCTTCGGCATCCCGTTCGCGGTCGTCCCGCTGGTCGCGCTGACCCGGTCCCGCGCGGTGATGGGCACGCACCGCAACGGCCCCTGGCTGCACGGCACCCTGGTGCTGGTGGTGGCACTGGTGGTCGCCCTGAACCTGACCCTCCTGGCCCTCCTCCTGCTGACCTGACCTCCGGCTGCGCCACCCCCGCCCCCGCTCCGCCCACCACCCCACGGCCTCCGCCTCCGCCCCCGCAGGCGTGCCGTGAGATCGTGGGTTCGGCACGAGATCGGGGCTTCACACCCACGATCTCGGGCCGATGCCACGATCTCGTCGCCCATCCCCTGCTCGCGCCGCGTCAGTACAGCTCTCGGCGGGGTCGGAGGCCTGAAGTGACTGCCTGCGGCAGCAGGCCGGCCACCCGTGCGATCAGCGCGGCCGTGTTCCGGAGGTCGTCGCGGGTGACGTGGATGATCCGCCAGTCCGCCTCCACGATCGCATCGTGCCGCCGCTTCTCCTGCAGGAACGCCTCCGCCTCCCGCCCGGCGTACTTGGTGCGGCCGTCGTACTCGAGGAGCACGCGCCACTGCGCCCAGCCGAGGTCTGCCCAGAACGTGCCGAGCCGTGTGGCCACCGGGATCTGCGTCTGCGGGACCGGCAGCCCCGCGCGCAGGAGCGTGAACCGGCACGCAGTCTCCCAGGCGGACTCCGAGCCGCCGTCGGCGAACTGCAGGACGGCGCGCGCTCGACCGGACCCGCGCCTGCCGACGGTCGCGTCCGCACGTGCCGCGAGCTCTGCGGGGTCAGCACCTGCCCGAAGCGCGGCGTCGACCACCACCAGTCCGCCCAGCGGTCGCAGGAGGCTGGCGCAGTCCCACGCGGTGCGTCCCAGCGTCGTGGCCGGGATGCCCGCGATCACGGTCATGTCGTCGGGTGGCGGGAACGGGGTGTGCCTGGCGATCTCGGGGGAGCGGTCCTGACTTGCCGACGAGCGCTGGAAGATGTGCGTCACGGCACCGGTCTCCCACAGCGGCAGCCCGAGCAGGACGGCCGCGGAGGTGTGGCTGAAGCACGTCTCCGCGGTCAACCGGGCGTGGAGGCCGACGATCCGTGCGAGGGCGTCGGACCGCTTGTCCGTCGCGCCGCCCGTCGGGACGTAGACGCCCCGGCCAACTCGCCGCCACTGCTGCGCCGCCACGCGCTCCGCCACGACCTGGCGCGGGACGTCCCGCGCCAGGTGCACTGTGGGAGCGGTCGGCGGGGCGGGCTGCGTGGATCCGGGTCGATGAGGCACGGCCCGATCGTCGCCGCCGCCGACCGGCCCCGGTGCACTCCCGGCATCCCCGGTGGACGGCACGCGCGCGGACGGGGCGGTGGGCGGCTGGGCGAGATCGTGGCTTCGGCACGAGATCGTCCGTTCGCACCCACGATGTCGCGCCGAACCCACGATCTCGTGGCGTGAGCCGGACTGAGCCGGCGGCGGCCGGGCCGGTCAGGCCAGGGCGGTCAGGCGGGACTGGAGGTGGGCGCGTTCTGTGGGGTTGGTGACCAGGGCCAGGGCTGCGCGGTAGGCGTCGGCGGCTGCGCTCGCGTGGCCGGCGCGGGCCAGCAGCTCGGCGCGGACCGCGGGGACCCGGTGGTGCCTCGGGAGCGCGTCGTCGAGGCCCTCGAGGAGCCGGAGGCCGTCCTCCGGGCCGGATGCCTCCGCCACCGCGACCGCGCGGGCCAACCGGACCACCGGCGAGCCGGTCAGCGCCTCGAGCCGGGCGTAGAGGTCGGCGATGACGGACCAGCGGGTGTCCGCCGAGGTGGGTGCCGTGGCGTGCTCGGCGGCGATGAGCGCCTGCAGGCGGTACTCGGCAGCCAACCGCCCGTGCGGACCGGGGGCCGACGGCAGCGAGGACAGCAGCGCCACGCCCTCGGCGATCTCGTCGCGGCGCCACCGGGAGCGGTCCTGGTCGGGCAGCAGGATCAGCTCGCCGGCGGCGTCGAGGCGGCTGTCGCGACGCGAGTGCTGCAGCAGGAGGAGGGCGAGCAGGGAGCGGACGACGGCGCGTCCGGGCAGCAGGGAGTCGAGGACCCGCAGGAGCCGGATCGCCTCGTCGCCGAGGTCCACGCGCAGCGGCACGGCCCCGTCCCCGGGGTGGTAGCCGGACGTGAACGCGAGGTAGACGACGGTCGCGACGACGTCCAGGCGCTCGTCCAACCGGGAAGCCGCGGGTGTCGCGAACGGGATGCCCGACGACGCCAGCCGCTTCTTCGCGCGAGTCAGCCGCGCGGCCATCGTCGACTCCTGGACGAGCAGGAGCCGACCGATCTCGGTGGTCGTCAGGCCGACGACGAACCGCAGCGTGAGGGCGACGCGGTCGTCGGGGGCGATCGCGGGGTGGCAGCAGGCGAAGATCAGCCGCAGCTGGTCGTCGGCGACGTGGGCACCCGGGTCCTCGGCAGCCGCGGCGGCGGCGCGCATCTCGTCGTCCACCACCATCAACGGCTCCTTACGGCGGGCGACCGCCTCCGAGCGGAGCCGGTCGAGGATGCGGCGGCGTGCGGCCGTGAGCAGCCAGGCGCCGGTGTTCGTCGGCACGCCGTCGTCGGGCCAGTGCCGGGCGGCCGACTCGAAGGCGTCGGAGACGGCGTCCTCCGCCAGGTCCGGCCGCCCGAACTGGCCGATGAGCAGCCCGATCAGGCGGGACCAGTGGCTCCGCCAGGCGTCGTCGAGGGCGTCCTCGGTGGTCACCAAGCGGGTCGCACCTCGTAGGTGCCGGTCGGGGGCAGGGTGTCCAGGACCGCGTCGAGGTCGGACGCCTCGAGCACGAGGACGCCGGTCAGCGCCGAGGCCGGCCCGTCGAACGTGCCGTCCCGCAGGCCGCGGTCCAGGACCGACGTCGCTGTGTCCACGGACCCCAGTGTGAGGCCACCGGCGGGCACCGTGGCCGACCCGAACGCGAGGACGACGAACTTCACGACGCCGTCAGGGCGTCGTCGCCGTCCACCGGGACGCCGTCGACGAACCGCACGGTGGGCCTGATCTCGACGGACTCGCCGTTGAGCACCAGGACGCTGACCGCCTCGGTCAATGCGTCGAGCTTCGTGCGGGCGACCAGGTAGAACCCGGCCACCTGCTCGGCGGTCTCGGCGTAGGGACCGTCGGAGACGATGATCCCGGCGCGCCCGTCGGACCGCAGCGACCGTGCTCGCGCGGCCGCCCCGAGGGCCCTGGTCGTGACGATCTCCCACCCCTCGTCGGCGCAGCGCTGCTGGAACCCGCTGTGCGCGGCCCACGCCCGTTCGCGCTCCTCCTGCGTCAGGGCGGCGTCGCGCGCGTCGTCGCGGTAGAGAACGACAGTGAACTCGGACATGTCAGCTCCTGGAGGATCGGCGGGCGCCGGCTGCGCCCTGCTGCCCCGATGACGCGCGGCGAGCAGGCGGATCGACAGATCACATGGGCAGGATCTCGCGGACCTCGATCGTGTACTCGGGCAGCAGCATGGCGTGCTTCAGGACGGCCTCCCGGCTCGGCGCGGTGACCAGGTAGAAGCCGCCCAGCTGTTCGGCGGTCTCGGCGAAGGGGCCGTCGGTGATCGTCGCGTCCTGCCCGGAGCGCCGCAGGGTGACGGCGGTGGCCACCGGCTGCAGGGCCTCGCCGGCCAGGAACGTCACGCCGTAGTCGGCGGCCTGGTCGTCGTAGTCGCCGTGCTGGCGGTAGTACTCGGCCTTCGTCGCCTCGTCGGCCGCGTCCCAGTCGCCCTCGTCGGCGTAGATCAGCACGAGGTAGGTCTGCACGCTCATGCCTCGTACACGATCACCGGACGCAGCTCCGCACCGCCGCCGTCGGTGAGCAGCAGCTCGCCGGTCAGCCGGGCCAGGCCCTGCACGTCGTCGGTCTCGATGACGTAGTAGCCGCCCAGGTGCTCGGCCAGCTCGACGTACGGTCCGTCCGTGACGGTCAGCGTCCCGCCGTCGGCCCGGACCGTGACGGCGTTCTTGGAGAAGCCCAGCTCGTCCCCGCCGACGATCTTGTAGCCCTTCTCCTCGCAGGCCTGCGAGTACGCCCGGTGCTCGTCCATGATGCGGTCGCGGACCTCGGGGGTCGCGTTCTCCCAGAACCCCTCGTCGCCCCAGAGCAGAACCATCCACTTGTCCGCCATGACGTCCTCCCGTGTCTTCGGTGTGCTGTCGAGATCATGACGCGCGAGGCGCCCAGAAATCGACACCCCTTGACAGGCAAGTAATGACTTGCCTATAAAGACGAGGTGCCCGCCGACGTCTTCAAGGCCCTCGCCGACGCCACTCGGCGGGCGATCCTCGACGAGCTGCAGGAGCGCGACGGGCAGTCGCTGTTCGAGCTGTGCACCCGGTTGACCATGCGGCACGGGCTGGGCTCCACCCGGCAGGCCGTCTCGCAGCACCTCGAGGTCCTCGAAGACGCCGGGCTCGTCACTGTCCGCCGTGAGGGCCGCTACAAGTTCCACCACCTCGACACCGCGCCGCTGCGGCAGATCGCCGAGCGCTGGCCGGTTCCCGACGAAGGAGAGAGCTCATGATCCGGATCACCGTGACCAGCGTGTTCGTCGACGACCAGAGCAAGGCGCTCGACTTCTACACGGGCGTGCTGGGGTTCGTCGTGAAGAACGACGTCCCGCTGGGCGGCGAGGACCGCTGGCTGACCGTCGTCTCCCCGGCTGCCCCCGACGGCGTCGAGCTCCTGCTGGAGCCCAGCAGCCACCCAGCGGTCGGCCCGTTCAAGGCGGCGCTCGTCGAGGACGGGATCCCGGCCACCTCGTTCGGCGTCGACGACGTCCGGGCCGAGTTCGAACGGCTGACCGCGCTGGGCGTGCGGTTCGTGCAGGAGCCGGTGGACCTGGGGCCGGTGGTCGTCGCGACCCTCGACGACACGTGCGGCAACCTGATCCAGATCGCGCAGACGGTCGGCGCCTAGGTCTATCGCTAGGGGTTGTCAACGATCTATCGACGATATATCGTTACGTTGTCTGGTCGAGATCACGCGACCTCCCGGACCCGCGCAGAGCGACCCCGCCCCGCGGCCATGACGTGAAGGAGACACCCCATGCGACACCCGTTTGCATCCGACAGCACCGACCCGGCCGCCCGCGGCCGCAACCGTCGCCGACGCGGCGACTTCCCCGAAGCCCCCTACGAGGAGGGCTTCGACCCCCGACGCGGCGGCCCCCGCGGCGTCTTCCCGCACGAGCCCCACGAGCACGGCGAGCACCACGGGCACGGCGGGCACCGCGGCTTCGGCCCTGGCGGTCCGCGTGGCTTCGGGGGACCGGGTTTCGGTCCGGGCTTCGGTCCGGGTGGCCGCGGTCGCGGTCCCGGCCGCCGCGCCGGTCGCGGTGACATCCGTGCGGCGATCCTCCTGCTGCTTGCCGAGGAGCCGATGCACGGCTACCAGCTGATCCAGCAGATCAGCGAGCGGTCGGGCGGCACGTGGCGGCCGAGCCCCGGGGCCATCTACCCCGCGCTCAACCTGCTCGAGGACGAGGGCCTGGTGACCATCACCGCCGAGTCCGGCCGCAAGATGGCCACGCTGACCGAGGCCGGTGGCACCTACGTCACCGAGCACGCCGAGCAGCTGGGCAGCCCGTGGGAGGACGCCGCGAGCCGGCCGACCTCGCCGGGACGCGCCCTGCGCGGAGCCGTGGAGGCCCTCGGCGCGGCGGCTCACCAGGTCGCCCGCACCGGCACGGACGAGCAGGCGACGAAGGCGCTCGAGGTCATCGACCGTGCGCGCCGCGACCTCTACCTGATCCTCGCCGGAGATCCCACGCCGACGCCCGGGGACTGACCCGACCAGGCACCCCGCGGCACCGTCGCGGGGTGCCTCGTCGCACTCACAACCCGCTCACAGCCTGCTGACGGCGTCGTCTCAGGACCGTCCGGTTACCTGGAGTCACGACAGCACGAGAGTGCACATGACCTCAGGAGACACAGATGGCAGAGACCCCCAAGCCCCAGGCAGAGCCCGCCGGCGAGCAGCACCCGGTGACTGCGGCTGACGTCCCCGGCAAGCGCTCCGTCCGCGAGCGCGCCTCGTCCCGGCCGTTCGTCACGGCCGGCGTCGCCGCGCTCGTCGCCTTCTGCGTCGCGGGTGTGGGTGGCTACGCGATCGGCCACGCCGTCGGCGACGACGGGCCGCGCGACAGCATCGCCCGCTTCGACGACGGCGGTCACCGGGGCGACCACGGACGCGGCGGCTTCGGCTTCGGTGGCGGCTCCCAGCAGGGCCCCGGCGGCGAGGACTCCCAGCAGGGCCGCGGCGGCGAGGACTCCGAGCAGCGGATGGACCGCGAGCGCCCCGACCAGGACTCGACGCAGCGCCCGGACCAGGACTCGGACGGTGACGTCCCGGCGACGCCCGAGCAGGACGGTGCAGCCGCCCAGCTCTGAGCGACCCACACCGAGCTCGCACCGGCCGGGCGTGACGACGCCGCCCGATCGGTGCGTCCCACGTAGCACCCCGCAGATCCCTCTGCGGGGTGCTTCGTCATGTGGGAGCCTCCGACGCATGATCGCCGTCGACGACCTCCGGCGGTGGGCCCTGGCGCTCCCGGAGGCGACCGAGAAGCCGCACGCCCGCCTCGTCGGGTTCCGCGTCGCCGACGTCGGCTTCGCCCGGGTCGATGAGCGCCGCGGGGTCGCTTTGCTCGACGTCGACCCGTCACGCGACCGGTCGGAGGCGGGCCTGCGACCGCTGACGAAGGGCTCCACCGAGGTCGACCTGGCGGTCGCGGACCCGCGACTGACGGAGCAGCTCGTGGCCGAGGCGTGGCGGTTCCGAGCCCCGGCCGCGGTCGCGGATGCGCACCCCTACGTCGGCGCCCCGCCCGGCGGCGCGCTGCCGAAGGCGATCGGCAGAGCCGCGACCGGTGCGCTGCACGCGGCGGGCCTCACCACGCTCGACGCCGTCCGGGCGGCGGACCTCGACGCCGTGCTCCGCCTGCACGGCGTCGGCCCGAAGGCCGTCAGGATCCTGCGCGAGCTGCTGGCCTGACCGTCCCGGCGAACCGCGCGTGCACGCCCGGCGAGTAGAGCACCGAGTCCGGCGGCCTCGTCGCGACACCGGCCAGGCCGGCCGCCGCGACGAGCTCGTCGTCCAGCGACACCAGTGACGCGCGACGCAGCGGCCACGGCTCGTGCTCCATGCGCACGTACCGCGTGCGGCCCCACAGCGGCGTGTGCAGCGCCCACCGCGCGGTGAGGAAGTCGGCCAGCGGGTCGTCGGCGACGGGCTCCGACGAGGGCCGGACGACGAGGTGCGACGAGGACCGGTCGCCCGTCAGGCGCGCCGAGCGGTAGGCGAGGGCGTCACCGTCGCGACGGATCGACATCCGCGCCCACTGGTACGGCACGTGCACGGTCGCCCGCGCGGTCAGCACCGTCAGCACGCGTGAGGCCTCCAGGGACAGGAACAGGACTGCCCGCCGGCCCTCGTCGTCGACCGTGTACAGCCGGACGTTGATCTCGGGGTACTCGCCGACGTACGGCAGCACCGGCCCGGGGACGAGGCTGGTCCGGGGGACCTGGAACGCGACCAGGCCCACCCAGGACGTGCCGTCGAACTCGTCGGGTCGGGTGTTCGGGGGCAGCAGCGGTGCGACGACGTGGGCCGGCACCCGCCAGTGCAGGAAGGTGACCCGCACCCAGTCCTGCGCCAGCACCGCACGCCCGGGCAGGGGAGGCGCGACGCGCCGGATGGGCTCCACGGCCCCACAGTAGGCAGCCGCCGGGCGCGAGATCGTGGGTTCGGCGCACACTCGTGGGTGCGCACGCACGATCTGGTGCCGAACCCACGATCTCGCGGACGCGCGGCGCACGGTCCAGGACGTCACGACGCGGTCCACCCCGGAGCCTGACGCCGCCCGACCCACAGCAGGTGACCGGCGGTGCCGAGGAGGCCGGGGTCCGCCGCGGTCACGACGAGCCGGTCCAGCAGCCGGCCGTACGCGCCGGGGTGCTCGGTCCGCAGCGCCTCGAACCCGGCCTCGACACCGGTGAGGAAGCCGTGCGTCGAGGCCAGGGTCACGGTCGAGAAGCCGTGCGACTCGAAGAAGGGCGCCACCTCCGCCGGCCGCACGCCGAACGCGTGCGTGAACCGCCCGGGCACCGCGTTGTCGAAGACACCGTCGTCGAGCAGCCGGTCGAGGAAGGCCGGATCGGCCAGCTGCCAGCGCTCGTCGGGCCGCGAGAGCAGGCGGCGGACGGAGACGTAGCGGGGCATGAGCGCGACCGCGACGAGCCCGCCGGGGCGGGTGACGCGCGCCAGCTCGTGTGCTGCCCGGACCCGGTCGGACGCCTCGGTCAGGTGGTACATCGGGCCGAGGGACAGGACGGCGTCGAACGTGTCGTCGGCCCAGCGCGACAGGTCGCGCGCGTCGATCTCCACGACCTCCTGGACGGTGCCGGCGGGCAGGGACGACTCGGCGATCGCCAGCAGCTCGGGGGACAGGTCGGCCAGGGACACGTCCCAGCCGAGCTCGGCGAGCCACACGGAGTACGGGCCGGTGCCACCGCCCAGGTCGAGCGCGCGCCCCGGCGTTCCGAGGTGCGCTTCGAGCAGGCGCGTGGTCAGCACCCGCTCCAGGAGGCCCTCGGCGGTGAGCAGCCGGTCGCGCTCGTGCTCGCTGCGGGCCGCGTAGTAGGCGCGCACCGCCGAGGGGTCCATCAGGGGCGCCGCATCAGGGCGAGCACGCCCCAGCCGAGGTACGGCCGCTGGTTCGTCACGTAGTCCAGGGGTGCGGTGGACAGCTCCTCGCGGAACGCGGGCGCGAGCTCGTCGTCGGGGTGCTCGTCGAGGAACCGGCGCAGGTTCAGCCACTGCGCGGCCACGTACCGGTCCCAGCTGTCCTCGTCGGCCAGCACCATCTCGACGACGTCCCACCCGGCGTCCTGCACGGCGGCCACGAGCCCGGGCAGGGTGCGGAAGTCGCCGATCGCCCGGGCTGCCTCGGGTGGGTCGCAGCGCCAGAACGGCTCACCGACGAGCGCGATCCCGCCGGGGGTGAGCGATCTCGCCAGCAGGTCGAGGGTCCCGAGGAGGCCGCCGCCGATCCACGTGGCACCGACGCACGCGGCGACGTCGACGGGCGGCGTCACCACGTAGCCGCCGGCGTCACCCTCGACGAACGTCACGTCGACGCCCAGCTCCGCCGCCCGCTCGCGTGCCGCCGCGACGAACGCGGGGTTCAGGTCCACGCCTGTCCCGACCGTGCCGTGGTCCCGCGCCCACGTGCACAGCAGCTCGCCCTTGCCGCACGCGAGGTCCAACAGGGTCGCGCCGGGTGGGAGCCGCAGGGCCCGACCGAGCGTCGCCAGCTGCTCGTCCGTGAAGGGATCGAGGATCCGGTGGCTCTGCTCGCGGATCGTGTGGTGCCGCAGTGCGTCCATGAGCCGGACGCTACGACGGGGGGCACGCCCCGGCGAGCGGATATGAGCGAGAACCGTGGTGTCTGCCGCACGATCGTGCTATTCATGGACGGTGAGCAAGGGCGACGAGACGCGGCAGGCGGTGCTCGACCAGGCGGTCGAGATCGCCGGGCGCCTGGGCGTCTCGGGTCTGACCATCGGCACGCTGGCGAGCGCGAGCGGGATGTCGAAGTCGGGCCTGTACGCGCACTTCCGCTCCAAGGAGGCGCTCCAGCTCGCCGTCCTGGCCGGTGCGCGCGAGCACTTCGTCGACCAGGTGATCCGGCCGGCGCTCGCTGCGCCTCGTGGCGAGGCCCGGATCCGGACGCTGTTCGAGCGGTGGCTGGAGACGTCGTCGTCCGGCGCCGCCGGGTGCCTCTTCGTGTCCGCCGCCACGGAGTTCGACGACCAGCCGGGACCCGTGCGCGACCAGCTGGTCCGCGACCACTGGGACCTGTTCGAGTCCCTGGCGCAGATGTACCGATCGGGGGCCAAGGACGGGGCGTTCCGTGACGACCTCGCCCCCGAGCAGTTCGCCCACGACCTGCACGGGCTGATGCTCGCGCACTTCCACGCGTTCCGGCTGTTGCGTGACCCGGCCGCCGACACCCGCACGCGGTTCACCTTCGAGCGGCTGATGCAGTCGCTCCTGCGCACCGACTGACACCCGAAGGAGCCCGCCGTGGCCTCGCTGTCGCCCGAAAAAAGCACGACCGTTCGTACCTACTTCCCGCCCATTCCCCCCGCGATTCGCGCGGCCGTCGGTGCGCTGGACCGCATGGCACCCGAGCTGGTCGCCCGCGGCGCGCTGCGGCTCTGGTGCCGCCCCGCGCGCCCGGCGCACCGGGCGGTGATCCCCGGCGGGACCCCGTTGCGGATCGGGCAGATGGTCGGTCAGGTGTGGGGCGACGGGCCGACCGTGGTGCTGGTGCACGGCTGGGGCGGCCACCGCGGGCAGCTCGCGTCGTTGGTGGGTCCCCTGGTGGCTGCCGGCCTGCGGGTGGTCGCCTACGACGCACCCAGCCACGGTGACTCCGGCCCGGGGGACCTCGGGCGTCGGCGTACCACCCTGCCGGAGATGATGTCGGCGCTCGACCGGGTCGTCGCCGACCAGGGCCCCGTACGGGCGGTCGTCGGCCACTCGATGGGGGCGGCGGCGAGCGCGCTCGCGGTCCTGGACGGCACGCCGGTGCAGCGCCTGGTGCTGGTCACGCCCCTGGCCGACCCGTCCACCTACACCGTCGGTTTCGCCCGCACGCTCGGGTTCGGCGAGCGGACCCGGCACCGGTTCGTCGCGCGGATGGAGGCGCTCGCCGGCCGCCGGCTCGCCGAGCTCGACGTCCCCGTGCGGGCCGCCAACGCGGACGTGCCGCTGCCACCGACGCTCGTGCTGAGCGACCGCGACGACAAGGAGGCCGACCACGCCGACGGCGCCCGGATCGCGCGCGCCTGGCCCGGAGCGGAGCTGGTGATGAGCGAGGGGCTCGGGCACCGGCGCATCCTGCGCGACGCGGAGACGATCAAGCGGATCGTCGCCCACGTCGCGCAGGAGCGTCACATGTCGCGGTAGCGCACGGCCTTGGACAACGCGGCGCGCAGGCCGTCCGCGTCGTAGCGCCGGACGTACGCCTCGGTGTCGCGCTGGTAGCGCCAGCCCTCGGACAGCGGTCCGACGTCGACCGGCTCGAAGCCCAGCTCGTCGACCAGCTGTGCCACCGCGGTGCGGGCGTCCTGCGAGTCGCCCGCCACCGCCAGGGCGCGGCGGCGGTCCGGGGTGCCGGCGGGCACGCCCTCCGAGGCGAGGTCGCTGAACATGATGTGGTTGAACGCCTTGACCACGTGCGACTCGGGCAGGTGGGCCTGGAGGAGCTCCGACACCGTCGTCGACTCGTCGTCGAGCGCGGCGATCTGGCCGTCGCGCTGGGGGTAGTAGTTGTTGGTGTCGATGACGACCTTGCCGGCCAGGGGCTCGACCGGGACCTCGGCGATGTTCTTGGTGGGGATGCTCACCACGACGACGTCCCCGGCCTGCGCGGCCTCCGCCGCCGTGGCCGCGCGGGCGCTGTCACCGAGCTGGTGCACGAGGTCGGTGAGGGTCTCCGGGCCACGGGAGTTGCTGACGACGACGTCGTAGCCGTGGGTGATGGCGAGCTGGGCGAGCGTGCCGCCGATGTGGCCTGCGCCGATGAATCCGATGGTGGTCATGGGCAACCCAACCCGCGCGCCGGCGGGCGTGTTCCCTCTGCGGGGACGAGGAGCCGGCTCAGAGCCGCTTCTCGACGAGCACGACGTCCCGCCACCGGTCCGCCAGCGGCCCGTAGGTCATCCGGCCGAGGCGCTCGCGGGTGCCGACGACCCGGAACCCGACCGCCGCGTGGAGCGCGAGGCTCGCGGTGTTCTCGGGGAAGATCCCGGACTGCACGGTCCATACCCCCGCGGCGCGCGCGTGCTCGAGCAGCGCCGTCAGCAGCGTGCGACCGACGCCGCGGCCGTGCACGGCGGGGTCGACGTAGAGGGAGTGCTCGACGACCCCGGCGTACGCGCACCGGTCGGACACCCGCGAGGCCGCGGCCCAGCCGACGACCGTCCCGGCCTCGTCGACCGCGACGAGCCGGTGGTCGGGCAGCCTGCCCGCGTCGAACGCCTCCCAGGTGGGGGTGGCCGACTCGAAGGTGGCGTGGCCCGTCGCGATGCCGGCGGCATAGATCCGCTCGACCTCCGGCCAGTGCTCCGCGGTCAGCGGCAGGACGGTGGTGCTCATGCGGTCGTGCCGGCGGTCAGGTGCGTGCCGAGCTGGTGCGTGACCGCGTCGAGCGCCCCCGGTGTCAGCGAGTAGTAGGCCCACACCCCGCGCTTGTCCCGCGTGACCAGCCCGGCGTCGACCAGCACCTTCAGGTGGTGCGAGACCGTCGGCTGGCTGAGCCCCACCGGCTCGGTCAGGTCGCAGACGCACGCCTCGGCGCCGTCGTGCGCCGCGATGAGGGACAGCAGGCGCAGGCGGGTCGGGTCGGCCAGGGCCTTGAGCGACTGGGAGAGGTCGGCTGCGGCCTGCTCCGTCAGCGCGGCGCGGGTGGCCGGCGTGCAGCAGGCGGCGGGCAGGAGGTCCAGAGCCATGCGCACAGTCTGCCCGAGACATTGACAAGTGTCGATGCCTGGGTCCATGGTTCATCGACGATGGTCGATGTCCAAGGAGGACGAGATGGACGAGGTGCGCGAGCAGGTACGGCAGCGGTACGCGCTGGCGGCGGTGCAGGGCGGCGACGAGGGATGTTGCGGCGGCGGATCGTGCGCGCCCGACGCGATCGTCGTCGACGACAAGTTCGGTGCCGGCCTCTACGACGCTGCCGACGCGGTCAGCATCCCGGCCGAGGCGCTGGCGGCCTCGCTCGGCTGCGGCAACCCGCTGGCGGTCGCGGACCTCGCCCCGGGCGAGCGGGTGCTCGACCTGGGCTCCGGCGGCGGGATCGACGTGCTGCTGTCCGCCCGCCGGGTCGGGCCCGAGGGGTTCGCCTACGGCGTGGACATGACCGACGAGATGCTCGACCTGGCCCGCGCGAACGCGGCGAAGGCCGGGGCGACGAACGTGGAGTTCCGCAAGGGCACCATCGAGGACCTGCCGCTGCCCGACGCGTCGGTCGACGTCGTGATCTCCAACTGCGTGGTCAACCTCTCCACGGACAAGCCGGCCGTCCTGTCGGAGGTCTACCGGGTGCTCGTCCCGGGCGGCCGGGTGGGCATCTCCGACGTCGTCGCCGAGGACCACCTGAGCCCCGAGCAGCGGGCCGAGCGCGGCTCCTACGTCGGCTGCATCGCCGGCGCCCTGTCCCGGGCCGAGTACCTCGACGGCCTGTCCCGGGCCGGGTTCGCCGACGCCGAGGTCACGTTCACCCACGAGGTGGCGGACGGCATGCACGGCGCCGTGGTCCGCGCGCGCAAGCCGGTCACGGAGCGCCCGTAGAGTTCAGGCAGTGACCCTCGCTGTTCCCGAGGCCGACGAGGCCGACTCCGTCCTGGGGGCCCTGCGCTCGCCCCGCAAGCTGCGCACCGAGGTGCTCGCCGGCCTGGTGGTCGCGCTCGCGCTGATCCCGGAAGCCATCAGCTTCTCGATCATCGCGGGCGTCGACCCCCGGCTCGGGCTGTTCGCGTCGTTCACGATGGCGGTGTCGATCGCGTTCCTGGGCGGCCGCCCCGCGATGATCTCCGCAGCGACCGGGGCGGTCGCGCTGGTCATCGCCCCGGTGATGCGCGAGCACGGCATCGAGTACTTCATCGCGACGGTGATCCTCGCGGGCGTCCTGCAGATCGCGCTGGGCCTGCTCGGCGTCGCCAAGCTCATGCGGTACATCCCGCGCTCGGTGATGGTCGGGTTCGTCAACGCGCTCGCGATCCTCATCTTCCTGGCGCAGGTCCCGCACCTGCTCGGGGTGCCGTGGCTCGTCTACCCGATGGTCGCCGCCGGCATCGCGATCCTGGTGCTGCTGCCCCGGTACACCACGGTCGTGCCCGCACCCCTGGTCGCGATCGTGCTGCTCACCGCGGTGACGGTGCTGACCGCGCTGAACGTCCCCACCGTGGGGGACGAGGGCGAGCTGCCGGACAGCCTGCCGTCGCTGTTCGTCCCCGACGTCCCGCTGACCGTGGAGACGCTGCGGATCATCGGGCCGGTGGCCCTGGCGATGGCGATGGTCGGCATCCTCGAGTCCCTGATGACCGCCAAGCTCGTCGACGACGTCACCGACACCCACTCGAACAAGACGCGCGAGGCGTGGGGTCAGGGCGCCGCGAACATCATCACCGGCTTCCTCGGGGGCATGGGCGGCTGCGCGATGATCGGCCAGACGATGATCAACGTGAAGGCCTCCGGCGCCCGCACCCGGATCTCCACGTTCCTGGCCGGGGTGTTCCTGCTGATCCTGGTGGTGGGCCTCGGCGACGTCGTCGCGCTCATCCCGATGGCCGCGCTGGTCGCGGTCATGGTCATGGTCTCGGTCGCGACGTTCGACTGGCACTCGATCACCCCGTCCACCCTGCGCCGCATGCCGAAGAGCGAGACCGCGGTCATGCTCGCCACGGTGGCCGTCACCGTGGCCACCCACAACCTCGCGTACGGGGTCCTGGTGGGCGTCCTCGTCGCGGTGGTCCTGTTCGCCCGCCGGGTCGCCCACGTCACGAGCGTCACGCGGCTGCCCTCGGCCGACGACCGCCGGGTGTACGCGGTCACCGGCGAGCTGTTCTTCGCCTCGTCGAACGACCTCGTCTACCAGTTCGACTACGCCGGTGACCCGAAGGACGTCGTCATCGACCTGAGCGCCGCGCACGTCTGGGACGCGTCGACCGTGGCGACGCTCGACGCGATCACGACGAAGTACCGGTCGAAGGGCAAGAACGTCACGATCGTCGGGCTCGACGACGACAGCGCCCAGCGCCACGCCCGCCTCGCGGGGAACCTCGGCGGGAGCTGACCGTCAGATGCTGACGGGCTCCACGCCGAGCTCGCCGAGCAGCGTGAGGACCCGCCCACGGATCTCGTCGCGGATCGGCCGGACCGACTCGATGCCCTGACCCGCGGGGTCCTCGAGCACCCAGTCCTCGTAGCGCTTGCCGGGGAAGAACGGGCACACGTCACCGCAGCCCATGGTCACCACCACGTCCGAGGCCTGCACCGCGTCGGTGGTGAGCACCTTGGGCTGCTCGGCACGGATGTCGATGCCGACCTCCGCCATGGCGTCGACGGCCACGGCATTGACCCTGTCCGCCGGCATCGACCCGGCGGACCGGACCTCGACGGCGCCGCCCGAGAGGGCGGTGAGGAACCCGGCGGCCATCTGGGACCGGCCGGCGTTGTGGACGCAGACGAACAGGACGCTGGGCTTGGTCATGACTCTCCAGGTGAGTGCAGGGACGCGAGCAGGGTGCGGACGCGGGTGTCGATGTCGGCGCGGATGGCGGCGACGCCCTCCGGGCTGGCCAGCGCGGGGTCGCCGACGGCCCAGTCCTCGTAGCGGATCCCGGGGTAGGTGGGGCAGACGTCGCCGCAGCCCATCGTGATCACGACGTCAGCGGCGCGGACGGCATCGTCGGTGAGCGGCTTGGGGAACGCGTCGGCGCCGAGCTCGTCCAGCGAGGCCTGCACCGGGGGATGCACCGTGGCGGCGGGCGCGGAGCCCGCGGAGCGCACGACGACCGACTCCCCCGCGTAGTGCTCCAGCAGGGCGGCGGCCAGCTGGGACCTGCCCGCGTTGGCGACGCAGACGAACAGCACGTGGGGCACCGCGGACCGGCCGTCGATGCGCGCGAGGTCCTCCAGCCTCTGCCGGGCGAACCGCTCGGTGAGGACGACGAGGTGCGTGGTGAGGCCGGCGGTCCGGGCCAGCGCGGTCGCCGAGTCCCGCACGACGTCCCGGACCCGTTTGGTGGAGATCTCCGGGAAGCGTGGGCCGAGGTCGGCGGCGAGGCGGTCGAGCATGTGGTCGAGGTCGGCGATGCCCTCTGTGGGGACTGCACCCAGCGGCACGGTCGCCGGGGCGAACGACTCCAGGAGCGACCGGACCGCCCCGGAGTACTCGGGGCTGATCCGGTAGTACACCCAGGTGCCGCGCCGCTCGGCGGTGACCAGGCCGACGTCCTTGAGGACCTTGAGGTGGTGGGACACGGTCGGCTGGGACACGTCGGTCAGCTCGCTGATGTCACAGACGCACGCCTCGCGCGTGGGCGACGACGCGATCAGGGACAGCGCCCGCAGGCGCAGCGGGTCGGCCAGGGCCTTGAGCGCGCGCGCCACGTGGTCGGCGGCGGGTGCGCTCATGGCGCGGTCGGTGACCGACCCGATGGGGCTGCAGGTGGCGTCGACGGTCACGACCGACTCCTCGGGGTGGGCCAACGGCGGGCGAGCCAGAGCGAGACGTACACGAGTCCGACCAGGACGGGCACCTCGATCAGCGGGCCGACGACGCCCGCGAGGGCCTGGCCGGACGCGGCGCCGAACGTGCCGATGGCCACCGCGATCGCGAGCTCGAAGTTGTTGCCGGCGGCGGTGAAGGCGAGCGTCGTCGACCGGGCGTACCCGAGGTCGAGCACCCGGCCCACCACCATGCCGACGCTCCACATGAGCGCGAAGTAGGCGAGCAGCGGGACGGCGATGCGCACGACGTCGAGCGGGTTGCGCGCGATCGCGTCACCCTGCAGCGCGAACAGCAGGACGATCGTGAACAGCAGCCCGTACAGCGCCCACGGCCCGACCCGCGGCACGAAGACCGACTCGTACCAGTCGCGTCCGCGGCGGCGCTCACCGATCCAGCGGGACGCGAACCCGGCCGCCAGCGGGATCCCGAGGAAGACGAGGACGTTGAGCGCGATCTGGCCCATCGAGACGTCCAGCCCCTGGGTGTCCAGGCCGAGCCAACCGGGCAGGACCGTCAGGTAGAAGTAGCCGAGCACCGAGAAGGCGACCACCTGGAACACCGAGTTCAGGGCGACGAGCACCGCGGCGGCGTCGCGGTCGCCGCAGGCCAGGTCGTTCCAGATGACCACCATGGCGATGCATCGGGCGAGCCCGACGATGATCAGGCCGGTGCGGTACTCGGCCAGGTCCGGCAGCAGGAGCCAGGCGAGCGCGAACATCAGCACCGGGCCGACGACCCAGTTGAGCACCAGCGAGCTGACCAGCAGGCGCGTGTCGCCCGTGACGGTGCCGACGCGGTCGTAGCGGACCTTGGCCAGCACCGGGTACATCATCACCAGCAGCCCGAGCGCGATGGGCACCGAGATCCCGCCGACCTGCACGGCCTGCAGGGCGTCCCCGACCACCGGAACGAACCGGCCGAGCAGCAGCCCGGCCACCATCGCGAGACCGATCCAGGCCGGCAGCCACCGGTCGAGGGTCGACAGTCGTGGGGTGGGGGCGGGTGCCGGGGGGCCCATCACGAGCAGATCGGCCTGGTTCGACATGGCTCTATATTGAAGAATGTCGATGTAGACGTCAAGCCGCCGGGGCGTCCTGCTCGTCGGCGTGCGCGACGTGCCGCAGCTGGTGCCAGACGAGCACGACGAAGATCGCCGAGCCGACGAACGCGAACCAGAACGGCGCCGTGACCCCGTAGCTCTGCGCGAGCAGCCCGCCGATGCCCGCCCCGATCACCAGCCCACCGAACACCCCGACCAGGTTCACGCTGCCGACCCGCCCCTGCAGCGCGGTCGGGACCGCCCGCTGCCGGATGGTCACCGATGTCGTCCCCCACACGAACGCGTGCGCGCCGAACACGAAGAACACCGGCACCGCGACCCAGGCAGTGGTCGTCAGCGCGAGCGCCAGGTGCGTGAGGGTCTCCACGACGAGCCCGACCCGCATGAGGTTGGCCAGGCTCACGCGGCGCGTGATCCACCCGTAGGACACGGTGCCGAGGAGCCCGCCGGCCGCCATCACGGTGGTGATGAGGCCGAAGCCGACCGGCCCGAGCCCCAGCCGCTCGTGGGTGTACAGGACCAGGACCGACCACGCGGCCCCGAACGTCACGTTGAAGATGAAGATGGTCAGCACCAGCGTCCGCACCGCCGCGTGGTGCCGGACCCAGCGCACACCCTCGGCGATCTCGTGCCGGATGTGCGTGTGCCGCACCTCGCTCCGGTGCGGCGGGAGCGCGATGCGCGAGACCAGCGCGGCACCGGCGGCGACCAGCACGGCGTCCGCCGCGAACGGCCACGCCTGCCCCGCGGCGAACAGGAACGCCCCCAGCGGCGGACCCACCAGCTGGTTGACCGTGACGAACCCGGCCTGGATGCGGCTGTTCGCCAGCGCCAGGTCGTCGCGCTGCACCAGCATCGGCACCAGCGTGCTCGACGCGTTGTCGGCGAACGTCTCGGCGGTGCCGAGCAGGAACATGGCCAGCAGCACCAGGGCGATCGACGCGACGTCCATGGCCACCGCGACGGCCAGCAGGAGCAGGACGAGCGCCCGCACGGAGTCGACGACGATCACCAGCCGCTTGCGGTCCAGCCGGTCCGTCAGCGCACCGGCCCACAGCCCGAACAGCAGTGGCGGCAGCCACTGCAGCAGCGCCGCCAGGGCGACGAGGAACGCGTCCTCGGTCCGCGACGCCACGAGCAGCGGCCCTGCGGCCAGCACGATGCCGTCGCCGAGGTTCGAGCTCCACGACGAGGCCAGCAGCCACCTGAACCCGGTGCCCAGCCTGCGCGGGACGACGGTGTCGACGATCCGGCTCACGGGGTCGAGACGGTACTGCGTCGTGCGGGCGGGGTCACACCCGATCGGCCGCTGCACGGCGGTACCAGACGACGAACGCGTCGCCGGGCTCGCCGGTCCGCCGCCGGAATGCCGCGCGGGGCAGGGTCGTCGGCCGCAGGTCCAGCCAGCTGGCCTTCGGCAGGCCGGGCACGCCCTGCGGCGCCCGGACATGGTCGTGGCGGGCGCCCTTGTCCTGGGAGGTGAACCGCGCGACCTCACACCCGCGCACGCCGACGGACAGCACCAGCACCGGTCGGTCCTTGCTGCCCGTGCCGTCCTGGAACGGCACCTCCGCGAACCAGACCTCGCCCGGCTGCGGCACCGTCGCGCGCGGTGCTGTCCGGCGCGGCCGCGGCGTGCGCCGCCGGAGCAGCCGTCCCAGGACGAGGACCGTGACGATGACGCCGACGGTCAACCACGGATGGTCGGCGGGGATCTGGGCCAACTCACTCATGCGCGCAGCGTAGGGGGCGCGCCGGCCGGTGCTCGCCGGCGAGAACAACATGGGACGCGTTCTGACCACCCAGAACGCGTCCCAGCTTGTTCTCGTGGGCCGCGTAGGGGTCAGCGCGAGGAGAAGCCGCCGTCCGACGCGATGGTCTGGCCGGTGATCCAGTCGGCCTCGTCGCTCAGGAGCCACGCGACCAGTCGGGCTGTGTCACCCGGAGTGCTCCAGCGGCCGGCGGGGCTGTGGGCGATCACGGCGGCCCGGGTCGCGTCGTCGGCGTAGCCCGTGTCGTTCGGGCCGGGGTTGATGCAGTTGACCGTGATCCCGCGGGGCATCAGGTGCACCGCCAGGCTCGCAGTGAGCTCGTGCAGCGCGGCCTTTGACGCGATGTAGGGCAGCTCGTCGGGCATCGCACCGCGGTACTGCCCGGAGGTGAACAGCAGGACCCGCCCGCCGGGGGCGTCGTCGTGCCGGGCCGCGAACGCCTGGACGAGCAGCAGGGTGGCCCGGGTGTTCACCGCGTACGACAGGTCGAGCTCCTCGGCGGTGAGCTGCTCGAGCGCCTGCCCAGAACTGCGGGCGTGGTTGGCGACGACAGCGTCCAGGCGCCCGAACGCGGAGTGCGCCGCGTCGACGAGCGCGTGCGGCGCAGCCGGGTCGGCCAGGTCCATCGAGACGTGCTCGACCGTTCCGCCCGCCGCGCGCAGCTCCTCGACGAGAGCCTCGGGTCCGCCCTCGTCGGCACCCCACGGCTGGTCGGCGTCGTGCTGGGACCAGGAGTGCAACAGGACGGTGGCGCCGTCGGCCACCAGGCGACGGGCGACTCCCGCGCCGATCGCGATCCGTCGGCTGGCGCCGGTGACCAGGACGACGCGTCCCTCGAGTGCGGGCATGGCAGACCTCCGGGGATCGTGGGCGGGGACACCGTGCCACGCGGTCGGCGTGCTGACCATCGCTTTCGGCCGCCCCGCGAGAACAACGTGGGACGCGTTCTGACCACCCGGAACGCGTCCCATGTTGTTCTCGTGGGCCGCGCCGCCGGTCAGCGCGAGGAGAAGCGGCCGTCCGACGCGATGCTCTGGCCCGTGATCCAGTCGGCCTCGTCGAGCAAGCCATGAGTGACGTCATCTGTGCGCAGAACGTCGCTCACGGCTTGTTCGGCCGTGCCGGGCTGCGTCAGCGCGCGGGCGGGGCCGATCTGAGCACGGGCAGGAGGGCGACCCGCGGCGCGGGGTCGGTGGTCAGCCGGGCATGCGTCTCGACGTCGTACCGGTCACTGCCGTAGCGGAGCTTCGACCGCTCGATCCCCTCGGCGGAGAAGCCGGCGCCGGTGGCGACCCGGCAGGACGCCGGGTTGTTCACCCGGTGCCCGAGCTCGAGCCGGAACAGGCCGAGGGTCTCGAACCCGTGCGCGGCGACGGTGGCCAGTGCCCGGGTGGCCAGGCCGCGGCGGCGCAGGCTGGCCGTGACCCAGTACGACGCCCACGCCGAGTCGTGCCGCCGGTCGACGTGGCTCAGTGCCACGTGGCCGACGGCGAGGCCGTCGACACGGATGGCGAACGCGACCGTCTCGTCGTCGTCGTCCGTGAGGTAGTGCTCGATGTAGCCGCGGGCGGCCCCGGACGTCTCCAGGACGTCGCCGAGCTGGACAGCGAGCTCGGGGCTCTCCTGCACGGCGGCAGCCAGGGCGGCGGAGTCGGCGGTCGACCAGGGGGACAAGGAGACCTTCACGGGAGGGAGGGTGGCACGAGTCGCCGAGAACGTCACGCGGTCGGATCCAGGAGGGCCTCGAACGGCGCCGTCGGCACCACACCCTCGACCGCCCGCGCGAGGTCCTCGTCCAGCGTCACCAGGTAGTCGGCCTGCAGCCGGGTGAGCGCGACGTACTCGGCGGCGTAGGTCGACTCCCAGCCGAGGTCGTCGGCGATCCGCCACGCCACCTGCCGCAGCACCGCGTCGCCGAGCAGGCGGATCTTGAGCCGGTTCAGCCGGGCCAGCTGATCCCGCGCGACGGCAGGAGAGAGCTCGCCCCGGTGGGCCGCCTCGTGCATCGCGGACAGCGCCTGCGAGCGCAGGAGCGTCGGTGCCAGGAGCTCGTGCGCGGCAGGCACGCGTGTGTCGGTCCTTGCGAGCCGGAGCGCGGCGCCGGCGTCGACGACGAATCGGGTCATCCCGGCATCGTCGCACCGGGGTCCGACACCTCGCTGAGCGTGGGGATCGAAGGCGTGCTCTCATCAGCGCATGACGAGCACCGCCCTGATGAGGACGCTGAGCTGGTTCCATCGCGCCGCGGTCACCCTCAGCCGCGGGCGGGTCGGCGGCACGCTCGTCGGCCTCCCCTCGCTCGAGCTCATCACGGTCGGGCGCAGGTCGGGCAGGCTGCGCACGTCGATGCTCACGGCGCCGCTCACGCTGGGCGACACCCTCGTGATCGTCGCGTCCGCCGGCGGGAACGACCAGCACCCCGCGTGGTTCCTCAACCTGCGCGACGACCCGCACGTGCGGGTCTCGGTGGGCGGGGCGCGCGCCGTCGACATGCTCGCGCGGGTGGCGACGCCGGAGGAGCGCGAGGAGCTCTGGCCCCGGATCGTCGCAGCCCTGCCCAACTACGCCCGGTACCAGGAGCGCACGTCCCGGGTGATCCCCGTGGTCCTGCTGGAGCCGGTCTGAGCGTCCGCACCCACGGTTAGGGTCGCGCCATGATCCAGACGCTGGCCGTTGAGGGGTATCGCAGCCTGCGCGCGCTGACGGTGGGGCTCGGCAACCTCACGGTGGTCACCGGCGCGAACGGCAGCGGCAAGACGAGCGTCTACCGCGCGCTGCGCCTGCTCGCCGAGGTGGCCCGGGACGGTGCCGTGTCCTCGCTCGCGCGCGAGGGCGGGATGCGCTCCGCGGTGCACGCGGGCCGGCGCACGGCCGGTCCGGTCGCGGTGCGGCTCGGGGTCGCCACGGAGGACCTGTCGTACGCCATCGACCTGGGCCTGCCGCAGGTCGGCCCGTTCAAGCTGGACCCGGAGATCAAGTCCGAGGTCGTCTGGGCCGGTCCGGTGCTGCGACCGTCGACGGTGCTGACCGAGCGCACCGGGTCACGGGTGCGCACGCGCGACGACGACGGCGCCTGGACCACCGTGCCGCTCACGGTGCACCCGCACGAGTCGGTGATGGCGCTGCTCGCGGACCCGGCCGCCACCCCGGACCTGTTCGCGCTGCGCGAGCAGGCCAGGCGCTGGCGCTTCTACGACCACCTGCGCACCGACACCGACAGCCCCGCGCGCCGGCCGGGCGTCGCGACCTACACGCCGGTCCTGTCGCCGACCGGCGACGACCTCGCCGCGGCCCTCCTGACGATCCAGCTCACGGGCGACGTCGACGCGTTGCAGGCATCGGTGGACGTGGCGTTCCCCGGCTCGCGGGTGCTGGTCGAGGAGGACGACGGGGTCTGCCGGGTCGCGATGACGCAGCCGGGCCTGCGGCGGGCGCTGTCGGCGGCCGAGCTCTCCGACGGCACCCTCACGTTCCTGCTGCTGGCCGCCGCCGCGCACGCCACCCGCCCGCCGGACCTCCTGGTCCTCAACGAGCCGGAGTCCAGCCTGCACCCGGCGCTGATGCCCGCGGTCGCCGCGCTGGTCGCGTCGGCAGCGGAGCGCTCGCAGGTGCTCGTCGTCACGCACGCGGGGGACCTGGTCAGGGCGTTGCGCTCCGCGGACGCCACGACGATCGACCTGGTCAAGGACGACGGTGTGACGTCCGTGGCCGGTGCCGGGGTGCTCGACGGCCCGGCGTGGAACTGGCCCACGCGCTGATCGGGGATGGGCGCGGTCGTCCTGCGGTGGCAGCCTGGTGTGCATGAGCGTGTCGCGCGCGGAGTTCTGGGACGGGCAGGCCGCCGGCTACGACCGCACCACCGCGTTCCTCGAGCCGAGGCTGTTGGCGCCCGCCCGGCGGTGGGTCGCCGACCGCGTCTCGGGCAGCACGCTCGAGGTCGGGGTCGGCACCGGGGCGAACCTGCCGTACTACGCCGACCGCGCCACGGACGTGACGCTGAGCGACGTCAGCCCGGCGATGCTGCGCGCGGCGGGCGCGCGGGCGGCGGCGCTCGGCCTGCCCGTCCGGATGGTGCCGGGCGACGCGGCCCACCTCGACCTGCCGTCGGGGTCGTTCGACACCGTGGTCTGCACGTTCGCGATGTGCTGCGTGGACGACGAGCTGGCGGTGCTGCGCGAGCTCGCGCGGGTGCTGCGACCGGGCGGCCAGTTGCTCGTGGCCGACCACGTGGAGTCGTCGGCGCGGCTGGGCCGCGGGGTGCAGCGCGTGCTCGACGCGGTGACGCCGCAGAGCGCGGGGGAGCACCACCGCCGGCGCCCCGTGCTGCTGCTGGACCGGGCCGGGCTGACGCTGACGGAGCGTGAGGCGTCGCGGTGGCGGCTCGTCGAACGGTTCGCCGCGACCCGGTAGGCCCGCCGGGCTCGGCGGGCTCGGCGGGCTCGGCGGGCTCGGCGGGCTCAGCCAGCCGGCCGGGGCAGCGCGTGCCGGCGGGCCAGGTGCTCGCCGGTGAGTGACTCGCCGACGTGTACCAGCTCGGCCGGCGGGCCGGCGAACACCACCCGGCCGCCCTGCGCGCCGGCCCCGGGGCCGAGGTCGAGCACGTGGTCGGCGCGGGAGATCACGTCGAGGTTGTGCTCGATGACGATCACGGTGGACCCGGCGTCGACGAACCGGTCGATGAGGCCGATGAGCCGGTCGACGTCGGACATGTGCAGCCCGGTGGTCGGCTCGTCGAGGACGTAGACGTCGGCGGGGGAGGCCAGCTCGATGGCCAGCTTGAGCCGCTGGCGTTCGCCACCGGACAGGGTGGACAGCGGCTGCCCGAGCGTCAGGTAGCCGATGCCGACGTCGTCCATCGCGGCGAGCGTCCCTGCCAGGGCCTTCTCCGACCGGTCCGTGAAGAACGCCTTCGCCTCGACCACCGACATCTCCAGCACGTCCGCGATCGACTGCCCGCGCAGCGTGTACCCGAGCACCTCCTCGGTGTACCGACGCCCGCCGCACAGCTCGCACGTCGACTTCATCGGCTCGAAGTTGCCCAGGTCGGTGTAGATGATGCCGAGACCGCCGCACTCCGGGCAGGCGCCCTCGGAGTTGGCGCTGAACAGGGCGGGCTTGACGCCGTTGGCCTTGGCGAACAGCTTGCGGATGGTGTCGAGCATGCCCGTGTACGTCGCGGAGTTGGACCGGCGGGACCCCCGGGTGGTGGCCTGGTCGACCACGACGACCTCCGGGAACCGCTTCGGCAGGACGCCCCGGATCAACGAGCTCTTGCCCGAGCCCGCCACGCCGGTGACGACGGTGAGGACGCCGCGCGGGATGTCGACCGACACGTCCTGCAGGTTGTGCAGGGTTGCGCCCTGCACGGACAGGACACCGGTGGGGGAGCGCACGTCCGTCTTCAGCGGCTGATGGCTGGTCAGGTGGTTCCCGGTCAGGGTGCCCGACGTCCGCAGGCCCTCGAGGTCGCCGGCGTAGACCACCTCACCGCCCGCGCCGCCGGCGCCGGGGCCCAGGTCGATGATGTGGTCGGCGATCTCGATGACCTCGGGCTTGTGCTCCACCACGAGGACGGTGTTGCCCTTGGCCCGCAGCGCGACCAGCAGCTCGTTCATCCGGTGCACGTCGTGCGGGTGGAGCCCCACCGACGGCTCGTCGAACACGTACGTGATGTCGGTCAGTGCCGAGCCGAGGTGCCGCACCATCTTCACGCGCTGCGACTCCCCGCCCGACAGGCTGGTGGACTCCCGGCTGAGCGAGAGGTAGCCGAGCCCGATGTGCACCAGCGCGTCGAGCCGGTCCGCCAGGTCGTCGAGCATGGGCCGGTGCTCGGGGGACTCCAGACCGCGGATGACCGGCGCGAGGTCGCTGACCTGCATGTCCGCGCACTCGGCGATGGACCGGCCGCCCACCAGGGAGTCGCGCGCGGCCTCGTTCAGCCGGGAGCCGCCGCACGCAGGGCACGGACCGCGGGTCGAGATGCGCTCGACCGCGGCCCGCGCGTGCGGCTGCAGCTGCTCCGGGTTCTTGGTCAGGACGAGCCGCTTCAGCTTGGGGACGAGCGCCTCGTAGGTCAGCGACATCCCGGAGACGGCGACCTTGGTGCCCTTCTTCGGCGCCTCGTCGGGACCGTAGAGCAGCATCCGACGCTGCTCGGGTGTGAACGTCCCGACCGGCTGGTCGGCCGGGTAGAAGCCGCACTCGGCGTAGACCTTCCAGTACCAGGAGTCGACCTGGAAGTTCGGGAAGTCGATCGCCCCCTCCAGCAGCGACTTCGCCGGGTCGACCAGGGCGTCCTCGTCGATGGCGGCGACCGAGCCGATGCCCTCGCAGTCGAGACACATGCCGCGGGGGTCGTTGAACGAGAACGCGATGGGCGTCCCCAGGTTCGGCACCCCCATCCGCGCCCACACGCGGCGCATCCCGGCGTAGGTGTCCGTCGCGGTGCCGACCGTCGAACGCGACGAGCCGCCCATCGGCTGCTGGTCCACGACGATCGACGCGGTCAGCCCGGTGAGCTCGTCGGCCTCGGGCTGCGGCGACTGCGGCAGGAAGTTCTGGATGAACGCGGAGTGCGTCTCGTTCAGCAGCCGCTGGCTCTCGGCCGCGATGGTGTCGAACGCCAGCGACGACTTGCCGGAGCCGGACACGCCCGTGAACACGGTGATCTGGCGCTTGGGGACGTCGACGTCCACGGCCTTGAGGTTGTTCTCCCGACCACCGCGGATCCGGATCGCGTCGTGCACGAATGTCTCCTTCGTCATCGACTGCTACCTACCGAGCCGCGACCAGCGGCGCACGGCCAGTGTGGCAAAGACCACCGACAGCACGACCGGCCACAGCACGGCGAGCAGGACCACGTTCTCGGCGGCCCATCCGCTCGCCGCGACGGTCGGGTTGCCGAAGAGCTCACGCGTGGCCGCGACGGTCGCCGTGACGGGGTTCCAGGCCGACAGGGCCTGCAGCCAGCCCGGCATCGTGGAGATCGGCACGAACGCGTTCGAGAGGAAGACGAACGGCCACACCAGGATCTGGACGGCCATCACGCCACCCTGCCCGCGGAACAGCAGGCCGAGGTAGATGCCGACCCACAGGAACGCGAACCGCAGGAGCAGCAGCAGGGCGACGCCGGCCAGGGCCTTGCCGACGCCCTCGTGGACCCGCCACCCGATCGCGAGCCCGGCGACCAGCAGGACCGCGAGGCTGACCACGCTCGCGAGCATGTCCGCGGTCGACCGGCCCAGCAGCACCGAGGCGCGGGACATCGGCAGGGACCGGAACCGGTCGGTCACCCCCCGCTGCACGTCCTCCGACACGGCGGTCATGGTGGTCTCCAGCCCGAACGCCATGGTCACGGCGAGCATGCCGGGGAACAGGAAGTCGATGTAGCCGCCGGGGACCTCGATCGCCCCGCCGAGCAGGTAGCCGAACATCAGCAGCAGCAGGATGGGGAAGGCGAGCCCGATCAGCAGGCCCCACGGCTGGCGGCGCCAGTGCCCGAGGTCGCGCAGGGTCACGGTCCAGGAGTCGCGCAGCGCCCAGGTCATGAGGCCTCCTCGAGGGTCGAGGTGGTGAGGTGCAGGAACACCTCGTCGAGGGTGGGCCGGCGCAGGATGACGTCGTCGACGACGATCCCGGCGTCGTCGAGCGTGCGGACCACGTGGGTGAGCGCCGCGACGCGGTCCGTCACGGTCGCGGTCACCCTGCGGCCGTCGAGGTCCACGTCGGCGTCCTGCGCCACGGACCGCAGCGCCGATCGCGCGGCCGGCAGGTCGGCCTCGTCGCGGACGACGACGTCGAGGCGGTCCTGCCCGATCGACGCCTTGAGCGCGTCCGGGGTGCCCTCCGCGGCGACCCGGCCGTGGTTGAGCACCGTGACCTGGGAGGCGAGCTGGTCGACCTCCTCCAGGTACTGCGTGGTCAGCAGCACGGCGGCGCCGCCCGCCACCAGGGCGCGGACCGCCCGCCAGACCTCGCGGCGCCCCGCCGGGTCCAGGCCGGTCGTCGGCTCGTCGAGCAGCAGCACCGCCGGGTCCAGGACGAGGCCCGCCGCGAGGTCCAACCGGCGCCGCATCCCCCCGGAGTAGGTGGACACCGGTCGGTCGGCCGCGTCCACGAGGTCGAACTGCTCGAGCAGCTCGGCCGCCCGTCGGCGTGCCCGCCCGGTGCCCAGGTGCGAGAGCCGACCGAACATCACGAGGTTGTCCCGGCCGCCCAGGATCTCGTCGACGGCCGCGTGCTGCCCGACGAGGCCGAGGTGCCGCCGGACCTGGGCGGGCTCCCGAACCACGTCGAACCCGGCGACGCTCGCCGTGCCGCCGTGCGGGTCCAGCAGCGTGGACAGGATCCGCACCGCGGTGGTCTTGCCGGCGCCGTTGGGCCCGAGCAGACCGTGGACGGTGCCGGGCAGAACGTCCAGGTCGAGGCCGTCGAGCACCGTGGCCTCGCCGTACCGGCGGGTCAGTGCTCTGGTGCGGATCGCCATGTGTCCTCCTGAAGGCTAGTCGTACACTGTACGACAAGTAGCGCCGGACGTCACGTGGTTGTTCCCCGCGGGAGAGGATGGGCGCCATGACGGAGATCACCGGCACCGGCGACCCGGCCCGCAGCCTGTCCCTGCTGTGGCGGCTCGCCGAGCCGGCGCCGCGGGGTCGCGGGGCCGAGGTGGGCCTGTCCGTCGACCGGGTGGTGGGCGCCGCGATCGCGCTCGCGGACGCGGAGGGGCTTGCCGCGCTGTCGATGCGCCGCCTGGCCGCCGACCTCGGCGTCGGCGCGATGACGCTGTACACCTACGTCCCGGGCAAGGCCGAGCTGCTCGACCTGATGGTCGACAGCGCGCTCGGCGAGTTCCCGTCGCTGTACGCCCCGGCCGCCGACGAGTGGCGCGCGCGGCTCGAGGCCGTCGCGCGGGCGAGCTGGTCCCTCTACGAGCGCCACCCGTGGCTCCTGCAGGTGGCCGCGTCGGGGCGGCCGCCCCTCGGTCCCGGGGTCCTCACGCAGTACGAGCTGTCCCTGCAGGCGGTGGACGGCACCGGGCTCGACGAGGTCGCGATGGACGCCGTGGTCACGCTGGTCACGGGGTTCGTGGCGGGGACCGCGCGGGGCGTCGTCGAGCAGGTCGCCGCCGAGCGGGCCACGGGGATCAGCGAGACGGAGTGGTGGGAGGCCACCGCGCCCGTCTTCGACCAGGTGTTCGACCCCGAGCGGTTCCCCACGGTCACCCGCGTCGGGCCGGTCGCGGGCGAGGCGCAGCAGGCGTCGTACGACCCGCGTCGTGCGTTCGAGTTCGGCCTCGCCCGCCTGCTCGACGGCGTCGCGGTGCTCGTCGAGGGCGTAAACCCGGCATAAACCCCGAGTGTCGGCTCATGCTCCTCATCGGACTGATCCTCGTTCGGCGCGCTCGCCCACCTCGTCCTGGGCAAGGGCCGCACCGGGATCGACTGGACCATGGCGATCGTCGCCAAGGCCTGACGTCCCTCGCCGCGCGCGACGACGGCAGCCCGCCACGAGAGCGCCGGGACGAACCGGCGTTCCCGCGACGAGCTGCCGTCCGAGGTGACGGCCGACCGGGTGTCAGCCGGTCGCGCAGGTGGCGCTCGGCGTCGTCGTGCTCCCGTTCTTCATGACGGTGATGCCGAAGCTGTTGCCGGCGCCGTTCGGTCGGGCCTGCCGGGTGCTACCGCTGCCGGACAGCGCGGCGTTCCAGCTGTTCTGGACGCTCTGGCTGCCCGACAGGTTGAGCGTGACCACCCAGCTGCTGCTCCCGCTGACGGTGTAGGTCACGTTGAACCGGTCCGACCATTCGTCGGCACGCGCGGCGGTCACCGTGCAGGAACCGCCGGTGGGCGGCGGGGTGGTCGTGCCGCCGCCGCTCGTGCCGCAGGTGGCCGACGGCGTCGTGTTGTTGCCGTTCTTCATGACGGTGACGCCGAACGTGTTGGAGCCCGTCGAGGTGACGGTCCGCCCGTTGACGTTCGCGTTCCAGCTGTTCTGGACGGTCTGGCTGCCGTTGAGGTTGAGGGTGGCCGTCCAGGAGCTGGCGCCGCTGACCGTGTAGCTCACGTTGAACCGGTCCGACCACTCCTCACCGCGGGTCGCCGTGATGGAGCAGCCGCCGGTGTTGCCCCCGCCGGTCGGGGGAGGCGTCGTGGGGTTGCCGCCGCCGCCCGAGCCCTCGCTCACGGTGATGTTCGAGTTGCCCGAGCTCTGGTAGCCCTCGGTCGCCATGATCATGTAGTCGTGCGTGCCGAGGTTCATGCCCTTGCTGGCCCACGCGTCGAAGTGGTTGCCGGACGTGATGGTGCCGCCGGTCTTCTTCTGCTGCCGCACGCTCCAGTACTGGTAGAACGTGGAGCGGTCGCCCTCGATGGACGGCTGGTTCACGCGCTGGGTGCGGTAGATGTCGTACGTCCCGCCGTCGCTGGTGACCGTGCCCATGTGCGTGCCCGTGGGCCGGTAGGTGCCCCAGTTGTCGACGATGTAGTACTCGATCAGCGGGTTCTTGGTCCAGCCGTAGAGGGTCAGGTACGCGTTGCCGGACGGGTTGAACGAGCCGGAGTAGTTGACGGTCCTGCGCCCGCCGGTCTGCCAGCCCTTGCCGGCCACGAAGTTCCCGGTGTTGCTCCATCGCGTGGAGTAGTTGCCGCCCGAACCGAGGTCCATGGAGACGGTGCCGGGGGAGTCGGTCCAGAACGAGTAGAAGAACCCGTTGTTGGTGCCGGTCCCGTTCGAGGAGATGGCGCTGGCGGGGGTGGCGAGTGCGACGCCCGTGACGGCCATCGCGACTGCTGCGCCCGCGCCCACCAGGGCCCGCAGCGCCGGACGTCGGCCGGGGGCGCGACGCCGTAGAGCGAAACTTTCGAACATCCTGCACTCCTTTGTGCCTGGGGTGTTGCGACGGCCGCTGCGTGCGGTGCCGACGCGCGTCTCGACGCGGCCACTGGTGCGCGGGTCGATAACGTTATCGACGCCAGTGTGCAGCGCCCGTCGGAGCCCAGGAACAGTCGGGGGCCGTCCCGAACCGTTTAAGCCGCCCCGATGTGGCGCGGGGTCGAAAGTATCGGTCAGGCGTGGGCGGCGGTGTCCGCGGAAGGCTCCACCGCGGGCACCCGCCGCTGCGTCCAGACCAGCAGGCCGACGACGAGAAGCGCCGGGATCCAGCCGTAGAACGCACCGGCTGCGCCGCCGTCGCTGGGGCCGTAGAGCTGGCCCTGACCGATCGCCCACCGACCGTCGCCCTCGGGGTCCAGCCCGGTCGAGGCCAGGGCGGTCGGCAGGCCGCCGACGACCGCGCCGACGATCGCGGCCGCCCACACGCCGAGGAAGAGCACGAGTCGACCGCCCTGCAGCACCGTGGTGCGGGCGGCGAGCCAGGCCAGGGTCCCGACGACGGCGCCGACCAGGAGCGCGCCGAGCAGCACCACCCCACCCGGGGCACCTCCGGCGGTGGTGACGGGGAGCAGCCAGTCGGCGGCCACCCGGACGGACAGGGCGAACTGCGAGCGTGCGGTGGTCACGTACTGGTTCACGGTGTCGTCCACCGCGACGTGCGCGAGAGCGGCCACCAGCCAGCCGATCGCGGCCACGACTCCGGCGGTGACGGCTGCCGCGGGGGCGCCGAGCGCGGGTCCGCTGCCGGCCTGCTGCTCGCCGCCGGCCTGCTGCTCGCTGCGGCGGGCGACCGCCACGGTGGCCAGCGCGACCACCCAGCCGTAGCTGACGCCCCACGCCCACCCGGTGCGGACGGGCTCGCCGACGCCCAGGGCGAGCAGGTCCCGGATCGCATAGCCGCGAAACATGCCGATGGTCGCGAGGGTCTGCAGGGTGGCGGCGGCCCAGCCGGCGACGATGACCGCGAACCACGCCGCGAGGACCCGGGCGGCAGCGCCGGTGCGGGTGGCGCGGACCGCCGGCAGGACGAGCGCGGCCAGGACGGCGAGGAAGGCGATCGTGGCGAGCACCTGCGAGCCGCCTGCGCTCCCGGCGCCGCGGACCAGCGACACGGCGGGCGTGGTCGGTGCGACCAGCCCGACCAGGCCGGTGGGGCCGCCCGCGCGGGTCCAGGCGGCGTGCACGACCGCCGAGCCGAACCACAGGACGACCCCCAGGCCGAGTGCGGTCAGGAGCGCGCGGTGCTTCCGGATCGCCATCGGCGGAACGTAGCAGCCCGGTGTGCGCCGCGTCCGGGAAACCGCGGCGCACACCGGGCTGGGGATCAGCCGACGGTGCCGGTGACCGCTGTACCGCTGCGGACCACCGTGTACTGCAGCACCGCGCCGCTCCAGAAGTGGAACGTCAGGACCACGGGCGCTCCGTCGGTGACCTCCGCGAAGAAGGCCGGACGCAGCAGGATCGTGCCGGTCGCCTGGTCGGGCGCGAACGTCACGTCGAACTCCTTGAACGACGTCCACGAGTGCGGCCCGGCGTTCGACCCGTCGAGGTAGCGCGCCTCCATCGTGGCCAGCCGGTCACCGCGGAACTGCGTGGGCACGGCGAACGCGTCAGTGGTCCCGGTCGCGTCCGCGAGCACCGGGGTGTCCGCGTTGACGATCTCGATCGTCCACGGCACGCCCTGGGAGAACCGCGCCACCAGCTCGGCGCTCGTGCCGTAGGCCCCCGTGCCGGACAGCCGCTGCAGGAGTGCGGCGGGCAGCGTCAGCGTGGAGCCGGCGAGCTGGTAGTCCTTGCCCTGCTTGAGCTTGTGCTTGCCCAGGGACAGGTCGCGGAACTTCGTGCCGTTGAGGTTCAGGGTCACGGTCTGCTCGGTGACGGCGCCGGGGCGGACGAAGACCTGGTCGGTCGACGCGGTGCCGGAGCGCTTCTTCCAGCTCGAGGAGATCTGGGCGAACAGCTCGGGGTCCCGCCACGTGTACGCGGTGCGGTCGAGGTGCTGACCGTTGTCCCAGAGCATCGTCGTGACGCCCGTCGTGCGCGCCTGGTAGCCGAGGTACTCGAAGAACTTGAGCTTCTCGCCCTGCTCGATGGTGCCCGTGTGCCGGTCGAAGCCGAGCAGCCCGTACTCGCCGAGGATGACGGGGATGCCGCGTGCCACCAGCGTGTCGTGCACCCGCGCGAACGCGTCCGTCACGTCCTGCTGGGCGGTCGCGTCGAACCGGGTGCCGCCGGCGACGTTCACGCTGAACGGCCAGTAGCCGTAGTAGTGGAACGTCGCGGCGAGGTTGGGGTCCGCCAGCTCCGTGAACGTGGTGACGAGCTCGTCGAGGCGTGCCTGGCCGGAGTCGGTGTGCAGCGTGGGCAGGACCAGGACGCGATCGGCGTTCTTCCCGCCCGAGGAGCGGACCACCTGGTGGAACGTGTCGTTGAGCTCGTCGAGGAGCGCGTACTCCTGGGCCTCCCCCGTCGAGCCGGCGAACTGCGGCTCGTTGATGCTCTCGAACAGCAGGGTGCGCGGGTGGTCACGGAACCGCTGGGCCAGCTGCTCCCAGGTCCTGGTGAACTGGGCGAGCACCTCGTCGTGCTGCGTGGGCATCGCGTTGGTCCACATCCACGAGTCGTGGTGCAGGTCGAGCAGGACGTACAGGTCCTCGTCCAGCGCCCAGTCGACGACCTCCTCCACGCGGTCCAGCACGACGGGGTCGATCGTGTAGTCGGGGGCGGGGCCCTCGTGCTGCCCGAGCGTGACCGGGATGCGGACGCTGCGGAAGCCGTTCTTCTCCACCTCGCTCAGCAGCTTCTTGGTCACCCGCGGGTTTCCCCAGGCCGTCTCGTCGGCGCCGACGGCGTCGAGCGTGTTGCCCAGGTTCCAACCCGGCTGCATCGCGGCGACGACCTTGGCGGCCGACTTCGGTGCGCCCCGGTCGCCGGCGTACGCGGGCCCGGCGAGGCCGGCCGTGAGTGCGGCGGTCGCCGCGAGTGCCGTGAGGCAGGTCCAGAGGGGTCGTTTCACAGGTGTGCCCTTCCTTGCGGTCACGCGAAGGGCGTCGGTGCCCCCGGCGTCGGCGCTCGCCATCGAAGCGCTTCGACCGGACTGTACAGACGCAGCGGGCGTGGAGGAAGGGGGCGAAACGAATTGCCTCAGGGTTCCCGGCGCAGCAGGTCACCCGGCTGACAGTCCAGCGCCTCGCACAGCGCCTCGAGCGTGCTGAACCTGACCGCCTTCGCGCGCCCGTTCTTGAGCACCGCGAGGTTGGCCGGCGTGATCCCGACCCGGTCGGCCAGCTCGCCGACCGACATCTTGCGCCGGGCGAGCATCACGTCGACGTCCACGACGATCGGCATCAGATCACCTCGTCGAGCTCGGCGCGCAGGGTGGTCGCCTTGGCCAGCAGGAAGCGCAGGACGAGAACCAGGAGCGCGATGCCGGCGGTGCCCGTGCCGCCGATGACGACGAGCAGGACGATCCCGGGCGCGATCACCTCGCCGGGCGCCAGGACGAACGACAGGATCATCGCCAGGACGGTCATCGCGACCGCCGCGCCGATGATGACGTCGACGTAGCGGAAGGCGGCCCGGCTGAACACCGTGTCCCGCCGGACCATGGTGAGCAGCTGCCAGACACAGACCAGGACGACCTGCACGGCCAGCACGCCCAGGAACATGGTGATCACCACGGGCCAGCGGAGGTAGGCGACCTCGGCACCGCCGTCGTCGATGTCGCGGCCGAGCGCGGGGATGATCAGGCCCTGCACCACCAGCAGGCCGGCGAACATCAGCACGATCACCGCCCTCAGGGCGAGGATGGCGAGTCGTCCCATGGCGCAGCTCCTTGGGGTATCTATTGATTAACGATAGAAACCTATCGGTAATCATCCCCGCGGGGCAACCCGGTCAGAACGGCATCTCGGTGGTGACCTGGTCGGCCGGCGGCGCGGTGACCGGCGCCCCGGCGCCCAGGTTCGTCACGTGCGTGGTGGTCGTGGTGCCCTCCAGCTGGTAGACGGTCTTGCGCGCGACGTCCTGCGCGTCGAGCCAGTAGGTGATCGTCATCGTCGGCGGCAGAGCCGGGACGCCCTCGTTCTCGAGCAGCTTCTGGGCGGCGTCGGGAGCGATCTTGGCCGTGTCGAACACGACCTCGTACGCCTGCACGGCGGTGCCGTCCAGCGCCTCGGGCGCGCCGACCTTGGTCACGCTGACGACGGCCTGGTCCATGCCGGCCAACCCGTTCTCGAGGATCTGGTCCTCGAAGCCGGCGAACGACGACGCCAGGGGGTTGCCCGCGTCGTTCGGGTCGAGCTGCAGGAACAGACCACCACTGGCCTCGCCGAGGTTGAGGTAGAGGATGCTGTCGACCATCCGGAGCTCGATGCTGCCCATGTCGGGATCGCTCATCGTCATCGCGACGTTGCGCTTGCCGCCCGCGAGGTCGGCCGAGCCGGTCAGGTCCATGGCGACCGGTCCGGCGACCGACACGGCGATGTCGTAGCTGGTGACCGCGGCTTCCGCGGCGCTCACACGCTCGACGAAGTTGGCGGCGCTGAGCTCGGCGACGGTGGGCGTGGGGGTGGGCGTCGCGCTCGCCGTCGGGGAGGCCGTCGTCGCGGTCGGCGACGGGCTCGCGCTCGGGTTGTCCGTGCTGCAGGCCGCGAGCCCGGCGGCGACGACGATGACGACGGGGATGGCGGTCAGGCGGTGACGCACGGGTCCTCCTCAGGGTGGCCGCGTCGTGGGCGAGTGCCCCGGGGGTCGGCGAGCGGCGCACCGGCCGACCCCTCCATGGTGGCAGCGGAGGTGGTCGCGGCGGGGGCGTTCTGCGCCCTTTGTGCGCCGACCCCAGGGCCCACGCGGCGCCGATGCCCACCGGGACCGGTCAGCGGGAGAGGTAGGTGCTCACCCACACCAGGGGCGCGTTCCAGCGGATGCAGACGTCGTTGGTGACCTCCGACGTGGGCTCGTCGAGGTAGCAGCACTGGGGCGGTAGTCCGACCAGGCGCTGGTCGTAGGGGAAGTCGGGGGCGGGCACCGAGTTCGCCCCGCCTGCCAGCGCGCCCGGCGGGGGCGGGGGAAGTGCGGGGTCGAGCGCGTGGCCGAACTGCCGGGTGCGCTGGCGGTGGCTGTGGTCGATGCCGTACCCGGTGACGTAGCTCTGGCCCAGCGCGTTGCGGCCCAGCAGGTAGTCCGTCCCGGTGGCGACGGCGTCGCGGTAGGCGGTGTCCCCGGCGACCAGGTGAGCCGTGCCGAGCACGACGAGGTTGTTGAGGATGCGGCCGTTGGAGCCCCAGGACCAGCCACCGGCCGGGGCATACGGCTGACCCCAGGGTTGGCGGGTCTGGACGTCGAGCAGCCGGTCGGCGCCGGCACGCAGGCTGTCGACCACCCGGTCGTGATCGGCGAGTCCGCTGCCGTGCAGCGCCAGGTCCAGCTGGGCGGGGGCGCCGACGGCGTGGAAGTCGAAGCCGGCGTCGTCGAAGGGGTCGGCGGAGTGCTCGGGGGCGCGCAGGATCTCCCGCTCGTACGCGTGGTCGCCGGTGGCCAGCCACAGCTCCGCGGCTGCCCAGTAGAAGTCGTCGCCCACCGCGCTGTCGTCGTAGGGGCCGCCGCCGTAACGCGCGTGGTCGTCCGGGGGCAGGAGGTCGGGGTGCAGTCGGGCGGCGTCGTACGCGGACCGCGCGGCCGCCTCCAGCCGGTGCGCGTAGGCCGGGTCGGTCGCGCGGAAATGTCGCGCCCCGGCCGCTGCGGCGGCGGCCAGGTGCAGCGCCGCGGTGGTCGACGGGCGGTGCAGGACGCGCTCGGTGGGGTCGAGGTGCGGCTGGCCGGGCAGCGGTGACCAGGCGGTGCCATGGACGCGGTGGAACGCCAGGCCCGCCAGCGGGCGCCCGGCCGGCACCTGCATCCGCAGCAGCCAGCTGAGCTGCCACCGGCACTCGTCGGCAAGCCGCGCGTCGTCCGGCACGAGGTCGAGGGCGGCGAGCAGCTGCCAGACCGCGATCGCGCCGCTGGTCACGTACTTGCCGTAGTCGCCCGCGTCGTACCAGCCGCCCGACACGTCGTAGGTCCCGTCGTCGTGCCAGCCGGGGTACAGCCGCTCCGCGTCGGTACCCGTCCAGGCGGGGACGCCCGTGTCCGGGTGGCCCGCCGGCCGGTCGTAGCCGGGAGCGGTGATCTCGGTGCTCGAGCGCATGAGGGAGAAGAAGCGCAGGGCGTCGTCGCGCAGATCCGCGTGCAGGCGGGCAGCGACCCGGAACGGATGGCTGTGCGACGACGACGCGACGACCCGGAACGTGCCCTCGTGGAGGTCGCCGAGGTCGAGGACGTGCACCGGCAGCCCTGAGGTCGGCTCGGGGCGCACCGGCCAGGGGTGCGACAGGCCTTCCTGGGCGACGAGCCCGTCGTCGCGCACGACGGTGAACGGGACGGGGTCGGTCGCGGTGGAGACGAGCGTCGCCCGCATCGGCCGACCCGGGAGGTACCCGAGCTGGTTGACCCGGACGGCGGGGCGCTCGGCGACGACGTCGTCGACGGACCACACCGGCCAGCTCACGCGAGGCAGCCTATGACCCCAGCCGGGCGACCTGCGCGTCCAGGTACCGGCGTTCGGCGAGGTTGGTGGCCCGGCCCGCCGCCCGTCGGTAGTGGACGAGCGAGCGGTCCCGGTCGCCCGCCAGCTCGTAGAGGTGCGCGCGGAGCTGGTCGAGGCGGGGGAGTGACTCGTCGACGCCGTCCAGGATCGCCAGCCCGGCGGCCGGCCCGTCGACCATCGACGCGGCGACCGCGCGGTTGAGCGTCACCACCTTGTTGCCCGTCATCTGCTCCAGCAGCCCGTACAGCGCGAGGATCTGCGACCAGTCCGTGGCGTCCGCGCTCGCCGCGCGGTCGTGCAGGGCCGCGATCGCGGCCTGCAGCTGGTACTCGCCGACGGCTCCGCTGCCGATCGCCCGGTCGAGAAGCGCGGTGCCCTCCGCGATCCGGGCACGGTCCCAGCGCGTCCGGTCCTGCTCCGCGAGCGGCACGGGGTCGCCGGCCGCGTCCGTACGTGCGGGTCGGCGGGCATCGGTCAGCAGCATGAGGGCGAGCAGCCCGGCGGCCTCGGCGTCGTCGTCGGCCGCGTGCACGAGCCGCATGAGCCGGATCGCCTCGTCGGAGAGGTCCGCGCGCGTGAGGTCGGTGCCGGCGCTGCCGACGTACCCCTCGTTGAACATCAGGTAGAGCACCCGCAGCACAGTGCGCAGCCGTGCGGGGTGCTCGTCGGGTGACGGCATCGAGAAGCGCTCGCCTCCGATGCGCTGCTTGGCGCGGCTGATGCGCTGCGCCATGGTCGCCTCGGAGACCAGGAACGCGCGGGCGATCTCCGCGGTCGTCAGCCCACCGACCGCGCGCAGCGTCAGCGCGACCGCCGACGCGGGGGTCAGGACGGGGTGGCAGCACAGGAAGAGCACCGTCAGGGTGTCGTCGCCCTGCGCGGCCTCACCCTCCGCGGGTTCCGCTGCCACCCGGGCCTCGCGCTCGCGGCGGGCTCTGTCGCTGCGCCACTGGTCGACCATCCGTCGCGACGCCGCCTGCAGGAGCCACCCGCGGGGCTGCTCCGGGACACCGTCGGCGGGCCAGCGGCGTACGGCGGCGATCAGCGCCTCCTGCACCGCGTCCTCCGCGGCGGCGAAGTCGCCCCACCGTCGCGCGAGCGTGCCGAGAACCTGAGGCGCGAGCTCGCGCAGCAGGTCCTCGACCTCGACCGGGACGTTCAGCGCGCGTCGCTCGCCGTCTCGAGGAATGCGTTCATCTCCTCCACGTTCGACGGTCCGGCATCCATGATCCGGCGCACCTGGATGGGCTGCTGCGTCGGGACGCCTCCGCGGCCGGGTACCGCGGAGACCCGCGCGGCGATCTCGAGCGCGCGCTCCTCGGTCTCCACGTCGACGATCT
Organism: Cellulomonas fengjieae; assembly: GCF_018388465.1. Classification (NCBI taxonomy): domain Bacteria; kingdom Bacillati; phylum Actinomycetota; class Actinomycetes; order Micrococcales; family Cellulomonadaceae; genus Cellulomonas; species Cellulomonas fengjieae. The sequence goes on along the minus strand of NZ_CP074404.1, from coordinate 3,587,940 downwards.
GGTAGCCCGCGACCCACTCCTTGAACTCCTGGAAGGGGCCGTCGGTGATCACCGGCGCCGTGCCGTCGGACGTGACGATCTTGGCCAGGTCCGGCCCGGTGAGGATCTCGCCGCCGACGAGCTCCCCGCTGGCGACGAGCTCGCGGTTGAGGCGTCCGTAGTAGCTGAGGTGGTCGGCGACCTCCTGGTCGGTCCACGCGGACATCGGCGACTCGTCCGGACCGCTCTGGAAGTCCGTGATCAGCAGGTACCTGGCCATGATTGCTCCTCCTTCGTCGTGCCCAGATTGGCACCATCACTTCGGGAACGGAGCGGGAAGGCGTTTCTCTACGCGCCCAGCCGGAGTAGTTTCCGCGCATGGACCCGACGTCCTCGATCCGCCTCCCCGGTCGGCTGGTGCCCGCCGGTGGGGGCCACGTGCCCGTGCGCGTGCGCGGGTTCGTCGAGGCCGACGCCCCGCCGGGCGCCCTGCCGTCCGGACGTCGGTTCCCCGTCGGGCTGGCCCGCAGCCAGCACGACGTGGTCAAGGTCGTCGACGGCGACGCGGTGCTCGGGTACCTGCCCGAGCCGTGGTCGCGAGTGGTCGACTTCGAGCTGTGGTGCTGCGAGCAGGCAGGCGAGCGGGCCGTGGCGCGAGCGGTGCTCGAGGGCGTGGCCGGTGAGCGGGACCTGTTCGTGATGCTGAGCTGGCGCCGCGGCGGGGCGTGATCCGGCCCCGACCGACGCCGGGCGAGGGCTTGACTGCGACGCAGGGTCACACCTCCAGACTGGGCGCATGCAGGTCAAGGAGCTCGCAGAGCTGGCAGGGACGACGGTGCGCGCAGTGCGCCACTACCACCACGCCGGGCTGCTCCCGGTGCCGGTCGTCCGGGACGGCAGGCGCGACTACGACCTGCGCCACGTGGCGCGGCTGAGCCGCATCCGCTGGCTGGCGCAGGCGGGAGTGCCGCTGTCCAGGATCTCCGGGATGCTCGACGCGCAGCCCGGCGGCCACGACGGCTGGGCCGAGTCCGAGGGGGTGCAGCACGCGTCCGTGGTCGCCGACCTCCAGGCGACCGTGAGCACGCTGGACGAGCAGCTCGAGCGCCTGCAGGAGCAGCGCAAGCAGGTGGTGCGGCTGCTCGCGGTCGCCGCCCGCGGGGAGCACCTGTCACCGATGCCGGCTGCCGTGACGTCCTTCTACGACGACATGGAGCGCCGGGCCGACGACGACGGGACGCGGCGCGCGGTCCGGCACGAGCGCGACTTCATGGAGCTCGCCTTCTACCGCGGTGACATTCCGCCCGAGGCGGCTCTCGTCTACGAGACGTTCGAGGAGTCGCGCCGCTCCGAGAGCATGGCGGTCTTCGATCGCATGGCCGACCGCTCACCCGGTGCGGTTCCCTCCGAGCAGGAGCTCGAGGAGATCGCCGCCGCGGTCGTCGCGCGTATCCACAACCAGCTCGGCCCGGCGTTCGAGCCGCTGGCCAGGTCCGTCGACCTCGAGCTGGCGCGCCGCGCGGCGGATCTCTACGTGCAGGTGGGCAGGCGTCAGGACCGACGGCGCAACCGCGCCGTGGCGGACGCCGTGGTGGGTGCCGTCGAGGCGGCCCGCTCATGAGCGCGGTGGTCGAGGTGGACGGGCTCGTCAAGACGTTCGGCCGGTTCGCGGCCGTCGACGGGCTGGACCTGCACGTCGGGGCGGGAGAGGTGCACGGCTTCCTCGGCCCGAACGGGGCCGGCAAGTCGACGACGATCCGGGTGCTCCTGGGGCTCTACCGCGCGACCGCGGGCCGCGTGCGCGTGCTGGGGCTCGATCCCGCGCGGCGACCGGCCGAGCTGACCCGCCGCATCTCCTACGTGCCGGGGGACGTGGCGCTGTGGCCGACGCTGACGGGGCAGGAGGTTCTCGACGCGCTGGCCGCGCTGCGGGGCACGCGCGACCGCGCGGCGGAGCGCCGGCTGGTGGACGCGTTCGCGCTCGACACCCGCAGGCAGGTGCGCACCTACTCGAAGGGCAACCGGCAGAAGGTGGTCCTCGTCGCCGCGTTCGCCGCGCGGACGGAGCTGCTCGTGCTGGACGAGCCCACGACGGGCCTCGACCCACTGATGGAGGAGCTGTTCCAGCGCTGCGTGCGCGAGGCGGTCGCGCAGGGACGCACCGTGCTGCTCTCCAGCCACGTCCTGGCGGAGGTCGAGGCGCTGTGCGAGGCCGTGACCATCGTCAAGGACGGCCGCCTGGTCGAGTCCGGCCCGGTCGCGCAGATGCGCCTGCTCGGCGGCTCGCAGGTGACGGCGACCGTGGCTCCCGAGCAGGCCGTGGCCGTGGCGGCCGGCCTGCGGCGGGCGGGCATCGCGGACCCCGGGCCGGGTCCGGACCTGCGGCTCGACGTCCCGCGCGCCCAGGTGCCCGCCGTCCTGTCGGCGCTCGCGGGCGGTGGGGCGCTGGACATCACCTGCACCCCCACGCGGCTGGAGGACCTGTTCCGCCGGCACTACGAGGTGCGGGCACGATGAGCCGGCCCGAGCCTCGTCTGGTCCGGCTGCTGCTGCGGCGGCACCGGGGCCAGCTCTCGGCGTGGACCGGGCTCCTCGTCGTGCTGACCGGCGCCACCACCTCGGCCTACCAGACCACGTACGCCACGGCCGAGCAGCGACGCGCGGCGACCGAGCTGGCACAGCACAACGCCGCGTCGACGGTGCTGTACGGCGTGCTCGCCGGGGAGCAGCCCGCGCACATGTTCGTCTGGGAGATCGGCGCCTTCGCGACGATCCTCGCGGGCATCATGGCCGTGGTGACGGCGGTGGCCATGACGCGCGCCGGGGAGGACGACGGCACGGTGGAGCTGCTGCGCGGCTCCGGCGTGCCACCGGCCGCGCCCCTGCACGCCGCGCTGCTCGCGCTCGCCGCGGTCGCGTCGGTGGTCGCCCTGGGCTGTGGCGCCGCGGTGGCTCTCTCGACGGGGCGGGTCGACGGGATCACCTGGCCGGGCGCGCTGCTGTTCGGTACCGCGGTCGGCACGACGTTCCTGCTGACCGCGTACCTGACGGTGGTCGTGGCCCAGGTGGCACCGACGGCGACGGGTGCCCGCAGCCTGGGCTTCACCCTGCTCGCGGGGGCGTTCCTGCTGCGGGCCACCGCCGACGTGCAGGACATCCCGTGGCTGAACCACCTCAGCGTCCTCGGCCTGCGCGCCTCCGTCCGCCCGTTCGACGGCAACCGGGCGTGGGCGGCGCTCGTGGCGGTGGCCGTCGCGGCTGGTCTCGGCGGACTGAGCGTGTGGCTGGCCCGCCGCCGGGAGCACGGTGCCGGGCTCGTGGCGCGCGGCGAGCGCCGGATGCCGCGGCGGATCATCGGGTCCGGACTCGGCCTGACGGCGCGACTTGTCTCCGCGCAGGCCGCGCGGTGGACCGTCGCAGTGGCGTGCCTCGGCACCGCGTTCGACGCGATGGGTTCCGGTGCGGTCGAACAGGCCCGGCGCGACCAGCTCGGCGGGTTCCTGGGCACACAGGTCGGAACTCTGGACCCGGTCGCCGGGTTCCTCGGCTACGTCGGCACGCTCGTGGCCATCGGCACGTGCGCGTTCGCACTGCTGAGCATCCTGACCGTCTCCCGCGACGAGACGGCGGGTCGCACCGACCTCGTCCTGTCCACGGGCACGCGCAGGTGGGCCCCGCTGGCGTGGCGGGTCGTCGTGACCGGCGCGGCGAGCCTGGTCCTGCTGCTGGTCACCGGGGCGCTTGCCGCGGTCGTCACCCCGCAGGTGATGGACGGGGACGACGTCGCCAGGCGCGCGCTCGCCTCCGCGGTGGGCCAGTGGCCCGCCGTGCTGGCGCTGATCGGCTGGGGCGCCTTCGTCGTCGGCCGCTGGCCGCGACGCGGGTGGCTCACGTGGGTCCCCTTGGTCCTCAGCTCCGCACTCGTCCTGCTGGGTGGCCTGCTCGGTGTCGGCGAACGCATCCAGGACCTGGCGATCTTCGGTCACGTGCCGGACGTCGCCGTACCCGACCCACAGGTCGGGCCTCTCGTCCTGCTGGCGGCCGTCGGCGTGGCAGGAGCGTTGCTGGGGGTGTGGGCCATCGCGCGCCGCGACGTCGCCAGCTCCTGAACGAGCCCTACAGCTCCGGCCGGGGCCAGCTGCGCCCGACGCGCGCCTCGATCGACATGTTGAGGTTGCCGAGCAGGGTGGCCAGGGCGGCGCGGTCGTCGTCGGCCCAGTCGGCGGTGATCGCGTCGAGCGCCGCGGTGCTCGCGGACCGTTCCTCGTTGAGCGCGCGCTCGCCGTCCGGGGTCAGCCGGAACTTGCGCGCGACGCCGCCGTCGGGGTCGGTGATCCGCTCGGCGTGGCCGTTGCGCAGGAGCGCGGCGGTCTGCCGGTTGAGCGTGGAGGCGTCGAGGCCCGTGGTGGCGGCGAGGTCGCCGATGCTCGACGGCCCGCAGGCCTGCAGGAGGGTGAGCAGCACGTACGCGCTCTGGTCGAGCTCTCCGCCGGAGCGGCGGGTGCTCCCGGCAAGGTGCCGCGCGAAGACCATGGACTCGTACTCGAGGCGTGCCACGGGGTCGCTGCTCACGCCCCCACCCTAGGGACGCGCGACGCCGGTGCACCATGCACCCGCGTGTCACGCTCTGGCGGTCGTGGGGAACCCCGTCCAGCGCAGCTCGGCGGGCAGGTGGCTCATGTCGTTGAACATCACCAGCGTCGGCGGCAGGCCCGGGCGGTAGGTGAGGACCGTCAGGGCGGTGTTGCCGCTGTTCAGGCCGAGCCAGCGGGACGCGGGCGCGTCCAGCGCGTGCCGCACCAGCCACGCGACCTGGTAGGCGTGCGTCACGAGCACCTCGTGCGTGTCGCGGGCCTGCGCGGCCGGATCCGGGTCGGCGGCGAACCGGGCGGTCAGTGCGTCGGCGAGCCGGGTCCCCGCGGCGGCCTCGGCCTCGTCGTACCCGTCGAAGAACCCGCGCAGGGGCGGTGGCGTCTCGGCCGGGGCGGGGACGTGCGGGACGTGGTCGATGAGCTCCGGAGCCGCGGCGACGGGCACGCCGGGCAGGTGTCGGGCGAGCTCGTGCGCGCTGTCGGCGGCGCGTGGGAGGGGCGAGTGCCAGACGGCGTCGATGGGGAGGTGCGCGAGGCGTTCACCCAGGAGACCCGCCTGCCGGCGACCGGTGTCCGTGAGCTCGCCGAACGCGTCGGCGTCGCCGTGCCGGGCCACGTAGAGGTGCCGTGTTGCCATGTGCCGTCCTCAGGGGTGGTTGCTGGTGACCGTGCCGGCGTCGCCGTCGATCGTGATCGTGGTGCCGTCGCGCAGCGTCGTCGTCGCGCCCGGGACTCCGAGGACGGCGGGTATCCCTCGCTCGCGAGCCACGATGGCGGCGTGCGAGAGCGCCCCGCCGGTCTCGGTGACCACGCCGGCCACGAGGCGCAGCAGGGGCGTCCAGCCCGGGTCCGTCCACGGGCAGACGAGGATGTCGCCGGCCCGCGTCCGCGTGAAGTCGCCGGGGCCGCGGACGATCCGCGCGGTGCCGGTGGCGCTGCCCCGGCTGCCTGGTGTCCCGGTGAGCAGAGCCAGCGTGGGCGGTGCCGGTGCAGGGAGGTCCGCGGTGACCGGCCGGGCCTGCAGCACCCAGAGCTCGCCGTCGACCACCGCCCACTCGATGTCCAGCGCGCCGCCGAGGACCGTACCGACGCGGCGCCCGAGGTCGGCGAGCCGCAGCGCCGTCGCCTCGTCGAGCGCGGGTCTGCCCCGGTCGAGTTCGGCGACCTCGCTCGTCACGACGCGTGTCCCCGCCCGGTCCACGCGGGTCCGCTTGTCGGCGATCCGCCGACGGACCGTCCCGCCGGGCTCTACCCGGTAGGCGTCCGGGGTGACGGTGCCCCCGACGACGCTGGTGCCGAGCCCCCACGACGCCTCGATCCGCGTCACGCCGTCCGAGCCGGCCGGGGTGAACATCACCCCGGACACCTCTGCGTCCACGAGGCGCTGGACGAGGACCGCCATCACCGGGTCCGCGGGCCGGTGCGGCGTCGCGGCCCGGTAGGCGAGCGCGGTCGGCGAGTGGAGCGACGCCCAGCAGGCACGGACGGCGTCGGCCACCTGGTCGACGCCCCGCACGCCGAGCACGGTCTCGTGCTGACCGGCGGCGGACGCCAGGGCGGTGTCCTCGTCGCCGGCCGAGGAGCGCACGGCGACGGGCGGGTCGCCGAGCGCGGCGAGCTCCCGGGCGAGCGCGTCGCTCAGGCCGGGGCGCAGGTCCAGATCGGTGCGGTAGGCGGCGAAGGGCACGACGAAGCCGTCCGGGACCGGTAGGCCTGCGCGCGCCAGGCGACCGAGCGCACCGGCCTTGCCGCCGCACGCGGCGACGTCGGCGTCCCGCAACGGAACCAGCATCGGGCACCCTTCAACGAATCGTTGACAAGATTCTCGTGAGTCTGCACGCTCGGGGCATGGAGAGCAAGGACGACCCCGCCGGAGCGGCACGCGCCGACCAGGCGCAGGCCCACCGGGAGCACGAGGCGCGCGAGCGGCTGCTCCGCCGGGGAGCCGACGGCATCGGCGACCGTCCGTGGCGCCCCGGCCCCGTCCCGCCGTCTGCGGTGGACCTCGTGCAGTTCGCGCTCTGGCGCTCCGCGGACCTGGCTCCCGAGGACATCGCGAGCGCGCTCGCCCTGCTCCCGGCGGCGCGCGCCGAGGTCGACGGGCTCGAGGACGGGCTGTTGTTCATCGCCCGCAGCGCGGGCCTGACGTGGGCGCAGATGGCGCAGGCCATGGGCTTCAACTCCCCGCAGGCGTGCCAGCAGCACTACGCGCGGCTCGCCGCCCGGCAGGCGACGGCCCCGTGACGCGGGACTCCGCGCCCGAGCTGCTCGCGCTGCACGCCGTGCGGATCGTCGGGTTCGCCGACACCGCCGCGCTCGCCCGCCGCTTCGCCCTGGACCCGGCCCAGACGCAGGAGACGCTGCTCGACGCCGAGGCCCGCGGGTGGGTGGGGCGCGCGACCTTCGCCGACCTCAGCGGCTGGTCGTTGACCGAGTCCGGCCGGGCGCAGGACGAGCGGCTGCTCGCAGCCGAGCTCGACGCGATCGGCGGTCACGACGAGGTCCGCGACGTCCACCGCGCCTTCCTCCCGCTCAACGCCCGCCTGCAGCAGGCGTGCACGCACTGGCAGCTGCGGGCGACCGCGGGGGACCGGCTGGCGCCCAACGACCACACCGACGCCGCCTGGGACGACGGTGTCCTCGACGAGCTCGCGACCGTCGAGCGCGGCCTCGCCCCGCTCGTCGACCGGCTGGCCCGCCTCCTGACCCGGTTCGACGGGTACGCCGCGCGGTTCGCCCGGGCGCGGCGGCGAGCCCGCGCCGGGGAGGGGCGATGGGTCGACGGCACCGACATCGACTCCTGCCACCGGGTCTGGTTCGAGCTGCACGAGGACCTCATCGCCACGCTCGGCATCGACCGCCGGGCGGCGCTCGGTACATGACCGACGGCATGGGGGAGGTCGTCGCGCGGATCGTCGGTGCCGTGCCGCGCGGGCGTCGCGCCCTGGTGGCGATCGACGGGGTGGGGGCCAGCGGCAAGAGCGCCCTGGCCGCGGCGCTCGCGCAGCGGATCGACGCCCGCCCGGTGGTGGTGCTGCACGCTGACGACTTCTTCCAGCCCGCGGTCGTCCGGCACGCGCGCGGGCGCCTGTCGCCGGAGGGCTTCTGGCTCGAAACCTACGACTACGCCACGCTCACCTCGTGGGCGCTGACGCCGCTGCGTGCCGACGGGGACGGTCTCTACCGCGGCTCGTCGTTCGACCGGGCCACCGGGCAGACGTGGCGGCCGGCTGCGGTCCAGGCGCCCCACGACGCGTTGGTGCTGGTCGAGGGCACGTTCCTGCTTCGCGACGAGTTGGTCGGGTTCTGGGACTACTCGGTCTTCGTCGACGTCCCGCTGGAGGTGATGGTCCGGCGCATGGCGCTGCGCGACGGCCTGGACCCCGACCCCGAGCACGGACTGATGCACCGGTACGTGGGGGCGCAACGCCTGTACTTCGCGCGGGCGGTGCCGTGGCAGCGGGCCTCGCTCGTCGTCGACAACTCCGCGGTCGACGGTCCCCGGATCATCGACGCGGCATCGGCCGCGGCGCGCGTGTGGCCGACCTGACGCGGCCGGTCAGCGCGCGAGGTCGCGGCGGCGGAAGCCCGCGAAGCCGACGAGCAGGAGTCCGAGGGTGACCAGCGTGATCCAGCCGAGGCCGGACCAGTCGGGCGCGCCGGCGGCGACGTCGGGGACGTGCCAGAACGGGCTGATCCCGAGCACCCAGTCGTCGAGGCCGAACGTCGGGCCCAGGAGGGTGAGCATGAACGAGGCGAGCACCCCGGCCCACGCGGCGATGCTCACGGCGGGGCGGGCGCCGACGACGGCGACGGACAGGGCCACCACGGTCCACACGGCCGGCACGGTGGCGAGCCCTTGGACGAACACGTCGCCGTAGCTGACGCCGATGTCGGCGCCGGAGGCGAGTGCGGCGACGAGACTGCCGGCGATCAGGACGTACGACGTCACAGTGGCAAGCGCGAGCAGGACGTGGCTGGCGTAGTACCGCGGGCGGGCGACGGCGCCCGCCAGGACGGGTTCGACGCGGTCGTCGAGCTCTTCGGAGCGGACCTTGAGCAGGACCTGGACACCCGGGATCGCGGCCAGGATCCCGACGAGGCTCAGCACGGTGCGCACGAACGCGGCGGTCAGCTCCTCGGGTCGGGCTGCACCCGAGGCCAGGATCCGCTGGACCGCCGAGTCGCCCGACAGGAGGTCGGTGAGCGAGGTCGTGAAGTACCCGAAGACGACTCCGAGGGCGACGAAGGCGATGGTCCAGGTGATCAGTGGTGCGCGGTTGACGCGGACGGCGAGCCGCCACGTGCTGCGCGTGGTGCCGCGGGCGGGGCCGGGTCGCGGGGGGATGAGTCCCTGACCGAAGTCGCGCCGTCCCTGCAGCGCGAACGCGACCGCGACCAGCACGAGCGTGAGCGCCACGGCGAGCAGCAGCGGGGCCCAGTGATCGCCGGTGGCGGGCCTGGTCTCGAGCGTCCAGCCGAGGGGGTTGACCCAGAGGGTCCACGCGGGTGCGTCGAGAGAGGAGCAGAACCCGCGCAGCAGGAAGAGGACCCCGAGAGTCCCCACCGCGAGCGAGCTCGCGGTGCGGGCATCCGAACCGACCTGCGCGGTGAGCGCCGCCACCCCGGCGAACATCCAGCCGCTCGCCGTGAACGTGGCGCCCAGCAGCATCGACGCCCGCCAGTCACCACCGCAGAGCCCGGTGACGGCGCCGGCCACGAGACCGGCGACGAGCGAGCCGACCAGGGCGACCCCCACACCCGCCATGAGCCGGGTCGAGCGGCCCATCACGCCGGACGCGAGCAGCTCGGCCTGACCGGAGTCCTCCTGGGCCCGGGTCGCGCGGGTGACGGCGAAGATCGCGCCGAGTGCGACGAGGAGCCCGCCGAGCGCAAGGCTGCGCCACGCGTTGAACCCGTCGGCGGTGGTCAGGTCGTAGGCCGGGCCGAAGATCAGCCCGAGCGCGGGGTTCGCGCCGATCGCACCCGCCAGTGCCTGCCGCGACGCCAGCGAGGGGAACACCAGCGGGTACACGACGATCGACGACGCCGACAGCAACGTCACGATCGCGGCCCACGGAGCGAACAGGCGCCCGTCGTGCCGCAACGACGTGCGCAGCAGCGGTCGCGTCCCGGTCAGGGACACGGTCAACGCGATCACCGATCCGCCTCGTCGCCGTACAGCCGCAGGAACAGGCTCTCGAGGGACGGCGGAGCCACGGTCAGCGACGTGAACCCGGACGGGGTCAGCGCGTCCATGGCCGCACCGATCCGGCCGGACTCGACCGTCCCGGAGAACCGATCGCCGTCGATGTGCACGTCGCTGAATACCGTCAGAGCCTGCGGGTCGGGTGCGCGCTCGAGCGTGGCGTGGATCGTCGTGCGGGTCTGCCCGCGCAGCTCGGTGAGCGTGCCGGCCTGCACGATCACCCCGTCGCGGATGATGCTGAGCCGGTCGGCGAGGGTCTCGACCTCCGCCAGGACGTGGCTGGACAGCAGCACGGTGGTCCCGCGTGCCGTCGCCTCGCCGATGACCTCCTGGAAGACGTTCTCCATCAGGGGGTCGAGCCCACTGGTGGGCTCGTCCAGGACGAGCAGCTCGACGTCCGAGGCCAGGGCGGCGACGATCGCGACCTTCTGCCGGTTGCCCTTGGAGTACTGCCGCCCCCGCTTGGTCGGGTCCAGCTCGAACCGCTCGACCAGCTCGGCCCGGCGCGGCTCGTCGATCCCGCCGCGCAGCTCGCCCAGCAGGTCGATCGCCTCGCCACCGGTCATCCCCGGCCACAGCGACACGTCGCCCGGCACGTAGGCGAGTCGCCGGTGCAGGCTGACGACGTCCGCCCACGGGTCACCGCCGAGCAGCCGGACCGTGCCGCCGTCCGCCCTGAGCAGGCCCAGCAGGACGCGGATCGTCGTGGACTTGCCCGCGCCGTTGGGGCCGAGGAACCCGTGCACCTGACCCCGTTCGACGTGCAGGTCGACACCCCTGAGCGCCGGGAACCTGCCGAACGACTTGGTCAGTCCCTGGATGTCGATCACGGCGTCCGGAGCGCTCATCGGCTCTTCCTTCTCGTCCCGCGCCCGTGGCGGGGCGCCTGGCCAGTTAACTCCACGCTGCAGAACTCTCGACGGAGGGTCACTGCGGATGGTCGCCCCTGCCGCGGGCGGCATAACGCCTTGCCCGTGCCGGGGCGACGCCCCTAGCGTCGCCCCGTGATGGACGTCAGACCCAGCTGAACCGCCCGCCGAGCAACGAGCTCGTCGGGCCACTCAGCCCTGTCTGTTTCCCATCCGGAAGTGACGACACCCGTGCCCCTCTCCGCATCGTCTCGCCCTGACCTCACCCTCAGCCTGTCGCTCGCCCTCGCCTCGCTGGCGGGCGGGCTCTTCCTGCCGCTGTCCCTGGTCTACTTCACCGTCCTGACCGACATCGCGCTGCCCGTCCTCGGCGCCATCGTGAGCGCGAGCGTCCTCGTCGGCCTCCCGCTCCCTCTCCTGGCGGGCGTCCTCGTCGATCGCGTCGGCGCCCGTCCCGTCGTGATCCTCGGGCTGGTCTGTCAGGTCGCCGCCTACTCGGCGTTCGTCGTGGCACGTGGGCCCGTGGCGGTGTTCGCGGCGTCCACCGTCATGGTCGTCGGGACACGGCTGTTCTGGTCGTCGGTGTTCTCCCTGCTTGCCGACTACGCCGAGGCCGGCAGCACGCTCTCGACGGAGGGCTGGTTCGGTCGACTCAACGCCGCGCGCACCGTCGGGATCGTGGGCGGCGGCCTGATCACCGGCGTGGTGATCTCCCTCGACCTGACGGCGGCCTACGTGGCGCTGGCCTGGGCGGCTGCGGCATCGACCGCCGTCGCAGCCGTACTGATCACCGGCGTGCGGGTGCGGCACTCGCCGTCGACGGAGGGAGGCGCCGTGCTGGCCGGACTCGCCGTGATGGGCAGGGACCGGGCGTTCGTCGTTCTCCTTCTCGTCAACAGCGTGTTCGCCCTGTGCATCGTCTTCGTCGGGCTCTCGCTGCCGACCGTGGTCCGGTCCGGCCTGCAGGGACCGGGGTGGCTCACGTCTGCCCTCCTCGTGGTCAACGCACTGCTCGTGGCGATGTTCTCCGCACGCGGCGCCGCGGCCGCCCGAACGCACTCCCAGGTGAGCGTCCTCACCAGGGCCGGCGCGCTGTGGTGCGGCGCCTTCGCCCTGGTGGCGGTCGCCACGTCGCTCGGGTTGGTGGCGGCCGCCGTGCTGCTCCTCGTGGCCATGGCGCTGCTGAGTGCCGCCGAGGTCCTGCACGCGCCGTCGTCCGCCGCGCTGGTGAACACGCTGGCCGGGTCCGCCCGCGGACGCTACCTCGCGGTCTTCCAGTACTCGTTCGTGCTGGCCGAGCTCGTGGGACCGATCCTGTTCACCGGCCTGTTCCGGGCGGCACCCGCCCTGCCGTTCGCGGTCGTCAGCGCAGCCGGTGCGGCAGCGGCGCTGGTGCTCGCCCGCTGTGGCGCAACGCCGGAACCCTCCACGCGTGCCGTGCGTTGTCGGCGTGGACGTTCCCCCTGAGTTGGAGAGAGATGGATAGCGACAGTACGAACCCCCTTGAGCTGCGCAGCACCGATGCGGCGAGAGGGGGAGGCTGCTGATGTGGCTGCTGTCCCTGCTCCTGGGGGTCGTGGTGGTCCTGCTGATCACGGTCGCCACGGGGTACTTCGTGGCCCAGGAGTTCGCGTTCATGGCCGTGGACCGCTCGCGGCTCAACGCCCGGGCGTCCTCCGGCGACGCCGGCGCCAAGAGCGCGCTGTCGGTCACCCGCCGCACGTCGTTCATGCTCTCCGGCGCCCAGCTCGGCATCACCGTCACGGGGCTGCTCGTCGGCTACGTCGCGGAACCGCTGATCGGCGAGTCCCTCGGTGAGGCGCTCGGCGGCGTCGGCATCCCCACGGGTGTGGGGATCGCCGTGGGAACGGTCCTGGCGCTGGCGTTCTCGACCTTCGTCCAGATGCTGTTCGGCGAGCTGTTCCCCAAGAACCTCGCGATCGCCCGTCCCGAGTCGGTCGCGCTGCGCCTGGCCGGCTCGACCATCTGGTACCTGCGGCTCTTCGGCTGGCTGATCCGCGTCTTCGACGCCGCCTCCAACGCCCTGCTGCGCCTGCTGCGCATCGAACCGGTGCACGACGTGGAGCACTCGGCGTCCGCGCGCGACCTCGAGCACATCGTCGCGGACTCCCGCCAGAGCGGTGACCTGCCCGAGGAGCTGTCCGTCCTCCTGGACCGCATCCTCGACTTCCCCGAGCGCGACGCCGAGCACGCGATGATCCCGCGCGCCCGGGTGGGCGTGGTGCACACCGACGACACCCTCGGCGAGGTCCGCGAGGAGATGAGCCAGGGCCACTCGCGCTACCCGGTCCTGGGCGACGAGGACCAGGTGGTCGGCGTCATCCACCTGCAGGACGTCCTGGTGACCGACGAGCCGGGCACCGCCCTGGTGACCAGGCTGATGCGGCCGCCGATCGTGGTGCCGACGTCGATGCCGCTGCCCGACGTGCTGACCTCGCTGACCGAGGGCAGGAACCCCATGGCGTGCGTGATCGACGAGTACGGCGGGTTCGCGGGCGTCGTGACGCTCGAGGACCTGGCCGAGGAGCTGGTCGGGGAGATCACCGACGAGCACGACCCGGCCCGGCCCGCCTACATCCCGGTGCAGGACGACGGCACCTGGGTCATGGCGGGCGACGTCCACATCGACGAGGTGGAACGTGCCGTCGGGCAGGACCTGCCGCGCGGCGACTACGAGACGATCGCCGGCCTGGTCATCGCCGAGCACGGCGGGTTCCCCGAGGTGGGGACCGTCATCGACCTCGAGCTGCCGCCCGACCCCGCCGACCTCGCCCTGTACGACGACCCACCGCCCACCCGCCTGCACATCGAGGTCCTGGAGATCGAGCGCCACGTGCCGTCCACCGTCCGCATCACCGTCGCCGAGCCGGCCCCGCCGGCACAGGGCGAGGTGAGCGACCGATGAGCGATCCCGTGGTCGTCGTCGCCGTCACCGTCGCGCTCATCGCACTCAGCGCGTTCTTCGTCGCGGTGGAGTTCGCCTCCCTTGCCGCCAAGCGTCATCGGCTCGAGGACGCGGCCCCCACCAGCCGCTCCGCACGCGCCGCCCTGCGCAGCTCGACCGAGCTCACGGTCCTGCTGGCCGGGTCCCAGCTCGGCATCACGGTGTGCACGCTGGCCCTGGGTGCGGTCACCAAACCGGCCGTGCACCACTGGCTGACCCCGCTCTTCGAGACGTGGGGCCTGGCGGCATGGCTGGCGGACGCGTCGGGCTTCGTCCTCGCACTCGCCATCGTCACGTTCCTGCACCTGGTCGTCGGCGAGATGGCGCCCAAGTCCTGGGCGATCGCCCACCCCGAGACCTCCGCGACGCTCCTCGCCGTTCCGATGCGCGCCTTCATGTTCCTGACCCGGCCGATCCTGCGGACGCTGAACGAGATGGCGAACTGGTGCCTGCGCAAGGTCGGCGTCGAGCCGTCGAACGAGCTGGCCACCGGGCAGAACCCGGACGACCTGCGTCACCTGGTGGAGCACTCGACGAACGTCGGGGCGCTGGACGCCAGCTACTCCGCGCAGCTCACCGGCGCCCTGGAGCTGCAGACCCTGACGGTCGCCGACCTGGTGCGCCCCGACGCCCGCCTGACGGCAGTTCCCGCGGGCGCCACCGTCGCCGACGTGCGCGAGGCGACCCGTACCTCGGGGCACCTGCGCATCCTGGTCGGCGCCGCCGGGTCGCCCGCGGTGGGTGTGGTGCACGTGCGGGACGCGCTCATCGAGCCCGCCGACCGGCCCGCCGCGGACCTCATGCGGCCGGTGCTGACGCTGCAGGCCGATACCGCGGTCTACCACGCGCTGACCACGATGCGTGAGACGCAGAACCACCTCGCCGTCGTGCACGACGAGGACCGCGTGGTCGGCGTCATCACCCTGGCCGACCTGCTCACGCGGCTCTTCCCCCGGACCGCCACGGGGGTGGCCGAGCCCGCCTGAGCCTCGCTCAGCCGGGGTAGCTCAGGGACGCGGACAGGTCGGGGCAGGCCTCGATCTGGAGCCGGATGGTCGCCAGGTGGGCCTCGACGCCCGCCATGGCGTCGGCTCCGCCGACGAACCGCAGCGGCAGGGTCGACGGCAGCGACCACCCACGAGGGCAGTCACTGCAGCCGCAGGAGACCCGCCTCGGTGTGCGCCATACCGCAGGCCTCCTCGTAGAAGTCGGCCGCGCGGGTCTCGTAGTCGGCGTGCAGCCAGTGGCAGCCCGCGCGTCGCGCCTCGGCGGCAGCGGCCGCGACGAGGGCCCGACCGATGCCTCGTCCCTGCAGGTCGGGGGCCACGCAGGTGTCGAGCAGGATCGCGTGGACGCCGCCGTCGCCGACGACGTTGACGAATCCCACGAGCCGACCGTCCAGCCGGGCGGTGATCCACGTGAGGCTGTGGTCGGTCAGGCGCTGCCGCCACGGGGTCTCGGTCGGCGCATGGTCGAACGCGGCGGCGTGCAGCGACTCGACCTCGCTGTCGGTCACCTCACCCCTGGCGTGCAGCTCGGTCCCGGCGTTCATCGCCCCGCCCCGTCGAGCGCGGCGAGGTCGTGGCGGTCGATCTCGCGCAGCTCGTAGCCGGAGTGGAAGAGGCGCTGCTGCGCGGCGGACAGGCAAGCGACGGTACGGTCCGCGATCGTGCCCCGGGTGAAGGCCGAGGCGGGGTAGTCGAAGGTGGTTCCGTCGAGCCCTGACTGCGTGGCGCTGCCGTCGGGAGCGAAGGCCAGGGGGTGGATGTCGACGTAGGACGGGCCGCGGAGCTCGACGCGGACCGGCCACCAGTCGGTCTCGGGGACGTACCCGGCGGCGGTCAGCACCGCGCGGATCGGTGCGTCGTCCTCGATCCGGTACAGCACGTCGAGGTCGCGGTGGTCGCGCGTCTGGCGTCCGACGAGGGCGTCGATGCCCCACCCACCGGCGACCCACACGTCGATGCCGGCGCGCTCGAACGCGTCGAGGAGGTCGAGCGCCAGCTCAGGGGTCATCGGGCCGGCGTCCACGGCGGACACGCTAGCCATGACGTGCGCGGTGCGCGTGGACATTGATGAGCGGCCGAGGCCAGGCCTGCGCGCGGCGCGATCGCGCTGGTTGCCGCGGGGCTCGCCGCGGCACACGACTGGTGACCGCGCCGTCGCGTGGGTGACTCCGCAGGCGGGGACGGCTGTGTCACTGCAGGATCGTGCACGACACCGTCCCCGACCGAGAGGTGAGATCCCCATGGAGCACTGGACGATCGCGACCGCAGCCGAGCAGAGCCCGGACTTCCGGCGCGTGCTGTGGACCGGTAAGCACACACAGCTGGTCATCATGACCATCCCGCCGGGTGGCGAGATCGGCGAGGAGGTCCACGAGGACACGGACCAGGTCCTCACGTTCGTGTCCGGCACGGGCAAGGCGATCGTCTCGGGCCAGGAGAGGAACGTGGCACAGGGCGACCTCGTCGTGGTTCCCGCCGGCCGGAAGCACAACTTCGTCAACACGGGCGAGAACCCGCTGATCCTCTACACGGTGTACGGCCCGCCCGAGCACGCCGACGGCGCCGTGCACCGCACCAAGGAGGAGGCCGACGCCGCCGAGGAGTCCGGCAAGGACGAGCCGCCGACCGAGTGACGCCCGACGGGGCGCGCGCCGGTCGCGGAGCGACCGCGCGCGCCCCGCGGCCGCCGCGCGCTGACGTGCCGGCCGGTGGGCTACGCGCGGTGCGCCTGGAAGACCATCAGGGGTGAGTCGTCCGCGCACGGGGTGCGGTCCCAGTCGGCCCACACGCCGTCGACCACGAAGCCCGCGTCGACCAGCTGCCGCTCGATCAGCGCGCGCTCGCGGAAGGCGAGCGTCAGCTCGTCGACGACGTCCTCGCCCGTGTCCTCGAAGACGTTGTGGAAGGTGATCACGACGCGCCCGGGCTCGGACTCGCCGAGCTCGAGCCACTCGCGCAGCGGACCGTGCGGGGTCGAGCGGACCGTCGGCTCCTCGTCGGCCCACGACTCCCAGGCGCGGGCGCGCGGGTTGCGGCTCTCGAACGTCAGGACGCCACCGGGCCGGAGCGCGGTGCCGAGGTCGCGCAGCGTGTGCTCCCACGCCGGGTCGGGGATGTGCTGCGCGACATTGCCCGTCATCACGGCGTAGTCGAACGGCCCGCCGGGGATGTCGCGGCTGTCGCCCAGGACCCAGTCGACGTCCGCGGCGCCCGGCCGGCCCGCGGCGTACGCGAGCATCGCCGGCGACGGGTCGATGCCCACGACGGTGCGGCCGGGGCGCGCGAGGGTCACGGTGAGGATGCCGGTACCGCACCCGAGGTCCAGGATCGAGCGTGCGTCCAGCTGGTCGGCCAGGGCGCGAAAGTAGTCGTGGTCGGGGCCGTCGGGGTTGTCCTCGTCGTAGAGGTCGACGAGCCGTGCGTCGTAGTCGGTCACGGGTCTCACAGCTCCCGCAGCATCGTGTCGGATCCGCCGTTGCGGCCCACGACCGCGAACCCGTGCCGCTCGTAGAGGTCCCGGGCGGCGGTGTTGCCGTCCTCGACGCTGAGGCTCAGCGCGCGCCAACCCAGGCCACGGGCCTGCTCGACGCAGCCGGCCAGCAGGGCAGAGCCCACACCCCGTCCCCGATCGGGTCGAGCCACGGCCATGCCGATCTCCGGAATGTCGTCGGCGACGTACCCGTAGCCGGGCGTGGCCGCCGGCAGAGCACGCGCCCAGATCGCACCGAGGGCGACCGTGCCGTCGACGGCCACGAGGCCGAAGTCGTCCGGGCGACGCCAGCCGCCGAGGTAGCGGGCCGTGTGAGTGTCCGCGACGACCTCGTCGCGGGTGAAGCGCGGGGTGCCGTCCCAGTTGAACGCCTCGAGCAGGAGGTCGTACAGCAGGTCGAGGTCGTCGGTCGTCGCCTCGCGCAGGGTGATCATGGAGCGATCCTCACACGCCGTGACCAGGCACGACGTAATGAAGATGCGCCATCAGCCTTTCGTCTGACGCGGGTACGCCTGGTCGTCAGGACCATGGGGGAGCACGGTGGGGTCGGTGACGCGAGGGGACGATCGATGCGGAACGGGGACGGGCGCGGGCGAGCCGTGGCGCGCGGGGTGCTCGGCTGGCTCGTGCTCGGGGTCGGCATCGGCCTCGCGATCGGGGTGGCCGAGGCGGTGCAGCGGTGGCTGTCGCTCGGGACGACCGCTGCGATGCTCCTGCAGGCGGTGCTCGCCACGGTGCTCGTGGTGCCGGCCATCGTGCTGCTGCGCACGCGCGTCGACCACCGGACCCTGGCCGGCCTCGGCCTCGGCCTCGCCCGGCCGGTGGGCCTGCCGATCGCCCTGGGCCTCGGCGTGGGTCTCGGCGTCGGCGCGCTCGTCTGGGGCCCGGCGTGGCTGCTCGGCTGGGTCGAGGTCGGGGCCGTCGACGTGCGCGAGCTCGCCTGGTTCCTGGTGCTGAACACCCTCGTGCTGCTGCTGTTCGAGGCGCTCCCGGAGGAGCTGGCGCTGCGCGGCTACACGTGGACGACGATCCGCGACGGCTGGCGGGTCGCCGCCGCGACGCTGATCACCACGGCGCTGTTCCCGCTCACGAGCGCGGTCATCAGCGCGACGAGGTGGGTGGCGGCCACGCTGCTCGGATCGGGACCGAGCGCACCGACGGTCTTCCCGGCCGGCAGCGATCCCGTCGAGTACGCCGTGCAGCTCGTGGTCTTCGGGCTCGTGCTCGTCGCGGCGCGGCGCATCCCCGTGCGTGGCGCGCTGCTGGTCGCGATCGCGTTCCACGTCGCCCAGCTGACCGTGAACCGGTTGGTGCTCGGCGGCACGGGCTGGCTGTCGACCGGCGCCGACGTGACCCTGGCCGAGCCCGACGTGATCCTGCTGGTGCTGGTCCACCTCGCCGTCAGCGGCCTCGTGTTCGTGCTGATCCGTCGCGCGACCGAGCGGCGCCGTGCGACTGCGAGTCGCGAGGCCCTGGTGCCGCACGGGGCGTGATCCGAGGCTCCCCGGTCAGGCGCCGAGCGTGCGGAGCATCGGGCGCAGGGCGTGGCGGTACCGCTGCGGGGACAT
The DNA here is from genome assembly GCF_018388465.1 of Cellulomonas fengjieae. Classification (NCBI taxonomy): domain Bacteria; kingdom Bacillati; phylum Actinomycetota; class Actinomycetes; order Micrococcales; family Cellulomonadaceae; genus Cellulomonas; species Cellulomonas fengjieae. The sequence continues at coordinate 3,569,260 of NZ_CP074404.1, read as the reverse complement.
GGTGCTCAGCGGCTCGATGCCCAGCACGTACCGCCCGAAGACGATGCCGATCACGACGGTGACGAGGGCGGTGGCCTGCTCCGTGGCGGCCGGGCCGCCGCCCAGATATTCAACGAGCCGGCCCAGGATCTCCGCCTCGACGTACTCGCGGAACGCGCGCAGCACCTCGGGGTGTGTCATCGCGGTCCGGACCAGCTCGGTGAGCGAGGCGCCGACCTCGGGCCGGTCCCACGCCTGGATGACGTAGGCGGCGAGCCGCTCGGCGAGGGTGGCCGGGTCTCCCTCGAGCGCCTTCTCCAGCACGGCCGACGGGCCGAGGGTGAGCGCCATGGCCTGCGCGAACAGGCCCTTCTTGCTGCCGAAGTGGTACGCGACGAGCGCGGGGTCGCACCCCGCCCGGGCGCCGAGCATGCGCAGCGTGGTGCCGTCGTAGCCGTGCACCGCGAACAGCTCACGGGCGGCTGCGAGGAGGCGCTCGCGACCGTCGGACGTGCCACCGGCCGGACGCCCTCGTGACTTATTCATCGCTGTTGAGTTTATCGCGCCGACGAGCGAACACTCGCTGGACGATCCGTCCCAAGGAGGTCCGCCATGGCAGTCGCAGCGGTGGAGGTCGACGACCTCACCGTCGAGTTCGCACGGGGACGGCGTCGAGAGCCGTTCCGCGCGCTCGACGCCCTCGACCTGCACGTCCCGGCGGGGCGCATCACGTGCCTGCTCGGCCCCAACGGCTCCGGCAAGACCACCCTGCTCAACGTGCTCACCGGTCTGCTCGGCGCGACCGCCGGCCGCGCGTCGGTGCTGGGGCTGGACCCGGTGGGCGAGCGCCGTGCGCTGCTGCGCCGCCTCGCCCTGGTGCCGCAGGAGACGTCCGTCTACCCCGAGCTGACGGCGCGGGAGAACCTCGCCTTCCACGCCGGCTACTACGGGGTCCCGCCGCGCGACCGTGCCCGGCGCATCGACGACGCGCTCGAGCTCGTGCAGCTGACGTCGCGCGCCGACGACCGCGCCGGGACCTTCTCGGGCGGCATGCAGCGCCGCCTCGCCCTGGCCAAGGCGCTGATGATGGAGCCCGAGCTGCTGCTGCTCGACGAGCCGACGCTCGGCGTGGACGTGCAGTCCCGCGAGGCGATCTGGGCGCGGATCGAGGACGTCGCCGACTCCGGGCGGGCCGTGCTGCTGACCACCAACTACATGGAGGAGGCGCAGCGGCTCGGCGACCGGATCACGATCATCGACCGCGGCGCCACGGTCGTGGGCGGCACGCTCGCCGAGCTCACCGCGCAGGTGCCCGAGGCGCCACAGCGTGCCGAGGTACCGCGGGTCAGCCTGCAGGACGTCTTCCTGCACTTCACCGGCCGCGGGCTGAGGGACTGACCGTGGGCGCCCTCGCTGCACTCGTGCGCAAGGACCTGCTGGTGGTGCTGCGCGCCCCGCTCTTCGCGGTGATCAGCGTGCTGGTCCCGGCCGCGTTCACGCTCCTGTACGCGGTCGTCATCCACGTCTCGACGACGGCGCCGCTGGCCGTGGCCGACGACGACCGCTCACCGCAGTCCGCCGCGCTCGTGGCCGTCCTGGCGGGGCTGCACAACGACGACGGCAGCTACTACGAGGTCCGGACCACCGACGGCGGGACCGCCCGGGCGATGTACGCCGACGGTGACGTCGGGGCGCTGCTGACCATCCCGGACGGCTTCGGGGAGCGCGTCGACGCGGGGGACCGGCCTGCCGTCACCCTGTCGCTGGTCAACATCAACGCCGACGGCACCAAGAACCAGCACCTGCGGATCGAGGAGGCGCTGCGCACGTTCGGTTCCGCACCGGGGCAGCTCGTGATCGCCGAGACCACCGTGCTCGACCACGACATCCCGGTGTCCGTCTACCTGGGCTCGGCGCTGCTGGTCTTCGCGGCGCTCTACGCGGGCATCGTCACGGTGGGCACGGGGATCGCCCGTGAGTGGGAGGACCGGACCGTCAAGCCGCTGCTCATGGCACCGGACGGGCGACGGGTGCTGCTCGCGGCCACGTGGGCGTCGGGCGCCATGAGCTCGGTGGTCGCCGTGGCGCTCGCGCTGGCGGTCATCGGCGGCGTGCTCGGCTACCCGGTGGGCAGCCTCGGTCCGGGGTCCGTCGCGGTGCTCGCCGTGGTCTGGGCGTACGGGGCCGCGCTGGGCTCGGCGCTCGGCGTCTCGCTGCGCAAGGCGCTGCCCCTGGTGCCCGTCGCGGTCGTCCTGGCCGTCGGCCACTTCCTGGTGAGCGGGTACGAGTCGTACCTGCGGGGCTTCGCGCACGGCGGCGCCGTCGAGCCCCTCTGGCGCGCGACCCACAGCGTCCCGCTCGCCACGCTCTTCGACGCCGTCCGGTTCGAGGCGGCCGGCCTCGTGCCGCCGCCGGCCACCGCCGCGGTGCTCGGCACGCTCACCCTCGCCGCGGCACTGGTCGCCCTCGCCGGCTGGCTGCTCCGACGCCCGCAGAACCTCACCCAAGGACAGTGACATGAGCCTGCTCGCCCAGCTCCGCGGCGTCGGCGCGCTCGTCGGCCGCAACCTGCGCATCGCCCGTCGCCGGCCCGACCTCCTGGTGCAGACGATGGCCGTCCCGGTGGTCGTCGTCGGCCTCGCGAGCGTCATCTTCGGCGCGACCGACGCCTGGCCCGTCGCCGTGGTGGACCGTGCCGACAGCCCGGCCTCGCACCGCGTGGTCGCCGCGATCGAGGAGGTCAGCGGCGCCACGGGCCCGTACTTCCGCGTGGTCGAGACCGACCCCGCGCGGGCCGGGCGGCTGGTCGAGGACGGTCGCCTGCACCTGGTCGTGACGATCCCCGCGGAGTTCGACACGTCGCGGACGCTGGAGACGACGACGTTCAACATCAACACCGACGCGATGAAGAACGTCCGCCTCCGCCTGAGCGCCGCCGCCAACGCCGTGGACGCGCAGGCCGACACCGACGTGCGCGCCACGATCGACAAGGCGAAGGCGCAGGACGTCACGCGGACCGCGTTCATGGGCGCGTCGGCGGTGATCCTGGCGCTCCTGCTGGGCGCCGCGCTCCTGAGCGCCAACGTGTACGCGGTCGAGACCGAGCATCGCACCACCAAGGAGCTCGCGCTGTCACCGCTCGGCCACCACGTCGCGGGCGTCGGCGCCGCCCTGACCGGCTGGGTGCTCACGTGGGCCACGGCGGTCCCGACCGCCCTGGTCGCGCTCGCGCTGGGCACGCGGGTCGACGCGCGCCAGGTGCTGCTGGCGGCGCTGGCCGTGGCGCCCGCGACCCTCGGGGCCGCGGGCGTGGGCGTGTGGGTGGCCGCCCGGCTGCGCGTGCACCGCGCGATCCAGCCGACGATCATCCTCGTCGCCATCGGCAGCTACTTCGCGAGCGGCGGCTTCGTCCCCGTCCCCGGCCTGCCGCCCCTGGCGCGCGCGCTGGCGACCTGGTGGCCGCCGTCGTACGTGTTCGAGTGGGCCAACCCGGTGCTGCACGGCTTCCGCGACGCGCCGTCGGCGGTTGCGCTCGTGGCGGTCGGCGCCGCTGCGGCCCTCGGCGTGGTCCTGGCCGCCCGTGCCGCGCAGCGGGACCTGCGGCGCCCGCACGCCCAGGGTCAGTAGGGCGGGTCAGCCGCCGTACGGGAGCACCGGGCGCCCCGGGACGTCCACCCGTGTCCGGAAGACCGCACCGGCCTCCGGCTCGGGGTCGTCGAGGTCCTCGCGCGAGGTCGTGATGAACAGGTCCCGGCCGTCGTCGCCACCGAGCGTGCACGCCGTCGTCAGGCGGACGGGCACGGTGACCTCGGCGAGCACCTCGGCGTCGGGCGAGTAGCACCGCACGCGGCCGGCGCCGTTGTGCGCGACCCAGACGTTGCCCGCCGAGTCCACGCACAGGCCGTCCGGGTTGCTGCCGCCGCCGTCGTGGAAGGGACGACGGTCGGTCAGCACGCCGTCCTCGACCCGGAACACGTCGGTGCGGCCGGTCGCGGTGTCGTCGTAGTAGGCGCGCGTGCCGTCGGGGGAGAAGTCGATCCCGTTGGAGACCGTCACGCCGGCGAGGGCGACGCTCACCTCACCCGCGGGGGTGATCCGGTAGAGGGTGGCGGCACCGGGCGTCTTGTCGTAGGCCATCGACCCGGCGAAGAGGTTGCCGGCCGCGTCGCAGCCACCCTCGTTCATCCGGACACCGGGGTCGGTCCACAGCTCGGGGCGGGCGACCGGGACGTCGTCGGGCCCGTCGGCCAGCGCGATGCCCCGCTCGAGCCCGACGACGTAGCCGCCGGCGGCGCGGGGCCGGACGAACGCCGCGACGGCCCCGACGTGCAGCCGGTCGACCCCGCCGTCGCCACGCAGCGTGAGCAGGTCACCGGCGAGCATGTCGACCCAGCGCAGGCCGCCCCAGGTGGGGGACCAGCACGGGCCCTCCGCGTGGTACGCCAGGGGGTCGGTGAGCTGTTCGGCGCGGGTCATCGGGCGATCGTCGCACTGCACGCGCGTGTCGGCCGCCGGAGCGGCGCACCGACCGCCTGCAGATCAGCCCGAAGAGTTCGTCCTCCATGGTGCGACCAGGTCTTCGGGCAGGCGTGCTCGCGCGACGTTCGTCAGGGAGCGACGGCCATGGCGGCGATGCGGCGCAGCTCGGCCAGGTGCCCGTCGAGGGCGGCGCGTCCGGCGTCGGTCAGGGACAGCCACGTGCGGGTCCGCGACCCCCGCGGAACCTTGGAGACCTCGACGTAGCCCGCGTCGGCCAGGACCTTGACGTGCTTGCTCAGCACCGAGTCACTGACCGACAGCGTCTCGCGCACGGTCGAGAACTCCAGCTGGTCCACCGCCGCGAGCATCGCGCAGACCTGCAGCCGGTTGGCGGCGTGGATGATCTCGTCGAAGACCGGCGTCGTCACGCTGCGCGGACCCGCCGACGCAGCAGGCCGTCGATGCGCCGCTCGCTGAGCAGGGTCGCGACGAAGCCGACGGCTCCGGCGGCCAGCAGTGCCCACGGCACGCCGGCGAAGGCCTGCAGCGCGAAGCCGAGCGCGAACAGTGAGAAGACGACGACGTACCAGGCGCCCAGGCCCTGCGCATAGCGCTCCACCGACACCCCCGTGGAGCGCTTCAGCGCCCACAGCAGCACCATCGGCGCGAGGATCGCCCCGAACACGACCAGCATCATCGCGGTCGACTCGGTCGCGCCGCCGGCCTCGGGGCGCCCCACGAGGAGACCGGTACCGACGAACATCGAGGCGGTGCACGACGCGGACCCCACGCGGTACCACCACGGCGTGGAGATCTGCGTGGCGAGTCGTCGACGGGCGTCGTCGACCCCCTGCAGGGCGGTCCGGGCGGCGTCGGGGGTGGCCCGCGGGCTGCTTTCCATGATGGAAAGCTAATGGCCACTTTCCGATGTGGCAAGTCGGCGCGGCACTAGCCCGACCGGGCACCCGTCGGCCGGGATGCTTGCGCAGGCCCCTCCGGACCGCCACCATCGGGGCCGCAGCTGGCACGGTGCCGGCGGCTCGACCTCCGGAGCGCCCCCATGTCGCAGCACCCCGTCCCGGCACGCCCGACCGCCGCCTTCATCGGCGCGTCCTGGGTCGCCCTCGTCATCGCCATCAGCGCGTTCGCCATCGGGCTGTGGAATGCGGAGATGCTCCTGTCGGAGAAGGGCTTCTACGGCACCCTGCTGCTGCTGGGCCTGTTCTCCGCGATCGCGCTGCAGAAGTCGGTCCGGGACCGCGCCGAGGGCATCCCCGTGACCGGCATCTTCCTGGGCCTCTCCTGGAGCATGGTGCTCGTCTCCATCCTGCTGGTGTCCGTCGGCCTGACCAACGCGACCGTGGAGCTGTCGGAGAAGGGGTTCTTCGCGCTGGCCTTCACCATGGCGCTGTTCTCGGTCGTCGCCGTCCAGAAGAACGTGCGCGACCTGGCCGCGGCCGGACCGGCGCCCGTCGCGCCGTCGGTCCCCGCCGAGCCGGACCCGCACGCGACCGTCTGGCAGTGACCGTCGGACGGCCCACCGCGCCCGGGGCGGGCGCGGTGGGCCGCGACGTCACCGGTACGTGATCGACGAGCTCGAGTACCCGCACGCGGACGACGGTCCGGAGCCGATCTTGGACGGCTCGCCCGACGTCACGCCCTTGTACTCCTCGCAGATCACGATCTTCTTGGAGGAGTCGTTCAGGATCGTCACGCCCGAGAGCGTGGCCCTGTCGCCGTAGTTGGAGTTGATCCCGACCAGCGACTTGCCCGGGGCGGTGATCTGCACGTTCTGGATCACCACGGTGCGTGCGTACTGCTTCGAGCAGTTGCCGCACGAGCGGTAGAGCTTGCCGAAGTCCGACACCTGGAAGTTCTTGATGACGAACGTGCCGGGGCCGTTGTGCTGGAAGACCTTGTCGGACGCGCTCCTGGCGCCCCCGCCGTTGACGGTCATGACCTGCGAGGTCGACGAGCCCTTGAGGGTCGCGGCATCCTCGCCGACGTCCTCCCACCACACGTTCTCCAGCGTGCAGGTGCCCGTGCAGTGCACGCCGTCGCCGGCGCCGGTGCCGATGATGACGTTCTTCAGGACGGCCCCGTCGGAGAGCTGGAAGATCGGCGGCTGGGACTCGTCCTGGTCGCCCGACGAGATGCCGTAGTACCGGACGTTCCCACCGTCGCGGGTGCCCGAGACGTTGATGGTCGAGGACACCTTCTGCTGGCCGGTCGCCGACGGCCACGACGGGAACGAGCCCGCCGGCGGGGGCGTCGTGCTGCCCCCCGACCCGACCTTGATCAGCTCCCACTGCTGGTTGTAGGCGTTGCTGTCGGTGGCCTGCACGGCCCAGGCGCCGTCGGAGGTCGACCGGTCCTTGATCTCGAGGACCTTGCCGCTGTGCCGGTTGAACAGCCGGATGCGGCCGCCCTCGGAGTCGCCGAGCCTGAACTGCTGGTTCCAGCCGGACAGGTCGGTGTACTGGCGGAACTCGCCGCCGTCCGCGGTGCTCCAGGCCCACAGGTCGAGGACCTTGCCGGAGTGCTTCGCCTTGAGCTTGTAGTAGCCGTCGCCGGCGCTCACGAACTGCCACTGCTGCCAGGGTCCGTCGTTGCGCGACCACTGCTGGATGACGGTGCCGTCGTCGGTCGACGTGCCGGCCACGTCCAGGACCTTGCCGGACTGGCGGTTGACGAGCAGGTACCAGGCGCTGGTGTCGACGCTGGCCGCGCTCGCGGTCAGGGCGGAGGAGATGCCGAGCAGGCCGCCGAGGACGAGGACCAGGGCGCTTGCCAGGACGACGCGCAACGGGCGTCGCGGTTGTACCAGGGACGGTGGGGACACGAGCGTTCCTCTCGGTTGTAAGCGCTTTCCGGAGGACCGAACCACGCACCCGCGCCCTCGCAACAGGGTGTGAAGCGTTTCCACGGGCAGAGACCCGGGACATCACCGACCAGGCCAGGGCGCCGCGGGTGCCCGTCACGGAGGTGTGAGCGCGCAGACGAGACGCACTACCGGTTCGTGGCCGTCAGCCCGGACCAGCTGCGCGCGGGCGCGCCCGTCACGCTCGGCCGGAGCGGCCTGGCCGGGGAGCGCGTCGAGACGGGCTACCGGTTCGAGGGCGTCGAGTAGGGCCTCACGCCTGCAGTCGCGTGCGCCGTTGCGCGCCCTGCGTCTGCATGACGAACCGGAACAGCGTGTCCGCGTCGCGCTCGTGCAGACCGACGAAGCGGCAGCCGCACAGGGTCGTCCCGCTGTCGGTCTGCTGCGAGCGCAGCACCTCGGCGACGAGCGCGACGTCGCGGTCGCCGATCGGGAACCCGAACGAGACCCGTTCGTGCTCCGCGAGGGGCGCGGTCGTGGAGATGCGCATGCCGTGCGCGCTGATGTCGAGCACGACGAAGGTGATCGCCCGGCCGTCGCCGTCCGGCAGCTCCACGGTCCCCACGCAGGGCTGTGCGATGCGCACCCGCGCCACCTGCCGCTTCTGCAGGGTCGACGTGAGCTCGAGCTCGGCCACCCGCACCGTCGTCGCACCGGCCTGGGCGACCCAGCCGTCGTACCGGACCTCGCCGCGCACCTCGTCGAGCACGAGGAGCTGGACGTCGTCGCCGGCCCGGAAGGTGCCGAAGCCGTCGGCGTCGATGCCGATCGTCATGGTCCCGTCGGCGAACTCGGCGACGTAGCCGCTGAGCGCGCGGTCGCCGGCCGAGAGGGCGCAGGGCGCGAGGTCGTGCATGGTTCAGTCCGTCCGGTCGACCCCGTCGCCCCCTGTCGGCGAGGTGGTGCTGGTCCCGTCCCGGTCTGATCGGCGGATCGCGGCCGAGGGATGAGGGTCGACGCGCGCCGGCTGCGTGGCGAACGGGTGATCCCGAGAGGCCGCACCCGGGGAGACGAACGGGGGAGTGTGACGGGCACGCTCGATCGCTGCCTAGTACGGTCGGGGCTCCGCCGCCGGTCCCGGAACTCGAAGGAGCCCCATGGGTCTGTTCGCCCGCCGCTCGCGTCCGCAGGTCGCCCCGCCACCGCGCGAGGTCCCCCCGGTGACCGAGCGCAGCCAGACCTCGCTGTGGTCCGACGGCTTCGGGCGCGCGGGGACCAGGTCCGTGCAGGTGCTGGCCGTGCTCGCGGTGGTGGCCGTCTTCGTGCTCGTGGTGACGCAGCTGACCCTCATCGTCATCCCGGTCCTGATCGCCCTGGTGCTCGCCGCGGCCATCTCGCCGCTGGTGTCGTTCCTGCGCCGCAAGGGCCTGCCCTCGATGCTGGCCACCTGGATCGCCCTGCTCACGCTCGTCGCCCTGCTCTCGGCGATCGTGTGGCTGGTCGTGCGCGCCGTGGTGAGCCAGTGGGACGAGCTGAGCGACCAGGCGCTCGAGGGTTTCGACGAGCTCCAGGCCTACATCCAGCGCCTGCCGTTCGACATCACCGAGGAGCAGATCGGCTCACTCCGGGAGTCCGTGACCGGGCTGCTGACGTCCGACGCGGTGGGCTCGGGCGCCCTCGCCGGGGTCTCCCAGACGGTGGACGTCGTCGCCGGCTTCTTCATCATGATCGTGGTGCTGTTCTTCTTCCTCAAGGACGGCCCGAAGATCTGGGAGTTCCTCCTGCGCCCGTTCGACGGCCACCGCTACGAGCGCGGGAAGCGCATCGGTGACACGACGGTGCGCACCCTCGGCGGGTACGTGCGCGGCACCGCCATCGTGGCGGCGGTGGATGCGGTGGCCATCGGCATCGGGCTGGCGATCGTCGGGGTGCCCCTCGTGATCCCGCTGTCCGTGCTGGTGTTCCTGCTCGCGTTCATCCCGCTCGTCGGCGCCACGGTCGCGGGGATCCTGGCCGCCCTGGTCGCGTTCGTGGCGGTCGGACCGGTCGAGGCGCTGATCGTGGTGGCGATCGTCGTCGCGGTGAACCAGCTGGAGGGCGACTTCCTCCAGCCCGTCGTGATGGGGCGCGCGCTGCGGCTGCACCCGCTGGTGATCCTCATCGCGCTGACGGCGGGCACCGTCCTCGCGGGCCTGACCGGGGCGGTGCTGGCGGTGCCGATCGCGGCGTCGCTCTGGCGCGCGGTCCAGGTGTGGGACGGCCCGGACGTGCCGGCACGCTTCGCGCGGCAGAAGCGGCGGGAAGCGGTCTAGGACGTCTGGTCGCGCTCGCCACGGGTGCGGCGCCGGGCCAGTCGGTTCAGTGGCGTGGACAGGAACAGCAGGAACAGCCAGAACATCCCGACGGCCGGTACGACCACGGCGAGCACGAGCGCGACGAGCAGGAGCCCCAGCGCCACCAGGGCACCGCGGGGCTGAGGGTGCCCCGCACCTCGGGCCGCTGGAGCTCGGTGTCGCGGACCGCCAGCCACTCGATCAGCGCCAGGCTGCCTGTGGTCACCACCATCGTCGAGATGTAGAGGGCGTTGACGGCGGGGTCGTCGGTGCCCTCGTCGGCGAGCAGCTGGGTGGTGAAGGGGATGAACACGATGCTCGCGAGCCACAGGAAGTTGGCCCAGAGCATGGCCTTCGAGTAGTCCTGCAGGTGCTCGAAGACCCGGTGGTGCCCCACCCAGAAGCTCGCGATCACGACGAAGCTGATGCCGAACGCGAGGAACGTCCCGCCCTCCTGCGTGAGCAGGCTCCCGGCCGAGCGCTCGGTGCCGTCCGTGACGAGGTCGATCAGGGGCAGGACGAGCAGCGTGATCGCGATCGCGACCGATGCGTCCGTGAAGTTGACCAGGCGGTCGAGCCCACGGTCGGTCCGGATACCCGGCATGCGCGCCTCCTGCTCGCCACTGTAGGAGGTCCGTCGAGCGTCCTCGACGACTGACGTGCCGAGGCGAGCGGCTCCGCGTGGAGCCGCTCGCCGTCGGCGTCAGCGCTGCCGCGCCCCGAGCATCGCGTCCAGCTCCGGGTCGGGCAGGAGCTCGCGGACCTCCTGCGCGGAGGTGCACGCGGCGGCGAACTTGGCGGCCCACCCCAGCGCCTCCTGGCGGGAGGGCACCTCGACGACCACGAGTCCGCCGATGACCTCCTTGGTCTCCGGGAACGGGCCGTCGGTGACGGTCCCGTCCGTGGCCACGATGCTGGCCTGCTGCCTGCCCAGCCCTCCGCCGAAGACCCAGACGCCCGCGTCCACGGCCTCCTGGATCACCGCGTGCGCGGCCTTGCCCACGTCAGGCAGGTCCGCATCGCTGATGTGGTCCATCGCGCCGTCGTCGAACGAGATCACGTACCGCGCCATCTCACGACTCCCTGGTCCGGCCACCCCGCTGGCGGCCTCTCACCACTGCAACGAACGGCCGGCCGCGGATCCGACGCGGCCGGCCGTTCGTCCACCCTCTCAGGCGCTGGTGCAGGTGAGGGCCGGGGTCGGCGGCGTGCCGCTGCCGAGCAGGCCGAAGGTGGTGGTCCCACCGGCCGCGAGCCGGCCGTTCCACGCCACGTTGCCGACGGTCACGAGGCCGCCCTGCGACGTCACGGTGCCGTTCCACACCTGGTCCACGCGCTCGCCGGCGGGGCGCCAGCTCACGTTCCAGGACGTCGACGCGGAACCGGCGCGCACGGTGACCTCGCCCTGGAAGCCGCCGGGCCAGGAGTTCACGGTGCGGTAGGTGGCGGTGCACGCCCCGGGAGGCGGCGTCGTCGGGTCCGTCGGCGGCGGGGTCGTCGGCGGCGGAGTCGTCGGCACGGGGGTCGTCGGGTTGTCCGTCGGCGGCGGGGTCGTCGTCGAGGTCAGCGACGTGAAGAACCGCCAGATCTCGCCGGGCACCCAGGACTGCTGCTGCCCGCGGTCCCGGGCGTCCCACTGGTGGCCGCTGTCGGAGGCGATCCACACGACCGGGTAGCCGTCACGGCAGGTGTACTCCGTGCGCACGTGGGTGCCGCTGCCCGCGGCGGGTTCGGGGGCCTGCTGGGCCTGGCACCCGTTGTTGCGCAGCGCACGGTCCCGCAGCGCGCGGCCCTGCGAGATGTTCAGGACGTCGTCGACCACACCGTGCGAGCCGAGGTAGGCGATGGGTTGGGTGCCGCCGGCGCACCCGGACAGCTGCGCACCGTTGAGCACCGCGACCGCACGGAACACGTCGGCCCGGGCGCACGCCAGCGCGTTGCTCATGCCGCCGCCGTAGCTGAAGCCGGTCGCGAACCGCTGGGTGGTGTCGATGCACAGCGCGGACTCGACGGCGCGCAGCACGTCGTCGACGAACGTGACGTCCCGGCCGTTGGTGTTGGGCCAGGCGTTGTCGATGCCCTGCGGCGCCACGAACACGGTGCTGTTGCCGGCGAGCGGCTTCAACCCGTAGAAGTTCTGGTTCACCACGTCGGCGGCCGTGCCGTGCCACCAGTGCAGCCCCACCACGAGGCGGTATTGCCGGTTCGGGTCGTAGCCGGACGGCACGTCCAGGCGGTAGGTGCGCGACACCCCGCCGCTGGTGAGCGTGTGGGTGCCGGTCGCCAGGCCCGCGGGCCGGCCGCACCCGGCGGTCGCGGCCGTCTGGACGGGACCTCCGGTGAGCGCCGAGGCCGGCGCGATCAGGCCGCCCAGCACGAGGGCGGCGGCCGCGGCCACCAGCAGGACGAGTCGGTTCCGGGACGGTTTGGCCTGTCTCACGTGTCGCTCCCTCCAGCGGGTCCCGGGCGTCGGTGCCCGGGACGGCGACGGCGGACGAATTACGCCGCCCGGCGAACCTATCCACAACCCGTCGGCTCGGGGAGCGGTCCGAAACGGTTCAGCACGCGCGGTCGTCGCCGCAGTGCAGGAGTCCGCCCGCGGGCGCACGATGGAGCGGGGGCGCCGACCGGGCCCTCCGACGTCACGCGGCTTGCCGAAGACAGGGGGCACCACATGTGCACGGGAATCAGGTTCACCGACGGTAGCGACAACCTCTACCTCGCACGGAACCTCGACTGGACGAGCGGCTACGGGGAGAGGGTGGTGGTCACGCCCACGGGGTACGCCCCGAAGTCGCCGTTCGGGGCGGTGGGGAGCATCCAGCACGCGACCATCGGCATGGGGATCGTCGAGGAGGACACACCGCTCTACTTCGACTGCGGGAACGACGCGGGGCTGGCCGTGGCGGGACTCAACTTCCCGGGGTACGCGGCGTACGCGCCGGGTCCGGTGGAGGGCGCGACCAACGTCGCCGCGTTCGAGTTTCCGCTCTGGGTCGCCTCGCAGTTCACCACCGTCGATGACGTCGAGGCGGCGCTGCAGGACGTGGCGATCGTGGACAAGCCGATCAACGAGAAGTACCCGAGCTCGCTGCTCCACTGGGTCATCGGCGACGCGACCCGGGCGATCGTGGTCGAGTACACGAGCGACGGCATGCACGTCTTCGACGACGACGTGGACGTCCTGGCCAATCAGCCCGGGTTCGGATGGCACCACGAGAACCTGCGCAACTACCTGAACACCGCGCCCGACTTCCCCAAGGAGACCGTGCTGGGCAGGGCGACGCTCACCCCGTTCGGCTCGGGGTCGCACATGCGAGGCATCCCCGGCGACTACTACTCGCCGTCCAGGTTCGTCCGCGCCGCGTACGTCAACGAGCACTACCCGACGAAGGCGAGCGAGGAGGAGAACGTCAGCCGCGCGTTCCACACCCTGCAGCAGGTCGCGATGGTGGACGGCGCCGCCGCGATGGGCTCGGGTGAGTTCGAGAAGACCATCTACACCGGACTCTTCTCGTCCAGGACGACGACCTACTACTGGAACACCTACGACGACCCGGCCATCCGGAGCGTCGCGCTGGCGGACCACTCGCCCGAGGGGTCGCAGATCGTCGTCGTGTAGCTGGTGCGCCCGCGCGGGCGTGCGTCCATCCCCTCACGCCCGCGCGGCACGAGTCCCCGATTCCCTGTCGTCGAGTCACGTCAGACGGTGGCAGGGCCGGGCCGGTCGGCCTCGATCTCGGTGATCTGACGGAGCGCCGCGACGTGTCCGTCGAACGCTCGCCGACCCTCGCGCGTCAGGCGCACCCAGGTGATCTGCCGGCGGTCGGTCCGCTCGTCGGAGGAGGAGCGGCTCATCGTCGTGTAGCCGGCGTCGGTCAGGATGCGCAGGTGCTTGGAGAGTGCCGGCTTGGTCAGCTCGAGCGTTGCTGCGAGAGTCGAGAACGTCAGGGCGTCGACGGGGCGCAGCAGCCCGCAGATCCGCAGGCGCACTATGTTGTGGACGATCTCGTCCGGCCGCGCCTCAACGGTCACGGTGCAAGGACCTGCGCGCAGAGGCATCGACGACCCGCACCGTCGCGACCGTGGCGCCGAACATCAGCACGGCCGGCACGGCCACCCACCAGTCCAGGTCGAGGGAGAACAGGGCGAGCCCGGCGCTGTACAGCAGCAGGCCCACCGCGACGAGGGCGAGGTAGGCGACCCAGCCACGGGTCCCGATGCCCTTGAGCTTGACCCCCGTGGATCGGGTCGCCACGAGGACGAGGCCCATCGCCACGATGAACAGGAAGAACCAGGGGCTCGTCCCGTCCGAGCGGGCGGTGTCGCCGGTCGCGACCCAGGTGGCGGTCACGGCGCCGAGTGCGGGTGCGAGCCACGCCGGCTGGCGAGCACGCTGGTCCAGCGCGGTGCGGTCGGCCTCGATGGCCGACAGGTACGCGTCCGGGGCGACGGTGGTCTGACGCTCGTTGCTCATGCACACAACGCTACGTTGTGTGTTGCCTATTCGGCAACCGATTGAGGATCGTGCCGAGGCTCCGAGGCGGACCTTCGACCGGCTCCACCTTTGGATGCAACCGCCGACGTTCCATCCTCGGCCCGGCGCGGCACGAGGTCCCCGGCTCCTAACGTCGAGTCACGTCAGACCGACGTCGACGAAGGGACACTCGGATGAGCGCCATCACCGCGCAGGCACCGCCACCACCGGCTGCCGACCACGGGCTCGAGGCGGCGCGTCTATCGTGACGTCGGTGATCGAGCACCCCGCTCAGCACGGCCGCCGGGCGACGTACCTCGTCCCGGCGGTCTGCTGGCTGCTGTCGGTCGGGCTGCTCGCCGCCTCCCTCGGGCTGAACCAGGCCGACCCGTCCGCCGCGCGCGGCGTCCCGGAGTTCGGCGACGCGGCGTGGTGGGGCGCTATCGCCGTGCTCACGGCGCAGGCGGTCGTGCTCGGCGTGTGGCGGGGGCACCCGCGCGCCACGGTGCTCGCAGTCGCCGCGGCGATGCCCGCCCTGCAGTGGCTCGGCGAGGCCGTCGGCGCCGGCCTCATCGTGGTGATCGTCGCGACGTACCGGGTGGTTCTCGCGCGGCCCGTCCGGCGCCTCGCGCCGACCCTGCTCGGGGCCGGTGCCCTGGTGGCCGTCGGCGTGGCCGCCGCCGAGATCCGGAGCGGCGGCGAGGGGTGGACCGTCGTCATCGCCGGTGCCCTGCAGGCGGTCGCGGCGGTCGGGCTGCCCTTCGTGCTCGCGAGCGTCGTGGGCGCACGGCAGGACGCCGTGGCCGCCGTCGCCCGCACGGTCGAGGCGCAGGGCCGCGAGCGCGACGCCCTGGTCCGGGTCGCCGTCGAGCGGGAGCGGACGGCGATGGCGCGCGAGCTGCACGACATCGCGGCGCACCACCTGTCCGGCATCGCCGTGATGAGCGCCGCCGTCGGCCGCCAGATCGACGTGGACCCCGAGGGCGCCAAGCGGGCCGTCGCGCAGGTCCGGGAGCAGAGCACGGCGATGCTGCGCGACCTGCGCAACCTCGTGGTGCTGCTGCGCGACACCGAGGACCCGCCCGACCCGGACGGCCCGGTACGGATGGAGACGCTGGCCGGCATCGCCGACCTGGTCGCGCAGGCGCGGGCGTCGGGGCTGGAGGTCGACCTGGAGACCTCGGGCCCGGTCGACGAGGTGGCCGCCTCGGGCGTGATCGGTCCGCTCGCGCAGCTCGCGGCGTACCGGGTGGTCCAGGAGGCGCTGGCCAACGCGGCCCGGCACGCGCACGGGGCGCGCTGCACGGTCCGGATCGACGTCCGGGCCGACGACCACGTCGAGCTGCGGGTCCGCAACACCGCACCCGGTCCCGGTGAGGCGCTGACCGACCACGACCCGGGCTACGGGTTGGTCGGCATGCAGGAGCGCGCCGAGCTGACCGGCGCGACGCTCCAGTACGGACCCACCCTCGACGGCGGGTGGCAGGTCTCGCTCGCGATCCCGACCACACCCACCGAGGAGCTCCGATGAGCGACGTCCCGAGCGGTACCCCGAACCTGCGGGTCGTCGTCGCCGACGACCAGCCGCTCGTGCGCGCCGGCCTGTCCACCATGCTGACGACAGAGCCGGGCATCGAGGTGGTCGGGCAGGCCGCCGACGGGGCGACCGCCGTGGCCCTGGCCCGCGCCCTGCGGCCCGACGTGGTCTGCATGGACATCCGCATGCCGGGCAAGGACGGGATCACCGCGACGCGGGAGCTGTGCGGCCCCGACGTCGTGGACCCGATCCCGGTCCTCGTCCTGACCACGTTCGACGTCGACGAGTACCTGTTCGGCGCGCTCGAGGCGGGCGCGTCCGGCTTCCTGCTCAAGGACGCCGAGCCGGAGACGCTCGTCGAGGCCGTCCGGTCGGTGGCAGCGGGCCACGGCATGCTGGCCAACGCGCTGACCCGGCGGGTGCTGCGGGAGGTGGTCACGCGCCGCCGGACGCAGCCGGTGACCGCCGCGCGCGCCAGCGAGCTGCTGACGCCGCGCGAGCTCGACATCCTCCTGCTGCTGGCCCAGGGCATGTCCAACGAGGAGATCTCCCGCGAGCTCTTCCTGGAGGTCTCGACCGTGAAGTCGCACCTGGCCAGGGCGATGCCGAAGCTGGGTGTGAAGTCGCGGCTGCAGGCGGTCGTGTGGGCTTATCAGAATGGCATCGTCGACGTCCGTCCCTAGGCTCCGGGCATGGCGTTGCAGGACATGCCCCGGTACCTCGTCGGCCGCAACCTGCTCACCGGCCCGGTGGACCACCGGCAGGTGGAGGAGGTGCTGCTGCGCGACGGGTGGACACCGTGCGGCGCCGGCGACTGGGCCATCGCGCTGCGCTCGCCCGACGGCGCGGCCGCGGCCCGGATCAGCCCGTTCGACCCCACCGGGCCGTACTCCGCCGCCCTGTACGTGCGGGCGGCGCACACGCGCCGGGTTCCCGTCCTGCTCGCGCACCGACGCCTGACGGGCGGGGGCGACCTGCAGGTGCTCGAGTGGCTCGCGCCCGTCCCGGACGACGAGGCGATCGCGTTCCACGAGGCCCTGGCAGAACCGCGCCCGGACCTGGCCGAGCTCGCGGCGATCGTGCACGACGTCCACGCGCTGGCACGCCGGGAGCTTCCGTGGTGCGGGCCTCTGGACCGCAACCCGACCAACGTCATGCGCGCGGCGGACGGGCGGCTCGTCGTGCTCGACCTGTTCTACGCGGACGGCCCGCACCTGTACGGCACCGCCGGGTCGGACCCCGACCGCGTCGCCGCGCTGATCCCTGAGGCCGAGCGGCGGTTCATGACCGAGATCCCGCTGGCCACCTCCGGACCGTGGGAACCGGCGTCGCGGGAGTCGATGCGGGCGGCGCTCGCGGCGGCCGACGCGCGTCGAGCGGGCGGGGGATGAAGGAGGCCCGTCGTGCGGTTGACCCGACGAGAGCCGTCCCGCACCGAGGAGCCGTGATGAGTGCTGACGCGTCCCTGTCCACCGACGACCTCGAGCTCCTGCGTCGTGCGCTGCACGGCTTCCTGACCGTCGCCGCCGGCCCCGTGCCGCCGCAGCCGCGGCCGGTGTGGTTCGAGGTGGCCGACGACGGCACGGTCCAGCTGTTCACCACGCCCGACGCCCTCAAGGTGCGCCGGCTGCGGCGTGACCCCCGCGCGTCGCTCGTCGTCGCCGCCCCGGTGGGCGAGCGCGAGCACTGGGTGTCGGTGTCCGGTCCGGTCACCGTCGAGACCCAGGGCGCGCACGACCTCGCCGCCCGCCTCGCCGCGCGCTACTGGGACCTGTCCGACCCGGTGCACGCGCGGGACCTCGCGACGATCCTCGCCGAGGACCAGGTCCGGCTCGTGATCCACCCGGAGCGCGTCACCCGCTACGCGTACTGAGGCCAGATCGGGTGGCACCCGTGCTGCTCGGCGGAGGGCTACTCGGCCGACGGCAGCTGGGAGGCGTAGTGCGTCAGGGCGCTGCGGTAGGCGGGCAGCGTCGGTGTCAGCGCCTCCAGCGCGACCCGCAGGGCTGCGCCCGGCTGTCCCGCGTCGAGGAGCGCCAGGGCCAGGAAGGCGTCGCGCGCGGCACCCACGGCGGGGTGCCCGGCCGTGGCCTGCAGCAGCTCGACCGCCGCGTCGGGCTGCCCGACGTTGCGCAGCGAGCTCGCCAGCTGCAGGACCGCCCGCGCCTCGCGCTCGGGGTCGAGGCCGGCCGCGATCGCCTCGCGGTACAGCGGGATCGCCTCCGCCTCCAGGCCGACGAAGTCGTGGGCGCCCGCCCACTCCATGAGCGCCGCGGCGTCTCCGGCGGGGCGCTCCGCGACGAGCGCGTTCATGCTGGTCAGTACGCCGTCGACGTCACTGCCGTCCGCGGTCGCCCAGAACTCCTCGACCCGGCGGTCCCATGCAGCGACGTCAGTCATGGGACGAAGGATCTCATGCTGTGGACCCTAGGACCGGCCCTGCAGACAGCTCCGCCGCCCCGGAGGGAGGGGCCCCCGGGGCGGCGGCGCGGTTGGTCAGCTCGTCGGGAAGCTGTCCGCCGTGACGATCCTGCTGCGGACGAACTGACCGGACTGTGTCAGCTGGCCGGTGCCGTAGCTCGACCCCGCGCAGGTGCCCGGCCGGAAGGCGGCACTGCTCTCGTTGGCATCCGAGTAGGTCCAGTTGACGTGGCTGATCTTCAGCGAGTCGAGCAGGTCGAGCCACGCCGTCGAGCTGGCGATGTCGACGGTGCCGCCGCCCGTCGCGCTCGTGGTGCCCCACTCGGTCACGAAGATGGGCAGCTTGGCGGCCGCGTTGCGCACCTCGGCCCGGTAGTTGTCCTGGTGCGACGCTGCGTAGAAATGGAACGCGTACATGATGTTCGAGAACGCCAGGGGGTTGGCCACGATCTCCGCCGAGCTCGACCCGTTGGACACGCCGAGCGACGACCAGCCGCGCGTGCCGACGATGATCACGGCGTCCGGGTCGGCTGCCTTGATGATCGGGATGACCTGGTTGGCGTAGGTGCGGATCTGCTCCCAGGTCACGCCGTTCGGCTCGTTCGCGATCTCGTAGATGACGTTCTTCTTGGCAGCGTTGCGGGTGGCGACGTTGCGGAAGAACGTCTTCGCGTTCTCCAGGTTCACGTTCGGGTCACCCGGCGTGAGCGTGTGGAAGTCGATGATCGAGTACATGCCCCTCGACTCGGCCTGGTCGACCAGCGTGTTGACCCGTGCGGTGAAGCCGCTGGGGTCGGTGACGTAGCCGTCCTCGTTGACGTACATCGCGATCCGCAGGACGTCGGCCTTCCAGTCGTTCGCCAGGGTGTTCAGCGAGCTCGTGTTGTAGCACCCGGGGAACCACTGCAGCCCGTGCGTGCTGGCCCCGCGCAGCTGGATCGGCTTGCCGTACTGGTTGCACAGGTTCACGCCGCAGACGCTCAGCTGCCCGTTGATGGCGAGCGGGGTCGTGCCCGTGGGCGGCGGGGGTGTGGTGGTCGAGGTGGGGGTGGGCGTGGGGGTGGGGGTGGGGGTCGATCCCGCGGACCCCGTGCAGGCGACCCCGTTGACGGTGAACTGGGTGGGCACGGCGTTGCTGCCGCTCCACGTGCCGTTGAAGCCGAAGCTGGCGGTCCCACCGGTGCGGACGACGCCGTTGTGGCCCGCGTCCCGCACCGAGACCGCGTTGCCCGACTGTGTCGCGGTCCCGTTCCACGCCTGCGTGATGCGCTGGCCCGACGAGAACGTCCAGCCGACGGTCCAGCTGGTCAGGGGATCTCCGAGGTTGGTGAGCGTGACGTTGGCGCCGAAGCCCTCGCCCCACTGGTTGGTGACGGCGTAGTCGACCTTGCACCCGGCCGCCGCCTGCGCCGACGTGCCGGCGATCGCGCCGATCCCCGTCATGGCCAGCAGGGCCGCGAACAGGGACCCGAGAGCCCTGGTGCGCTGTGACATGGATGTCCTCTTCCGTGATGGCCCGCCGGTGAGCGGAACGGCCGCGCCCACCGGTCGACGCCCGTCGCAGAACGAGGAGCCGCATCGAGGTGGGCGCCTGCGACGGTAGTGCCGGGGCCGCATCCGGGCACTCCCCGAAACGTTTCGACTGCCAAGGAGCGCGGGCCCCTGGGGTTCCTGCACCCCCGCGGTCGGCGCCTCCACCTTTCGATGCACCCCGAACGGTTCCACCCTCCGCCCCGCGCGGCAGGGGGTCGCGGATTCCTAGCGTCGAGTCACATCCCAGCCACTCCGACGAAAGGAACCTCTCATGAGCGTCCTCACCGCTGCGGCCCCGGCGCCGCAGAAGCCAGCCGGCGTCCGCGGCGTCATCCGGCGCCGCCCGATCCTGTCGTTCTTCGTGCTGGCCCTGTCGGCCAGCTGGATCGCGTGGATCCCGTACATCCTGTCCCAGAACGGTCTCGGCATCTGGGGCTTCGAGTTCCCGGGTGGTCCCGGGGGCGGCCAGCTGCTCGGCATGCTGCCCGGCGCCTACCTCGGCCCGATCGGGGCCGCGCTCGTCGTGACCGCGATCGCCGACGGGCGCGCGGGGCTGCGTGCCTGGGCGGGGAGGCTGTGGCGGTGGAAGGTCGGCTGGCGCTGGTACGTCACCATCCTGCTCGGCGTCCCCGCTGCCATGGTGCTGTCCTCGTTCGTCTTCTCGGGCGGTGACGTGCAGATGCCGTCCACGATCGTGCTGGTCGCTCTCGTGCCCGGCCTGATCATGCAGATGCTGACCACCGGCCTCGCCGAGGAGCCGGGCTGGCGCGACTTCGCGCTGCCCCGCATGCAGCGCCTGCTCGGTGCGCCCCGCGCGGCCGTGGTGATCGGGGTCGTCTGGGGCGTGTGGCACCTGCCGCTCTACCTCACCCAGTGGGGCGAGTGGCCGACCGCCACCTGGTACCGGCCGATCGAGTTCGTGCTGTTCTGCATCACCTTCAACCTGGTCATGACGTGGGTGTTCAACCGGACCGGGCAGAGCCTGCCGATGGCGATGCTGCTGCACGTCAGCGTGAACAACTCCACGGGCGTCCTGAGCGAGATGTTCCCCCGCCTGGACACCGGCCTGTTCCAGCACGCGCTGCTGCTCGGCGCGACGGTGGCCGCGATCGTGACCATGGTCGGCACCCGAGGGCGCCTCGGCTACCACCCGGAGGTCGGCCGCGACGAGGTTACCTACCCGCGTGAGGCGGCGCGCATCGCATGACGAGCGCCTCGCGCGGCGGCCGCCGGACGACTCGCGTCGTTCCGGCGGCCGGCCGTGTGCGGACGACCGCTCAGCGCCGCCCGAGCGCGGCGTCGACCAGCACCTCCGCCGCGCCGCGCGCCTGCCCCACCGCGTCGGCGCACCCGGCGATGGCCGCCGTCGTCTGCGCCCCCTCGGCGAGCAGTGCCAGCTGCGCCCCGAGGGACTCGTCGGCCCCCGACTCGACGGCGAGCCGGGCGAGGTGGTCCTGGAAGGCCCGTTTCTGCTCGCGTGCCGCGGCGGCGACGGCCGGTGAGGTCGCACCGAGCTCGCCGAAGGCGTTGATGAAGCCGCAGCCGCGGAAGGTGTCCTCCCGGAACCACTCCTCGAGGAAGTCGAACACGGCGAGGAGACGCTGGCGCGGGTCGTCAAGCCCGGCCGCCGTCCGCGCCAGCCCGTCCTCCCACCGTCGACGGCGCGCGGCGAGCACCTCGAGCACCAGCTGTTCCTTGCCGGGGAACTCGGCGTAGAGGCGCTTGAGGGAGACGCCGGCGGCCGTGCGCACCTCGTCCATACCGACCGCGTTGAAACCGCGGGCGTAGAACAGCCCTCCGGCCGCCGCGACGATCCGCTCGCGCGTCTCGGTCGTCGTCTCGGTCGCGTTCGCCACGATCCACCGTCCCTTGAGGTCCGTGCCCAGCCCTTGTGCTGAGAACGTGCGTTCTCTATCGTAGGCGACATCGCCGGAGAACGATCGTTCTCCTCAGGAGGAAAGGGGCACGTCATGGGTCGCATCACGGTCGGTACGGAGAACACGGTCGACATCCAGCTGCACTACGAGGACAAGGGATCGGGCCAGCCCGTCGTCCTCATCCACGGCTTCCCGCTGGACGGCAACTCGTGGGAGGGCCAGACGGCCGCGCTTCTCGACGCGGGCTACCGCGTCATCACCTACGACCGTCGCGGCTTCGGCCAGTCCAGCCAGCCGTCCGTGGGCTACGACTACGACACGTTCGCGGCGGACCTCAACACGGTCCTGGAGACCCTGGACCTGCACGACGTCGTCCTGGTCGGCTTCTCGATGGGCACGGGCGAGGTGGCACGCTACCTGGGCACCTACGGCTCGGCCCGCGTCGCCAAGGCGGCGTTCCTCGCGTCCCTCGAGCCCTTCCTCACCAAGACGGACGACAACCCCGAGGGCGCGGTCCCGGCCTCGTTCTTCGAGGACGTCGCGGCGGACGTCCGCAGGGACCGGTACGCCTACTTCACGGACTTCTACCGGGACTTCTTCAACCCCGACGAGTTCCTCGGCACGCGACTCAGCGACGAGCAGGTGCGCAACGCCTGGAACGTTGCCGCAGGCTCCGGCTCGGTCGCCTCGGCCGCCGCGCCGCTGACGTGGGGGACCGACTTCCGCGCCGACATCCCCAAGGTCGACGTGCCGGCCCTGATCCTGCACGGCACGGGCGACCGCATCCTGCCCATCGACGCCACGGGCCGGCTGTTCCACAAGGCGCTGCCGTCGGCCGAGTACGTGGAGATCGAGGGCGCGCCGCACGGTCTGCTGACCACCCACACGGCCGAGGTCAACGAGGCTCTGCTCGCGTTCCTCGCCCGCTGACTCACCGGGGCGGGGCGTCTGCGACGAGGCGCCCCGCCTTCTTGCATCGAAGGATGGAACCGTCGCGGAGCCTCCCGAAGAGGCTCGATGGGGGACCCCCGTCGTTCCTAGGTTCGAGATCGACACAACGACCTCGACCACGGGAGCACACGATGAGCACGCAGACCACGGCAGAGGTGACGGGCACCGCCGTCCGCCTCATCGACATCCACAAGACCTACCCGGGCCGCGAGCCCGTCCACGCGCTGCGCGGGGTGTCCCTGGAGCTGCTCGCCGGCTCCGTGACCGCCGTCGTCGGTCAGTCCGGCTCCGGCAAGTCCACCCTGCTGAACTGCGCGGCCGGGCTCGACACCCCCAGTCGTGGCGCGGTCGTCGTCGGCGGCCACGACCTCTCGGCGCTGCGGCCCGACGACCTCACCCGGTTCCGCCGCGAGCGCGTCGGCTTCGTCTTCCAGGCCTACAACCTCATCGGGCACCTGACGGCCCGCGAGAACGTCCGCCTGCCGCTGGTGCTCGCGGGCCGCCAGGTGGACCCGGCGTGGGAGTCGGCACTGCTGGAGTTCCTCGGTGTGCCGGAGCTCATGGACCGGCTGCCTGGCGAGCTGTCCGGCGGCCAGGCCCAGCGGGTCGCGATCGCCCGGGCGCTCATCACCCGGCCCGCCGTCGTCTTCGCCGACGAGCCGACGGGCGCGCTGGACTCCCGGACCGGGGCCGCGGTGCTCCAGGTCCTGCGTGACACCGCCTCGGAGCTCGGCCAGACCGTCGTCATCGTGACGCACGACGCGGGGGTCGCGGCCGCCGCCGAGCGCGTCGTCGTCCTCGCGGACGGGCTGGTCGTCGACCAGCTCGAACGCCCCACCGCCGAGCAGGTCACCGCTCGCCTCCTCACGAAGGGTCGGTGAGCACCATGTGGCAGCTCGCGTCCTCGGGCGTCCGCGCCCACCGCGGGGCCTACGTCGGCACCGCCGTCGTCCTCGCCGTCGCCGCGGCGGTCCTCGCCGTCACGGGCGTGATCTTCGAGTCGGGCCTGCGCACGCAGTCCGCCGGGGACCCCGCCTCCGGGGGCACGCTCGTCGCCCTGGCCTCCTCCTACGCCGGCACGCTGATCGTCGTCGTGGTCATGGTCGTCGCCGCGACCGTCAGCCTGGCGCTGCGCAGCCGCCGCCGGGAGTTCGCGCTGCTGCGCGCGGTCGGTGCCACGCCGGCGCAGGTGCGGCGCACCGTCACGTTCGAGGTGGCGGCCGTGTCGTTGGTCGCCGCCCCGCTCGGGGCGGTGGCCGGGCTGTTCGGTGCCCGCCTGCTCGACCCGATGCTCGTGCGCAGCGGCATGGTCGCGCCGGACTTCACGTCCGCCCTCTCGCCGCTGCCCGTCCTCGTCGCCGTCGCGCTGATCGCGGTCACCGCGGTGCCCGTGGGCAGGCTCGGCGCCCGGGAAGCGGCACGCACCGCACCCACCGCGGCGCTCCAGCAGAGCGCCGTCGAGGACCGGCACGTAGGGATCGGCCGACGGATCACCGCCCTGGCGATGACCCTCGGTGGGCTCGCGCTGGCGTTCTCGGCGCTGTGGATCCCGGGCACGACCGGCAGCGCGGCGGCGTCGGTGTCCGCCTTCCTGCTCATCGGTGCCGCTGCGCTCGCCGGCCCGGTCCTGGTCGGCTGGATCTTCGACCGCCTGGCCAAGGCGCACCCGTCCGGCGGCCGCCCGGCCACGATGCTCGCCGTCCGCAACGTGCGCGGCTTCTCCCGGCGGCTCACGACCGTCGTCGTACCGCTCGCGCTGGTCGTCTCGGCCGCGACCATCCAGACGAGCGTGGGTCGCGCGATGACGACCGCCTTCCAGCAGGAGTTCGTCGCCGCGGTCTCCACGGACCTCGTGGTCGCGCCGACCGAGGACGCGCCGCAGGACCTGACGGCGCAGGTCGCGGCGGTGCCCGGCGTCGAGGCAGCCATCCCGCTCGCGACCGTCCCGGGAGAGGTCCGCACCGTGGACGACGGCGCGGAGACGTGGGAGGCGGCCGCTGTGCGGGTCGTCCCCGCCGACACGGCCGCGTTCGACCCCGACGTCGTCTCGGGTTCGCTGGCAGAGATCGACGACCCCGACACGGTGGCCGTCAGCAGCGACACGGCCTTCACGAGCGGCGCCGGCCTGGGTGAGACGCTCACGATCCGACTCGGGGAGGACGTCGTTGACGCGACAGTCGTCGCGGTGTTCTCGCGTGGCATCGGCGTCGGCGGGATCGTCACCGGTGCGGCGACGGCCGAGGCGCACGGGCTGCCCGTCACGGCCGACACCCTGCTCGTCGACGTGGCCGCCGGCACCGACCTCGCCGACGCCACCGCTGCGATCACCGCCCTGGGCGCGACCGCCGCCGACCCGGAGACCCACATCTCCACGGTGCTCCAGGCCGGCGGGGACAACGAGGTCGGGAACGCGCTGCTCCTGCTCCTGCTCGCGGTCGTCGCGGTCGGTGCGGCCAGCACGCTGGCGATGACCACGGTGGCGCGTCGCGACGAGCTCGCGCTGCTGCACCGCACCGGCACCACGCGCCACCAGCTCATGGCGATGACCACGGTCGAGGCGACGATCACGGGCGTGACGGCGTGGGTGGTCGGCACGGTGGCGGTGGCCCCGGCGGTGGTGGGCGTGAGCGCCGGGCTGCTCGACGGTCTACCCGTCGTCGACCTGACGGCGTACGGCATCGTCAGCGCGGCCGTGGTGGCGTTCGCCGTCGCTGCGACCTTCCTGGCGGCACGCCGGACGACGAAGGTGGCGACCGCCGTCGCGTAGGGCGGTACGCGCGGGGGAAGCCGTCGGTCGAGAGACCGGCGGCTTCGCCGTGCGCCGGAGGGTGTCAGGTGGTCCAGCGGATCTCGCCGTCCACCACGGTCGTGGTGGCGTGGAGCCCCACCGCCCGCGCGACACCCGCCGACGCCTGGTGGTCGGGGTGGATGTCGGCGATCAGGCAGCCGACGCCGTGCTCTCGGAGCCACCCGGCCACGGCGACCGCGGCCTCGCTGGCGTACCCGCGGCCCTGGTGGTCGCTGGCCACGACCCAGGCCAGCTCGGCCTGGAGCTCGTCGTCCTCGCCGCGCGAGAGCGTGGCCTGCACGGTGCCAACCAGCTCATGCGTGTCCTGGCGGCGCAGCATCCAGTTCAGCCAGCCCTGCGACCCGTCGGTGGAGCTGCCGACCGCCTGCCGGGCGAAGCGGGCGCGGAGCTCGTCCAGCGAGGCAGGGTGCCCGCCGGTGTAGGTGTGCAGGCGGGGGTCGTCGAAGGCGTCGAACGCCTCGTCGACGTGACCCAGGTCCAGCGGTTCGAGCACTAGGCGGGCCGAACGAAGAGGGGCGGCGGCGAGCCAGGCGATCGGGTCCGTCATGGGCGCCACCCTAGTGTCCGGTGCGGCCCCGGGACGCCGCTGACCTGCAGGAAGGCATCGGCGCCCCGGGGCCCGCTGTCGGCGACTACGCGGCGGCGACGTCGAGCACCCAGACCACCCCGAACCGGTCCCGGAGCATGCCGTAGAGCGCTGACCACCCGGCCGGGGCGAGGTCCTGCACGATCGTGGCGCCCGCGGACAGGCCCTTCCAGTAGGTCGCGATCTCCTCCGGGTCGGTGCCCCGCACCGAGACGAAGGTCGAGTTCACGCCAGGCTCGTAGGGCAGGCGGGCCGGGACGTCGTAGGCCATGACGTGGAAGCCGGCGTCGGTCTGCACCTGGCCCCACATGATCTGCTCGGCCTCCGCGGGGTCCTGCACATTGTGCGCGTCCTGGTAGGTGACCAGGGCGATCTCCCCGCCGAACACCTCCCGGTAGAGCTCCAGTGCTGCGCGTGCGTCACCGCGGAAGTTCAGGTGCGTGGTCGTCGTGATGGTCACAAGGGTTCCCCTCATCGTGCGGCTGCTGACACGACCACGTTAGGAACCATTGCGGCCACTTCCTGACCGCGATGCTGGAAGACTGGAGTGCATGTCGAACACCAGCTCGCGCACCCTGCGGCTCCTCTCGTTGCTGCAGGCCCGGCGCTTCTGGTCGGGGTCAGGGCTGGCCGACGAGCTGGGGGTCTCGCCCAGGACGCTGCGCCGGGACGTCGACCGGCTCCGCGAGCTCGGCTACCCGGTGGACTCGCACCCCGGAGTCGACGGCGGCTACGCGCTCGCGGCCGGTGCGTCGTTGCCGCCGCTGGTCGTCGACGACGACGAGGCGATGGCGCTCGCCGTGGCCATCCAGTCGCACCTATCGACGGGCGAGGGTGGCGACGCCGCACTGCGGGCGCTGTCGAAGGTCGTGCAGGCGATGCCGCGGCGACTGCGCGCGCGCCTCGACGCCCTCCGCACGTCCACGACCCCGGCGCCCTGGAGTCCCGCGTCGGTCACGCCGGTCGACCACTCCGTCCTGTCGACGCTCGCCCTCGGCTGTCGTGACCACGAGCGCGTCCGGTTCGCGTACGTCGCGGCGTCGGGTGCATCGTCCTCGCGGCTGGTCGAGCCGGCGCACCTCGTCGCGCTCGGGTGGCGGTGGTACCTCGTCGGCTACGACCTGGACCGGCACGACTGGCGCACGTTCCGCATCGACCGGATCGACACCGCGCAGAGCGCGGGCACGTCCTTCGCGCCACGCACGCCACCGTTCGACGACGTCACCGCCTACGTCCGCGCCCGGGTGCTGGGCGATGAGCACAGCGGACGGCACCGGGTCGAGGTGATGGTCGAGGCCTCCGCCGACCAGGTGCGTGCTCACGTCGGGCGCTGGGCGCAGGTGCGCGCCGACTCGGCGGGCCGCTGCACCCTGACGATGGAGACAGACTCGCTCGAGGGGCCGCTGTTCGCGCTCGGCTCGCTCGGAGCGGAGTTCACGGTGGTCTCGCCGTCGGCCCTGGCGGACGTCACGCGTGACTGGGCCGCGCGCTTCACGCGAGCGGCTCAGCTCAGCGGGTGAGCAAGGCAGTACCCCGCACGGGCGGCCCGCCACCCGCTCACATCGACGAAGGCAGGAGACCGGCGAAAGTACGGGC
Source organism: Cellulomonas fengjieae (assembly GCF_018388465.1). Lineage (NCBI taxonomy): Bacteria > Bacillati > Actinomycetota > Actinomycetes > Micrococcales > Cellulomonadaceae > Cellulomonas > Cellulomonas fengjieae. Next base: position 3,541,861 of record NZ_CP074404.1, on the reverse strand, counting down.
GACATCGACCAGCTCGACGCGTGGCAGGCCGTCGATCTCGGTGAGCGCGATCCACCCGGCGATGTCCGTGCTGCCGTCGACCTCGTACGCGAGCGCACCCCCGACCACGTGCGCCCGGAAGACGATCCGCAGCAGCTGGCTCTTCTCCGTGAGCTTCGTCGGCGTCACCGCCGGGTCGACGACCAGCGACGAGATGCCCACGAGCTCGTCGACCTCGACGTCGTACCCGGTCTCCTCGCGCACCTCCCGGACGGCCGCGTCGGCGGGATCCTCGAACGGGTCGAGCCCGCCACCGGGCAACGTCCACAGGGGCCCGATGCCCACCGTGGGCGCGAGACGCGAGAGCAGCATCCCGCGCTCCTCGACGATCACGGCGTACGCACTCACCCGCAGGGTCACCGTCTGAGGGTAAGGGCGGGAGCGCTCGACCACTCGCGCCGACGGACCTGCCCCTGGCCGGTCAGGCTGCTACGAGGCCCCCAGCGCGTCGTCCGACGTCAGCAGCACGACGTTCCCGTCGGGGTCGTCCACCATCGCCGCGTACGGCCCGGAGGTCTGCTCGGGGGCCATCCGGCCGTGGTAACCGGCGGCGGTCAGCCGGGCGTACGTGGCGTCCACGGCCGAGTCGTCGCCCAGGTAGAACTCGAACAGGCTCCGGTAGCCACCACCGCTGGGCACTGCGTGGGCGGGGTCGTACCGGGCCGCGAACACGGTGTCGAAGAAGATCGAGACTCCGCTCGCCATCCGATGCATGACGAACGGCTTGTCGTCCTGCTCGGCGGGTATCTCCAGGCCGAGCATCCGGTAGAACCGCAGCGCGGTCGGCATGTCACCGACGATGATCCCGAGCATGCTCAGCTGGACCTCCATGGCCGCCATCCTGGTGCAGGAGTTGCGAGGTGCGCGAGGGCGAGCACTGCCTGATCGGAGAGACACTGGGGGCAGCAACCTTCTGCTTTCGACAAGGAGTCAATGTGTCTCAGGGAACTGTCCGCTGGTTCGACGCCGAGCGTGGATTCGGCTTCCTCGCGCTCGAGGACGGGGCCGACGACCTGTTCGTGCATGCGTCCGAGATCGTCGGCGACGACGGGCCGAGGGTGCTCCGCGAGGGGCAGACCGTCGAGTTCGAGGTGGGCGAGGGTGACCGCGGCCCTCAGGCACGCCGCGTCCGGGTGACCGGCGACCAGGCCGCCGACGCACCCGCGGGCCTCCTCGGGACCGTCTCCTGGTACGAGCCGGCCAAGGGCTACGGCTTCGTCACGCCCGACGACGGCAGCGCCGAGATCTTCCTGCACAGCTCGGCCATCGTGGGCGGCGGCGTGGTCTCCGAAGGCCAGCGGGTCGCGTTCCTCGTCGTCGACGGGGAGAAGGGGCCGCAGGCGGACCACCTGCTCCCGCTCCGGGCGGACGCTGCCCGGCCGACCGCGTCCGACGGAGCGGACGGCACGGTGACCTTCTACGACGCCGACAAGGGCTTCGGGTTCGCCACCCCCGACGCCGGCGGCGAGGACCTCTTCGTCCACGCCCGGAACCTGACCGGCGGGCTGACCGAGCTCTCCGAGGGTGACCGCATCACGTTCGACGCTGCGGACAGCGACCGGGGTCCGCAGGCCCACAACGTGCGTCGGGTGGGGGGTCCGGCACGCCGGGGCGCTCCCGCGGCGCCGGGCCGCGGTCGGCCGAGCCGGCCGGCGTCCGAGAGCTCCGTGCGGGGAGGCGAGGGCGTGGTCGTGCGCTACGACGCGGACCGCGGCTTCGGCTTCATCGCCCCCGACGACGGCGGTGCGGACCTTTTCGTGCACGTGTCCGTGCTCCGGGACGCCGAGGTGCTGGAGGAGGGCGACCGGGTCCGCTTCAAGGTGCGCCAGAGCGATCGCGGACCGCAGGCCGACGGCGTCGAGCTGCTCTGAGGCCGGCTCAGGGCTCGACGACGGTCCGGTAGGGGTCGGCGGCGGCCACGAGCTCGACCGGGACCTCGGGCACGAGGTCCGCCAGCCAGCGGCCGAGCTCGGCCATGCCCTCCTGCTCGGACGGCACGTGCCCGACGACGACCACGCCGGCGCACAGGCCTGCGGTGACCGCGTCGGCGGCGTACTCGCCCGTCTCCCACTCGTGGCCCTCGCCGAGGACGACCACGTCGACGTCGGGGCGGGCGAGCAGCTGCCGGTTCCGCGCGAACCCCTGGAAGCCGGGCTGCAGGCCGACGGCGGACACGGGGGTGCCGGGGTCGCCGACGTAGCGCAGCGCACGAGCGCCCAGTGCGCGCGCGACGTGCGTGGCGAGCTCGCCCAGGGTGGTCGGCGGCAGGTCGTAGACCCCGGGCGAGCCCGCCCGTCCGGCGTCGAGCCAGCCGAGTGCCCGGGCGGTGCCGGTCAGGATGCCGTCCGGTCGGCGGTCGTGCCACGCGTCGTGCAGGTGGGCGACCACGAGCCCGTGCTCGGCGACGAAAGCCGCCTTCGCCGCGTACACAGGGTCGGACTCCGCGGCGAGGACCGCGTCCGACGCACCGTGGTGGTCGAAGTAGAGCGGCTCGTGCGTGATGACGAGGTCGAGCCCGCGCTCCGCCGCGCGGTGCAGCACGTCGAGCGTCGCCATCACCGTCACGGCGACCCCCCGGACCGGGGCGTCCGGGTCGCCGGCGAGGAAGCCGTCGACCGTGGTCGGTCTCGGCGGCACCCCCACGTGCGCGCCGATCCGCTCCACCACCTGCCGCGCGGTCACTGTCACGGCGCCACCCTACGATCGCGAGCCCGTGCCGCCCGTCGTTCCGTGGTCGTGGCGGTGGTGGGCGTCGGGGTAGTGCTCGTGGGTGTGGGTCACCGCGTCGTGCGTGTGGACGTGACGATGCCGGACTCGCTCAGGTGCAGCCACGTGCCCACGGCCATCAGACCCCGGCCAGGAGCATCTGCCACGTGACCGGGTCGCCGAGCGTGACGGCCAGCACCGCGCCGAAGAACGGCGCGACCGAGAAGTAGGCACCGGCTCGCGCGGTCCCGACGTGCCGCAGGCCGGCGCCGGCATCGACGACAGCCCGAACATGAGCGAGTCGGCGCGCGGGCTGCGCAACGCGCTCGCCCCGAACAGCACCTCGGTGTCACCGCCACGTCAAGCGCGCTCCGCGACGCGCTCCGCCAGCCGGTTCAAGGCGTCGGCCGCCAGGCCGTTCAGCGCTGACTGCAACGCAGTGCTGGTCCCCGCCGCCTTTGGCCGCAAGTGCCAGCCCGTGATCCGCACCGTCGTCCGGCCGTCCGGAGCGTCGGTGAAGTGCCACGTCTCTTCGTGCGTCCACGTCCCCGCGTGCGTCTGCACGGACCGCCAGTGGCCCTCCTGCTCCGCAGTCACCACGCTGTACACCACCGTCCGCAGCCCGAACGGGGGCGCCGGTGGCCAGAGGTGGAGGTGCGTGGCACCCACGCCGGACTCAGGCGCGCCCACGATGTGTTGGCAGGACCCGGGATCCTCACCCTCGTGCGGGTCGGCCGCGGCAGTCCAGACAGCAGCACGTGCGGCGGGGATGACGAGGGTCGCTTCCGTGGGGAACCGGGACACGGCTTCAAACTGAGCGCCCGGCGCCCGACCGAGCCGGCGCTCTGCCCACCGCGACTCGAGCCTCTCGGACCAACGACCCTCTCCCACGACGGGCTTATCGGCAGGTTCGGCCCGCCAGTTGACCAGGTCCGTGAGACCGGGTCGGCGGGGGTGCGTGCCGGCGCTCGCCGTCCTCACGGTCTCGCAACGACTGTGTGCGGGGCCGGTGACTACCGGGCAGCGCCGCAGCGGCGAAGGATCTCGTCGACGACCCGCTCGACCGGTGCCGTCGCGTCGATCGGGACACCAGCCGGGACGCTCTCCTTGGTCTGGTGCCACCGCGTGATCAGCGCACGGTCTGTCGGCTTCCCATCGCGCCACTCCTCGTCCGGCCGCGCGTCGAGACGCCGGTGCAGCGTCGGCAGGTCCACCTCGAGGACGAAGACGGCGTCGAACGCGTCGAGGAACCCCGGGAAGTTCCTCGACCCGCCGCAGAAGAACGTGATCGCCTCGTGCTGGTCGGCGACGAGTGCGCGGACCTTGGCGACGTCCCAGATGTGGTCGTCGCGGCCGCTGGTCCCGAACGGCTCACCCGTCCGAGGATCGCCGGGGTAGGCCAGCTCGCGGTCGCCGTGGATCGCCTGGAACCCGCGCCTGCGGAGCTCGTCGCACACGGAGGTCTTCCCCGTGCCGGAGAGGCCCTCGACGAGGTAGTTGGCCCTGCCCACGCGACGGACCCTAGCCCTGGCCGGGTGCAGAGGCCCGACCGATTCTCAGGCGCCGGGATCGACCGACGATGGCCAGCGGCTCGTGCGCCACGTGTCCCAGGTGGCGAACCCCGCGGGGGGCTCGTCGAGCGGCCCGCTGCCGTCGAGCTCTCGTGGGGTGGGAACGTCGAAGGCGACGGACCACCGCGCGAGCTCGTCGTCCGACATGTGCCAGGTGGTGTGCGGCTCGTCGGCGTGGCGGCGATCGATCCGCCTGCGCTGTTCGTCCGCGTCGAGGGCGCAGTAGCGGAGGTGCGCGTCGGCGCCGACGGTCTCGGCCGCCTGTCGAAGAGCGGTGCGCTCGTCCCGGCTCCACAGGCCGAAGTCGAGCACGACGTCGACGCCGAGGTCGAGGGCACGCAGCGCGACGGAGATCAACCGGCCCTCGATGACGGCCGTCGCGGACGCAGGATTTGCCTGTCCGTACAGCGCCTTGACCCATTCGTCCTTCGTCAGTCGAAGTGCCCCGTCCTCGACCTCGATGCGCCGCGCCTCCGTCGTCTTCCCGGTACCGGGCAGGCCGACCATGAGGAAGAGGTTGGGTCGGGCGGTCATCGGTCCTCCTGTGGTGTGTCGCTGCTGATCGTGCCAGCGAAGGGTGTCCGAGGTCAGCCGCCCGAGAGAGGCCCGGAGCCAGCAGCATCGAGGCCGCGACGCGGGCGCGGGTCCGCTCAGTCGTGCAGTTCGGCCACGGCCCGTCCGTGCGGGTGGGCGTAGGCACGGGGCACGCCGTCCACCGTGACGACGAAGCCGTCGCCGCGGTCGCCCGCCGCCAGGTGGGTGGTGGCAGGGAGGACTCGTGCGCCCTCGTTGCTGATCCAGTGCCCGGGCAACGCGCTGACCGTGTCGACGAACGCCGACCGCGCCTCGGCGTCCAGGTAGGCGAGGACGGCGCTGTGGAAGACGACGAGCGTCGCGTCGCGGGGTGCCTCGGCCGCGAGAGCGGGCAGCACGTCGAGCAGGTCGCCGCGCACGACGCGCGGCGGGTCGCGGCGGGCGACGTCGAGCGCCGCACGCAGGCGGGTGCGTCGGTCGTCGTGCTCCGGCCAGACCAGCGTCTCGAGCCAGGCGCGGGAGTCGTCGTCGTGCACGTCGACGGGTTCCAGGTCGATGCCGGCCCGCCAGGCGACCTCCGGCAGCCGGTCCGGCACAGCGACTCCGGGCCCGATCGCGCAGGGGAGGACCGCGTCCGACGGGCCCTCGTCGGGGTCGAGAGCCGTGCCGTCGTCGTAGCGGTAGGAGTACCGGTCGGGGAGCAGGCACAGCCCTGCGGCGGCGCCGACCTCCAGCAGGGCGAGTGGCTGCGGCAGCTCCGCGAGGAACGGCAGGAGCACCGCGCAGCGGTTCGCCTCGTTGGTCTGGGTGGCGCGCGCGAGGATCGTCGCCCGGACCTGCGGCCACAGCTCGATCAGAGTCGTACGGAAGTCGCCGTAGGTGCCTCGGGCGCCGTTCCACCGGGCAGCCGCGAACACGAGGTTCGGCTGACGCTTGGCGCGCGGCAGCGTTGCGATCAGGTCAGCGACGACAGGGTCCTCGCTGACGCCGATCGCCCAGGACTCGTAGGTCGCCGAGACGCCCCGCGCTTCTCGCTCGCCGAACGCACGATAGGCCTGGACGACGGGCGTGCTGCCGAGGTGGGTCGTCGGATCCATCGGCACAGGATGCCCGACGTCACGGAGCAGAGGTCACGAGCCCATGATGGCGTCGATGATGCCCTGCTGGGTCACCGTCGCGGAGCTCCGGTCGAACAGCGCGAACCCGTACTGCCCGTTGTGCCCGTTGTCCCAGTAGGCGGTGGCCGCACCGTACTTCTTGGCGGTGGCGACGAGGGTCCGTGCGTAGTCGGCGCGGTACCTGTTGTTCGACGGGTCGGACGACGTCTTGTCGATCGAGCCGTACTCCCCGATGAACACCGGGTACCCGTTCACGGTGAACGTGTCGTGCATCTTCTTCAGCTGCGCGTCCATGAAGTCCTGCTGGCCCCACGTCGACTTCCTCGCCGCGTCGGTCGCGTTGGGACCCCACTGCGTGATGGCGCCACTCTCCGTCCCGGTGAAGTCCCACGGGTCGTAGAAGTGCGCGGAGATCATGAGGCGGCGCTCGCTGCTGGGGATGGCGGACGACCGGTACTGGTCGGTCGGCACGACGAACCCGTAGCTGCCGGTGGTGTAGTCGATGTTGGTGTTCCAACCCGGCACGAGCAGCCACCGGGAGGTGTTGTTGCCGCCGGTCCGGCGCACCGTGTCGACGAACACCTGGTTGTACGCGTTGATGTTGGAGTAGCACGGCTGCGTGGGGGCGCCGTACTGCCCGTCGAAGTTCTCGTTCATGGACTCGAGGATCAGGCGTCCGCCGTAGCCGCTGAACCTCGACGCCACCTGCTGCCAGACCTTCTGGTACTTGTCCTTGATCGTGTCCTGCCCGGACGCGTCGCAGATGAGCCAGGAGCCGGCGACGCTCTTGTACCCGTCGCCGTGCATGTTGATGATCACGTGCAGCCCGCGGTCGTAGGCCAGGTCCACGACCTCCTGGATCCGGCTGAGCCAGGCGGCGTCGACCGTGTAGCTGGGGGCGGAGCCGATCTTGCCCAGGTAGGACACCGGGATCCGGATCGTCCGGAAGCCGGCGGCCTTCACCCGGTCGATGAGGGCGGACGTCACCACCGGGTTGCCCCACGCCGTCTCGCTGGGCATCCCGTTGATGTTGGCTTCCAGCTGGTTGCCCAGGTTCCAGCCCTTGCCCAGGTCGGCGACGAGCTGTGCGGCGCTGCCCGTGACCGGTCCGCTTGTCGGCGTGGTCGTCGGCCTCGGCGACTGGGACGGCGTGGCCGACGGCGACGTCGTCGGCGAGCCGCTCGGGGTGACCGCGCCGGTGCACGCGACACCGTTGAGCGTGAACGCGCTCGGCGCAGGGTTGGTCCCCGTGAACGCGCCGTTGAAGCCGAACGACGTGGTGCCGTTGGTCCCGAGCGCACCGTTCCACCCCGCGTTGCGTACCGACACCTCCGCGCCGGACTGGGTGACGGAGCCGTTCCACAGCTGCGAGACCCGCTGCCCGGCGCCGAAGGAGAAGCGGACGTCCCAGCCGGTGATCGGATCGCCCAGGTTGGTCACCCGCACGTCGGCGCCGAACCCGCCCTGCCACTGGTTGGTCACCGTGTAGTCGACACGGCACCCGGCGGCCGCGCTCGCCTGACCGGTGACGGCGATCGAACCGACGACGGCGACCGCGGACGCCGCGGCTACGGCGAGCACCTTGCGTAGTGAGAGCACGGGGGAATCCCTCTCAGGAACGTGAGCGTCCACGGGCCACGGGCGGCCGGGCGACGGAGTGGCAAGCCCACCAGACGGACGTCGGGCCCGCAGCCGTGTGAAGCGATTCACGCCACCCCAAGCGAGGGCACGTCGACGTTGGCAGACGCTCGGCCGCAGTGGGCGCAACGGTCGGCGAAGCCCGCCGATAGTGTCGTCGACCGTGTGGACCTATGAGCCGGGATCGTCCATCCAACGCCTCGAGGTGCTGCACGAGCGCGTGTGGATGCAGCATCCGGTGACTGTCGTGTCCGACGACGGTGCGACTCTGGCGGTCCGCCTCGATCCCGGCTCTCGCTTCGCCTTTCCCCCGCACCCGTTCGGCCCCCATCCGTGGCGATCGCACTCCGCCTGGGAATCGACCGTGGTGCTCCAGCTCCACCGGGCCGGCGACCACTACGGAGCCTGGAAGTTCTTCGACCCCGCCGGGACGTTCCTGCACTGGTACATCAACTTCGAGTCGCCCATCGTGCGCGAACGCGACGGGTTCCAGACGGACGACCACGGTCTCGATCTCATCGTTCACGCGGATGGCCGGCGCGAGTGGAAGGACGTGGCCGACCTGCACTGGCAGCGCGTCACCGGACGCATCGACGAGGGCACCGTCGGCCTCGTTCTGGCGGCGGCCGCCGAGGTCACCGACCAGCTCGATTCGAACACCCACTGGTGGAGACGATGGGACGGCTGGACCCCGTGACCAGGTCGAGCCACGAACCGGCCGACTACGACTGCCCGTTCTGCCTGCTCCAGCGCGGAGTCGCCGACGAGCACAACCAGCAGAGCGACATCGTCGCGACCACCGACCTCGCACTCGCCCGCGTCTCGCCCAAGTGGTGGCCGGCCAACCCCGGGGCGGCACTGGTCATCCCTCGGGAGCATCACGAGAACCTCTACGACCTTCCTCGGGCGACGGGGCACGCCGTGTGGGACCTGGTCCAGGAGGTGGCCGTCGCGATGCGCACGGCCTATGCGTGCGACGGGATCTCCATCCGGCAGCACAACGAGCCGGCGGGCGGCCAGGACGTCTGGCACCTGCACGTCCATGTCTTCCCGCGCCACGGCGGCGACCGCCTGTACGAACGGGATCTCGAGGCGCGATGGGTCGCCGCCGACGAGCGTGCCCGGTACGCACGAGCGCTGGCTGCCGAGCTGGACCGTCTGCGCGACCATGCCTTCGGCAGAGGGATCACATCGCGCTCGACCCCGGACGAACTGCGACCGCCTCCACCTCGACCAGCTGGTCGTCGTAGCCCAGCACGCTGACTCCGAGCAGCGTGCTGGGAGCATCATGCGCGCCGAAGGCGGCACGGACGACGCCCCAGGCGATGCCGAGGTCGGCCTGCTGGGACGAGGCGACGTAGACGGTGGTCTTGACGACATCGGTCAGCTGCGCGCCGGCCGCCTGCAGTGCGGTGACGAGGTTGGCCATGACCTGGCGGGCCTGCCCGGCGACGTCGCCCACAGCAACGGTGTTGCCGTCGGCGTCCAGTGGGCAGGCGCCGGCGGTGAAGACGAACTGGCCGGGCCCGGTGATCGCGGCGTAGGCGTAGGGCGCCTTCGCCGTCAGCTGCTCGGGTCGGACGAAGGTGATCGCGGGCTCAGGCGACATGTGAGGTACCGCTTCGCACGGCGTGGTGCACGTAGATCACGCCGTTGCCGAACCGTCCGTGATCCAGCAGCTCCAGGTCGACTCGGATGCCCCGCGGCAGCGCCGGCTTGCCGCCGCCCACGACGGCCGGGGCCAGGAGCAGCACGCACTCGTCGACGAGCCCGTGCCGGAACGCCTCAGCCCCGAGGGCCGCGCCGCCGATGCTCAGGTCCGCGCTGGACGTCTCCTTGAGCCGTCGTACGGCCTCCGGGTCGAACTGCCGCTCGATCCGCGTCCGCGCCGTCGACACCGCGTCGAGCGTCGTGGAGTAGACGACCTTGTCGGCGTCGCGCCAGATCCCCGCGTACTCCCGGACGACGGCCGGCTCGTCCGCCAGCCAGTCGTCGTCCTCCCAGACGCGCATCGTCTCGTACATGCGGCGGCCGTAGAGCGAGGTGCCGATGGCCCGCTCGTGCTCGTTCCAGAACGCGTGCACCTCCTCGTCGGGTACCGACCAGTCGAAGGAGCCGTTCTCGTCCTCCAGGTAGCCGTCGAGCGAGGTGTTGGCCGCGTAGATCAGCTTGCCCATGAGTTCCTCCGGTCGGACGAGGACCCAAGGTTGGCAGCGACGCGGAGGCACCGGCAAGGGATCGGACGGTGACGTCACCGGCCCGGCGATCAGGCGGATCGGCACCGGTGCAGATCCGGAACCCTCGTCAGGCCTCGCTTCCGACGAAGAGCAGGTCGTGGATCACCTCGGGGTTGTGCAGCCAGGTCGCGAGCGAGCCGTCGTCACGAAACTCGCCATAGGTGTTGGGCGCCGTCGTCGCCCTCATGTCGTCGAGTGCCGCCGAGAGCGCTGTCTCGTCGGACTCCCACTGTGCTGCTTCCACCCGGTCCGCCACATCGACGTCGAGTTCGCTCTGCACGCCGTCCCCCACCCAGGCGAGGATCAGCCCGCGGTAGTTCGCGGGAGCGCCGCGCGGTCCCGCTGGCCGGAGTGGGCGCGCTCGTTGCGGTCGCGCTGCACTGGTACGTCGTGCAACCGAGCGACGCTGAGCTCATCGCCGAGGCGGGCGAGATCGCCGTCGACGGTCTCGTCGCTGGTGAACCGCGGGTCGACGGACGCGGGATGCCGTCGTTCGACCGCGGGACGGCGATGCTGGACGTCGCGGGCGACACGGAGGTCACGGGCGAGGACGTGGTGACGGCGCTCGCGGCGCAGGGTTGGGTGGTCGACGACGTCGAGGTGCGCGGCCCGTCCGAGATCGTGAGCGCGTCCCGTGACGGTGGTCGCCACGACGGTTGTGGCGGGAGGCGTGGTGGGCGCGGCTGGCGGCGTCTTGCTCGGCCGATTCGCGGGCCGACGGGCCGGGCGCGCCGACCGAGCCTGATCAGCCCCGAGCGGCTCGGTTCGAGCGCGGGAGCCGTCGTCTCACCATCGTGTCCGGATACTCAGCAGTCGGCGCGCAAGAGCCCGATCCGCGCTGCACGCCCGACCTCGGGGACCTACCTGATGACCCGGACCTCCTGGGGCCAGCCGCACCCCTCGGCGACCCGGCCCGCCCACACCTTGGCCGTCTCCAGGTCGGGCACGTCGATGATGGTGATCCCGCCCAGGTACTCGGTGGTCTCGGTGTAGGGGCCGTCAGTGATCGACACGGACCCACTCGTGGCGTCGGCGCTGAACGCGTCGGCCAGGTTCTCCTCGAGCCCGCCTGCGAAGACCAGGACCCCGGCCGCCTCCATGTCACGGACGACCGCCGTGCTGGGCTCCACGCGGGTCTGGAACCACTCGGCCGGGTGGTCCCCGACCCACTGCTGGTTGAAGTAGATGGCGTACTGCGTCATGTCGCTCCTCCCATGAGGCCGCCCCGTGTGGCGTGTCATCACTGTGACGGACGGGCCCTGCCGGAATCGACAGGCGGGTTGTAGGACTCCGGAGCCGTCCGACCGTGCGGTCGGACACCCACGTGTCGGGACATCACCCTGTCGACGGGTCGAACGGTCCGGACCGGCCTGTAACGTGCGCGCGGTGAGCCGCGACACCGTGTCCCCGTCCGACCGCTCCCGAGCCGGTGCGCTGTGCGAGCGCATCGAGGGGGTCTTCGACCAGCGAGTCGTCGGGCAGACGCAGCTGCGTACGTCGCTCGTCGTCGCGCTGATGTGCGGGGGGCACGTCCTGCTGGAGTCCGTCCCGGGGCTGGCCAAGACGACGGCCGCGCAGACGCTCGCGCAGGCGGTGTCCGGCACGTTCCACCGCATCCAGTGCACGCCCGACCTCATGCCGTCGGACATCGTCGGGACGCAGGTCTTCAACTACGGGACCTCGCAGTTCACGACGCAGCTGGGCCCGGTGCACGCCAACGTCGTCCTGCTGGACGAGATCAACCGGTCCTCAGCGAAGACGCAGTCCGCGATGCTCGAGGCGATGCAGGAGCGGCAGACGACGATCGCGGGCGAGGTCCACCGGGTGCCGTCGCCGTTCATGGTGCTCGCGACGCAGAACCCCATCGAGGAGGAGGGCACGCACGTCCTGCCCGAGGCCCAGATGGACCGGTTCCTGCTCAAGGAGGTCCTCGACTACCCGGGACCGGAGGAGGAGGTCGAGATCCTCGACCGCATCTCCGACGGGCGCATGACGCGGGCGCTGCGCGCCGACAGGCTCACGCTCGACGAGGTCGCGTGGCTGCAGCGCGTCGTCGACCAGGTGTACGTCGACAAGTCCATCCGCCGGTACGTGGTGGACCTGGTTGCCACGACCCGCGGACGCGGGCCGGTGAAGGTCCCGGGCCTCGACCGGCTGGTGCGGATGGGCGCGAGCCCTCGCGGATCGATCTCGCTGATGCGCGTCGCGCAGGCCGTCGCGCTGCGGGCCGGGCGCGGGCACGTCGTCCCGGAGGACGTCCACGCGCTGCGCAACGCCGTGCTGCGCCACCGCATCGTGCGGACCTACGACGCGATCGCGGACGACGTGTCCACCGAGTCGATCGTCACGTCTGTGTTCGACGCCGTCCCGGCGCCCTGACGCGTGCCCGCCCGGTCCCGCCTCGCGCTGGTGCGCGCGCGCCTGCAGCTACCCGTGCTGCGGCGCGCCACCGGCCTGCTCGACGGGCGGCACCGCGCGGTCTGGAAGGGTCACGGTGACGAGGTCGACGACCTGCACGTCTACACCCCCGGCGATGACGTGGGCGACATCGACTGGCGGGCGTCGGCCCGCTCGGCCCAGCCGGTCGTCAAGCGCTACGAGGCGACGTCGAACGTCGCGCTCGTCCTCGTCGTCGACACGGGCCGGCACATGTGCGCGACGTCGGCGGGCGGCGAGCCCAAGCACGAGGTCGCGCAGCTGGTGGCGGACGTGGTCGCGCAACTCGCGCACCAGCGCGGGGACCGGGTGTCGCTGGTCGCGGGTGATGCGGGCCGCGTCGTGGAGCTGCCCGCTGGCGCGGGGACCACGCACCTCGAGGTGCTGCTGCGCCGCCTGGAGCGCACGTTCGACGCCGACGCCCCCGAGGGCGACCTGGCGCGTCTGCTGGACCGCGTGCTGCGTCGCACCGCGCGCCGCTCGTTGGTCGTCGTGGTGACGGACGAGGCGCGGCCCGGTGCCGCCGACGAGCGTGCGTTGGCGCGGCTGCGCACCCGGCACGAGGTGATGGTCGTGCAGGTCGTGGACGCGGACCTGTTCGCGGGGACCCTCGGCGCGGCGCCGGGCACGCTCGCGGGAGCCTCGACCGCCGCGGACCGCGGGCGGCCGGTCGTCGCGCCGCCGAGGGACCGGGGCGTGCGCGACGTCGTCAGCGGGTGGTCGCTGCCCGCGTACCTGCGGGGGCGGCGTGGCGTGCGGGAGGCGGTCGCGGCGGCCCGCACCGCACGGCACGCGGAGGTCCAGCAGCGCGTGCGCCGCCTGGGCGTGACGTCGGTGAGCGTGGAGAGCACGCACGACGTGCTGGACGAGATGGTCGCGCTGCTGGGGAGGGTCCGTCGTGCCGGGCGCTGAGCTGGTCGACCCGATCCCCTACGCCGGCTGGTGGCCGTGGGTGGCGCTCGGGATCGTCCTCGTGGTGGTCGCCTGGTACGTGTGGGTGGTGCGCTCGACGCGTGCGCCCGCGCAGGCCCCGCCCGCCACGCTCCCGGCGACCCAGACCAACCGCCCGCACGCGCGCGCGCAGTCCGACCCGTACGCAGCGCTGCGCGGCACGACGCTGGCCCGGCTCGACGAGGTCGAGCGCCGGTACCGCGCGCAGGAGATCGACGTGCGTGGCGTGAACCTCGAGATGCGGTGGGCGCTGCGCGAGTTCGCGACGGGCCGCACGGGCGTGGACACCACGGCGATGACGGCGGAGACGGCACGCCTCGACCGCCGCACGCGGCCGCTCGCGTCGCTGCTGGAGAACTCGTCGCTCCCGGCGTTCGCCTCCACGTCCCGCACGCGGGTCGGCCGGACCCTCGACCAGGCGCGCAAGCTGGTGCGGGCGTGGTGACGCGCGCGGGGCTGGAGGTCCCGTGGCTGGTGCCGGCGGTCCTGGTCGTCGTCGTCGTGGCCCTGGTCGTGGGCCTGCTGCTGCGGGACCGACGCGGGACGACGCCCGTGGCCAACACCGACGACCTGCGCCGCGTGCCCGCGCTGCGCGCCTGGCGAGTGCGGTACCGGGTGCTGCGCGTGGGCGTGGCGCTGGCCGTCGCGGTGGCCGCGGTCGCCGCGGCCGTCCTCGCGGCGCGGCCCGTCACGGTGCAGGAGCGCACGCGGGAGCTCGCCACCCGCGACATCGTCCTGTGCCTCGACGTGTCGGGCTCGATGCTGGAGTACGACGAGCGCGTCGTCGCGACGTTCGAGCAGCTCGTCGAGGGCTTCACCGGTGAGCGCGTGGCCCTGTCGGTGTTCGACTCGACGTCCGCCACGGTGTTCCCACTGACGGACGACTACGAGCTGGTGACGTCCGAGCTGCGCAGGGCGCGCGAGGCGTTCGCAGGCGACGACGAGGACGAGCAGGCCGACGTCTTCCGTGGCACGGCCGGGATCGAGGGGCAGGCCTCGCTCGTCGGCGACGGCGTCGCGTCGTGCACGCTCCTGTTCGACCAGTACGACGCCACTCGGTCCCGCTCGGTCGTCCTCGCCACCGACAACGAGGTGTGGGGCTCCCCGGTGTACACGATGCCCGCGGCGGCCGACCTCGCGACGTCCCGGGGCGTCGTCGTGTACGCCCTGTACCCCGTCGACGACGACGAGTTCCTCGGTGCGTCGACGGCAGCCGAGCTGCGGATCGCGGCGGAGGGCACGGGCGGCACGTTCGCGGCGGTCGCGGACCCCGGTGCGGTGCCGACGATCCTCGACCGCGTGCAGGACAGCCAGCTCACGGCGATGCAGGTGGACCCCGAGCAGGTCGTCACGGACGACGACGACCCGTGGGTGTGGCTGCTGTACGTCACCGGTCTCGCGGTCGTCGTCCTGGCGTGGCGGGTGCGCGCATGAGCGCCCGCGCGGTGGTCCCGGTCGCGCTCGTGCTCCTCACGGCGCTGCCCGTGCTCGCGCTGTGCGTCGGGCAGGCGCTGGGTCTGCACCTGGGTCTGCACCGGGGGCACCGCGGTGTCCGGCGGGCCGATGCGCCGCGTGCCGGTGCGTGGACGTGGTCCCGGCGCGCCGTGCTCGTCGGCGCGCTGGCGGTGGTCGGCCTGACGCCCACGGTCGCCTCGACGCAGGCCGGCGGTGCGCGCGTCGGCATCCAGCTGTGGTTCGTCGTCGACCGCACGGGCTCGATGGCCGCCGAGGACTGGGGGCCCGGCGACGACGTCGTGCGGGCGCCCGGCCTCGACCCGGTGCCGGCCGTGCAGCGCCTCGATGGCGTGCGGCACGACGTCGTCGCGCTGACCCGCGACGTTCCGGGCGCGTTCTACTCGGTGGTCGCGTTCGCCGACGAGGCCGGCACGCAGCTGCCGCTGACGGACGACGCGACGGCCGTGCGGGCGTGGGCCCAGACCGTGACGCAGGAGGTCACGGCCGGTTCCGCGGGCACGAGCCGCGACCGCGCGCTGGACGTCCTGGAGCGCTCGTTGCAGGACGCGCAGGACCGCGACCCCGGGATGGTGCGCCTCGTGTTCTACCTGTCCGACGGCGAGCAGACGACCGAGGTCGACGAGCCGGGGTCGTTCACGCGGATCGCGCCGCTCGTCGACGGGGGCGCGGTGCTGGGGTACGGCACGGCGCAGGGTGCTCCGATGCGGGTGTTCGACGGCACCGTCGATCTCGACGCGCCGTACATCCCCGACCCCGACGACCCGTCACGCCCCGCCGTGTCCGTCGCGGACGAGACCGCGCTGCGCGAGGTCGCCGCCGAGCTGGGTGTGCCGTACGTGCACCGCGACGGCCCGACGAGCACGGCGGACCTGGTCGCCGGCGTCGACGTCGAGGCGATCACCGCCGACGGCCGCACGGACCTGAGCACGCGCCGTGACCTCGTGTGGCCGTTCGCGCTGCTCGCGGGCGTGCTGCTCGCCGCCGAGGCGTGGACGTGGGCGCGCGCGTCGAGCCGGCTGCGGGGACGACGATGAGCCGCCGCGCCGATGCCCGGCGCGCCCGACGCGAGGCCGCTGCGCAGCAGATCGCCGCCTTGGCCGAGGCCGCCGAGACGAGCCGCCGCATCGCCGACGGCACGGGCCGCGGGAAGCGGCAGACCCGAGCCCAGCGCGGCGGGAAGCAGCAGACCGACGCGCGGCGCCGCGCGGCGAAGCGCGCCCGCCTGCAGGCGATGCCCCCGCACGCGCGGAGGCGACGCCGCCTGCTGCGGTGGAGCTGGCTGCCCGCGCTGCTGCTGCTGAGCTTCGCCTGGAACCTGGCGGCGCTCGGCCCGGGGTACCGCGACGCGCGTGCGGCGTACGACGAGGGCGACCCGTGGGACGCGGCCGACGCGTTCGAGCTCGTCGACGTGTGGGCCGTCGTCGAGGGCTGGAAGGGGGCGTTCAACGCCGGCACGGCCTTCTACCGCGCGGACCGGCACGACCGGGCGATCGAGTACCTCGACGAGGCCCTGCAGACCGTGCCTCGTGCGCACCGCTGCGACGTGCAGACCAACCGTGCCCTCACGTTCCAGGCCCGGGAGAGGGACAACCTGGAGTACGCCGAGGAGCACCTGGCCGAGACGCAGGCCCTCGCCGAGGCGTTGGCGGCGCAGGAGGCCGGCGAGCCGTTCGACGCGCAGCTCCTCGAGCCACCGTACGAGGGTGCCGAGGCGCCCGTGCTCGCCGACGAGCTGCAGTTTGCGGGCTACCTGTTCCGTATCGCGGCCGACGACGCGGCGCTCGCGGCCGAGGCGCTGGCCGACCCGGCGTGCGCACCGCCCCCGTCGCAGGGCGGCGGCGGTGGGCAGGACGAGGAGCAGGAAGAGGGCGGCGGCGGCGAGGGGGGCGACCCCCAGGCGGCCGCCGAGCAGCGCATGCAGGACCTGCTCGAGCTGGCAGGCGAGGTCGAGCGCATCGCGCAGGCCGCCGCGGACGGCACGCTCGAGGGGGCCCCGACGCTCGGCGACGGCGAGCAGGACGCGCAGAGCCCGGCAGAGGCCGAGGCCGAGCGCCAGGAGCAGCTCGCCGAGCGCAACGGGCAGGCCGGCGGCGGTGGGGCCGGGCAAGAGCCGGGTCCCGCCGACGGGTCCGGGTCGGCTCCCGGCGGTGGCACCGAGCCCGGGACCGGCGCGGGTGGCGGCGGGCGCAACTGGTGACCGGCGCGCCCGATGGCCGGGCGGCCCGCGTCTGCGCACACCGGCACACCCGTTGACACCGCCCGTACCGCGACCTACTTTCCGCATGCACGGCCTGGTCCCCTCCGCCCAGGTCTCCCCGACGGCGTGAAACGAGGCAGCCTTGAGCGCCCATCCGATGGTCCCTCCAGCCCCGCCCCAGGCAGCAGCGGGCGGGATCGAGCTCAACGGCATCAACGCGATCGAGGTGGCCGAGCACAAGGGCCGGCCGCGTGACCTGTTCTGGCCGTGGTTCGCGGCGAACGTCTCCGTGCTGGGGATCGCCTACGGCTCGTTCCTGCTCGACTTCGGGATCTCGTTCGCGCAGGCCACGGCGGTCGGTGTCGTCGGCATCGTCGTGTCCTTCCTCTTCTGCGGGTTCGTCGCGCTGGCAGGCAAGCGCGGCCACGCGCCGACGATGACGCTGAGCCGGGCGGCGTTCGGGGTCAACGGCAACCGGCTGCCCTCCGCGCTGTCCTGGCTGCTGACCGTCGGCTGGGAGACGGTCCTGGCCTCCCTGGCCGTGCTCGCGACGGCGACCGTGTTCAGCTCGCTGGGCTGGGCCTCGGGGACCGCGACCCGGCTGCTCCCGCTGGCGGTGGTCGCCGCGCTGATCATCGTCGGTGGCGTGCTCGGCTTCGAGTTCATCATGAAGCTGCAGAAGTGGATCACCGTCGTCACCGGTGTGCTGACGGTCGTCTACGCGGTGCTGGTGCTCGACACGATCGACCTCGGCACCGTGACCGCTATCCCCGCCGGCAGCGCGCCGCAGGTCATCGGCGGGTTCGTGTTCATGATGACGGGCTTCGGCCTGGGGTGGGTCAACGCGGCGGCCGACTACTCCCGCTACCTGCCGGCGCGGTCCTCGAGCGCCGGGGTGGTCGGCTGGACCACGTTCGGTGCCTCGCTCGCCCCGCTCCTGCTGCTGGTCTTCGGGCTCCTGCTGGCCGGGTCCTCGCCCGACCTGAACGCCGCGATCGCCGCCGACCCGATCGGCGCGCTCGCGTTGCTGCTGCCCACGTGGTTCCTCGTGCCGTTCGCGCTCGTGGCCGTGCTGGGCCTGGTCGGAGGAGCCGTGCTCGACATCTACTCCTCGGGGCTCGCGCTGCTGAGCGTCGGGGTCAAGGTCCCGCGGCCCGTCGCGGCCGGGATCGACGGGGTGCTGATGATCCTCGGGGCGGTCTACGTGGTGTTCTTCGCCTCCGACTTCCTCGGACCGTTCCAGGGCTTCCTCATCACCCTCGGCGTCCCGATCGCGGCGTGGTGCGGCGTGTTCATGGCCGACGTCGCCCTGCGGCGCAGCGGGTACGACGTGCGGGACCTGTTTGACCCGCGGGGCCGCTACGGCTCGGTGCGGCTCGTCCCGGTGGCGCTCGTCGTGCTGGGCTCGGTGCTCGGCTGGGGCCTGGTGACCAACGGGTTCGCGGGCTGGCTCGGCTGGCAGGGCTACCTGCTCGCGCCGTTCGGCCTGGGTGGGCGTGAGGGCGCGTGGGCGTACGCCAACCTGGGCGTGCTCGCGGCCCTCGCGCTCGGCTTCGTCGGCACGCTGCTGCTCAGCCGTCGCGCGGTGCGTGCCCAGGAGGCCCTGCCGGCCACCGAGCAGCCGCTGCCCGCCGGGTCCGCGGCAGGCCCGGTCGCGTGAGCGGGTCGCCCTGGCTCATGGCCGTCGACCTCCAGCAGGTCTTCGCCGACCCGACAAGCCCGTGGTGCACGCCGCGGTTCGCGGACGCGCTCGCCGGCACGCTGCGGCTGCGCGGAGCGTTCGGCCCACGCGTGGCACTGACCCGGTTCCGCCCGGCGGGCCGTCCGACCGGCGCGTGGGGGCCGTATTACGCGGCCTGGCCGTTCGCCCTGGACCCGGCGAACATCCCGCTGTACGAGCTGGTCCCCGACCTGCCCGTCGCCGACGCGGTCGTCCTGGACCGTCCGACCTTCGGCAAGTGGGACGCCGCGACGGCCGCCGCGCTCCCGGGGGTCACCGAGATCGTGCTGACCGGGGTGTCGACCGACTGCTGCGTGCTGTCCACGGCGCTGGCCGCGGCCGATGCCGGCGTGCACGTGCGCGTCGTCGCGGACGCGTGCGCCGGGGCCAGCGAGGACGACCACCAACGGGCCCTCGACGCTATGGCGCTCTACGCACCGCTGATCGAGATCACGACGGTCGACGAGGTGCTCGCCCGGCGTTGAGCCACCCGCCGGGCAGCGCCTTGCGGAGCGAGGGCGCGATGGATCGGTCCCCCTCGGCGAGGGCGGTATCCAGGGACCGCGGCACACACCCACGGGGTCCGACTGCCGAGCGAGACGCACCCGAAAACCCGTCGCATCGGAAGGGTGCGCGCGCGGATACTTCGTTCGATGACTGCCGCCGCACCGTCTCCGCCGCTCCGACCGCGTGCTCTGCAGGCCGGCGACCTCGTCGTGATCGCATCGCTCTCCGGACCGCTCATCGCGCAGTACGAGCCCAACGTGCAGAAGACGGTGGGCGTGCTCGAGCACATGGGGTTCCGTCCGCGTCGAGCACCGCTGCTCGAGGTCGGGAGGAGCCACTGGTGGAGCGCGGCCGAACCCGCCGAGATCGCCGCCGAGCTCAACGGTCTGCTGCGAGATCCCGAGGTCCGCGCGATCATCGCGAATGACGGCGGGCAGACCGCGTTCGGATACCTCGACCTGATCGACCTCGAGGCGATCAGGACCGATCCGAAGCCGATCCTCGGGTACAGCGACATCTCGCTGCTGCATCTGGCCCTCTACGCACGCACGGGCCTGGTCGGGTTCCATGCCGACATGGCGACTCCGGGCTTCGGCGACGGCTGGCAGTCCGCGCCGCCGCCGCGCCGAGCGGAGCTCGAGACGCTCTACTCCCAGCTGCTGACCGGCACCGACGCGATCGGCGCGCTGCCCGGGGGCCCGTCCTGGGAGTGCTGGCGTCCGGGACGCGCCGAGGGCCCGCTGATCGGGGGCGTGATCAACCGCATCGCACTCGTGCAGGCCACGCGGTTCGCCGTGCCGCTCGAGTGGTTCGACGGTGCCGTGCTGTTCTGGGAGGAGATGGGTGGCCTGAACTCGTACGTGTGGAGCTATCTGCACGTGCTGAGGCACGCCGGCATCCTCGACCTGATCTCCGGCATGGTCGTGGGAATCCCGCGCGAGATCGCCGGACTCGAGTCGCCCGACGCGTCGCCGACCCTGGCCGAGATCGTTCTGGATGTCCTCGGCGACCGGGACATCCCGGTACTGGGCAACGTCCAGTTCGGACATGCAGGCCCGAACCTGCCGATGCCGGTCGGTATCCGTGCCCGCCTCGACGCCCAGCAGCGGACGTTGTCGCTGCTCGAGCCGGCGGTGCGCCCGCCTGCGGCACCGACCGCCGCGGACGTCGCACGGTTCAGCCCGTGAACAGCTCGGGGGAGGGCGACACGGTGGTGATGCAGAAGGGGTGGCCCGCGGGGTCGAGCAGCACCCTCCACCGCTCGTCCGGCTGCGGATCGGCCAGCCGGGCACCGAGGGCGAGTGCCCGCTCCACTGGCTCGTCGAGACGGTCACCGGCCGTCAGGTCCAGGTGCACGACCGACGCGCCGGGCCACGCCGGAGGGCGGTAGTCCTCCACGCGCTGCGGGATGAGCAGCAGTCCCGGGACCTGCACCCCGACGCTGGTGCCGCGGCTCCACAGCAGTCGTCCGCCGGTCAGGAGACCGGCGGCCCTCGGCGTACCGCGGTGAGGCTGCTCAGGCGCAGGGCGTGCCGTTCACGGTGAAGCCCGTCGGCGCGGAGTTGGTGCCGCTGTACGAGCCGTTGAAGCCGATGCTCGTCGAGCCGCCGGCAGGCACGTTGCCGTTCCACGCCGCGTTCGTCACGGTCACGGCCGAGCCGGTCTGGCTGTAGCTCGCGCTCCACCCCTGCGTGACCTTCTGGTCGCCCGCGAACGTGAACCCGAGGTTCCACGACGTCCACGGCGTCGATCCGGTGTTGGTCAGGGTGATCGACGCCGTGAACCCGCTGCCCCATGAGTTCGCGGAGTACGTGACCGCACAGGTGCTGGGCGGTGTCGTCTCGGTGGGCAGGGTCCGGAAGGCGACGGTCGGCGAGACCGACGAGAGCTGCCCGGCGGTGTCCCGCGCCCGGACGGCGAGCACGTGGTCGGTGCCGGGGGTCAGCCCGGTGAGCGTGACCGTCGGGGTGGCCGACGTCGCGACCACGGTGGACGCACCGCCGGAGACGCGCAGCACGTCGTACCCCGCGACGCCCGTGTCGTCCGTCGAGGCGGTCCACGTCAGGGTCGCGCCCGTCGTGGTGACCGCGGAGGCCACGGGCGTGCCCGGCGTCGTCGGCGGGGTGTCGACCGGCGGGACGTCCTCCCCGGTCCGGAAGGTGACGGGGGCGGACGTCGAGGAGAGACCGGCGCCGTTGCGGGCCACGATCACGTACGTGTACGAGGTCGCCGGCTGGAGGCGGCTCACCGTCGCGTTCGTCGCGGTGGTCGTCGCGACGACTTCGAGCGAGTCGCCTACGACGCGCACGACGTCGTACCCGGCGATCCCGCTCTCCGGGTCGGCCGAGGCGGTCCACGAGAGGCCCGCGGACGTGAAGTTCATGCCGCTCACGGAGACCAGCGGCGTGCCGGGGACGGTCGGCGGGGTCGTGTCGACCGCCGGTGCTGCGCCCGTGTGCTCCGCGGCCCACGTCGCGAGCCACGCGAGCGCCGAGTTCCAGTTGATCGCGACCTCGTTGACGGAGTACGCCTCGATGTGGTCGACGAAGCACTTTTGGGGCGCGCAGCCCGCGAGCTGCGCCGCGGCGATCGGGTCCTGCAGCTCGCTGTTCGGGCCGCCCGAGAACGAGCCGGGCGGTGCGATGGGCAGCGACGCGTCGGCCTGGTGGGCCCAGAACCGGTGGTGCACGTTCTGCACCGCCTTCTCGCCGTACCCCGCGATGTAGGACTGGTTGAGCGGGTTGCGGCCCTGGAAGTAGTCGAGCGCGGCGTACACGCCGGTGCGGTACTTCGACTGGCCGGTGAAGTCGTACGCGAGTGCGAGGGCGTTCGCGTTGTTGGCGACCTGGCCGTTCGAGCCCCAGTAGTAGACGGACCCGGCGTTGTTGGGCGCCGGGTAGGCCTGGCTCGTGGCGCGGGCCAGGGCCGAATCGGCGAACGTCACGATGGCGGCGCGGGTGGCCGCCACGTCGGACGACGGGAGCCCGGTCGGGACGAGGGCGAGCGTCGTGTCGCCGAGGCCACCGGTCCAGCCCCAGTCGTACCCGCGCTGCGCGAAGCTCCGGCCCTTGTACAGCGACGACCCGGTGACGTCGGCGCGGTAGCTGTCGGAGCCGGTCGTCGCGTACAGCTCGGCGGCCGCCCAGTAGAACTCGTCCGTGACCGAGCTGTCGCTGTAGGCGCCGCCACCGGTGCCGTCGTTCGCGGACGCGATCCGGTTCGGGTTCGCCTTGGCGGCGGTGTACGCGGTCTGCGCCGCAGCCAGGGCCTTCGCCGAGAACGTCGGGTCGATCGTCTTCCACAACCGCGACGCCTGCGCCGCCACCGCCGCCAGGTTCAGCGTCGCCGCGGTGCTCACCGGTGACAGGACCCGGCGCTGGCTGTCCTGCGCGGGGATCGTCGGCAGAGCGGTCCAGTTCTCGTCGTGCATCTTGTGGTGCACCATCCCGGCGTCGGTCCGCCCGGCCGGCACCTGCATGCGGAGCAGGAACTCGAGCTCCCACCGCGCCTCGTCGAGGATGTCGGGGGCGCCGTTGGCCCGCTCCGGGATCGCCATGGTGCCGTCGCCCAGCGCCGTCTTGTCGGCGCCGGCGACGTGGAGCGTCCGCTCGTACGCGTTCTGCAGCTGCCACGTGGCGATGCCGCCGTTGACCACGTACTTGCCCTGGTCGCCGGCGTCGTACCAGCCGCCGCGCACGTCGAGGCTGTAGCCGCACGACTGGCGGCACGGCACGCTCGTGTCGCCTTGGTTGGGCGCGACACCCAGGTGCCCGGCGGCCCGGGCGTAGGTGCTGCCGACGTACCGGGCGTCGATCGCGATGCCGCTGCGCTGGTGGTAGAAGAACGCGAGCGAGTCGTACCGCAGCCTCTTCACCGGGTCGGCCGAGATGTCGAAGGGGTAGCTGCTGGCGTTGGCGGCGGACAGCACGTAGCCGGTGCCTGGCGTGTCGAACGTCGAGAAGTCGATGAGGTGCGTCGAGTCGCCGGACAGCGCGTCGGCGCCCTTGACCGTCGACTGGCCCGACGCCACGACCGTGCCGGCCGCGTTCCGCAGCGTCCACGCGACCGGCGCCGTCGACGAGCTGACCAGGGTCGCGACCTTGGCGACACCCGGCACGTAGGCGACCTGGTTCACCTTGACCGGCGAGCCGGGGTCGGGCGCCGCGACCGCGGCCTGCGACGAGGCGACGAGCCCGGAGACGGCGAGGGCGGCGGCGACCGCCAGCCCGGCGGCGCGGCGACGGTGGGTAGTCGGTGACATGGCGGTCCTCTGCGGAGCGGGCGACGTGGTGGACGGCGGATCACCACGCCCGGCACCTGCCCAGCGCTGGGACACGGCCGTCGTGGGAGCGCTCCGGCCACGGTAGGGCCGCGTGCGGGTCCGCCTGGCCGGCCTGGGGGAGCGGAATCGATTAGGTGCACCCGCGGAGCTCTGCGTCGACCGTGGAGCTCGTCGTCGCGCGAGTCGGTCCGGCCTCGCTCAGCCCGGCGGCTCCTGGTACAGACCGACGATGCTGCCGCCGGGGTCCCGGAACCGAGCGGTCAGCTCACCCGGATCGCCGCCGACCGGCTGGACGAGCTCGCACCCCTCGGCGACGACCCGCTCGACGGCCGCGGCGATGTCGTCGACCCAGACGTAGACGAGCACCCCGGGCGGGGTCGGCTCCCGGTGAGCGACCCAGTGGCCACTGACCTCGTCGGTCGAGTCCTCGAAGAAGTACGTGCCGTTCGCGGAGCGCACCTTCCAGTCGAAGACGCGGGCGTAGAACTCCGCCGCCGCCTGCGGATCGTCCGCCGGCAGCTCGACGTGGCAGATCTTGCCGTGGCGCAGTGTGGTCATGACGGCCCCCTCCGCTTCATGATCGCGGCTCATGGGTGCCCGGTCCAGCGCCCTGATCACAACGGGCAGCGATGATCGGGTTCGGCGGCGCGTCCGGACGCCAGAGTTGTCGTGGAAGGAGGCCGCCGTGATCGCCTGGCTCAACCGGCTCGTGGACCTCGTGGAAGAAGACCTCACCGAGGAGCTCGACGTCGTCCGCCTCGCAGCTGCGCTCGGGACCACCGAGTACCACCTGCGTCGCATGTTCTCGTCGCTGGCGGGCATGCCGCTGTCGGAGTACGTGCGGCGCCGGCGCATGACCGTGGCTGCGGGGGAGCTCATCTCCGGGTCGGACGACCTGCTGCGCATCGCCGTGCGGTACGGATACGGCTCGGCGGAAGCCTTCGCTCGGGCGTTCCAGTCCGTGCACGGCGTCAGCCCCGGTCGAGCCCGACGTGACGGCGGCCCCTTCCGAACCCAACCGCGCCTCAGGTTCCGCCTGACTGTCGAAGGAGCACTCCCCATGGACGTCCGAATCGCCGCTCGACCCGCTTTCCGCCTCGCCGGGCACGCGACACGCGTGCCGCTCGTCCACAGCGAGGTCAACACCGCCATCCAGGAGCACGTCACCTCCCTTGGCCCGGACGAGCACCGGCGCCTGAAGGCGTTGGGCGACGCCGAGCCGTACGGACTGCTCGCGGTCAGCACCGACATCGACCCGGACCGTCGAGAGGGTTCGGAGCTCACGTACCTGCACGGCGTCGCCGTGACGGATGCGGTGCAGGTCCCGGACGATCTCGACGTCCTCCCCGTCGCGGCCGGCTCGTGGGCCGTCTTCCGAGCAACGGGTGCCTACCCCGGCACCGTCCAGGCGCTGTGGTCCGCGACGGCGACCGAGTGGTTCCCGTCGAACCCGTGGCGGCTCCGGCCGGGTCCCGAGGTGGTCGCCGTGATCGACCGCGCCGACGACTTCAGCACGGCGACGGTCGAGCTCTGGCTGCCGGTCGATCCCAGCTGACACGGTGGCGGCGCTCTCAGGGAGCCCTCGGTGAGTGCCTCCCGCGGCGCCTCCTCCGCGTGCCCGCTACTCGGGCACGCGGAGGAGGCGCGTCGGTTGGCCCTCTGCGGTGTCGGTGCTGAACCAGTCGCCCCGCGGCCAGGGGGTGGCGTGCGCGATCAGCTTCCACTGGGTGAACTCGCCTTGGTCCGGGCCTCGGGCGATGACCCAGACCGACGAGGGGAGCCAGGCGTCGTCGCCTCGGATCCGTATGCGGACGAAGGACCCGCTGATGTTGCCCAGCGTGAAGTTCTCCTCGGAGGGTAGGACGAACTCGTACTGGTCCGTGCGTCCCCGCTCCCGCTCGTCGTGCGGGAGATCGGGGAACGGCATGCTCAGCCAACCCCCGTCGGGCGTCTCTCGCTTGAGCTCGAGCGCGAACCCCTCGTCGGTGTTCGCGTCCGCAGCGGTCGAGGTCGTCTGGATCACCCACAGGCGTTCGATCCTCGTCATGCCGGCCCCCCGACGGACGTGATCCGCGGCGCGGTGCCGCTCGTCGAGCGTGCCCGCCCCGCCGCTGACACGTCAACGACCCCGGGGCGTCGGGCCGCTCATGCCGACGACCGTGCGTCCCCGTCGCTCTGCTCTTACGGTGACAGCGTGCAGGAGGGTGCGAGGTTCTCGCTGCGGTGGGGCGTTGGTTCGAGTTCTCTACACCCGGGAGGGATAGGCAGGTGGGCGTTCGCGTCGGGCTGTGTGGGTGGACGGTCTCCCAGGCTTCGTATGTAGGTCGCTTCCCCGTCGTGGAGGTGCAGCACACGTTCTACGAACCGCCGTCTGACGCCGTGCTGACCCGGTGGCGGACCCAGGTGCCAGCCAGCTTCGAGTTCACGATCAAGGCGTGGCAGATCGTCACCCACGAGTCCAACAGCCCTACCTACCGGCGGATGAAGCAGCCTCTGCCGGACAGCGCGCGCGGCCAGGTCGGAGCCTTCCGGACCACGCCTCCGGTCCTCGCGGGATGGCAGCGGACCCTTGAGTGTGCCCGGATCCTGCGGGCCACCGCCGTACTACTTCAGTGTCCGAAGAGCTTTCGCCCGACGGCCGACAACGTCGGACGGTTGCGCACCTTCATGACGCAGGTGGAGCGGCCGGCGGCGCGGCTGCTGTGGGAACCCCGCGGTGAGTGGCCCCCGCAGCTGCTCACGGAGCTCTGCGCCGAGCTGGATCTTGTTCACGTCGTCGACCCGATGCAGACCGAGACCGTGACGCCGGAGCAGACCTATTACCGCCTGCACGGCACGTCCGGCTCGCGGCACGTCCACACCGATGATGAGCTGCGCCGGCTGCGGGACATGGTCGACGGCCGACCATCGCCCTACGTCATGTTCAACAACCTGCCGCGGGTAGGCGACGCGGAGCGGTTCCTCGCCCTGCTCTGATCGAGGCACATGCGTGACGACATCGCGACATGCGTGTAGGAGTCCTCGATAGCCTGAGATGCGTGAGCGACAGAGCGTCATGGGTGACGACCACACACGCGTGGTCGAGCGATCTCGACCTCGCGCACCTCGCCGAGATCCGATCGCGTCCGACGCTCTACGGGGCGGGTGGTCGACGCCACCTCATCCTCGAGGTGCTCGCGTACGCGAACGAAGAGGCGGAGTCGCGTGGGCGCATGGGTCACGCGGTCGTGACGATGCGAGCCGACGGTACGGTGACCGTCGCGGACGACGGGCGCGGCACTGACACTCGGATCGACGAACATGGCGACGTGATCCGCAAGCCGGTGATGTCGACCCGGGACGTCCGATTCTTCGATGCGGAGGACGGTGCGCGGCTCCCCGATGGCCTGCCACGACGCGGGATGTCGGTCGTGTCAGCGATGAGCCCGGTACTCGTCCATGAGAACCACCTCGCGAGCGGCGCGTGGTCGCAGACCTATCGGCGCGGCGTGCCGGACGACGAGCTCCGCGCCGTCACCCCGTCGACGGCCACCGGTACCTCAGTGACCTTCCGCGTTGGTGCCGAGGTTCAGGGGCCGGAGTCCCTCGTCGACAGCGACCTCACCGGGTTCCCCGCGTTGCAGATCGATCTCCGATGACGGACACCCTCATGACTCGGCTCCGCACCAACATCGGCTGAACCTGCACGATCCCGACCTGCGCCCCGCGCGTGTCGACGACGCCTGAACACTCACTGGCGGCCCGGGCACGCAAGCCCGACGGCCGAATCCTCGGCGCGGCACCCCCGCTCGGTGGCCCGGGCCTCAGCCCGGATCACCGAGGAACGCGAGGATCACCTCGGCGAGTCTCTCGGGCTGGTCCTCCGGGACGAGGGTCGAGGAGTCCGCGATCTCGACCAGGCGTCCCCCTGGGTAGAGGGCCGCGAGCCGGGGCCCGTGCGCGCGAGGCATCATCGGGTCGTCTTGTGCCCAGACGACCAGGACGGGACCCGTGAAGTCGGCGAGCCGGTCGGACCAGGACAGGAGCGTCGCGCGATCCGGTGCCGAGGACGCGAACGCCGCGAAGTCGCGCCGGATCGCCCGGGACCTCGTCGCGGGCGCGAACCAGTCGTCGAGGACCGCGTCCGGGATGCCGCGCAGGCTCATGGCTCCGTAGCCGCGTCGGCTGTGCCGGAACCGGCGGGATCGCAGCAGCTGCATGACCAGCCAGATCCCGCCCGGCACCCGGGCGGCCGCCGCCAGGGCCTTCGCCGGTGCGGGCGGGAAGTTGTCGAACGCCTCGCACGCCACCAGCACCATCCGCCCGACCCGTTGCGCCCGGCCCTCGGAGACCAGGAACTGGCCACCGCCCCAGTCGTTGAGCACGAGCGTCACGTCCGTGAGGTCCAGCCGCTCGAGGAGCTCGCCGAGCAGCAGCGCCACGCCGCGGTGGGACAGGTCCGCACCCTCCCGCATCGGCTGCCGGTGGCCACCGAGCGGGAGGGTCGGCAGGATGCACCGGCACCCGACGAGCAGTGGCACGACCTTGCGCCACTGCGTCTCATTCATGGGGACGCCGTGCGCCAGGACGAGCACGGGTCCGTCGCCGCCCGTGTCCTCGTAGTCGATGCGGCCCGCGCTCAGCTCGATGTGATGGCGCATGGCTCACGCTGTCACGTCCCGGAGCAGGAAGTCGACCGTCGCGGCGTCGACAAGTCGCGATGGGCGCAGCTGTGCGGTCGGGCCATGCTGTCAGCGGTTCACCCACGCGTAGCGCATCATCAGTGCGTTCAGTGCCCGTTCTGACAGCTCCGGGTGCTGCGCCGCGAACACGTCGCGCCTGAGCTGCCACTCCTCCCAGACCGTGGTGACCCGTGCATCGACCGGGACACGCCACAGCTCGGAGCGCAGGGAGTCGATCAGCGCCCGCAGTTCCTTAGGTGATCGGCTAACGGCGTGGGCGGCGAGCGCTTCAGGGCGATCACGACCCATTCCGACATACGCGGCCATCGCGTCGCTCAGTTCCGTGTCGACCGGGACGGCAGGCTGCGACGAACTCATCGAACGATGATCGCAAGGTGCAGGGTGGTGAAGGAACTCGTTCCACTCGTTCGGCGTCCCTCCCGAGCCCGGCACCGGGAACATCGCCAGACCCCTGCTCAAGGCGTCAGACAGCATCGCTCATCGCGTCTTCCCTGGGAGGTGGCACCGGTCGGCGCGTCAGGACGCTCAGGAGCACTGATCACCGTGAGCGACTCGCTAGGGTCGAGATCGTGGTCGTCACCTCCCTGCGCCGCTACCCGGTCAAGTCGATGGGTGGAGAGGCACTGGCCTCAGCCGAGCTGGACCATCGCGGGTTCCACAGGGACCGCTGGTACGCCGTCGTGGACGGCGACGGCCGGTTCGCGTCGGTCAAGGACACCCGCCGGTTCCGCCGGCGGGACGCCGTCGTGCGCTACACGGCGTCGACGACGGCGGACGGCCAGGTCGAGGTTCGCTCGGACGACACGAGCTGGCTCGTGGGCGACCCGCTGCTCGACCGGCACCTCACCACCGCCATGGGGAGCGAGCAACGCGTCCTGCCCGAGGCTGCCGTCTCGCACCAGGACGCCGGTGCCGTCTCCCTCGTCGGCACCGCGACGATCGCATGGTGCGCGGCCCGGTGGGGCGGCAGCGACGACCCTCGGCGGCTGCGCGTCAACATCGTCGTGGAGACGCAGACGCCGTTCATCGAGGAGACGTGGGTCGGCCACCAGATCGCCCTCGGGTCCGCCGCGCTGACGGTCGTGGAGCGGATCCCACGGTGCCGGATGATCGATGTCGAGCAGGACGGGACCAGCCCGCGTGCCCCATGGCTCCGGTCGCTCGGCTCCGAGCGGGATCTGTACCTCGCGGTTTACGCCGACGTCAGCCGACCGGGTGTGATCACCCTCGGTGACGAGATCTCTGTGCTCTGAGCCGAGGATGGGCCGCAACATCTGACCGGACAGGGTGCGTCAGGCGGCGCTCGGGCGCCGCGGTGCTGTGACCTGCGATGGGACTCGCTCGATGCGCCAGCAGGTCGGCGGCCGGACACGCTCACGCGACGCGGACAGGCTCGATTGTAGGAACTCGCGCGCGTTGTCCGGCGTGCGATCGCCTGACCTGCTGAGGGACAGATAAGGGAGACGCGGCTCGTCTCACCTATCTGTCCGGATCCTCAAATCGCCGCGCATCACGCCGCCCGCGCGCCTACGGCCATGGTGCCCCCTCGAACGCCGCGGCGCGGGACAGGGTCAGGGCGAGGCGGTGCCCCGGGTACTCCTCGAGGCGGCGGTAGCGCCGGCGGTAGTAGCAGTCCCAGTAACTGCTCGCCCGCGCCCGCAGCAAGCGCAGCATCTCGGGGTTCTGAACCAGTACCCGCCCGTAGGCGCGCTGCTGCGGCGAACCCTCGACGTCCACCTCGGTGAGGAACGCCGCGACGTCCTCGACGATCTCGACGACGTACTCGTCCACGAGCTTGACGACGTACGGGACGACCCACGGCGCCATGGCGCTGGGCCCGCGAAGCAGCGTTTGCAGCGCCCTCTGCCGCACCTGGCCATCGTGGTGGCGCGTGTAGGCGCACGCGGCTACGACCGGCGACAACGACATGACGAACGACGTGTTCGCGGGTAGGGCGCCGTGGTAGATGCGGTACGGGAAAGCGAGGATCTCCCCATCGAGGGCGACGGGGACGGTGTGGGCGGTGGCGGTGGCGGTGAAGGCCTGGCGCCCCAGGGGTCGTCGTACGGCGGGAGGGCCTGCGCGACCTCGGCAGCCTCCGAGCGCAGCAGCGCCGGGAACGCCGCGCCGACCCACGACGCGTCCTGGAACCACGGCTCATTCGTCACGATCGGAGGATCGCAGCAGCGACGGGACGATCGCCAGCTCTGGTTCCACGTCCTCAAGCCGCTTCGCCCCGATCAGTTGCCAGGCTCCGCCTGCCGCCCTCGCCAACGCCTGTCCCTAGCCACGCAAGGGCCGCAACATCGACCTCTTGCGCCGGTCCTCCTGGGCCTCATGGGTCAGCGCCGACACCATCTGAGTCTTGGTGAGCTGCATCGGGAGGTGGTCCGGGACGTCGTCCCGCTTCGTCCGACCGGTGCGGATCGCCTCGCAGAAGGCAGACCCACGTCGATGCGTGTAGGAACTCACCGGAGTTGTCCGGGGTCCGAGGCTCCGACCTGCGAGGGGACACGTAGGCGCGACGGCGTCCGTCTCACCTACTTGTCCGAATCTTCGAGAGTGGACTGCGCCTGAGTTTGCCCTGGCTGCCCGGGTACCGGGCGTACAGGCGATACCTCAGCGGTTCGCCCAGGCGTAGCGCATCATCAGTGCGCTCAGTGCCTCCTCTGAAAGCTCAGGGTGCTGCGGTGCGAACACGTCGTGCTTGCGTCGGCACTCCTCCCAGACAGTGATGCCCCGGGCCTCGACCGGGACACTCCACAGTTCGGAGCGCAGGGAGTGGATCGCTGCCTGCAGTTCCTGAGGCGATCGGCGAACGGCGTGGGCGGCGAGAACCTCGGGGCGATCATGGATCATTCCGACATACGCGACGATCGCGTCGCTCAGTTCCGTGTCGACCGGGCGGCCTGCGACGAGCTCATCGAACGATGATCGCAAGGTCCAGGGCGGTGAAGGAACTCCTTCCACTCGTTCGGCGTCCTTCCCGAGCCTGGTACCAGGAACGTTGCCGAACCTCTGCTCAAGGCGTCAGGCAGCATCGCTCATCGAGCGTCTTCCCGCGGCAGGTGGCACCGATCGCAAGAGGGCGTTCGGCGGAGAAGAAGCGTAGGGACTCACGCGGTTCGTCCATGGGCCACGCTCTGACCTCCACTGGGACAACTTCATGAGACGGTGCTCGTCTCATGTACTTGTCCGTACCCTCAGGATTCGCTCGAGCGGGTACATGGCACGCGCCATCGCTTAGCGCTGGAGATTTAGTGGAGCAGGCGGATCGGCATCATCAGGCCGATGTCGTCCGGGCGGTCTGCTGGGGCCACGCTCAGGGCGTACCGCTCGTCGAGTGCCAAGGCGACGTGCTCAGCCGCGGCCGCGCGGACTGCGTCCAGAAGGAACGTCCGCGAGAAGGCAAACGCGTCTCCTGCGCCCGGAGGAGCGAGATCCACCCGACCCCCGTCGAGGCGCACAACGACGATGTCGTCTGCCGCTTCGGCGCTTGCGACCAGCTCCCCGGACGCGATGGTGACGCTTACCGACCCGCCCCACCGCAGGAGCTGCTGGTAGTCCGGAAACCCGGCCTCGAGCGGCTGGCCATGAACGCCCAGGATCTCGAGACGGTGCGCTCCTAGGACGACCTGTCCGTCGTGGGGCAGCGCGGCAGACGCGATCCGGTCGAGGAACGCCAGCGGCGCCACCACGCGGACCTGAGGGCCTGAGGGCTGTCGCGTCGGCACCGTCGCGACAGCGACTCGTGATCGGTCGCAGGCGACGAGCCGGAGCGTGGCCCCGTCGAGATGCAGCAGAACGCCGGCGAGTCCAGGCCACGCCGCGTCGGCGCCCACCGCGTGGCGGACCGCGGCGATCGCCCCGAGTAGATCCTCGGCCGCGACCCAGCACCTTCCGGGCTGGGCCAGGATGTCTACGGCCGCGTCCAGGTGCGCGTGAGCCGCGGTGAGGTCTTCCTCGAGGCGGCGTCGGTGACGGGCCAGGACGTCCGCCGCCGCGTGCGGAGTCTCGAGCACGGCGACCAGATCAACCACCGGAAGCCCTGCCTGCCGCAGGCTGGCGATCAGCCGAGCGGTGTGAACCTGTGCGGAGGTGTACCAGCGGTAGCCCGTGGCCGGGTCGACGTGCGCCGGCCGCAGTACACCGGCCGCGTCGTAGAACCGGAGCGCTGAAACGGGCGGGCCGCCGGCGCGGGCCAGCGCTCCGATGCTGAGCAGGTCGTCGTGCACGGGCCAACTGTGAGCCCTCGACCCAGGTGAGGGTCAAGCGGAGCCGACATGCGGGTACGAACTCACCGAGCCGGTAGGCGATCGTCATGCTGTTCCCGCGCTGCCGGGCCGGCAGACACACCGTCGTCGTACAACCGGAGCCGGTACGCCCACGCGGCGCATGCCGCCAGGCCGGCGCTCGTTGCCCCGAGTGCCCAGCCCGGCGAGGCGTGCTGGGCCAGTGCGCCGAGGATCGTGTTCGTCACCATCACGGGCACCAGCTGCACCAGCCCGACGAGTGCCTGCACGCGGGCGAGGTGAGTCCGCGGTGCGCTGCCCAAGACCAGGGGCGCCAGTCGCGCGACGAACGTCCCGTTCCCGAACCCGAAAACCAGGGCGCCGACGATCGCGACCGCGACACCATCCGGACCGACGAGCGCCGGACCAGTGGCGAGGAGGAAGGCACCGACCGCGCTCACCGCGAGCCCCGCAGCAGCACGCGCCCCTCCGGCCGTGCGAGGCGGTGGACGACGGCGTCGGGCCGTGAGGACAGCAGCGCTGATCACTCCCACACCCACAGCGCCGGCCACGACGCCCGTCGAGCCCGGCCCCCAGCTCGACGCTCTTCCGAGCAGCGGCACGAGCAGAGACGGCACGGGCAGCATCAGCGCCGCGCCGGCACCCACAAGAATGAGAGCCCTGCGCAGGCCTGGAGTCCTCCCCACGACGCGGAAGCCGTCGACCAGGTCGAGCCGGACGGTACGCGACGCGGCCGTCGACACCGCATCTGACGCCGGGCTCGACATGTCGCGAACGGCGACAAGGACACAGAGCCCGACGCCCAGCGTCACTGCGTCACCCCACGCGATCGCCGGAAGTCCGACCGTGCCGACCAGAAGACCTCCTAGCGGCGCTGCTCCCATCAGCACGGCCTGGCCCGAGCCCTGGCGCAGGGCGAGCGCACGGGGGAGCTGATCGTCTGGAACCAAGCGCCGCGGCTG
This sequence comes from Cellulomonas fengjieae, assembly GCF_018388465.1. NCBI lineage: Bacteria > Bacillati > Actinomycetota > Actinomycetes > Micrococcales > Cellulomonadaceae > Cellulomonas > Cellulomonas fengjieae. Next base: position 3,508,552 of record NZ_CP074404.1, on the reverse strand, counting down.
GGAGCCCGCAGCGGGGAGGCAGAACGCCGTGACTGTGCCGAGCGCGAGCGAAGATGTCAGAAGAAGCCAGGTGGGAGTTCCGAAGCGCGCGAGCGCCACGGCCAGGGCAACGCTCAGCGCGAGCATCGCGGCCTCGCCGGCGATGAGGATGCGTCGTGCACCGACGCGGTCGGCGACAGCGCCGCCCACGACCAGCAAGATCACGCGAGGAAGTCCGGTGAGGGTGAGGACGAGGGCCGCTGTTGTGCCTCCCAGCCCGGAGGCTGCCCAGCCGAGCGCGAACATCAACACGGCGTCGCCCAGCCGCGAGACGGTGAACCCCGTCAGCCAGGTGAGGTAGGAGCGGGGGAGCGCGCCCGGTGGCAGGTCTGTGACGGTCATGGCCGCACGTTGGCGCCTCGACCTGGTCGAGGGTCAAACCGAGCCATGTCGACGAAGCGGAGCTCCGTCGCGGGCTGGAAGACCCTGCGAGCGACATCGCAACAGGTGTGTGGGCCGAGCGGCACGCCGACCTCCTTGAGCTCTACGAGCTGGACGCCGGCTACCGCCTGGTGACAGCCGATCTCGGGATGTGAGGCAAGCACGCCTCGCACGCCGAATCGCCTTCCCGGATGCGCTGTGATCGGGGCGACCGTCGTTGGACGCTTAGCGGTCGCCTGATCCCGACGCCGCCTTGCCGCACGCAGTACCAGACGACGGCGATCTGCTCTCGCGGGGACCGTTCGCGGCGGAACGTGCGAGATGCCATTGCGGCCTCGCCACCCGCTCCGCCGCGGCCGTCCGCATCACCGCGCGCCGAGCGACCGCACGACCGCGAGCGCCTCGGCGAAGCAGGCGTCCCGGTCGAGTGCCCCGGACCCGAGACCGTCGACCGCTCCCGCCGCCGCCGTGCCCGGGTGCGGATCCGCGGCCGAGAGGATGGCGTCGATCGCCGCGGCCTCGGGCGCGAGTGGCGTCCGTGCCGCGGACGCCGGACTCAGCGAGATCGTCATGACGACCGCGGAGAGCGGCGCCCCGGCGTCGTCCTGGTCGTCGGGCTCCGGCGGGAACAGGGCATCCCACGCCTCGCCAAAGCCCGTCCAGGGCGCGGCCGGCGTCGCACCGCGTGCGATGTCGGCGAGCGCCGCGGCGACCCCCGGCCGGTCGAGGATCGCGGCCCGTTCGCACGCCCGGGTCGCCGCCCAGGCCGCCAGGGCGCGCTGCTGGTCGGGGTCGAGCCCGGCGATCGCGTCGACGAGGTCGCGGTCCTGCCCCGCGAGCTGACGGGCGCGCCACCCCCAGGCCCGGAGGTCGTCGCTCGGTGGCCGACCACCCCAGGCAGCGGTCTCCTCGCGCTCGTCCCACGCGCGACGCGCAGCCTCCTCGCGAGCCTGGTCCGCCGCCTCCTGAGCGATCCGCGCACGCTCGCGTTCCTCGGGTGTCGGCGGCGGGGGCGTCTGCTCGGCGACGCAGTGCCAGTACCGCGCCTCCTCGCTGCCGCACCGCACCACCCTGTCGGCCGCGGGTGGAGCAGGCCAAAGCTGCAGAAGGTACCGGTCGACCGGCGGCTCCCCCTCCTCGGCTCCGCACTGATGGGCCTCGTCCATCCCATGCGCACTCCAGCGCGCGCGCAAGGACCTGTCGGTGGGCAGGTCGAGCGGCTCCGCGTGGTCGAAGCTGGAGAGCAGGTACGGCTCGGCCTCGACCGGGGTCAGGGAGGCCTCGACGACGTCCTCCCAGTCAGGGTCGGGCGGCGGAGCGTCGTCGTGGAGCTCGATGCGGACCGGGACGGATCCGGTGTTCAGACCGACGACGAACGACAGCGCACCGGGGAGCGCCGCACCGCACAGCCCGTTCCGCTGGCCGCCTCGTGATTCGCTCAACTTGGGGCTCAGGGCACCGCCGAACGGCTCGATCGTCATGAACCCGTAGTCGACGCTGACCAGTTCGTCCAGCAGCACTCGCATCGTCACGACCTCCGCCCGTGGGGACCTGACGGTCATCCTGCCCGGCGTCTGAGGCGCGGAGTGGACAATCACGTGAGTTTTGGACAACTCCGATGAGATCCCGATCCCCTGCTTGCTCTCGCACTCACCGTTCCTCCCTCTCGACGGTCACGGAGATCCGGCGCCGATCCTCGCTCTGCTCCGAGTTCAGCGATGCCGGGCGCACACACCCACCGCGTTCCGCGTTCGAGGACGCCGGCCGAGCCAGCGCCGTCCATGATCGGTGGCCGAGGACATCGCGGACGTGGGTGAGGTTCAGTACGCCGGACTAGCCTCTTGGAGTGCTTGAGACCCCGACCGTGTCCCTGCGACCTCTCACTGTCGACGACGCTGGAGCGATCGCTTCGTGGGCCCGGGATGAGGAGTTCTGCCGGGCTGCGGAGTGGCCCGTAGGACGCGGCCTCGAGTTCTACTCGTCCTTCTACCGTCGTTCGATTTCAGAGCCTCCCGCCGACCTCCTGCGGCTTGGGGTGGTTCACGGAGGTCACTTGATCGGCTACGTCGACCTTCACGGCGATGAGCCCGACCGACGGGAACTGGGGTACCTGATCGGCGAGCGACGCCTGTGGGGTAAAGGCGTAGGAACGGTCGCCGCTGCTGCAGGTCTGGAGTACGGCTTCGCTGACATCGGCCTTCGCGAGATCTGGGCGGAAGCGCTGGACGCCAACGAACCGTCCGTACGCATCCTCCGACGGCTCGGGATGCGGGAGACCGGCAATGGGAACGGCGGCACCTACCTGGGCGAGCACACCCACTACAGGCAGTTCGTGATCACAGCAGACGAGTTCAACATAGCCTCGGTCTGACGTCGCGGAGCGGTCTGAGCCTCCCCGGTGCGGGTGCGCCGTCGAGCTGGCCGCGCCGTGGGTGAGAGCGACGCCAACTAGGGCGCGTCTCCCATTTCTGCGGTGAGGCGCGCGGCAGTCTGTGGTCTGACGTCAACTTCGCGGTATCAGGTGTTCTCTCACGAGCGGTGGGCGCGGATCGAGCCGTTGCTGCCCTCGAACGAGGGGCGGCCTACTCCGCCGGCGCCTACCGGCGGGCGCTGCACGCACGAGGCATCCAGGTCGTGATCCCCGAGAAGTCCGACACCATCGCCGCCCGCCAACGACGCGGCCGCCACGGCGGACGACCTGGCGCAACGGCAGCGCCGACGTCCGCGAAGCTCCTCAGTCTTCGTCAGCGACCCAGAGCACCCCGGCCCGCTCACGGCCGACGACGATCACACCAGCGTCGAACGTGAATGACGTCGCGGGGTTCCAGGAGGGTGCGAAGCGCCCGCCTCGCAGGGGTCGGTTGGTCGCGTAGCGGCACTCCTCCGGACCGAACGACCCGACGAAACCCTCCGCGAGCTCGCGTGCCTGCGTTGCCGGGGCGGCGATTCCGCTGTACGCGAGGTCACGATGAAGCAGCAGCGCCAGGAGGTCGACGGCGGCCGCGCGGCCCAACGTCTCCCACTGGTCACCGAGCGGCTCCAGGCCTGCGCGGCGGGCGACATCGTCGAACGACGTCCCGAGGGGCGCCGACCACGCGTCGACCCAGACCCGCTGCGCTTCGCGGGCGCGGACGATCTCGAGGTGCAGGGGATCCGTCTTCGGGCGCTTCGTCACGTGAGGAGCGTCCCACGGCGCCCTCCGCAGGTCCCCACAACAGGACGGCTGCTCCAGAGTGTTCGAGCACCGCGGCGGATCGGTACGTGCAGGTGCCAGGCCAGCACTCCTGTAGGAACTCGCGCGAGTTGTCCGACGCGCGATCACTTGACCTGCTGATGGACAGATAGGTGAGACGCGGCCCGTCTCACCTATCTGTCCAGATCCTCAAATCGCTGCGCATCACGCCACCCGCGCGCCTACGGCCGTGGGGGCGGCCATGGTGCCCCCTCGAACGCCGCGGCGCGGGACAGGGCCAGGGCGAGGCGGTGTCCCGGGTACTCCTCGAGGCGGCGGTAGCGCCGGCGGTAGTAGCAGTCCCAGTAACTGCTCGCCCGCGCCCGCAGCAAGCGCAGCATCTCGGGGTTCTGAACCAGTACCCGCCCGTAGGCGCGCTGCTGCGGCGAACCCTCGACGCCCACCTCGGTGAGGAACGCCGCGACGTCCTCGACGATCTCGACGACGTACTCGTCCACGAGCTTGACGACGTACGGGACGACCCACGGCGCCATGGCGCTGGGCCCGCGAAGCAGCGTTTGCAGCGCCCTCTGCCGCACGTGGCCGTCGTGGTGGCGCGTGTAGGCGCACGCAGCTACGACCGGCGACAGCGACATGACGAATGACGTGTCCGCCGGTAGGGCGCCGTGGTAGATGCGGGACGGGAAAGCGAGCATCTCCCCCTCGAGGGCGAAGGGCACAGCGTGGGCGGTGGCAGTGGCGGTGAAAGCGCTGGCGCCCCAGGGGTCGTCGTACGGCGGCAGGAGCTGCGCGACCTCGGCGGCTTCCGGGCCCAGCGCCCCCGGGAACGCAGCGCGGACCCACGACGCGTCCTGGAACCACGGCTCATTCGTCACGACCGGAGGATCGCAGCAGGGACGGGACGATCGCCAGCTCTGGTTCCACGTCCTCAAGCCGCTTCCGCACCGATCAGTTGCCAGGCTCCGCCTGCCGCCCTCGGCAACGCCTGTCCCTAGCCACGCAAGGACCGCAACATCGACCTCTTGCGCCGGTCCTCCTGGGCCTCATGGCCAGCGCCGACACCATCTGAGTCTTGGTGAGCTGCATCGGAAGGTGGTCCGGGACGTCGTCCCGCTTCGTCCGACCGGTGCGGATCGCCTCGCAGAGGCAGACCCACGTCGATGCTGTAGGAACTCAGCGGAGTTGTCCGCATGGCCTGGCCATGACCTGCGCGTGGACAGGTGAGTGAGACGACGGACATCTCATGTTTCTGTCCCAATCCTCATAATCGGTCCCCCAAGTGGGTCTGGAGCTGCAGTCGATGGGAAGTGAAGACTGGCGCGGTGCGAACCTGCGACAAGGCGTTCTACGCGGACCAGGCCGCAGCGCACCTTGCGCTGGCGAGCATCCACGAGAAGGCGGCCAAGAAGGGCAAGCGCACCCCGCTGCCGATGCGGACCTACCCGTGCGACGTCTGCGACGGGTGGCATCTCACCTCGAAGGCTGTCAAGGGTCGCAAGCCGCCCTGGGACCGAATCCCCGATTGGGTCCGCCCCGAAGGGACCGCGCACCTTCAACAGCGGTCTGTCGAAGCCGTATCCCGGTCGCGCCGGCAACGGAAGCGAGCACGGGCGGGTTCCTGAAGGCGAACGATGTGCAACGCGCCGACGTCCACCCCTTCATGGTCCTAAAGCTGCGATCGGTGTGGGCCTGGGCATACGAACTTGCGCCGTTGCCCCCGCTTGCCTCAGGTCCAGCGCTCGTGTGTCTGCGGCAGATCCGTTCCCGCCGCCAGCCGCGTGTCGCTGACACTAGAACTGGTCAGCCAACGCGGCCTTGACGGCGTACCCGGCCGGCTGATCGAGACCGGCATCGGTCAGTCGGAACCGGTGGCACAGCGCCGGATTGTCAGCGCTGAATCCGCCCTCGAGCGTTCCATCTCCCCTCCGGTTCGGGTCGATGTATACCTCCATCAACCCCGTAGCGTGCAGCATCGGCCAGGTCTTGTATGCATCGTGCGACAGGCCGTAGATCCGCAGACGATCGATGCCCGTGATGTGGACCCAGCCGTCGTCACTTCCCAGTCGCGTAAGGTCGCGCAGCATCAGCCAAAGGGCGATCTCGCTCTTGGTCAGGGCGTAGAGCCAGCCGTTGAGGAAGAACCCGACGGGGATGTCGATCGATTGCTCCGGGTGCTTGGGCACGGTGTACGGCGCCGGGAGCCCCGTGGGTCGCGCCCCTCCCTCGTCGAGCAGTCGAAATCCCTCGAACTTGCCGCGTGCGTTACTTGCGTGCGGCAGTTCCACCAGCGATTTGTGCGCGAGCGTCTTCAGCGTTTGCTTGACCTGGCGGAGGCGGTTGTCGCGCAGTGACGCAGCGCGCACGGCCTTCTCGTCATGCCCCGAGTGAGGTACGACGAGGTCGATCCATTGATCAGCGTCGGCGCCACCTTCGAGCGGGAGCCCGAGATCGACGACGTTGCCTTTCTGGACGCCGTGAATCTGTGCAACGAAGAGCGCCGCCAACATGAACTGCTGCGCTACGCCGTTCGGGGAGATGAGGTCGATCACCGGCGGGTTGGGAGCCTTGGGGCGACGCCTGTCAGACATCTCGCCACTGGCCGGCAGACGACGCCGAACGAACGCCGGGCGAACGGCGATGCCTCCCCTCCGGAGGCCCCCGTGCGCGTGCACCTGTTGGAGCGCCTGACTGGCCTTGGCGATGTCGACCGCAAGGAGATCGAGCTTCTCGACCCTCTGGACGGTGCGATCACGACGCGTGCGCTGGTCGGATTTCGCGAGATTGACCGCTACCGCTTGGACGCTCTGTGATCCCTCTTGGTTCTCCATGGATACCTCATTGATCGACCGGCGCGTCCAAGACGCATTGGCATCGTACGCCCAGGGGGCGACAAAGAGCCAGGCAAACCGATAGACCTCTACGTGCTGCCGCAGCCGCGTCCAGCACGCACGAAGGCTCGCCCCACACCGGTTCGCCCTGAGAAAGCACCGGATGGAACGAGCCAACGCACTCGGACCCTTGGAGGGTGCCACATGTCACCGATTCCTGACCATCCGTCGACGGTCGTCTCGCTCGCGGCGTTGGCCGTCGTCGCGCCTCTGCTGCTCGTGGTGTTCGCAGCCGTTCTGATCGCCCTCGGTTCGGCGATCGTCCCGTCGCCGGCACGCCGCCGTCACACGCGTCGGCTCCTGCATGACCTCACTGATCTGGCCCGCATTCTGAGGTCGCGCACCTGACGGGCGGTGGTGCCTGGCGGAGACAGACCAAAGCTGCCAGGCACTGCCGTCCCGACCGGCGGTAGTGCGGTGACATCGCGAGCCGGGCGTTGGGAGCCTGATCCGCCTCGTTGTGGGTCGCCACGCCCTCGGTGCGGCCTTGCGCGGCGGACTGCCAGAGCAGGTGCTGGCCGGCGAGGCACGCGTACGGCGCGCAGTTGCATCCCGTCGAAGAGGCCTCGGCGCTGGCGTCCTCACCTCCGTACGCCACGTGCACCTATTCAATCCGTCGAAGAGGGCTCGGCACCTCTCACCCGCGTCGTGCCGTCAGGAAGAGCCCGCCGGCCGCCTCGAGGAGATCGATCTTGTACCGCCCGTCGGCCAAGAATGATCCGATCGTCCGGCCGCGGCACTTGAAGCCAGTTAGTGCAGTCGGTCGGAAGACGCGCTCGAGGAACGCATCGCGCTCGGCCTCGTCGTCGACAATCTGCAGCGCGAGATCCCGGAGTTCGTCAGAATCGAACCGCTCGACCGGACTGGTCCGGACGCGGTCTTCCTGCTCGATGTGGTGGAGATCTAGCGTCTCGAGGTCGAACATCATGTGGATCGTGATCGATGTAGACCACGCGTGCTCCCGCGCGACGGCGATGACGTTGACTCCTTCGGTGGTCACCGGATCCGGGAATCGAATCTGCAGGTGGAGGGGCTCCCCGCCAATGGAGACGCGGGACCCCAATGAGAAGTTTTGGGTCGCGTAACTCATCTGACCGTGTGCCACGCGTACGAGCGCAAGCTTGCCCGTCGGGGACAGGATCATCGGGATGAACTCGAGCCTCGTCAGGTCGATGCTCCTCCCGTCTGCGCCGAACCACGCGGTCAAGGACTCGCCCGAATCGACCTTGAAGTAGCCCCCTTGGTCCCACACGTCGACAAGCCGGCCGTAGGCGGCACCCCGATGGTGGCGGTACGGCGAGGACCGCACCCGGCGAGCTAGGAGATCAGCGATCTGCTGCTCGCGCTGTGCCCGTTCCACTTCACGACGTCGCTTCTCAGTGGCGCGGGCCCTCGCTCTAGCTCGCTGGCGCTCTACCTCGCGCTCCGCAGCCAGGCGGTCTTGACGGACTTGATCAGCGGCCTCGAAATGCGCCACCAGATCGGCCACCGAAGAGTCAACGAGATCCATCTGATCACTGAGCTGCTCGATCAGTCGGTCGAGGTCATCCTCCGTGACTGCTTCAGCGGCCTCGACCCACTCCCGGATCTTGTCGCGGAACTTCTCGTCGAGAACTGCCTCGCGCGGCGCTACCGTCGCCTCGCGGCTGCGTCGTGCGTAACCGGTGAAGTTCTGCGATCCGATCGCAAATCTGGACCCGTCAACGGCGAGCACCTTGGCGTGCAACCTCGCCAAGGTGCGCACTTGGATACCCGCGACTACTAGCTTCCTGAGCGCGAGCAACTTCTTCCGGTAGTTCGCTGGGCCGCTCCCTGGCGACAGGTCGGTGACGACGGTTACCTGATCAGCCGGGACGCTTGATCGCTTCAGCAGCCGAACCACCTGGTCGTCCAGGTACGGGGTAAGGACCCACACGGCGGACTCGGCGCGCTCCACTAGGCGCACCCATGCGTTGTAGGCGTCCCGCGCGAGGAACTCGTCAGCGGCCACCGTGATCACCTCGAAGCGGTCTCGACGAGTCTGCGCTGAATCCAGTCAACACCACGATCTTTGCCGACGGCTCCCATCAGACCTGGGGCGAGAGAGTCGAGCGGAGTCGATCGTGTCGCTGATCGGGCACACTTTGGATGACCTTGCCGCTGCGGGAAGGCGGGTACGTAGCCATCAGGCTCAGGTGCGAGCCGCTTAGCGTTGCAGACCAGCGGGCCAACTGCGACGGGCCAGCGGTTGCACGCTCGTTCGGCCACTCGCGACGAGCTCGGAATCGATCAGGGTGACGTGGATCTAGTAGCGACGAGTCCGCTCATGCCGCTGAATCGCGCGTGGGAGTGTTTGGTCGTGAACCTCCCTCCCGAGAGCTACGTCGACTCGATGCCAGGTGACGGAGACCTATTCCTCGAGCTGGGGCGGGTTACGTGGGCGTCCGCACGCCTCCACGCTGGAGTGCGAGATGCCATCAATCGGCACCGTGGCGCTGCCTCGGACGAGCCGTTCACAAGGACTCTCGGTCAAGCCGTAGCGGCGCTTGAGCAGCTCGCCCGGGAGGCGGGTAGAGCTGACCAGGTGGACTGGGTGGCGAATGTCGGCCGGCCGGCCGTCAAACGGCGCAACGCAGTCGCCCACGCGGTTACCTACACGGCACCGGATGGTAAGCAAGCAATTGGCACGGTGGACCACACGGCGCCTAAGCGGTTCCTTGCGCCCGACCTGCGCCAAGTCACGTTGCACCTGATCCACGCCAGCATGACGCTGCCCCGCTAGCTCAGGACGTCACGTTGCGACGAGGCGCCGTCGTGTGGCAGTGACGGGCGCACGCAGCCAGCGTTCGGTCATGCAGCGCTGTCCACGCACCAAGCGGCGCTTTTCGGTGACGCGTCGCGCCCGGGTTACGGCTCTAGCGCATTCAGCGGTCCATCGGCAGCAGGGCCTGCGGGCACCGTGGGAACAGTGGAGGCGGGGTCATGGGCGACGAGCTGTGCCTCGTCGTTAGGCGTCTCTCGGCGCTTCGACATCAGCGTAATCAGTGCAGATTCAGCCTCTCGGAGCGGCTTCTCCTGTCGCCGCCGAGCAGCCGAGGGTCGCGCCGCTATCGCGTTTCGGAGTTGGTTCGCAGACCTCACGAAACCATGGAGTCGCACGGTCGCGTCCTCCATGGCGTCCAAGAGGACTGTCAGCGCCGCAACACCATGGCGGGCGCTCTGCACGAGCCACTGCTCGTCTGGCGTGAGCGTCGGGTCGAGCAATAGCACGCCATGCACAGCCTGGTGACGGACACCGACGAGTTCCGCGTAGGTCGCGAGTAGGTGTCGAAGATCGGAGCGCTGATCGGTGTCGAGGTAGCGGACGCGCTTCCTCGCGTACTTCGTCGCACCGCCGGGGTAGCGATCAAACGCCCACTCATCTGTGTAGGCGTACCCGGTCTCGGCGGCCCATCCGCAGAGCGCCAGCTGCGTCTCCGCGAGTGAGGAGATCGCCACGAGGCGGCCCAGTGCTGAGTAGTAGCCCTCGGGCACGCTCGGCGCGTACCGGCCCATATCAGCGCGGAACGTAGTCGTCGGCGAGCCACCGAAGGAAGATCCTGCTGCGGCCGACATAGGTGTCCACCGTGTCGGGTGCCTTGCCAGCGGCCCTCAACGCCCGCTCGAACCGAGCGAGCTCGTCCTCGAGCGCAGCCATAGTCCAAGTCTGCTCTGTCATGGCCGGAAGGTAGCCCTGCAGTCTTCGACGTGTACAGAACGACGGCCTCCTGACGAGGCGACCCCGACTGGTTTGGCGGTTGCAGGGGGCTCGCTCTCGGTTGTCGTCCGGTCTCGGCGGTGCTCCGATACGGTCGGCGCGTGAGCTTCATAGCGCAGACAGTTCCCGAGCAATTCTTCAGTCGGACCGACGTGAACGAACGGTTCGGACTGGGAACCGCGGGTGCGCTGTGGGACTGGGTGAGGGCTGGCGCAACCTCCCCAGTGGCTGGGGGAGCAACGGCGCTGCCGTCGGGCTCTGAAGTCGTCTACAGGGGTCAGGCGCGATCCTCCTACGGGCTCACATCGTCGCTGTACCGTCTCTGTCGCGAGGCGCGCCCCAACGGCGTTTCGGAGCGAACCATCGCCGGGGTCGAAGCTCAGCTGATCAACGATATGCGCGCCGAAGGCATTGGCCGCCGGATGAGCGATGGACAACTACTTTCCGTGCTTCAGCACCATGGCGTGCCAACTCGGCTGCTCGACTTCTCTCGGACCCCGCTCGAAGCGCTCTACTTCGCAGTCGAGAACCACGACACGATCGACGGACGCCTTTTTGTCGTCCACGCTCATGGCCACAGAGGCTCGATGACGGTGAACCTTGACTTCGCGGCGGATGGGTCGCGTGCACTGCCCTGGGAGAACCTCGCTCGCGGTGACGAGTACGCGTCCTCGGCATGGACGCAGACCGTTGCCCTCGTTGACCCCGACGACCTTGATCCGCGAATGGTCGCGCAGGCGGGGGTGTTTCTCGTGGGCGGGCTCAACCGCCGGTACGGCGGGCGAGACATGTTCGCCCGCGAGAGTAGGCACGCGCCAACCAGCAAGGTCCCGAGTGAGCTGTATGCAGACGTGACGACGCTCGGCATCAACTTCCTGACCAGAGCGGGGACGCGAAATCAGTGTTGGCCCGCGACCGGGTGGACCGTTCTTGTGAAGGCAGAGTGGAAGCCACGACTGCGAGAACTGCTGAATGCGGAGGCGGACTCGATACGTCGCGACACGATGTACCCACCGCTCGACGAAGTCTGGCGGCTCGCCAACTATGCCGTTGTCGCTCGGCTCGGTCGCGGCGACTGACCCGACACGAATCCTCTGGCGTCCTGCTGCACGGATAGGTGCCGGGTGGCCTCGGGCGGTGACTGCAATCTGAGAGTTGTGGGTGGTCTCGCACTCGAGGGCAAGGCACACCGGCGGGCGTGCCTGCGCGGACGTTGGGCCGAGCTTCTCGTCAGCGGAATCGTCCGGCGCCTGCGTCGTACGCTCGCGGGCCGTTTGCGCGCCATCCGGTCTGATTCGACTGGCTCGCCGCGGCGAGTCAGTGCGCGTACCCGGGTGGGCCGCCGACGAGGATGGGTGCGTGGCAGTTCCCTCGTCCTGGGTGCAGACCCGGCATGCGCTAATGCTGGAGTTGGCTGCGCTACCTCGGGAGGGTGACCTCCTGCAGTGGCAGCGGCGTCTGGCTGACGCGATCATCGACGCGGAGAGTCCCCCGGCTGGCGTCGACCGGGCAGAAGCCAGGTGGCACAGACACCTGCTACGGGTGATTGCCGACGGGCTAGTGCATTCGCTGCTGCCCGAACACACCATTCGGTCGCTGTCACGTCACCCGGGCAAGCCAGCGTCCCTTTCGGCGCAGGGCGTGGATTTCGACTTCGTCTTTGAACAGGCGAACGGACTCTTGAGCTTGGGCCTGACCCCGATCATCAGTGACTTGACCACCCTCATTGGCGTTGGTGACATCGTCGGCTTGAGCGGTGACGGAGTGGTGGTGCTTGAGTGCAAGAACCGGCCTGTCCCGGCGCGGGAGGCGACGACCGGGCGGCTTGCCCGACAGCGGCGGCGTGGTGAACAGGTCGAGACCTATCTGACTGCCAGCCGAATCGACGAAGGCGACATCGTGCGGCAGGCATACGAAATGTCGCTGCCGACCCCTGACTGGGACGCGGTCGCCGACCTGCTCGACAGGTGCGATGCATCCCCGTCCGGTACCGCGGCGTACTCGCTCGGGCCAGCCGATACCCTCGTGGCCGCTATCTCCGATTCGACGCCGGAGCAGTTCATGGATGTCGTACCCAAGGGCGGGGAGGCGGCGCACACGGCGATTGCGTTCTACTCCGAACTGATCGAAACTGCGAGCTACCGTCTGATGGCGCCGTCCAGTTACCCGATTGGCGGTGAATACCGGTCGCGACTGCTTGAGGGTGCACTGCAATTGGTGAGGCTTGCCGACGTGGGCGGTCTCGCCGCGGAGTTCGACCACGACGGTTCGGTTGTCGCGCTGGTGCCGGAGCGGTCCAACGGACGGCTCGATTTGCGGATAGACATCGACGGGCAGGAGTTCTCCAAGTTCACCCATCAACTCGCGGAGTTTGGTTTGTGGATGCCGGTTCCTTTGGCGGCACTGCGGCAGACATTGATCGAGTTCGCCAGCGCGCTACTCGATGAGCGGGCCTCAGGGGTCGAGCTCAGTGACAGCCCTGGCCTCGCTCCGGGCGACAACTTTACGTACATGACGGTGTACCGACCGGATTGAGCGCTGGTCACCGTCTGCCCGAAGCTCCCCCGAGCGGCAGGTACCAAAGCAAAGCGCACGCACACCGAGACTACTTCTGGGCGGGTAGCGGGTCGGGATCTAGCTGGCCGGCGCGTTCAGCTGTGCGGCGACGGCAGCGTGGATCATGGCGCCGACCTCGACGATGACCTTGTGGGCGTCGGCGTGGCCGGAGGCGATGTAGTCGGCGATCGCGTTGTGGGAGTGCTGGTTGGCGAACACGGCGTCGACGACGGCGTCGCCGAGGTCGGGTGACTCGAGGAACTGGGCGCGGGAGTTGGCGCGTGCCTGGCCGACGAGGTCCTCGTCCTCGAGCAAGACGGCGCCGAGGGTGTCGACGAAGCCCTCGACCTGAGCGCGGGAGAACTCGGCACCGAACAGGTCGTTGAGTCGGTCGATGACGGCCTGGAACGCGACGAGCACGGGGTCGGGGGTGGTGCCGGAGCCGGCGGCGACGACGCCGCGCAGGCCGGTGCCGTCGCCGAGGCTGATGTCGAGCTGGTCGCCCTTGGTGTGCTTGATCTTCGTAAGCACGACGTCGGTCAGGTCGATGTCGGCGGTCACGGTAGTCGGGCGGATGTACCGCTCGAGCAGACGCAGGAAGATGGCGCGCTTCTCCAGCTGGGCGTCGGCGTAGTCGACGACCTGGCTCATGAAGTCGTAGAGCCGCACGAAGGTGCCGACGTCCTTGCGGAACTGGTCGAGAGCATCGATCTCGCTGGTGTCGTCGCGCTTGAGGGCGTCGGTGTACCGCTTGGCGAACTCGTCACGGGGCGGCTTGATGATCGCCGCGAGGGCATTGTTGCCAGCGCGGTTGAGCCAGGCTGTCGCGCAGGCGTCGACCTGGGCTTCGGTGAACACGGCGGCCTGATCGAGCTTGGCGGAGATGTCGTGGACGACGTTCGGGTCGGTCGTCGTCTCGAGGCGGGCGTCGGTGTAGTACGGCTCGAAGGACTTGCGGATCTCTTCGGGGTCGTTGACGAAGTCCAGGACGAACGTGACGTCCTTACGCTCACCGGATGGCGCCCGGTAGGTCCGGTTGAGGCGTGACAGGGTCTGCACTGCCAGCACGCCGGACAGGCGCTTGTCGACGTACATCGCGCACAGCAGGGGCTGGTCGAACCCGGTCTGGAACTTGTTGGCGACGAGCATGACCTTGTACTCGGGGCCGGCGAAGGCGGTGGCGATCTGGGAGCCGATCTTGGTCGGGTTCATCGAGGTCTCGGTGAACGGCTCGGGACCGGTCTCAGGGTCGTCCACCGACCCAGAGAACGCGACCAGCGTCCCGATGCCCGTGTAGCCGCGCTTGGCGATGTACGCGTCGATCTGCGTCTTGTACCGGACGGCCGCTTTGCGCGAGTCGGTGACCACCATCGCCTTGGCGTGCCCATCAAGCAGGTGGGCCACGTTCTCCCGGAAGTGCTCGACGATGATCGCGCACTTCTGGCTGATGTTCGTCGGGTGGAGCTTGACCCAGCGCATCAGGCCCTTGGTCGCCGCGGACTTGTCGACGAGCAGGTCCTTGACGGCCTCCTCGGGGACCGAAGGCTCGAGCTCGGCTTCCTCGGCGAGCCCGCTGTCCACCGCTGTGCGCGCGATCTGGAACGCGGTGTCGTAGGTCTGGTAGCCGCGCAGCACGTCGAGGATGAACTCCTCCTCGATGGCCTGCTTCATCGTGTACGTGTGGAACGGGTGCGGGATCCTGTCGGCGTCCGGGGTGCCGAAGAGCTCCAGCGTCTTGGCCTTCGGGGTCGCGGTGAATGCAAAGAACGACACGTTCGGCGTCGTCGCGCGGGCGGTCATCAACGCGGCGAGCTGGTCCTCAGCCGAGACCTCGCCGCCGTCGTCGAGGTCGGCCAGCTCGGCGTCCGACAGGATCTCGCGGATCTTGCCAGCCGTCGTGCCCGACTGCGACGAGTGCGCCTCGTCGGCAATCACGGCAAACCGCTTACCGGCCAGACCCTTGTTCTGCGCGATGGCGTCCATCGCGAACGGGAACGTCTGCAGGGTCACGACGACGATGAGCTTTCCGCCGGTCAGGGCGTCGGCCAGCGCCGACGACTTCGACCCGGCCTTGCGGGCCTCGGTCTCGTCGACCGTCGCGATGATGCCCTCGCCGCTTGCCGAGCCGGTGTCGGCCGAGTCGATCTGCCGTACGGCGACCTGGAGCTGGTCGTCGAGGACCGTGCGGTCGGTGACGACGATGACCGTGTCGAAGACCTTGTGGTCGTTCTCGTCGAAGAGCCGGGCCAGGCGGTGCGCGGTCCACGCGATCGAGTTCGTCTTGCCCGAGCCAGCCGAGTGCTGGATCAGGTAGCTTTGCCCGGCTCCGTGCTCGCGCGCGTGGGACACCATCGCCGTGACGGCCTCCCACTGGTGGTAGCGCGGGAACAGCAGCGTCGTGGACTTAGAGACCGCACCGCTGATCGGGTCGCGGGTCTGCTTGGTCTCCACGTGGCAGAACTTTCCCAGGATCATCAGCCAGTTGTCCCGGTCGAGCACCTTCTCCCACAGGTAGGAGGTCGCCGACCCGTGCGGGTTGGGCGCGTTGCCCTTGCCACCGTGCCCGTCGCCGGCGTTGAACGGCAAGAAGTACGTCTTGTCCCCATCCAGGTGCGTGGTCATCCACGCCTCCTCGTTGGACACCGCGAAGTGCACCAGCGCCCGGTTTCCGAACCCGAGCAGCGGCTGCACGTGCCCGCCGGGGTCCTTGGGCTGGCGTGCCTTCTTGTACTGCTCGATCGCCTCGGCGACGGACTGCGTGAAGTCCGTCTTCAGTTCCAGCGTCGCTACCGGCAACCCGTTGACGAACAGCACCAGGTCGAGCGACCGGTTGTCCTTGGTCGAGAAGTGCACCTGCCGCATCACGCGTACGCGGACCTTCGCGTAGTCCGCCAGCGTGGTCGCGTTCAGGCCGGTTGCCGGCCGGAACTGGCACATCCGCAGCGACGACGACACGTGCTTGAACCCGCGCCGCAGCACGTTCAACGTCCCGCCACCCTGGTCCACCGGGGTGTCCAGCACCTTGCACAACCGGTCCAGCAAACCTCTGCGTGCGCTCGACTCGTGCGCCGTCCCTGCCTTGACCGCCTTCGCGAACTCCTCTGGCTGCGTGTCCGCCAACCAGCCGAACACGTCCTCCGGAATGATCGCTCGTTCCCGGTCGTATATCGCGCCAGGCTCGTGGTCCGAGGATGAGTACGCCCATCCGTGCGCCGCGAGGTGCGCACAAAGCTCCGACTCGAACGGCTGCTCCTTGTAGTCCGCCATCACGCCACTTCCTCGGCCACACCCTCGCGTAGCCGCACGTTAAATTGGCCCGCAACTGCCGCCGCGATCAGCGCCGCGCGGCGCTCTGTGGCGAGCGCGATATGCTGCTCAGTCTCGTCGATCAGCCTGTCAATTCGCGCGGTCAACTGGTCCAAATGTGCTGCGATCTCGAACTGCTCATGATGCGGCGGCACCGGGACGCGAAGTGAACGAATGGTATCCTGATTGATATTCGGCTGGCCAGCACCAACCGCTCGAGCGATTAGGTGTTCGCGAGCGGCAAGCAGGACAAAATAAAAGAAACGGGCAGAGCCGCTCGTGCATTTCGCGAGCGCGCAACATGCTTGGTTCGTTGCTGCCGGGATCCCAAGGGTTCCGATTCTACCCACGGTCGCTCCATACATTGCGATGAGCAGGGAGCCTTGCGGGTAGACCTGAAGCGCGCTGAGATTCGCGACCGTTTGTAGCGAAACCGTCCTACGCGTTGCTGTGATCGTCGCCTCTCGCAGCTCGCTGGTCGTAACCCAAGCGACGTCTCCCGCTTCAGCGTCGAGTTGGTCCTCGTTGGCTGGCGTCGTCCCGCTGCCAATCTGACCGAAGACCCAGGACAGGCGTGACACTGTCCAGCTGACGGGTACGGAGGTGAGCCAACTGATACGCCCGTCGGGTCGAGCCTCGCCCCCTCTCAAGCCACTCGCCAGGACCGTCATGACAGCGGCGGTGCGCCGTTCGCGGAGGGTGGTGATGAGTTGGGTCTGCTTTGCGATCAGCGCGTCGATTCGCGACGTTTGCTCGTCGAGGAAGTCTGTAATTGCTCGCTGCTCGTCGGGCGGCGGAACGAACACTGGCATGCGCTTGACGTCAGCGAACCGAAGAGACTGTCTGACCCCAGCTCCCATGCCGTAGAAGACCTTGTTCGAGTCGTACGCTCGCATCAAGTATGCAAGGTACCGAGAACTAATGTCTCGAGGAGTGACTGCGAGGTAAGCCGAGGTGATGATGCCGCGCTCGTTCACGAGTGCCGTTCGGAGGCTCCGCTGATCGTTCTGTAGGTCGGTGAACCGAAATACTATGTCTCCAGGGTCCACAACTTGGTAAGTCTCGAACGACTCCGGGAGGAGTCCTTCCGCGGACTCAATATCTTTCCTGATTATACGCCCGTAGCTCAGTGAAAGTAGGTTGGACTCTTTCATGCCCAAGTTGGGTGCGAGGCGCTCGTCAATCACGGCGAAAAGGGGCGCCACTCGCCAATGCGCTGGGACCTGCTTGAGCCACAGAACTTCCTCATCCCGGTAACTTGCGTAGGGCCGCCTCACGCCTCGACCTCCGAGAGCAGGTTTAGGATCTGGGCGACGATCTTGTTGAGGTCGGCGTCGATCTCCGAAAGCGGCCGCGGCGGCATGTACGTGTAGAAGTGCCGGGTGAACGGGACCTCGTACCCGACCCTCGTCTTGGTCTGATCAACCCAGGCGTCGGGGACGTGGGGCAGGACCTCGGCAGCCATGTACGCCTCGATGACCGCGCTGGTGGCGCCCTCAGCGGCGGCGGTCTTGGGCGTGCTGTTCCACCCGAACGGGATGTTTTCTGTGTCGCGGAGCTTCGAATCCGGTTCCGGGTCGCCCTTGACGTCGCGGACCTCGTCGGCGGTCTCGTCACGTTCCCCGAGGGCGAGCCACAGGGACCGTCGCTGGGCAGTGGTCAGCCCGATGCCGTTCGAGCCGAGGTGCTTGCCCAGGTCGTGCATGAAGGCGTCACGGTTTCGGTAGACAAGCTCGCCGAACGTGGCGAGGACCTCAGCGAGACGATGGCGGTCGGTGCCCTTGAGCTTCGGGTCGTTGCTTACCCGCTCGACGCGCTCAGACGTGCAGGCGAAGTTCAGGCGCAGCGGGCGTTCAACCGTGATGCTCCAGTAGCCGAAGTCCTGAGTGTCGAAGATCTTCGAGGTCGCTCTCGGCTCGAACGCGGCGTAGTCGGCCAAGATCGCGGCGCGGTCGTCGTCGCTGATCTCGACCCGTTTGGAGCCCAGGGACTTGCGCATCTTGGTGGACCGCTTGGACCCGTCGATGAGCTGGACCTTGCCGGAGCGCTCGGGTGCCTTGGTGTTATCGAGCACCCAGACGTACGTGGAGATTCCTGTGTTGTAGAACATGTCAGTCGGCAGGGCGACGATCGCCTCGACCAGGTCGTTCTCGAGCAGCCAGCGCCGGATCTCGGACTGCCCCGATTCCGCACCTCCGTTGAACAGCGGCGACCCGTTCATCACTACGCCGACGCGGCCGCCGCCCTGGGACGCGGGGCGCATCTTGGATGCGAGGTGCATCAGGAAGAGCATCTGGCCGTCGCCGACACCGGGAAGCCCGGGGCCGAATCGACCGGCGAAGCCGCGCTTGTGCTCGTCGCGAACGGCCTTCTCGGATGCCTTCCAGTCCACGCCGTAGGGAGGATTGGCTAGGCAGTAGTCGAAGGTCTGGCCGGGGAACTGGTCGTCCGCGAGGGTGTCACCCATCTTGATGTTCTCGGGGTTCTGGCCCTTGGCGAGCAGATCCGACTTGCAGATCGCGTACGACTGGTCGTTGATCTCCTGCCCGTAGAGGGTCAGGCGGGCTTCGGGGTTCTGGGCCCGCAGGTGCTCCTCGGCGAGCGAGAGCATGCCGCCGGTGCCGGCCGTCGGGTCGTAGACCGTTCGCACAGCACCCTTCTCGAGCAGGGCATCGTTGTCTTCGGCGAACATCAGGTCCACGACGAGGCGTACCGCATCGCGAGGTGTGAAGTGATCGCCGGCCGTGGCGTTGGAAGCCTCAGCGAAACGGCGGATCAGGTCCTCGAACAGGTCGCCCATGTCGGAGTTAGAGATGACATCTGGGTGCAGGTCGACCTTGACGAACCGCTCCACCACGAGGAAGAGGCGGTCCTTCTCGGCGAGCTTGGCGATGACCTCGTCGAACTTGAAGCGGTCGAACACGTCGATCGCCGAGGAGAAGGAGTTGACGTACTCGGTGAGATTGGCCTGAAGGCCGTCGGGGTCCTTGAGCAACGTCGTCAGCGTGAACTTCGAGGTGTTGTAGAACCGCAGCCCGGTGGCCTGGCGCACCAACGAGGCCTGGCGCATCTCCGAGTCAACGCCCGCGATCAACTCGGCGACCTGTTCACGGTGCGGTTCGAGGATCGCGTCGAGCCGCCGAAGAATCGTCATCGGCAGTATCACCGACCCGTACTCGTGCTGTTGATACGGACCGCGCAACTGGTCCGCGATCGACCACACGAAACCGCTGAGCTTGCTCACTTGGTACGCCCTCGTCCCTCTGGCATGCCCTGGATGGCTTACACGAACCGGTAGCGATCGCCGCTGACCCATGGCGAGGCTACCGCCGCGACGTCGTCCCGTTCGTGACGTGCCGCCCGCCCGCCCGTTCCGTCGCCGAGCAAGAGATCGACCTGCTGGTGGGGTCTCTCGATGGGCGCGCCCTCGACGACGAACGGCGGCGTCGAACAGCGACTGCACCGCGAGGTGCACGTCACGACCATCTCGGCCGAGCGACGGGCGGACACCTCGGACACACTCACCCGCCACGTGCGCGATAACCCGCTCGTGTCGGCTGCGTAGTCAGGCCCCGAGTTGGCGGCCGTCCCGGTTCGTGTGCCCTAATCTGCGGCACCGGCGCGAGGGAGGCCGATGATCAGTTCGTCGACGCCGGTCCCCAGGGCTTCGGCAACGTCGAACAGCCGCTCGAACAGGACGCCGCGTCGACCGTGCTCGAGCTCGATCAAGATGTTGCGGCTCAATCCGCTTTCGAGCGCGAGGGCCTCCTGTGTCAGACCCGCGGCGAGCCTGAGCCGGCGGACGTTTGAGCCGACCTGCCGCCGGCTGCGAGCCCAGGCTTCGCGCCGTTCAGGTTCGACAGTCAGGGGATCCACCGGCACGTCTGTGATGTCATACGAGTAGGGCACGAATGTCTGCCCCGCTAGCAGGGCATGGAAGGCGGGCGTGTGGCAATGGCGGATGAAGCAGAGACGGCAGACCTCGAAGTTGCTATTCACCTGCCCGGCCCTCTGCCGCTTGGCGTGCTTCGACAGTTCGTGCGGGTAGCAGACTTCCTGGAGGCCCCCGACGGCCTCGATGTCGCCTTCGTGGACGGTGACGGCCGCCTGATCGGCCTCGGGATCATCGTTGCGCCTTCGGGATGAGGACGTCGTCGCGTGAGCGACCGAGCACGAAGTCCCAGTCCGCGCTCCCGTCGCCCAGCGTGTACGAGAGCGCCGCGAAGCTCGGGTGCGAACTGGTGATGCCGTGGAGAGCGGCGCCGGCCAGGACGCGTCGCACGACTTCGCCACTTTCCGAGTACCAGCTCCCGTTGCCATCACCCTTGACGTGCGTGATGCCGTCGAAGGTTCGCTCGGGTGACGGGCTCGTCGACCAGATCAGCCGCTCCATCGCATAGGCGACGTCGGAATCTTGTCCGCCGAACCCCGACATTGCCCGCCGTCGCCGTCGACCGGTGATGGCCACGGGGGCGCTACTGGCTGATCTTCAAGGTGGCAACCACGCCATTGGCTCCCCTTGGTCGTGGGGAAGTTGCTGGAAGCCGTCGTCGAGGAACTCCGCCCGATCGAGTCCGGAGGGCCACGGTGGCTGCAGTCCGTCGCTGACGGACATCGGGCAGAATCGTGGGTGCGAACCGGTGTAGGCGACCCATAAGGCGACTGAGGCCGCAACCTCTTCGGCCTCGTCCAACGCGATGCTTTGAAAGCTCGCAGCCTCGACGGCCGCCGCCCGAACCGTCGCGAGATCGCGCCCGACGGCAACGCGATGCGAGTAGTCGATCGGGGGAGGAGCCGCCTCGAGGCGGGAGAACAGCCGCTCAAGATCAGCAGTCAGTCGTTCGAGCTCGTTGCGCGTGCGGTTGCTCAGAGTCTTCGCGATCCGGTCGGCAAGCCACGACGGCAGCCCGAGATCGAGCGCGATCGCCCGCAACGGGACGCTCGACCCGACCTTGGAGAGTGCCAGCGACAGTGCCGCCCGGCCGCAGCTGTCGTCGACGCTGACGTGGTCGGTCAGTTCGCCAGCCCACAGCGCCGGCGGGACCCATCCCCTGGCGGGCCACGTGCCCTCCGTCAGGCGGCGGGGACCATCGCGGCGCTCGGTCCTCACAGGAGGTCGCGGGCATCCGGAGGCGGTGCGGAACATGAGCTGCTGCCCGAGCGACAGGTGCGGTGCCAGGGACGCGAGGCGTAGCGAAACGAGCAGGGCATTTCGCGGGTGGTAGTCGTGTTCCTTGGGCGCAATCGGCGTGTGGGTACCGACGGGATCAAGAACACCATGACGCGCCGCGATGGCCTCGACGGCCTCTGGGGAGGCGGCTGTCATGACCTGCGACGCGACATCGATGGCCGTGACGAGCTCACGCGAACTGGCATGCGCCCATCTGTTCGCCGGTACCTGTTCGTCGATCAATTCCAACAACGCATGGGCGTACTCGGTAGACGTCGTCATCCACTGCCACAGCGCAGTCGGGCCACCCGGATCGCGAGCGGCAGCTTCCAGCGCCTGATCGAGGTGCTCGGCCGCGTCAAGCTGAGCGTCGCTCACCACGGATGTCCCGCCGGCCCGCAGGTCCGTTCTGCACCACTCGCGGCGAGTCCGGTGGATGCGGACGTCGTCGTCGCGTCGCGACGGGCACATCCACGCCGGTGCGATCCGCTGCGACCACGAGGAGTGCGGGCCGAACGGTCGCTTACCGCACGTTGGGCAGACGTCGACCAATAGAACCCGGTGACGTCGGCACACGAGGCGCAAGGGCTCGGTCCACTCCGTGCGCCAGAAGGGGTCAGGATCGCCTAGACAGAGTGGGCAGAACGACGCGCCCTGCCGACTCCGTCGCATTCGGCCGTAGGTGGCGGCCCACCGGTCGACCTCCATCTCCCGGTAGGTAGGTGATGCAGGAGGGGCCTGGACTCGAAGAAGCAGCGCCACTGAAGGGGCCAGTTGCCCGGCGGTCAACGACGTCAATCTGACGGACGGGTCCTTGGCGAGCCGCGCGACCGTCGAGGGCGGAACTCCGTAGCGAGCTCCGACACGCGACAGCCAGGACTGCGGCAGTTCATTGTCGTAGGGAGGCACCGCGATCGGCCACTGATTGACGTCGTATCCCGCCATCGTGACACGCAGTCGCGGACGGTCATCTGAGCGCGTAGCGCGGTCAGCGTGCTGCGCTGCGAGTCGCGGCATTGTCCATAACCACCGCGGCCAGGATGTCCGCGTCAATAGTCTCGGCGCCCTTGGTAATCGCCAGGAGGCAGGCGCCGTCGATGAGGTTGGTCAGCGAGCCGATGTTGCCCTGAGTGCGGCGAAAGATCTCCCGGGCGTGGTCAGTGAGCATCCCCGGGCGGGCCTCGGCTAGCACGATGCCGCCCTCGAGAGCCCGCAGCGTCTTAATCCACATCGCGTGGCTCGCGTCGCTGTCGAGGCTGAACGCAGACAGAGTGCAGCGCGTTGCCCGCCTGCTGGTCTGCGCATAGATCGCCTGCTCGCCAGCGAGCCCGTCATCGAAGAACCCCCTCTCGGCGAGATTGATCCCGACGTACATGAAAGTCACCGGCATCTCGTTGGCCAGCCACTTCAGGTGGTTGGACACCTCGATCCCGTGCCGGTGTCGGAAGTCGATGAAGTGCAGCTCATCGAGCACGATCAATCGGGTCTGGCACGACAGGACGCAGTCAACCGCGAACGACCCCAGCGACGATGTCGATGACCTCGCCGCGGCTGGGTGCCCGTAGAACTCGAGGATCTTCTGGTTCAATCCCTTGAGGGTCATCCCGGCAGAGAGGGGGATGAAGGCGACTGGCCATCTCTGATGACCCTCCGCCGTTAGCGCACCCTCGCGCCGGCAGATGCGCCGATGCAGATCCCGCCCAAATTGCTGGGCGGTCGTTGACTTGCCACGACCGGCGTCGGCGCTCACCACCACGGATCCGCGCTGCCGGTCGCCGTCACGACGTCCCGAGGCCAGCACCTGCTCGAAGACGGCGTACGCGGCGAGCAGCTGCGGTGTTTGCACCGTAGGCAGGTTCGCGTTCCACACGATCCGTGCCTCGTTGTAGTCCTCCAGCTCCTCTTCGTCGAGCGCCGCAATCTGGCGGCGATCCAGGCGCTCCAAAGGCTCGCGCGGAGCCGCGTTCACGAACGCATCCCAACCCGCCTTGCGAGCCATGTCGAACCGCGTGGTGCCGTTGCGCCTCAGCCACTCCGCCCATCGGTTCGTCACTCGTCGAACACCTCTAGCGACTCGAGGTGGGCATACCGCTCGAACACGTCCAGATCGTCCGCCGGCTGTTGACGAGCCGCACGACGTTCCAGCAGATCGATGACTCCAGGCAGTGCCGCGACCTGCCGCGCATCGCCTTGGGCGTCCTGCGCCGGCTGGGACGCGAGGCGACGGGCAAGGCTCTGGTGGCGGCGCGTCGTCACTTCACCGCGCTGCCACGAGGCGAGCAGCTCATAGACGGCTGCCGAGGGGTTGTCGACGTGGATGCCCTGGAGTGCAACCTTCTTCGCGTAGTCGACGGCGTCGAGGCTGAAGGGTGCGTCGAGAGAAGGTGCGTGCTCCCATGTCAGCTCGTGCCACGAGTCATCGACGGGATCTCGGAACCACACGTGCCGCACGTCGTGCGTGTCCACGTGCAGAGGCCACTTGCCCGCGTAGGCACCGCCGTACGCAGACCGCAGATTGCGGTACGGGTTGAGGGCTTCACCGTCGTAGCGCAAGCCGTTGACCTCGACCCCGTAGTGCTGAATGGTCCGCCACTTCACATCAAGGAACTCGAACGCCAGGTCGCGTGCGGAGGGCAGCACCAGGCCTCCCATACGGGCCAGGCCGACCTCGAACATCTGCGCCGGCGTGAACCGAGCCCGCGGGAGCTCGGCGACCGCCAGCCCGTCGTGCAGCGAGTGGTGGTAGACCGTCGCAACCCACTCGCGGATGATCTGCTCCAACTCCGCGACGTAGTAGAAAGCTCCGTCCTCGACGTCCTTGCCGCGCGAGTAAACGTCGGGTCCTTTGTAGCCGGACAGGTGCTGCAACAGGGACAGGCGCAACGTGCCGAAGAACCGCTCCAGAGTTGGTTTGTCCGTCGGCTTGTCCTTGATCGCCGGCTGCACGCAGATCCCCAGACGAGCGCATGCGCCGATCACGTGCGCCGATAGGTACTGCTTGCCGTGGTCCGTGACGATGGTGTCCGGGATGATCGCTGGCAGTCCTCCGCGCCGCTGCTGGTGCACACCGTCGGGCTCCTCGGTGCCGACGAGCACGTTCGATGGCACCCCGTGGTACGGCCATGGCTCTCGGCCGTCACTCTGTGGCAGCACGCACTGGAACAGCACGTTCGCCACGTCGACGGCTTTCGTCGACACCGGAGTCAGGCGCAGCCCGAGGATGCAGCGAGAGAAGAGGTCCATCGCAACCGTCAGCTGCACCGGCACCCATCGCCGCGTCACCGGCTCCATCGCGAACACGTCGAGCGAGTTCGTGTCGAGCACGACGTACTCGCCGGGGCGGTCAGCACGAAGCCGGCCGAGCACCCCGTTGGGCCGCTTCGCCACAGAGCGACGAGATTTCGCCGACCTAAACGTGTGCCGCCCCTTGCTCAGCGAATCGACTCGCCTGTACGCCGTCGCGCGAGACGGCAGTTCGACGTCGGATCCATGCACGGAAACGACCTGCCGGTTCGTCTCGTCGATCACCGCCAACACGGAAGGCGTCGACGCATTGGTGTAACTCCTCAGGACGGCGACGAGCACGGCATCCCATCGCGGATCGACGTTGGCCGACCGCTTTCCGGCCCAACGCCCGTCCACCAACCCGTCGATGCCGGCGCGCTGATAGGCAGCGACGCGGCGCCTCACGGTACGAACGTCAACACCAAGCTCGTCGGCGGCCCGAGCGACTCGCGAGCCCAAACTCCCCTCGCCATCGACGACGCCTGCGATCGCACGAGCCTCCGCTTCAACGACGCGCCGAGCTGACGCAGGAAGCGCATCGAGCGCGACCGACCCAAGTACCGCCGGAAGGTCTGACCGGGCATGCTCGTCGTTGTTCAGATGGCGCGATCCGTCGATGAGCGACTCCGCCACGACACGGACAACCTCGAGGTCGCGACGGAGGACGACATCCCTTGCGCTGACTGCTTCGACCTGCCAGACCGCTCCACTCCACCAGACGCGGCCACCCGGTCGGATCTCGAACGTCCCCGCCTGGCTCATACCGGCACCACCTCGGTGAGTGCAGAGATCGGACGGGTCATGTCGCAGCGAAGCTGTCCACGCCACATCGCGGCGAAGACCGCGGCGCGCGGAGGTGCACTGGTCTCGGCAGCAAGCTGACGTTCCAGGTGGCCGATCTGGGTGCCCTCCTCCGAACAGAGATGCACAGCCGCCTCGATGTCTCCGTCGGCGACCAAGCCCGGCCTGCGGGCCGACGCCAGGAGTCGCACGTTCCGCAACTGTTCCCGCGGCGCGCCCGACCACACCGAGTACGCCAGAGCGGCGTCGCCGAACACCCGCGCCGTCCACGCCAACGATGCGCGGACATCGTCGTCCTCGAGCATGTCGACTGGCTTCACATCGACGACGAGCGCGCGACCGTCTGCGTGAAGCGCTGCGAAGTCCGGATACCGCACCCTGGTGCGACTCCCGTCAAGGCCCGTCACCCTCATCGGTTGGGCCGCCAGCCGCACCACGCACGGATCGAAGTCCGCGAGCCAGAGCCATGACAACTCAAGCAGACTTTCGTATACGACGTGAGCTTGGTTCGTCGTCGACCAGAACAGGCCAGGGTAGTGGCGCTGGCCTGCGTAGGACGGGGGGATGCGGACGGGGACCCCATGCGCCACGAGGGACATGTCGACTGCTGAGAGGTCGGCTTCGAGCTCGCGCCCCTCAGCTGTCACGTACGCGGCTCGAGCCGCGCTCGGTCCCACGAAGATGAGCATCCTCCGTGGACAACTCGGTGAGATTCGGACACGCCGTGGACAAGTACGTGAGATTTGGACAACTCAGATGAGATCCCACAGATGCGAACGGTAAGAGGCTGGACGCGCTCGGGAATGCACCGAACCGACCCAGGGTTGAGCCCAATAGACTCAAGTTCGACTGCTAAGCGTTTGCGCCGGCCACGCTCCGGCCGCAGACTTGAGCCAGCCGGACTCAAGACCGAGACCTAGAACCCACGCACGACACGAAAGAAGGAACACACATGGCACGAGCAGTCGGCATCGACCTCGGCACGACCAACTCCGTGGTCGCCGTCCTCGAGGGTGGCGAGCCCACCGTCATCGCGAACGCCGAGGGGTCGCGCACGACGCCGTCGGTGGTGGCGTTCTCCAAGACCGGTGAGGTCCTCGTCGGCGAGATCGCCAAGCGCCAGGCGGTCACCAACGTCGACCGCACGATCACGTCCGTCAAGCGCCACATGGGCACGGACTGGTCCGTCACGATCGACGACAAGAAGTACACCGCGCAGGAGATCAGCGCGCGGGTGCTGTCCAAGCTGAAGCGGGACGCGGAGGCCTACCTGGGCGAGCCCGTCACCGAGGCCGTCATCACCGTCCCGGCGTACTTCAACGACGCCGAGCGCCAGGCCACCAAGGACGCGGGCGCCATCGCGGGCCTGAACGTCCTGCGCATCATCAACGAGCCCACCGCGGCCGCCCTGGCCTACGGCCTGGAGCGCGGCAAGGAGGACGAGCTCATCCTCGTCTTCGACCTCGGTGGTGGCACGTTCGACGTCTCCCTGCTCGAGGTGGGCAAGGACGACGACGGCTTCTCGACGATCGAGGTCCGCGCGACCTCCGGTGACAACCGGCTGGGTGGCGACGACTGGGACAACCGGATCGTCGACTTCCTCGTCTCCGAGGTGAAGAACTCCACGGGCGTCGACCTGGCCAAGGACAAGATCGCCGTGCAGCGTCTGCGCGAGGCGGCCGAGCAGGCCAAGAAGGAGCTCTCGTCCGCGACGAGCACCAACATCTCGCTGCAGTACCTGTCGATGAGCGAGAACGGCCCGGTCCACCTGGACACCAAGCTCACGCGCGCGCAGTTCCAGCAGATGACGCAGGACCTGCTCGACCGCACCAAGGCGCCGTTCCAGTCGGTCATCCGCGACGCGGGCATCAAGCTCTCCGAGATCGACCACGTGGTCCTCGTCGGCGGCTCGACCCGTATGCCCGCGGTCACCGAGGTGGTCAAGGAGCTCACGGGCGGCAAGGAGCCCAACAAGGGTGTCAACCCGGACGAGGTCGTCGCCGTCGGTGCCGCGCTGCAGGCCGGTGTCATGAAGGGCGACCGCAAGGACGTCCTGCTCATCGACGTCACCCCGCTGAGCCTCGGCATCGAGACCAAGGGCGGCGTGATGACCAAGCTCATCGAGCGCAACACGGCCATCCCCACCAAGCGGTCGGAGATCTTCTCCACGGCCGAGGACAACCAGCCGTCCGTGCTGATCCAGGTGTTCCAGGGCGAGCGCGAGTTCGCGCGGGACAACAAGCCGCTCGGCACGTTCGAGCTGACCGGCATCGCGCCGGCTCCGCGTGGTGTGCCGCAGATCGAGGTCACGTTCGACATCGACGCCAACGGCATCGTGCACGTGTCCGCCAAGGACCGCGGCACCAACAAGGAGCAGTCGATGACGATCACCGGCGGCTCGGCCCTCCCCAAGGAGGACATCGAGCGCATGGTGCGCGAGGCCGAGGAGCACGCTGCCGAGGACAAGGCGCGTCGCGAGGAGGCCGAGACCCGCAACACGGCCGAGCAGCTGGTCTACTCGACCGAGAAGCTGCTGGTCGACAACGCGGACAAGCTGCCCGAGGAGGTCAAGACCGAGGTGCAGGCCGCGGTGACCGAGCTCAAGACGGCGCTCGAGGGCTCCGACGTGGCCGAGGTCAAGGCCAAGCACTCGGCTCTGCTCGCGGCGAGCCAGAAGATCGGCGAGGCGCTGTACTCGGCCGAGAACATGGGCACCGCGACGCCGGCCGACGAGACGCCCGCGGCGGACGCCACGTCCGACGAGGACGTCGTCGACGCCGAGATCGTGGACGACGAGGGTGAGGTCCGCAAGTGACCACAACCCCATCCGAGGAGCCGGGCGACGAGCGGACGCCTGAGGAGCAGGTGCTCGCCGACGCCGAGTCCATCGCGGCCTCGGCCGAGGAGGAGGTCGTCCTCGAGGGTCTCGTCGCCGCGGAGAAGCTCGCGGCCGAGCGGCTCGAGGAGCTGCAGCGGTCGCAGGCGGCGTACTACAACCTCGAGCAGCAGTACTCCGGGTTCGTGAAGCGGTCCAAGGCCGAGTCCCTGGCCGCTCACGAACGGGGGGTGCACACGATCGTCGAGGCGCTCATCCCGGTGCTGGACGACATCGAGCTGGCTCGCCAGCACGGTGACCTCACGGGTCCGTTCGCGGCGATCGCGGAGAAGCTCGAGGGCACGCTCGCCCGGTTCGGCGTCGTCCGCTACGGCGAGGCCGGCGAGGCGTTCGACCCCGCGGTGCACGAGGCGCTCATGCACTCGCACTCCGCGGACGTGACCGAGGCCACCGTGCAGACGGTGCTGCAGCCGGGGTACCGCACCCCGGAGCGCATCCTGCGGGCGGCGCGCGTCGCCGTGGTGGACCCCGAGGCGTAAGAAGCCCAGTACCGTCCGAGGATCCACGGGTTCCGACCCGTGGATCCTCGGACACCCCAGCACGAGGCACGACGAAGACGACGAAGAACGAGACGAAGGAAGGAGCGGCGTGACCGGACAGGACTGGCTCGAGAAGGACTTCTACTCGGTCCTCGGCGTCCCCAAGGATGCCGACGCCGCGACCATCAAGAAGGCGTACCGCAAGCTCGCCCGCAAGGAGCACCCCGACCACAACCCCGGTGACCCCAAGGCCGAGGCCCGGTTCAAGGACGTCGGCGAGGCGTACGCGGTGCTGTCCGACCCGGAGCAGCGCAGCCAGTACGACCAGCTGCGCGCCATGGCGGGCGGCCCGCGGTTCACGGCGGGCGGACGCGGCGGCGCCGGGTTCGAGGACGTGTTCGGCGGCATGTTCGGCGGTCAGCAGGGTGGCGGACGCGTCCGGTACACCAACGCCCCCGGCGGAGCCGCCGGGTTCGAGGACATCCTCGGCGGGCTCTTCGGCAACGCCGGTGGGTTCTCGCAGGGACCGCAGCAGGGGGCCGACCTGGCCACCAGCGCGACCCTGCCGTTCCGGCAGGCGGTCGAGGGGTCGACGGTCTCGCTCACCGTCGAGGGCCGCACGATCAACGCCCGCATCCCGGCGGGCGTGCGCGACGGTCAGAAGATCCGGCTGCGCGGCAAGGGGCGGCCGGGTGCCAACGGCGGTCCCGCCGGCGACCTCGTCATCACCGTGCGCGTGTCGCCGCACCCCGTCTTCTCGCTGGACGGCGACAACCTGCGCATCACGGTGCCCGTGGCCTTCGACGAGGCCGCGCTGGGCGCCACCATCGAGGTGCCCACGCTCGACGGGTCGACCGTGCGCGTGCGCGTCCCGGAGGGCACCCCGTCGGGTCGCGTGCTGCGCGTCAAGGGCAAGGGCGTTCCCGGGAGCAAGGGTGACCTGCTGATCACCGTCCAGGTGGTCGTCCCGCAGCGGCTCAACGCCGCGGCGCGGGAGGCCGTCCAGGCCTTCGGCATCGCCACCTCCGGACAGGACGTGCGGGCCGACCTGCTCGCCGCGGCGAGGAAGTAGCCATGCCTGCCGAGGACGCGAAGGTCTACGTCATCTCGGTCGCCGCGGAGATGGCCGGCATGCACCCGCAGACCCTGCGGCAGTACGACCGACTGGGCCTGGTCAGCCCGAGCCGGACGAGCGGCCGCGGCCGGCGGTACTCGCTGCGCGACATCGCCACGCTGCGGGAGGTGCAGCGGCTGTCCCAGGACGAGGGTGTGAACCTCGCCGGCATCAAGCGGATCCTCGAGCTCGAGGGTGAGGTCGAGGGCCTGAGGCGGCAGGTCGAGTACCTGCGGGCGTTCGTCGACCCCGGTCGCCGCATCTTCACGGCCGACCCCCGCGGCGACGTCGTCGCGGTCAACCGCGTGCCCGGGCGCAACCGTCGGCCCAGGACCCCGGAGGACCGCGGCGCGGTCGTCCTGTGGAAGCCCGACCTCAAGCCCAACCGCAACTGACCCCGCCGTCCGCACGCGGTCGGACCTTGTCGTGGGCGGGTCCGGCGGGAGGGTGGGGCCGACACTCACTGCTCGGCGGGCGCGCACACGGTCCAGCGGTCGTCCTCCTGCCGGAACCAGAGCGTGATCGTCGGCTGCCCGGATCGGGCCACCCGCGCACTGGCCACGCCACCGGTGACGCGGATCTCGGACGTCCGCACCGGTCGCGGCGACGGGGGATCGGCGACGCCGCCGTCGTTGGCCGGGTCGTAGTCGTCGTCCTCGGTGATCGCTGAGGCCTCCTCGTCGCACAGCAGCGCGATGACGGCGGCCTGGTCCTCGCGGTCCACGGCCCGCGCGAAGTCCTCGACCACGGCACGGATCTGCGCCTCGTCGCCGAACGCGCGGCGGAGGATGCCGGGCAGCACCACCGCGGCCGCGACGACCAGGACGACGGCGGCCGCGGCGACCACCCACGGCCAGCGGCGTCGGCGTGGCGGGTCGGGTGGTGGCGACATGTGCGTCTCCCCTCGGACGGCGGTCCCGGTGTATCAGATCGACGGGAACCGCCACAATCTGGTACTTCTCGACCATGGGGCAGGCGATGGTTGCGCGCGTCCGTTCGGTGGTCGCCACCGTGCTCGCGACGGTGCTGGTGCTTGCCGCCCCGGCGGCGCCCACGACGGCGGCGCCGACCGACGTCTGCGCCCCGCTCATCGCGGCGTTCGAGGCCGTGCGCCAGCGGATCGTGGTGCACAACGCGCAGCCCAACGTCTTCGACCAGAACCAGACGGCGGCGCTGGCCGCCTACAACGCCGAGGCGGCCCAGCTCACCGCCGAGCAGGCCTCCGCGCAGGCCAACGCGCAGGCATGCGTCGACGCCATGAGCTCGCTCGCGTCCGGGAACTCGACGCTCGACGTCAACCCTCCCCCCGAGCGGCTGCTCGCCACGCTGCAGAACGCCAAGGACAAGATCCCGAACGGCTTCGTCCCACCGGCGCCGCCCGTCGTCGGCAAGAACTGGCGGGTGCCCAAGAACTCGCCGCCGCGGGACCTGTACGACGCGCTGCGGGCCGACAACCCGGGGAACCTGGGCAACGCGGTCCTGCAGGGCAGCCCCCGGCCGGTCGTCGGTGGGCAGGACCCGGCGTACCCGAACCTCGTCTTCGGTGCCAACAAGAAGGGTGCGTCCGCCGCGTCGCCGGACCACATCGTCCCGATCGCGGAGCAGCTCAACATGCCGGGCTTTCTCCAGCTGCCGCCCGAGTACATGTACGTCGTCACGCGCTCACCCGTGAACTTCCAGTGGCTCTCGTGGAAGGCCAACCTGTCCAAGCAGTCCCGCAGCGTGGCGGGGATGTCCGGCGTGGACCCGGCGTGGCAGGCGGCACAGGTGCAGCTCGAGGCGCAGACGCGGGCGTCCCTGGAGGCGGCGATCGCCCGGCTGCTCGCGAGCCGGCCCCCGACCACGCCCTGAGGGCCGACCGTCATCCGTTCGAGTGCATCGTCACGGCGACGCGGGCGTGTCGTGCGAGGCATTCCCGACGAACCGGACAGCCCGGGTGTGCACTGCCGTGTGGAGCACCCTGTGGGCGCCGGACGGCCCCCTGTGGACGCCTGTGCACGACCGCGCATAGGCGCTGGTCGGGGGCCGTGTCAGTGGTCGCCGATAGCCTTGAAGTTCTCCACAGGGTGAAGAATGACACACCTGTCACTACAACCCCTAGTGGTCCATTGCTTGTGGGACCCCTAGGTGTAGTGTCTAGTAACGACGCAGTGCAGAGATCGCAGGACGGGTTCTCGGCCCCGCGTCCAGGCTCGGAGACGGGCCCACCAGCGCACGAACAGCACACGAACAGCTTCGCGAACGCTCCCCGGGGAGTGTGCCGCAGACAGAACAACCGGGAGCCCACCATGACGATCACGGTCTACAGCAAGCCGGCGTGCGTGCAGTGCACCGCGACCTACCGCGCACTCGACAAGCTCGCCGCCGAGTACACGGTGGTGGACATCAGCGAGGACGCCGACGCGCGCGACTACGTCATGTCGCTCGGTCACCTGCAGGCGCCCGTCGTGATCGTCGACGGCGAGCACTGGTCGGGCTACCGCCCCGACCGCATCAAGGCGCTGGCCGACCGTATGGCCACGGCCGTCGCCTGAGCGGACGCCCCGGGCCGGCGCCGGTCTCGACGCCGCGCCGGTTCGGCGGGCGCTCCGCCCGGTTCCACCGAGCGACCCGAGCGTGAAGGGACAGGACCGATGAGCTCCCTGGTCTACTTCTCCTCCACCTCGGACAACACCCACCGGTTCGTGCAGAAGCTCGGTCCGGGCGCCCACCGCATCCCGGTGCGGCCCACGGACCCGTTCCTGCACGCCCCCGAGCCGTACGTGCTCATCGTGCCGACGTACGGCGGAGGGAACGAAGGTGGCGCAGTACCGAAGCAGGTCATCAAGTTCCTCAACGACGAGGACAACCGTGCGCTGATCCGCGGCGTCATCGCGGCCGGCAACACGAACTTCGGCGAGGCCTACTGCATCGCAGGGGACATCATCGCGGCCAAGTGCCACGTCCCCTACCTGTACGGGTTCGAGCTCATGGGAACGACAGAGGACGTCATCCGCGTCCGTGAGGGATTGGGAAGATTTTGGCAACGACAGTCACAGATACCCGCGTAGAGACGTCGGGACTGGATTACCACTCCCTCAACGCCATGCTCAACCTGTACGGCCCGAACGGAGAGATCCAGTTCGACAAGGACCGTGAGGCGGCACGGCAGTACTTCCTGCAGCACGTCAACCAGAACACGGTCTTCTTCCACGACCTCAACGAGAAGCTCGACTACCTCGTCGAGAACAAGTACTACGACCCCGAGGTCCTCGCGCAGTACGACCGCGCGTTCATCAAGACCCTGTTCGAGTACGCGTACTCCAAGAAGTTCCGCTTCCAGACGTTCCTCGGCGCGTTCAAGTACTACACGTCGTACACGCTGAAGACGTTCGACGGGAAGCGGTACCTCGAGCGCTTCGAGGACCGCGTGTGCATGGTCGCCCTCGCCCTGGCGGAGGGCAACCAGGACTTCGCGATCTCCCTGGTCGACGAGATCGTCTCGGGCCGCTTCCAGCCGGCGACCCCGACGTTCCTCAACCTCGGCAAGGCGCAGCGCGGTGAGCCGGTCTCCTGCTTCCTGCTGCGCATCGAGGACAACATGGAGTCGATCGCGCGCGGCATCAACTCCGCCCTGCAGCTGTCCAAGCGCGGCGGCGGCGTGGCCCTGCTGCTCAGCAACATCCGCGAGCACGGCGCGCCCATCAAGCACATCGAGAACCAGAGCTCCGGCGTCATCCCCGTGATGAAGCTGCTCGAGGACTCGTTCTCCTACGCCAACCAGCTGGGTGCCCGTCAGGGCGCCGGTGCCGTGTACCTGCACGCGCACCACCCGGACATCTTCCGGTTCCTCGACACCAAGCGCGAGAACGCCGACGAGAAGATCCGGATCAAGACCCTCTCGCTGGGCGTCGTCATCCCGGACATCACGTTCGAGCTGGCCAAGAAGAACGAGCCGATGTACCTGTTCTCGCCGTACGACGTCGAGCGCGTGTACGGGATGCCGTTCGCGGACATCAACGTGACCGAGAAGTACTACGAGATGGTCGACGACGCGCGGATCAAGAAGACCAAGATCAGCGCCCGCGAGTTCTTCCAGACGCTCGCGGAGCTGCAGTTCGAGTCCGGCTACCCGTACGTGATGTTCGAGGACACGGTCAACCGCGCCAACCCCATCAAGGGCAAGATCACGCACTCGAACCTGTGCTCGGAGATCCTGCAGGTCTCGACGGCCTCGGAGTACAACGAGGACCTCTCGTACAAGACCGTCGGCCGCGACATCTCCTGCAACCTCGGGTCGATGAACATCGCCCTGTCGATGGACTCGCCGGACCTCGGCCGGTCGGTCGAGGTCGCCATCCGCGCCCTGACCGGTGTCTCGGACCAGACGGACATCGAGTCGGTGCCGTCGATCAAGAAGGCGAACGCGGGCGGTCACGCGATCGGCCTCGGCCAGATGAACCTGCACGGCTACCTGGCGCGCGAGCGCATCTTCTACGGGTCCGACGAGGGCCTCGACTTCACCAACATCTACTTCTACACGGTGGCGTACCACGCGATCCGGGCCTCGAACCTGCTGGCCCAGGAGCGCGGCCGCGCGTTCGAGGGCTTCGCGGAGTCCAAGTACGCGACCGGCGAGTACTTCGAGAAGTACATCGAGAAGGCCTGGCTGCCCCGGACGGAGCGCGTCGCCGCCCTGTTCGCGGACGCCGGCGTGCACATCCCCACGCAGGAGGACTGGAAGGTGCTGGCGGAGCTCGTGCGGGAGCACGGCATCTACAACCAGAACCTCCAGGCCGTCCCGCCGACCGGCTCGATCTCGTACATCAACCACTCGACGAGCTCGATCCACCCGATCGCGTCGAAGATCGAGATCCGCAAGGAGGGCAAGATCGGGCGCGTCTACTACCCGGCACCCTTCATGACCAACGACAACCTGGAGTACTACCAGGACGCGTACGAGATCGGCTACGAGAAGGTCATCGACACGTACGCCGAGGCGACGCAGCACGTCGACCAGGGCCTGTCGCTGACGCTCTTCTTCAAGGACACGGCGACCACCCGTGACCTGAACAAGGCGCAGATCTACGCGTGGCGCAAGGGCATCAAGACGATCTACTACATCCGCCTGCGCCAGCTCGCGCTGGAGGGCACCGAGGTCGAGGGCTGCGTCTCGTGCATGCTCTGACCTCCTCTCTGAACGACACGAAGGAAGTAGCCCGATGAGCGAGAAGCTCAAGCTCGTCAGCCGCGTCTCGGCGATCAACTGGAACCGGCTCGACGACGACAAGGACGCCGACGTCTGGGACCGTCTGGTCGGCAACTTCTGGCTGCCCGAGAAGGTCCCGGTGTCGAACGACGTCCAGTCGTGGGCGACCCTGACGGAGGAGGAGAAGACGCTCACGATGCGCGTCTTCACCGGCCTGACGCTCCTGGACACGATCCAGGGCACCGTCGGCGCGGTCTCGCTGATCCCGGACGCGATCACGCCGCACGAGGAAGCCGTCTACACGAACATCGCGTTCATGGAGTCGGTGCACGCCAAGTCGTACAGCTCGATCTTCTCGA
Source organism: Cellulomonas fengjieae (assembly GCF_018388465.1). Classification (NCBI taxonomy): domain Bacteria; kingdom Bacillati; phylum Actinomycetota; class Actinomycetes; order Micrococcales; family Cellulomonadaceae; genus Cellulomonas; species Cellulomonas fengjieae. Next base: position 3,473,161 of record NZ_CP074404.1, on the reverse strand, counting down.
CGCTGTGCTCCACCAAGGAGATCGACGAGGCGTTCCGCTGGTCGGAGGAGAACCCGAACCTCCAGCGCAAGGCCGAGATCGTCATGGAGTACTACCGCGGCGACTCGCCCCTCAAGCGCAAGGTGGCCAGCACGCTGCTGGAGTCGTTCCTGTTCTACTCGGGCTTCTACCTGCCGATGTACTGGTCCAGCCGCGCCAAGCTGACCAACACGGCCGACCTCATCCGCCTGATCATCCGCGACGAGGCCGTGCACGGGTACTACATCGGCTACAAGTACCAGAAGGGCCTCGAGAAGCTGTCGCTGGCCGAGCGGGCCGAGATGAAGGACTACACCTTCGAGCTCCTCTTCGAGCTGTACGACAACGAGGTGGAGTACACCCAGGACCTCTACGACGGCGTCGGTCTGACCGAGGACGTCAAGAAGTTCCTGCGCTACAACGCCAACAAGGCCCTGATGAACCTGGGCTACGAGGCGCTGTTCCCGCGCGACGAGACGGACGTCAACCCGGCGATCCTGTCGGCCCTGTCCCCGAACGCCGACGAGAACCACGACTTCTTCTCCGGGTCGGGCTCGTCGTACGTCATCGGCAAGGCTGTGAACACCGAGGACGACGACTGGGACTTCTGAGTCCGACGCTGCACGAACGACGACGGCCGCCCTGTTCGGGCGGCCGTCGTCGTTCTGTTCCGCGTCAGGACGCCGTGTGCCTGCGGCGTCGGATCGTGACGGCCGTGATGCCGGCGGCGAGCAGCAGTGCCGCCGCGAGTGCCAGCGGCCCGCTGTCCGCACCGGTCACCGCGAGGGCGGCACCCCGGGCGCTGGGCGTGACGGGCGTAGCCGTCGCCGTGGCCGTGTCAGGGGTCACCGCGGTGACCGGTGCGGGAGTGCCCGGGGCGACCGGCGCGATGGGCGCGACGGCCGGAAGTGTCAGGGCGACCGGCGTGGTGGCGGTGATGCCCCCGGTGGTGGTGAACAGGGCCCGGTAGAGGTTGCCGTTCTGGTCGCTCGTGGTCAGGAAGGTGAGCTCGTCGCCGACCTGGCCGGGCAGGTCGGTGAAGGTCCGTCCGCCGTCCGTGCTGACCTGCCACTGGATCATGGCGGTGGGGTCGTCGGACCGGGCCCGGAAGGTTGCCCGCGCGCCGACGCCCACGGCCTGCGGGGTGGGCTGGGTGACGACGTCGGCGAGCGGGAGCACCGTCAGGGTCGCGGCGTCCGTGGTGGCGTGCCCGGTGGAGTTGGTGTGGACCGCCTGGTAGCGGTTGCCCGCGGAGGTGTCGTCGGCCAGGACCTCCAGGGTCGGGTCGGTGGCTCCGCCGATGTCGGTGAAGGTCGTGCCGCCGTCGGTGCTGACCTGCCACTGCACGGTCGGGGTGGGCTGACCGGTGGCCCGGGAGGTGAACGTGGCCCGGGTGCCCTCGGGGGCGCTCTGGTCGGCCGGGGAGAGGGTGATCACGGGGGCGACGGTGACGGCCAGCGTCGCGGGGCTGGTCGCCACCGACCCGCCGGCGTCGCTGCCGTAGCGGGCGCGGTACTGGAAGCCGTCGTCCGCAGCGGTGGCGGTGAAGGTGTAGGTGTCGGAGGTGGCCCCGGCGATGTTGGTGAACGTGGCGCCGTCGTCGGTGCTGACCTGCCACTGGGGGGTGGGGGTGGGGTCGCCGGTGGCGGCGGCGGTGAACGTCACCGTGCTGCCGGCCGCGACCTGCTGGTCGGTGATGTCTGTGGTGATGGTGGGGTGCAGCACCCGCACACCGAGCCGGGCACCGTAGGGCCCGGTGTAGGTGGTGCCGACCGCGTTGGTGAACGCGGCCCGGTAGTACGTGCCCGAGTCGGCGAACCGGACGTCGGTGAGCTCGAGGGTCGGTCCGGTGGCGCCGTCGATGTCGTTGTAGGTGATCCCGTCGTTCGTGCTGACCTGCCACTGGACGGTGGGCGTCGGTGTGCCGGCCGCGGCGGCCTTGAAGGTCGCGGTCCCGCCGGAGTCGACGACGACGTCGACCGGGTGCTCGAGGACCTCCGGCGCGTACTGGACCTGCAGGGTCGCGGGCGTCGTGGGTGCGTCCCCGGCGATGTTGGTGAACACGGCGAGGAACTGGGACAGGTGCTGGGCGCGGTCCGTCGACGCGATCGTGTAGGTGGGCGAGGTCGCACCGGCGATGTCGGTGAAGGTCACCCCGGCGTCGGTGCTGACGTACCACTGGACCGTGGCTTCGGGGTCGCCGGTCGCGGCCGCGGTGAAGGTGGCGGGGCCACCCTCGTTGACGGTGACGTTGCCGGGGTTGGACGTGACCACAGGCCCCCGGGGCCTGACCGTCAGCGTCACCGGGTTCGAGGTGACGTCGCCGTGGGAGTTGATGAACACGGCCTGGTAGCGGTAGCCGTCCTGCGCAGCCTGGGCCGTGAACGTGTACGACGAGCTGGTGGCGCCGGAGATGTCGGTGAACGAGCCACCCGGGGCGGCGTGCTGCCACTGGACCGTGGGGGTCGGGGTTCCGTCGGCGGTCGAGTAGAAGGTGGCCAGGCTGCCGGAGTCGACGGTGGTGCTCTGCGGCTGGTTCGTGATCAGCGGCACGGGCGGAGTCACCGTCAGTGTCGCGTGGGTGGAGTAGGCGTCGGGACCCTGTGAGTTGGAGAACACGGCCCGGTACTGACTGCCCGAGTTGGCCATAGCCGTCGTGAAGGAGTAGCTCGAGGTCGTGGCGCCGGGAATGTCGACAAACTCTGTACCGTCCTTGACCTGCCACTGCACCGACGGCGTCGGCCAACCCGAGGCGGTCGCGGAGAACGTGGCGGGCGTGCCGGCGCGGGCCGAGGTGTCGGACGGGTCCTTCGTGACCACCGGTGCGGAGAGCTCCGTTGTCAGTTCCAGGGCGAAGCCACCCCACGAGGTGGGCTGTCCGCTCGGAGCGCTGTCGGTCGCGGACAGGGTCCACACGCCGCCGGGGTCGGTGCCGTAGAAGCCCTGGAGCCCCGCGCAGGAAAAGGTGTCGTCGAACGTCGTCCGCTGGGTGTTGCACCCGACGAAACGTGCAGTGCCGGAGGGAGAGATGACGTAGTAGTTCATCTGTTCCGGGATGATCGCCGGCGGATTGACGATGGACAGCCTCAGCGCCAGCAGGCGACCGGTCCCTGCCGGCACGGTGACGCTCACCGCAGCGGGGGAGGACGACACGGCGCCGGCTGCGATGGTGAATCCACTGCTCGAGTACGTCGTGACGGTCTCCGCCGCGGAGGCTGGGGTCGCGGCGATGGTGACCAGTCCGGCGGTGAGGCCGGCGGCGAGCAGCGCGGCGATCCCTTGCGAGAGGCGTGAGGCGGTCGTGCCCTTTCGGGCGCGCGCTCGGGTGACGGGGAGCAAGGAGTGTCCTCTCGGCGGTGTGCGCCCAGCAGGTCTGGCCGCACGGTCGTGCTGGCCGCGTTTCTGGAGCCCAGGAGGTGCCCTGCCCGAGCACGAACCGACCGCAATGTAGCCCGATATTCAACTACTCCGACCGCTCGGGTGGGGTGGACTTCTCGAAGAGTCCGATACATCCGCAAATGCGCTCTGGCCTGCGATTCGGCAACAGGGCGAGCGTCGGGCTCGTCGACGTCAGGCGTCGGTCCCGAGCCCCGGAATGTCCGCGAGGACGCGCCCTACGAGCGGGGAGCGGCTTCTCCGGATGGCGCCTGTCGACGCTCGCGGACGGTGGCACAGGCGGCCACGGAGGCTGAAGGTTGTCAGCCCTGTCCTGTCCGCGGTCGTCAGGAAGGTGAGCGCGCCTTCGGTCTGGCCGGGCAGAGCGCCACGGCCTGGGGCTGCCGACCGCGGCTGCGGTGGAGGTCGCGTTCCCGCCGGAGTTCACGACGACATCGACCGGCTGCTCGCGGATCTCCGGCTGGTACTGGACCGGCAGGTTGGCGAACACGGCGAACGGCCGGTCCCGAGGGAACCGGCCGTTCGTCGTCGCGCCGCGGCTACCGGGCGGCGTGCCTCCTTCGACCGATCACGGTGGCCGCAGCACCGGTCGCGAGCAGCAGGGCCGCCGCGAGGGCCAGCAGCCCGCTGTCGGCGCCGGTGACCGCGAGCGCGGCGCCGGCAGCCCGGGCCGCGCGCGGGACGTCGACCGCGACCGTGCCCGTCGCCGCGGGTGCCGTCGGTGCGGCGGGTGCCGGTACGGCGGCGTCCAGCGTCAGCGCGACGGGGGTGGTGGAGGTGGTACCTGCGGTGGTCGTGAACAGCGCCCGGTACAGGTTGCCGTCCTGATCCGTCGTGGTCAGGAAGGTGAGCTCGCCGCCCACCTCGCCGGGCAGGTCGGTGAAGGTCCGTCCGCCGTCGGCGCTCACCTGCCACTGGATGGTCGCGGCGGGGTCGTCGGACCGGGCGGTGAACGTGGCCCGTGCGCCCACGCGGAGGGCCTGGGCCGTGGGCTGGGTGACGATGTCGGCGAGCGGGAGCACGGTCAGGGTCGCGTCGTCCGTGACGACCGCGCCGACGACGTTGGTGTGCACCGCCCGGTAGCGGTTGCCGGTCGCGTTCTCCTCGGCCGGGACCGACAGGGTCGACGCCATCGCACCCTGGATGTCGGTGAAGGTCAGGCCTCCGTTGGTGCTGACCTGCCACTGCACGCGGGGTGCGGGCTGGCCGGTGGCACCGGTGGTGAAGGTGGCCACGGTGTCCTCGCTCGCGGTCTGGTCGACGGGGTCCAGGGAGACCACGGGTGCGACGTTGACCGCGAGGGTCGCCACGCTCGTGCTCAGCCACCCACCGACGTTGGTGTAGACGGCCGCGTACTGGTTGCGGTCGTCCGCCGCGGCGGCGGTGAACGTGTAGGAGTCGGACGTGGCTCCGGCGATGTCGCTGAACGTCCGGCCGCCGTCGGTGCTCCGGCGCCACTGGACCGTCGGCGTCGGGTCGCCGGTCGCCGCGGCGGTGAACGTCACCGGGGTTCCGGCGAGGACCTCCTGGTCCGCGATGTCGGTGGTGACCACCGGGAGGGCCGCGGTCACTGTGAGGATGGCCGGGTCGGTGGTGGCGCTGTCGACCCAGTTGGTGTGCACGGCCCGGTAACGCGTGCCCGAGTCGGCGAAGGTGAGTCCGTCGAGCTCGAGGGTGGAGTACGTCGCATCCGGGATGTCCGTGAAGCTCACCCCGCCGTCGGTGCTGGCCTGCCACTGGACCTCGGAGCCGGGCTGGCTCGTGATGGTCGACGTGAAGGTCGCGCGGGTGCCCGCCACCACCGTCTGGTCGGTCGGGTGCGCGGTCACGACCGGGGCGACGCCCACCGTGAGGTAGGCGGCCTGCCCCCAGTAGTACGACCCCAACGCGTTCTGGTAGTCGGCGCGGTACCAGTTGCCGTCGTCCTGCGCCGTGGCGGTGAACGTGTAGGAGTCAGCGGTGGCGCCGACGATCTTGACGAAGGACACCCGATCGCTGCTCACCCACCACTGAACCGTGGGTGCGGGGTCACCGGTCGCGGCGCTCGTGAAGGTCACCGGGGTGCCGGCGACGACCCGCTGGTCGAGGGGCACGGTGGTGACGTCGGGGGCGATCGAGTCGACGGAGAGTCGAGCGGCGTCGGTCGTCCTGCTCACGACGCCGTTGGTGAACACCGCGCGGTAGAAGGTGTCCGTGTGGGCGTACCGGCGGTCCACGAGCACGAGGGTGGGCTCGGTCGCACCCGCGATGTCGGTGAAGGTCGCCTCGCCGTCGGTGCTGATCTGCCACTGCACGGTCGGGGTCGGGTTGCCGGCCGCGCTCGCCCAGAAGGTCGCGGTCCCACCCGACGGGATGTCGACGTCCGTCGGGGGCGTGAGGATCTCCGGGCCGTACTGGACCCGCAGGGTTGCCGCCGCGGTGGCGACGCGGGTGCCCGCGGCGTTCAGGAACACGGCCCGGTACTGCAGGAGGTGCTGGGCCCGGGTCGCGGGCGCGATCGTGTGGGTCGAGGCGGTCGCCCCGGCGAGGCCGACGAAGGTGGCGCCGCCGTCGAGGCTGACCTCCCACTGGACGGTCGCCGCCGGGTCGCCGGGCGTCGCGCCCGCACTGAAGCTCGCGGGAGCGCCCTCGGTCACCGTAGTCGACACCGGGTCGGACGTGACCACGGGGAGCAGGGGCAGGACCGTCAGTGTCGCCGGATTCGTGGTGACGGTCCCCTGCGCGCTCGAGTACACCGCCTGGTACTTGTACCCGGACTGGGCGTACGTCGGCGTCACGGTGTAGCTCGGGCTCGTGGCGCCGGGCACGTTGGCGAAGCCCGTCCCCGAGTCGACCTGCCACTGCACCGCGGGCGTCGGGTGGCCGGTGGCGGCGGAGGTGAGCGTGACGGCCGTGCCCGACTGCGTGGAGACGTTCGCCGGGTGGGTGGTGATCGCCAGGTCGGCGACCTCGGTGGTCAGGGCCACGGTGAACCCGCCGTAGTTGTACGAGACGTCCCCTTGGCTGCCGTCCCACCCGACGGTGACGAACAGGATCCACCTGCCGGCCGGGTCCCGGCCCTCGTAACGCGGCGGTAGGGCGCAGGTCCCGCCCGTCCCGCAGTTGATCAGCACGTCGTTCTGGAAGCCCACCTGGATCTGGAGGCCGACGGGAGCCGGCTGCGGGTTCCCGACGAGGTTCAAGGTCATGGAACGCAGCGACCCTGTGCCCGCCGGGACCACGATGGACGACTGACCCGAGTTGGTCCCGCCCCCCGGCCCGGTGACGAAGCCCGCGCCGGTGTACGTCGTGGTGACCTCCGACGCCGCGGCGGGAGTCGCGGCGAGCGTGACCAGACCGGCTGTGAGGCCGACGGCGAGCAGCGCCGCGATGCCTCGCGCGAACGCTGAGGTGCGGGTGCCCTGACGGGCGCGCGCACGGGTGGTGGGGAGCAAGGGGGCGTCCTCTCGGCGGTGCCACCCAGCAGGTCCGGGGGCAGGTCGTGCTGGCCCACGAATCCGGAGCCGAGAAGGTGCCCTGCCCGAGCACGAACCGACGGCAACGTAACGCAGGCCACACGCCCCGAGGGACTTCGGTCCCCACGGATCCGCGCGGCCGTCCGACATGTCCGGATCGGAGCGGGTGAAGTAGGCGTCAGGGGCGCATGCGAACGAGGGCGGACCCCGGATGGAGCCCGCCCTCGTCGGTGGTGCGTGGGTACTAGGCGGTGGTCCGGCGCCGCCCGAGCGCAGCGGCCGCAACGCCGGCGACGATCGTGAGCAGTGCGGCAAGCGCGAGGACGCCGCTGTTCGCACCGGTGGCCGCGATGGCGGCCTCCGTGGCCGTCGGTGCCGCGGCCACGGGAGCGACCGGCACGGGCAGGACCGTGAGGGTGCCCGTCCCGGTGATCGCCTGCCCGCCGGCGTTGGTGTGGACGGCTCGGAAGCGGTCACCGTTGGCGTCGTCGTGCGCGAGCACGGACAGGGTCGACGTGGTCGCCCCGGCGATGTCGGAGAACGTCAGCCCTCCGTCGGTGCTGACCTGCCACTGCACGCTCGGGGCGGGCTGGCCCGTGGCGTGGGAGGTGAAGGTGGCGTGGCTCCCCACGACCGCGCTCTGGTCGGTGGGGGCCACCGTGATCACGGGTGCGACGTTGACCGTGAGGGTCGCCACGCTCGTGGAGACCGTGCCGCCGACGTTCACGTAGGCGGCGCGGTACTGGTTCCCGTCGTCTGCCGCGGTCGCGGTGACGGTGTAGGAGTCGGCGGTCGCGCCGTCGATCTCAGTGAAGGTCTCCCCGTCGTCGGTGCTCACCCACCACTGGACCGTCGGCGCCGGGTCCCCGGTGGCGGCGGCGGTGAAGGTCACCTCGGTGCCGGCGAGGACCTCCTGGTCGGAGATGTCGGTGGTGACGACCGGCAGGGTCGGCTGGACCGTCAGCAGGGCTGCGCGGGTCGGGGTGCTGGCGACGTCGTTCGTGAACACCGCCCGATAGCGCGCGCCGGAGTCCGCGAACGCGCGCCCGTCGAGGGCCAGCGTGGGCGAGGTCGCCCCCGCGATGTCGGCGAACGTCGCCGTGTCGTCGTGGCTGACCTGCCACTGGACGGTCGGACTGGGCCTGCCCTCCGCCCCCGCGGTGAACGTCGCGTTCCCGCCGGAGCCGATGACGACGTCGGCCGGCTCCTGCGTGACCTCGGGCGCGAGCTGGACCCGCAGGACAGCCGCCGACGAGGTGGCCGTGCCGACGCTGTCGGTGAACACGGCGCGGTACTCGTTCAGGTGCTGCGTGCGGCTCGTGGCCGCGACCGTATAGGTGGACTGGTTCGCGCCGGTGATGTCACTGAAGGTGCTGCCGCCGTCCGTGCTCACCTGCCACTGGATCCGGACGGCGGGCTCAGCGGTCGCGGTCGCGGTGAAGCTGGCCGGTTCGCCCTCCTCCACCGTCACGTCCGCCGGGCCGGCGGTGACCATCGGAAGGTAGGCGGTGACGAGCGTCAGCGTGAAGCCCCCGTACGTGGTGTCGGGATCGTCCGCTACCCCGTAGGTGTCGATCGGGTAGAGCTCCCACCTGCCCGCCGGGTCGGTTCCGTAGAAGGGGTCGAGCGGGTTGCACGTGCTGCCGTCGTGGAACGTCGTCCTCGACTGGCCACACTCGATCTGCACCTGCACACCGGAGGGGGAGCGCAGGTGGAAGTCCATGTCCTGGGGATGACGATGCGCGGGGCTCGTCAACGTCAACGTCAGCGACCGCAGCACCCCGAGGCCCGCCGGCACCTGAACCGTCACCGGGCTGGGGTTGGCGGCACCGGAGTCCGGAACGGTGAAGCCGGGGCCGGTGTAGGTGCTCACCGCCGCTGCGGCCGGGGTCGCGGCGAGGGTGACCAGCCCGGCGGCGAGACCGGTGGCGAGCAGTGCGGCGATCGCGCGCAGGCGAGGTGAGGTCGGGGTGCCCAGTCGGGTCCGCGCACGGGTGAAGGGGAGCAAGGGGGCGATCCTTCCAACGATGCCGCCCAGCAGATCCGGGGGCAGGTTCTACCTGGCCCACGTTTCTGGAGCCGAGAAGGTGCCCTGCCCGAGCACGAACCGGGCGAAACGTAACTCATCGCACCCCCGCTGAACGGTTCCGGTCCCCGTGGATCCGGCCGGTGGTCCGATATGTCCGGGTCGCAGCGGGTGAACTGTGCGGCCAGGCCCGCCACGGATGGGTGGGATGCGCGATCTGACCTGCGGGTAAGCCAGGCCTTGCTTCCTAGGCACGGCGAGACGACGGGTCTACCGTCGAGATCAACGCGCCACAGCCCGCCCCACGGAGGTCGTCATGAGCACCCTGATGGACATGCCCGCCGTCGCCGAGTGTTCGGTCGCCGGCTGTTCGTACAACGACCACTCCAGCTGCCACGCGGCCGCGGTGAGCATCGGGGGCCACACGGGCGACGCGCAGTGCGCCACGTTCATCCCCCTGGGCACGCGGGGTGGCCTCGACAAGGTCATCTCGCACGTCGGGGCCTGCCACCGCGCGGAGTGCACGCACAACTCCGCGCTCGAGTGCACCGCGGAGTCGATCCGCGTGGGCGCCGGCCAGGTGGAGGCGGACTGCCTGACGTTCAGCACTCGCTGACCCGCGCGACGACGGCCGCCCTCGCAGGGGCGGCCGTCGTCGTGCGAGGAGCGTGGGTCAGGGGTGTGCGGCGACCTCGACGAGGTTCCGGACGAGGTCGGCGGCCGGCCGGACGAGCTCCCGCTCGCCCGGGACCAGCGACGGATCCAGCGCCCGCAGAGTCGCGGCCTGGGCGAGCGCAGTGACGGGGGAGACGTCGGTTGCGCTCAGGAACGCCGCGAGCAGCGCCCGGGCGGCCTGGGAGTAGACGCCGCCGGCGTCGACCGCGACCTCGGCCACGATCAACGCGGTCATGGACACGTCGAGCTCGGCGGGGCCGGTGCGCGCGTTCGTCCAGTCGACGAGGGCCGGTCCCCCCTCGGCGAGGATCACGTTGCCGGGATGCAGGTCCAGGTGGACGACGGACGGCCCGGAGTCGACGAGCGGCCACGCGTCGGGCACGTCGTGCCGCCACGCCTCCGGCGGCGTGATCGCGTGCAGCCGGTCGTGCAGGTCCGTCAGGATCGCGGCGCCGTCGGGCAGCGACACCTCGCCCGCGGCGAGGGCCTGTAGGAGCGTCGGACCGTGCAGCCGCTGCATGACGAGGTCCGGTCCGCTCGCCTGCAGGACGGCGGGAGCGGGGAAGCCGTGCTCCACGACGTGCCGCAGGAGGTGGACCTCCGGCGAGGCGTCGCGCCCGGAGCGGTAGCGGCGCAGGACGTGGTGGTCGTCGAGCGCGAACACGTCGACGCTCGCGCCCGAGGCGACGAGGTGGCCGGGCTCGTCCGCGTCGGCCAGGTGGAGGTCGACCGCCGGGAGCGGGTGCTCGAGCGAGCTCGTCGACCGGCGGTCCGGCTGCGTCGGCAGCCGCGGTTCGGGTTCGTGGGGGGAACTTTCTGCGACCTCAGCGGCGCTTCTTTCTGTCGGCGCCGTCGGATCGCTTGGAGCAAATCCAGCGCTGTTCATGGATCGACGGTAGACGCATATGACCGAGTTGTCGTCTATCGGCTACCAAGACGTCGCTGACCTGGGCTTTACCTTCTGGACACCTGGTGAAGAGCGCGAGATCAGGGCCGCGCGGCTCGCTCCAGGGTCCGCAGCGCCTGCTCGTGCGTGGCCGGGAGCGGCTCGATCCACACCCGCACGGGCTGACGTGTCGCCGACCGGAGCTCGAGCCGCTCGCAGCGGCGGGCGATCTCCCGCTGCAGCTCCTCGAGGGGCCGCCAGGCGTCCTCGTCGGCGCGGGCCAGCACGGCGAACACCCCGCCGCCCAGCGTCGCCATCGGGTGGCCGTCGCCGTAGGTGGTGGTCAGGGCCGCTCCGACCGCGGCCGACCGGGCCGCGCGGGTGAAGGCGTCGACGTCCCCGGCGGCGACGTCGACGAGCACCAGGTGGTGGCCCGTGCCCGCCGCCGTCCGAGTGCGCTGCGTCGGGAGTGCCGCGTCGCGGTACGTCTCCGCGAGCCTGATGCCGAGGTACTGCCGGGTCGGCAACCCGGACTCGGGATCGAGTGCGGAGCCCGACGTCGCCACGCCCGCCTGCGCGTCCGCCCAGCCGTCGCACAGCGCACGGACGACGACCAGCGGCGGCTCCGTGGCGCCGAGCATCCGGAAGAGGCAGGCCAGGTCGTCGAGGGTCTCCCCGATGCCGACGCCGTCGTAGCCCCGGGCGTGACCGAGGTCGAGAGCCGCCGCCTGGACCTCCGGGACGCCGTCCGCCGCCGGGCCCCCCGTGAGCAGCGCCTCCGCCAGGGCGTCGACGGCCGGGTGGTACCAGTCCGACGGACGCAGCCACACCGATCGGACGCTCTCGTCGCGCCAGCGGTCCCTGAGGGCGGGCATGGCGCGCGCGGGATCGCCGCCGAGGAGGCCCGCCGGCACAGCGTCGTTCCAACCTGTATTCGTCGTCACGCGGGATGGGAGGCCGACAGATGTCGGGTATGACGCCACTACGACGCTTTTCACCCGCTCCTGATGACGCCACCGACGTTTCCGCCTGGTTATGTGAAAACGTCGCATATGGCAGGCTGTGCGATCGGACGCAGTAAGCCGACGGGAGCCGTTCGTGGCAGCAGGCATGCAGCTGGACGGCGGTGTCACGGGGGACACGGAGCTCATCGCCTCCGTGCGCTCCGGCGACGCCGCGGCTGTCGGCGCGCTCTACGAGCGGCATGCGGGAGCGGCCTGGGTGGTCGCCCGGCAGTACTCGGACTCCCGTGCCGACGCCGACGACGTCGTCGCCGATGCGTTCGCCGCCGTCTTCGGAGCGCTCAAGCGCGGGAACGGCCCCGAGTCCGCGTTCCGTGCCTACCTGTTCACCGTCGTGCGCCGGGTTGCCTCGCTGCGCCGGGAGAAGGCGCGCCGGGTCCAGCCCACCGACGACATCGCCGTCCTGGAGGCGGGCACCGCCCTGGCCGGCACCGCCGAGGACCCGGCGCTCGAGGGTTTCGAGCGGGGCGTCGTCGCACGCGCGTTCCACTCGCTGCCCGAGCGCTGGCAGGCCGTGCTGTGGCACACCGAGGTGGAGGGCCTCCCGCCCGCGGAGATCGCGCCGATCCTCGGGCTCACTGCGAACGGCGTCGCGGCCCTCGCGTACCGCGCCCGGGAAGGCCTCCGGCAGGCCTACCTCCAGCAGCATCTGCAGGATCCGCTCGACGACCGGTGTCGTTCGACCGCCGGCAAGCTCGGTGCCTACGTCCGTGGCGGGCTGGGCACCCGTGAGACCGGGCAGGTCTCCGCGCACCTCGAGGACTGCGGGAACTGTCGCGGCCTCCTGTTCGAGCTCGGCGACGTCAACCACGGGATGAAGGCCGTCATCGCGCCGCTCGTGCTCGGCCTGGCCGGGCTGGGGGCGCTCGGCGTCGTCCTGCCCGTGGGTGGCGGTCTCGCGGCCGGTGCGACGGCGAGTGCCGCTGCGGGTGCCGGGGCAGGCGGAGCGGGTGGTGCCGGAGCCGGTGGGGCTGGTGCCGGCGGCGCGGGTGCCGGGGGCGCGGGCGCGGGTGGCGCCGCCGCCGGCGGCGGCGCCGCGGCAGGCGGTGGGACCGTCGCCGCGACAGCGGTGGCCACGGGCACGGTCGGCGTGGCCAGCGCCGGAACCGCGGCGGCAACAAGCAGCGTGGGGGCGTTCCTGGCCACGATCCCGCTCGGAGCCGCGGCGATAGCGGTCGGCAGCGTGGCTCTCGTCGCGGCCGCCGCCGTGGGTATCGCCACCCTGCTCGGTGAGCCGGAGGGGATCCTCGCCGCGCCCACCGAGTCGCCGTCGACCAGCTCGTCGAGAAGCGCGGCGACGCCCGAGCCCACGTCGACGGACGGGTCCGCAGCGACCCCCCAGCCGACCGACCTCCCGACGCCCGAGCCCACCGATCTGGAACCGGACGACGTCCTCTACGGCGACGAGGACGAGCCCGAGGAGCCCGGCGACGTGACGGCCGACGCCCCGGGGGCGACGACCGAGTCGGCCGACCCGACGGAGCCCGCCGACCCGACGGACCCGGCCGGGCCCACCGACCCGACGGATCCGACCGACCCCGTCGACCCGCCGCCCACGCCCGCCGACGTGTCGGTCGAGCTGCCGCCCGCGGGTCTGACCCTCGAAGCCGGGCTGAGCGACCAGGTGCTCGAGGTCGGCCTGCGCAACAGCGGCGGCACGGCGGCGACGGACCTCGTAGCCGAGGTCGTGCTGCCCGACGGCGTGACCCTCGCCGGTGTGGCGACCGGTGCCCTCGAGCGACTGCCCGCCGGAGGGTTCGCGGCGGTGGCACCCGGCTGGGTGTGCGTGATGGGGGCGGGGACCGGCATCGCCAGCTGCACGCTCGACCACCTGCCCGCCCTGTCGGTCTCGACGCTCATGCTCAGCGTCTCCATCGACGAGTCGTTCGATCGGTCCGACGGTGAGATCCAGCTGCGCGTGCAGGGATCGGGGCTGCGCTACGTCGCGCCGCCGATCCCCGTCGCCATCACCGCGGCCCCCGCGCGGCTGACGCTGCGCAGCACCCCTGGGACGGTTCCGCTGGTCTCCGCGCGGACGCGCCAGCTGGACCTGTCCGTCGCGAACCTGGGCGGCACCGCGATCCCGGCCGGCCAGGGATCCGTCACCGCGTTCCTGCCCGACGGTGTCACGGCCACGGCAGCGCCCGGCTCCGCGTGGGCCTGTCGTGGCACCAGGCCGATGACCTGCACGACCGGGGCGGTCGCTGCTCGGGGTGACGCCGCGCTGTCCCTGCTCCTCACGGCGAGCGCGCCGGACCTGGTGCGCGACCGCACCCTGGTGGTCCAGCTGTCGCCGAGCGGGCGGCGGGTCTCGGAGACCGTCAACGTGCCGTTCACCGTGCAACGGCCCGCAGCGTTGAGGGTCGACGGGCCCGGCTCGGCCTCCGTGGCGCTCGGCACCCCGACCACCGTGCCGATGAGCGTCTCCAACAGCGGCGACCTGCCCGCCGACGGCGTCCAGGTCACGCTGCAGCGCCCCGCCTCGCTCGGCTTCGGGCAGCCCGCCGTGACCGATCCGGCGTGGAGCTGCACCGCGGGCGACCGGACGACCGTGGTGTGCACCGCGGCGCGGATCGAGCCCGGGGCCACGCTGCCCCTGCCCCTGGACCTGCGGGCGGCGCCGGGTGCGTTCGGCGACGTCGGTGCGGTCGACGTCTCGGCGCAGGCGCCCGACGCCGACCCCGGCCGGCTCGGCATCTCGGTCGCGTCCCAGGCGCCGGTAGTCACGCTGGCCGCCGGTGACCCCACCATCCTGCTCGCGACCAGCGGCTCCGGAACCGCGCGGTTCACGGTGACCGCGAGCGTCGCCGACGCGGTGGGTGCGCGTGCGACGCTGCTGCTGCCGAACGGGCTGATCCCCGACCCGGACGCGCCCGGCTCGCAGACGGACGGCTGCACGTTCGTCTACCCGCGGACGCTCGAGTGCGCGCTGGGGACGATCCCCGCCGGGTCGTCCGCCCAGGTGCTCGCCAACGTGCGGTGGGCCGGCAGCTCTGCGGGGGTGGCGACGGTGGTCGCCGCCGCGGACGGCGCGGCCCAGGTCCGCTCCGCCAGCAGCGTGCGGACGTCGTCCGGCGGGCTCGACGCCCGCGCGACCTTCGCCCGCGCGGGGGTGACCGAGGTCGGGGCGCCCCTGCTGACGTGCGGCGCGACCGCTGCTGGCTGCGCGAGCGCGCTGCAGAACGGCGACCGGGACAACAACGGCTTCGCCATGGTGCCGCTCGACGAGGCGCCACCGGCGCCGGGCACGTCGCGTGCCACGGTCCCCGTCTCCTCGAGCTCGCGGCTCCAGATCCCCGCAGGCCGCGAGGTCGTCTTCGCCGGGCTCTACTGGTCCGCCAACCACGGCCCGGGGGAGCGCTGGAGCGGCGACGTCACGACCGCCCGCCTGCGCGGTCCCGGCGGGGCCTACGTCGACGTCGCGGGGACGAAGCTGGTCGAGCTGAACGACAACGCGTACCGGCGGTACTACCAGTCGTTCGCCGATGTCACCGGCCAGGTCCGGTCGCTCGGAGCGGGCGACTGGTCCGTCGCCGACATCGCGGTCAGCGCGAGCTCGACCGACAAGGACCGCAGCTACTACGCCGGCTGGTCGATGGTCGTCGTCTACTCCGACCCCGGCTCGGACGCGTCCGTCACCGTCTACGACGGCGGCCAGTGGATCGGCACGTCCACGACACCGCCGGCGTTCGAGTTCGCCTCCGAGGCAGGGACCCTGGCGCGGATCGGGGTCGTGGCCTGGGAGGGTGACCGGACCGCGAGCGGGGACCGGCTCGCGCTGGGAGACACCTGCACCGGGCCCGGCGCCGGTCGCGCCCTGGTCCCGGTGCGCACCGGCTCCGCCGGCTCCAGCACGAACGCGTTCGACTCCACGGCGACCGGCTGGCGCGCGCCCAACTCCCTGGGGGTGGACGTCAAGGCGTTCCAGGAGGTGGCGCTCGCGTGCGACGTGAGCTCGCTGACCGCCACGACGAACGGCGACCAGTACCTGATCGGGGCGATCACCGTCCGGTCCGAGCGGCCCGTGGTCGGGACGCCCGAGAGCTGAGCCGGCTCAGTCCGCGTGCTCGATGACGGCGGCGATCGCGGCGTCGATGGGCACGACCCCCTGCACCAGCTCGAGGACCAGACCCGCGCTGGCCGGCTCGTGCAGGAGCGCCGCCAGCACCGCGGCGACGTCGGCGCGGGGGATGCTGCCCTGGGGGACGGACTCGTCGAGCCGCACCAGCCCCTGGGCCGGGCCGTCGGTCAGCCCGCCCGGACGCAGGATCGTCCAGTCCAGGTCGCGGTCGCGCAGGTCCTGCTCGGCGGCGTGCTTGGCGGCGAGGTAGGCGGCGAACACCTCGTCGGTGCCGGGCGGCGGTGGGGCGCCCGCGCCCATCGAGGAGACGAGGACGTAGCGGCGGACACCGGCCTGCTCGGCGCCGTCGGCCAGCAGGGCCGCGCCCGCGCGGTCGACGGTGTCCTTGCGGTCGGCTCCGCTGCCCGGTCCGGCGCCGGCGGCGAACACGACGGCGTCGGCACCGGCGATCGCCTCGGCCACGTCCCGTGCGTTGGCCCGCTCCAGGTCGAGCACCACGCCCTCCGCGCCGTCAGCGACGACGTCGTCCACGTGCGCGAGCTGACGCACGAGGGCGACGGGGACGTCGCCCCGTTTGGTCAGGTCGTGGGACAGGAGTCGAGCGACTTTCCCGTGGCCCCCGGCGATCGCGATGCGCATCGCCCCACGGTAAGCACGGTCACCAGGTCCGGCGACCGGAGCGCGTCGCGCCCGTCGTCAGCCGGCGTCGCCGGGGTCGGCGAGGACGTCGAGCAGCCGCAGGTGGCTCATCCGGTCGCCCAGACGGTGCACGTCGTCCGACCCCGCGGGTGCGAGCGACAGGGCCGTGTAGGTCTCGGCGCCGGGCAGCATCTCGGTGGCGAACTCACGCAGCACCTCGGCGACCTCGGCCAGGTCGCCGGGCGCTCGAGCGGTGCCCTCGGGCAGGCTCACGTACAGCAGGAGCCCCGGCTGGGCCGGGCGCTGAGGTGCGGGAAGAGGTGCGGGCAGTGCCATGTCGTCTCCGGGTGCGCGGACCGCGACGCCCGGTCAGGGCGGCGGTGTGGTCGAGGGTCCTGAGGGGATCAGGACCGATGACACGCGCACGGATACACAGCCAGGAAGGGCTGCGTAGACGTGGTCATGGAGCGACTCTCGCACGCTCGCCGGTCGGCACCAAGGCCGATTCGGCGGTGTCCCAGGGGGTGGGACGGCTCAGACGACGCCGTACAGCCGGTCGCCCGCGTCGCCGAGGCCCGGCACGATGTACGCCTTCTCGTTGAGGCGCTCGTCCACAGCCGCGACGACGACGGACACGTCCGCCCGGTCGCCGACGGCCTGCTCGACGACCGCGAGGCCCTCCGGAGCAGCCAGCAGGCAGACCGCGGTGACGTTACGAGCACCGCGCGCGAGCAGGAAGTCGATCGCGGCGACCAGCGTGCCGCCGGTGGCCAGCATCGGGTCCAGCAGGAAGCACTGGCGGCCCGACAGGTCGTCCGGAAGCCGGTTCGCGTACGTGATGGCCTCGAGGGTCTCCTCGTCGCGCTGCATCCCGAGGAAGCCGACCTCGGCCGTGGGCAGCAGGCGGGTCATGCCGTCGAGCATGCCCAGGCCGGCGCGCAGGA
The DNA here is from genome assembly GCF_018388465.1 of Cellulomonas fengjieae. NCBI lineage: Bacteria > Bacillati > Actinomycetota > Actinomycetes > Micrococcales > Cellulomonadaceae > Cellulomonas > Cellulomonas fengjieae. The sequence goes on along the minus strand of NZ_CP074404.1, from coordinate 3,456,019 downwards.
TGGGCACGACGAGCGGGCGCGGGTCGGCCAGCTTGAGGCCGGTCGTCGCGGTGACCGGTGTGACGATGTCCACCGACTCGACGTGCACGTGGCGGGTGGCCTCGTAGGCCAGCAGCGTGACGAGCTCGTCGACCAGCTGCCGGAAGATCGGCGACGGGGTGGTGACGTCGCGCAGGACGGTGAGCTTGTGGGCGACCAGGGGGTGGTCCGCGACGTGCAGGTGCATGGGCACAACCTACCGGGCGCACGGTGCGCGATGATGCCCCCATGACCGACGCCCTCCGTCCCTGGCAGGCGGCCGACACCTGGGCGATGGGTCTCGCGCTCGACGAGGCGCGCCGCGCGGTGCTCACCGCCGACGTCCCGGTCGGAGCCGTCGTCGTCGGGCCGGGAGGCGAGGTGGTCGGCCGCGGGCGCAACGTGCGCGAGGCGCAGGCCGACCCGACCGGGCACGCGGAGATCCTGGCTCTGCGCTCGGCCGCGGAGACGCTCGGTCGGTGGCGGCTCGACGACTGCACGCTCGTCGTGACCCTGGAGCCGTGCCTGATGTGCGCCGGGGCCACCGTGCTGGCGCGCGTCCCGCGGCTGGTCCTCGGCGCCTGGGACCCGAAGGCGGGGGCGTGCGGGTCGCAGTGGGACGTGGTGCGTGACCGACGACTCAACCACCGGGTCGAGGTGGTCGGGGGAGTGCGGGCCGACGAGTGCGGACTCCTGCTGCAGCGCTTCTTCGAGGCTCAGCGCGACTGACGTGGGGTCGGTAGTGACTCGGCCAGGTCGGTCAGCGTCTCCGAGGTCCCGGCGTCCAGCGTCACGGAGGCGTACTTGTCCCCACGCGTCGCGCCCCGGTTCACGACGACCACGGGCTTGCCGGTCTGCGCCGCGTGCCGCACGAACCGCAGGCCCGACTGCACCGTCAGCGACGACCCCGCGACCAGGAGCGCGTCGGCGGCGTCGACCATCGCGAAGGCCCGCTCCACCCGCTCACGCGGCACGTTCTCGCCGAAGTAGACGATGTCCGGCTTGAGCATCCCCCCGCAGGCGCTGCAGTCCGCGACGACGAAACCGCTGGTCTGCTCGATGACGGCGTCGGCGTCCGGGGCGATCTCGATGTCCGCGACCTGGGCCTCGAACCCGGGGTTGAGCGCGTCGAGGCGGTCGGCCAGCTCGGCCCGGGAGATCACCGTGCCGCAGGACAGGCAGCGCACCCGGTCGTAGCGTCCGTGCAGGTCGATGACGTTGCGCGAGCCGGCCGCCTCGTGCAGGAGGTCGACATTCTGCGTGATGACCCCGGTGACCACGCCACGCTGCTCCATGGTAGCCAGCGCGCGGTGCCCGGCGTTCGGCATCGTCCGGTGCACGTGCCGCCAGCCGACGTGGTTGCGGGCCCAGTAGTGCCGGCGGAACGCCTCGTCGGCGACGAACTGCTGGTACGTCATCGGTGTGCGCGGCGGTGAGTCGGGGCCGCGGTAGTCGGGGATGCCGGAGTCCGTCGAGACGCCCGCGCCCGTGAGCACGGCGAGCCGGTGGCCCGCGAGCACTTCGACGACCTCCGCCAGCGAGCTGGCGGTCATCGGGCGGGCGTCGGATGTGCTCACCTCTTCACGGTACGACGATCACCTGTGGGCGGTCAGACGGCGTCGATCCGCGCGGCGTGACCGGACGTGCGGGCCAGGCGCGCGTCCCGCGTGACCAGGGTGGCGCCCAGCGCCTCGGCCAGTGCGACGTACGGGGCGTCGTACGCGCTGACCTGCTCCCGCAGCTCCCACGACCGGCGCAGCAGCGGCGTGATCTCGTACCGGGTCAACGGCAGGTCCGCCAGGTCGTCGACGGCGCCGCGTGCCCGCCCCTCGGTGAGGGTGCCCCGCTGCGCCAGCCGCCGCAGCGCGCTGAGCACCTCGACGTCGATGTGCGCCGGGGCATGCAGGTCGTCCCCGCCCGCCCGGAAGCGCTCGCGCAGCCGATCAGGATCGAGGAGGAAGTCGACGACCGCCGACGCGTCGACCACCAGCACGTCAGTGCCCCGAGGCCAGGTGCTCGTCGCGGGCGTCGCGTTCCGCCTCGATCATCTCGACGACCGGCTGGTCGGGCCGGGGCGGTGCGACGTCGCGGGCGTGGATGCGGTCCGCGAGCTGGTCGAGCGTCGGGCGCGACCCGATCCGGACCAGCTCGGCGAGGAGGAACTCGGACAGCGAGCGGCCCTCGCGCGCCGCCCGTGCGCGCAGCTCCCTGTGCAGCTCCTCGGGGACGTGCCGGATCTGGACCATCACCATGTGTCGAACGTAGCGTGCATGTGCAGCACATGCAACGACCGATTCGGAGCATGGCGCCTGACCGGGTAACGTTCTCGCCGAGGTAGCGTGTCCGAGCGGCCTAAGGAGCACGCCTCGAAAGCGTGTGTGGGTGAAAGTCCACCGTGGGTTCAAATCCCACCGCTACCGCCAGCCGAAGGGCCCCACCCGCATGATCACGCGGATGTGGGGCCCTTCGTCATTCCCGAGGGCTTCGCGATCACGCCCGAGGGAGGAAGCTGATGCGCATGAGCCGGCTCTCGGCCCAGTCTTCAAGCCGAGTCGGCCGGATGGTGCCGGGGTCGTGGGGCTGGTTGAGGTCCGCGACGATCTCCGTCAGCACGGCCTGGCGTTCGGCCGGGTCGGTGACTGGCGTGGCCCGAGCAGGCAGATCTGCACGGATCCCGTTCTTGAGGTGGAAGGTGAACTCGGGATTGGCAAGAAGGTTCGCATGCCAGTTGGTGGCGGCCCTGCCGGCGCCGCTGCACAGGTAGGTTGCGCCCGCGGCTCGGAAGAAGAAGATCTCGATGCGGCGCGGGAGGCCGGTGCGGCGCCCCCGCGTGGTGACGTCGATGATCCGTTCGCGCGTCCCTGCGGCGGGTGTGATCTCGATGGCTCGCCGGACGTCATCGGGCAGGTGCGACAACGACGCGTCCCGAACGGCGCCGTCCCCTCCGGTCGTCTCCCGGCTCATGCCGCCTCGCTCTGCAGGGCGGGCCCGAGCAGGAGTCCGCCATCGATGACGTACTCCGACCCCGTGATGAACGAGGCGTCTGATGACGTGAGGAACAGGAGGAGCCGGGTGACGTCGGTCGGCTCTCCGAGTCGGGGGATGGCGAACGGCTCGGGGGAGTAGAAGTCGGCGATGGCCGCGGTGGCGCCGGCCGCCGGTTCGTGGATGAAGGAGGTCGCGATCACGCCGGGGTGGATGGTATTCACGCGGATCTGGTCCCGGCCGAGCTCGAGCGCCGCCGTCTGGGTGAGACCTCGCACGGCCCACTTGCTGGCGACGTACGGCGCGTAGTGCGCCGTGCCGCCCAGGCCCATGGTCGAGGCGATGTTGACGATGGCTCCCCCTGCTGCGCGGCGCAGGGCGGGGGCGGCGGCCTTGATGCCGAGGAAGGTGCCTGTGAGGTTGACGTCGAGGATGCGCGACCAGGTGGCCTGGTCCGTCGTCTCGATCGGCGCCGGCGGGTTCTGGACACCCGCGTTGTTGACGAGGACGTTCAGGGCGCCGAAGGCGCTCTCAGCGGCTCGCACAGCGGTGGACCACGAGCTCTCGTCGGTGACGTCGAGGTGGGTGAAGCGAGCTCGGGGCCCGAGCTCCTCGGCGAGAGCGGCGCCGCGTTCGGCGTCGATGCCGCCGATCACTACGTTCGCTCCCTCCGCGTGGTAGGCGCGTACGTGGCTCGATCCCTGGCCGCCGGTCCCACCGGTCACGAGCACGGTCTGGTCGTCGAAGCGGGGCATCAGATGTTCCTTCAGTACGTGGGGGCCGGTGGTGAGTCGAGCGACTCACCATCCGTCTGACACTAGGGTGTGCGTGATGGTGAGTCAAGCCACTCACCTCGTATGCTCGGCGCATGAGCAAGGTCATGACGCCGTATCACCAGCGCATCGCCCACGAGAAGCGCGCGCTGATCCTGGAGGCTGCGACCGCGTTGTTCCTCGAGCTGGGGTACGACCGGACGTCGCTGGCGCGAATCGCGGAGCGCTCCGGCGTGTCGCGCGCCACCTTGTTCAAGCAGTTTCCGAGCAAGGCCGCTCTGTTCGACGCCATGGTCACCGAGTCCTGGTCGACCGCTGACGAAGAGGAACCGCCGCCGGCAGGCAACATCGTCGACGGGCTCAGCACCATCGGTCGCCGCTACGCCGACCTGTTGAGCCGCCCCCAGATGACGGACCTGTTCCGCATCGTCATTGCGGAGCTGCCGCGATTCCCCGAGCTCGCTAACGCGCAGTTCTCGCGCGGGAAGACGCCCTATTTCGAGTCCGTACGCGGCTACCTGCTGGCCGAGCACGAGGCGGGAACGGTGCGGGTCGACGACGTGGACCTCGCAGCCACCCAGTTCCTGGGCATGATCTCCAACTACATCTTCTGGCCGACCCTCCTGGTGCCGGACTGGGAGGTGGGCGCCGAACGCGTCGCTCAGGTGGTCGACGAGGCCGTTCGCACCATCGCCGCCCGGTACGCCGCGACCGGACGAGGGTCGTCGACGAACGACTGAGTCCCACCGACCCCGGATGGGTCCCGTGTGCGCGGAGCGGCTGGCGGACCAGTACGCATCCGCGCGCTTGACCCTGTTCCGACAACAGGTTGTTGGCTGCGATCCGGTCGGCAAGCCGATCGCGCTGCCCGCCTGAGTCGGAAGGAACCACTGCCATGAGCCACCGCACCAGCACCATCGCCCGGGGCGTGGAGTATCACCGCGTGCTCGAGAGGCGGGGAGTCGGTCGCGGCATTCTCGCGATCGTCCTCCTGGTCGCCGGGATGACGTTCTTCGGCATCGTGCTCGTCCCCGGTGCCGTCGTCGTCGCCACGGCGGTGGTGGTGTGGGTGCGCTCGCGGCGGACCGGGCCGGCGCGGACCCCAGCCACCGGGGGGTCGGTCGCCTACGTGAAGCCGACCGAGGCGTCGGTGGCGGCGTGAGCGGAGGTGCCGCCCGCGTGGAGCGGGTCAGTGCCTACACCGTGAGCGTTGCCGGAGCGCGCGTGGGGAGGGCCGACTTCGTCGACCCTCCCCACGGGGGTGAGCGGATCATCTTCCACACCGAGGTGGACCCGCAGTTCCGGGGCCGCGGCCTCGCCAGGCTGCTGGTGCGGGAGGCGCTCGCGGACAGCATCCGCGCGAGGCTCGTCGTCGTGCCCGTGTGCCCGCTCTTCGCGCGCCATCTGAAAGAGCACGGTGACGAGTTCGTCGCCGACGGGGGCAGGTTCCGTCGGCCCACTCCCGCCGATCTTGCCCTGGTCGGGCGGGAAGTCGCCGACCGCCGCGGTCGTCCGGTCGTCTAGGTGTATCGACCAAGACCGTTGTCGACGTAGCGAGAGAGAGTGGGAGCTGCCGAAGGAACCCACGAGGACCGACGGAGGTCTCTCGTGTCTCACGCTCGTGCGCTGTTGACCGCGGCCGGCAGGTTCGCGTGGGTGCAGCGAATCACGGCTGGGCGCCCGGTCGCGCATGTCGGCGAACCGGTGCGAGCACCCCTACCCGGGTTCCCTGGTGCACATCGACGTCAAGGAGCTCGGCCGGATCCCGGTCGTCGGCGGCTGCAAAAGCCCACGGTCGCAGCGAACGCCCCAGTCCTAGACGCGGCCTGGCCTACGACTACGTGCCACAGCCGTCGATGACCACGTCCGACTGGCCTACGCCGAGATCCACGACGAGAAGAGGGGCGCGACCTGTGCCGAGGAGCCCCCTACTCCTCGCCGCCGAAGAGGCCGCCGTCGAGGAACCGGTTGTAGCGCAGCCGGAGTGCACGCTCGGTGCTCGCGGCCAGTGTCGCCAGCACGAGCGCGGTGTTCGCCCACGCCGGAAGCCGGAAGGGGCAGGAGTACGTGCCGATGCTGTCCGCGACCGGTGGGATCTGCGTGATCTGCTCCACGAGCTGCGGCACGCCGAGCACCAGGGCGACCACCAGCACGGTCGCCGAGGCGATGCCCACGGCGCGGCTGAGGGCGGGGTCGGTCCGGTCCAGGTGGGCGCGTCGGCCCTCGGCCGACGCGGGATCGGGCACCAGCTGCCGCTCGGACCCGTCGGGCGTCACGTAGTGGGCGCGCCGGAGCCCGAAGCCGGTGGCGGCGACCTGGATGGTGCCGCCCGGCACCGCGAAGACCGCGGGGAGCGTCGAGCCGGAGTAGTGGAGGCCGTCGCGGTAGAGCTGCGCACGGACCTCGCCGTCCTCGTCCCCGCCGAGCCGGACGTCGACGGACCAGGTCTGCGGCGCACCATCCTCGCCGGTGACGTGCAGATGGAAGAGGGAGCGCAAGAGCATCTGCCACCACCGGTAGGGCGGCAGCGCGTGGCCGTCCCCGGGCCGCACCGTCTGGGTGTGTGCCATCGGAGCCTCAGCGCGCCCGGGCGGGCACGCCGGCCGCGATGACGACGCTGCCGGCGATGATCGCGTTCGTCGTGCGCGTGACCATCGCGGCGGCGGCGCCGACGACCCACTGCCCGCGGTCGAGCTGCCGGGCGCAGGCGCCGGCGGACGACCGGTGGAGCTCCGGGAGGGTTCCGCTTCCCCAGAGCAGCCCGGCCAGTGCGGCGACGCGGGGCGTCGGCTCGGTGCCGCCGATGACGACGTCGCGGACGTCGCTCAGGAGGCGGGCGCGGCGAGCGCTCCCGCCGTCCATCAGGGTGGTGGTCGAGAACGGGCCGAGACCCCCGTGTCGCTGCTCCCGGATGTCCCCACGCGCGACGAGCCGTGCCAGCAGGGGTGTGCGCACCGTCGGCCCGATCGCGGCGAGGGCGGCCTGGATCCCGCGGGGCCTGTCTGCGAGGTAGGCCCAGGCGCGACGCAGGATCTCGTCCGTCGGCGCCCTACCCTGCACGGCTTCCACCATCACGGTCCCGGTGCTCTTCGTCGTCGACACGCGCCCGTCGAGCGCGAGGTCGGCGAGCACGGCCCCGGCGAGGACGGAGAGCAGGGCGTCCCCGCCGGAGATCGCGCGCGAGCCGGGCTGGAACATCAGGAGCAGGAGGTCCTCGGGCAGGGTCGGCTCGGCAGCCGACCACGTCACGCCGACGACGTCGGATGAGCGCTGCCGAACGATCGTCGCTCCCGCCACGGGGCTCACACCCCGACGACGTACGTGAGGGCGATCCAGATCGACACGGTGGTCACGGTCGTCCAGAGGGCGATCGCCACCGCCTGCCAGAGCAGCACCCACCGTCGGGGCGAGCCGGCGCCGACGAGGACCGCGGCGGTGAAATGCGTCGGGATCGCGAGCGGGCCGAGGATGCTCGCTCCGGGGACGCCGAAGCGGACGAGCCACGCGTGGACACGCTGCCGGCCCTTCGACAAGGGCTTCGTGTCCTCGGAGGTGGCGACGTTCACGGTCTCCAGGGATCCCAGGCCCCCGCCGACCGTCGCACCGACGTGCGCCCTGCGGTCCACCACGGCGGTGCGAGCCCGTGACGTCACGGCCACCACGACAGCCACGGAGAGGAAGTTGCCCGCGGCGGCGGCGATGCCGGCGACGACGGGGTGCAGACCGCCGACGAGGCCGATCATGGCGGCGAGCTCGCCCTCGACGAACGGGATGGCTCCGGCGAGCGCAACGATGAGGGGCTGGACGAGCTCGGGCACCCGGGCCACGAGCTCCTGGATGTTGAGGACGAGTTCCTGGATGGGGGACATGTCTGGGCTCCTGTTCGTGTCGTCGACTCGAGCGGTTCTCGAGTCGGACCGAGTAGAAGCTGTGTTCTCGGAACAGGGTCAAGGGGTCCCGGGAAGCCGCATCTGCGCGAGCTGGTGCCCGAGGATGCCGGCACGCGAGAGGACGTCGCGCTGGGCCGAGTTGTAGAGCTCGGTCATGGCCTCGACGAACGTCTGCTGCGTCACGTGCGCGCTCTTGGCCAGGTGTCCCACGGGGTCGTTAAGCCACGGGTAGTCGATGAGGTTCTGGGCGATCCCCGGCGCGAGCCGTTCGGCGAGCTTCTGCCGTGTCGCCTCGTCTGCGTCCGCCGGCAGTGCGTTGAGCTCGTCCCCGACCGCGCCCGCCTCGACGTCCACCTCGATCATCCGTCGCAGATCTGCCATCGCGCCTTCGTCGTAGAGCTGCGCATAGATGTGGACGATCGACTGGTCGGCCTCGGACAGGTGTGCCGCGTAGGGCGCGAAGCCGGCCGGCGAGTCCGCCGGCGCGTCGGCGCGCAGGATCGCACCGATGTCGGCGCGCGTCCGTTGCAGGCGCTCGATCCGCGCGGCGAGCTCGGTGTCCAGCTCCCGCAGCGCCTCGGCCGTGCTTCCGCTGCCTGCGTCCATCTCGCCGACCTCCGAGAGCGGCAGACCCAGGTCGGCGAGGCGCCGGATCCGCAGCAGGCGCACCAGGTGCCGCACGCCGTACTGCTTGTACCCGTTGTACCGGCGCTCTGGCTCCTCCAGCAGGCCGAGCCGGTGGTAGTGGCGGACGGTGTTCACTGTCGTCCCCGCCAGGTCGGCGAGCTCGCTCGTGCTCCAGGCCATGGATCCTCCTCACCGGTTGACGACGGACGTCACGGCTTCTTCTTCTCGACGTTCAGTAGGGTGCCGCCGAGTACCGCGGCGAGGCTGATGCCGCCCGCATGACGAGGGCTGGGGCCACCCCCCGCGGATCGTCGGTGGGGCAGGGCCTGACCGTGCCACGTGACGTGCGGCGCCGCTGCGCCGTCGGGATCGTCGGGCTGTGCCGCGGGCTTCTGCGTGCTGATGTGTCCCACTGTTCTCTTCCTTTCGTGTGCCGGGCCACCAGGCTCGCCCCCGCGGCGGCGCGGTCGCGTCGGTAGGGGCCCCACCTCCGGCCCTGTCGCGGGAACACGGTTGGATAGGGTCAGCTCAGTTCGCGTAGGCGACTGTTACCTAACAGACGCGCCAACCTGGTCAGAGGGGAGTGACACTGACAGAGCTCCTGGGCCGGCGCACCGAGCGCGCAGCGGTCGACGACCTGCTCTCCCAGGCACGGGCCGGGCTGAGCGGGGCAGTCGTGGTGCGCGGCGAAGCGGGGATCGGGAAGACGGCGCTGCTCGAGCACGTCCGGTCCACGGCGCAGATCTCGGGGTTCCGGGTGGCGTCCTCGGTCGGGGTCGAGTCCGAGACCCAGTTCGCGTTCGCGGGCCTGCACCAGCTCCTTGCGCCGCTGCTCGGCCGCGTGGGCGCCCTGCCCGACCCGCAGCGCACGGCCCTGGGTGTGGCGTTCGGGCAGCAGGGCGGCACGGCTCCCGACCGGTTCCTGGTCGGGCTGGCGACCCTCAACCTGCTGGCCGAGGTCGCCGAGGACGGTCCGCTGCTCTGCCTAGTCGACGATGCGCAGTGGCTCGACGAGGCGTCAACGCAGGTCCTCACGTTCGTGGCGCGACGGGTGGCGGCCGAGGGGATGGCCCTGGTATTCGGGTTGCGCGACCCCACCGAGCGCGACGTGTACTCGTTCGACGGGTTGCCGGAGGTGTGCCTGGGCGGTCTCGACGAGGCCGATGCGCGGTCGTTGCTGGCCGCGGCCGTGCACACGCCGCTGGACGACGGGATGCGCAACCGGGTCCTCGCCGAGGCGCGAGGGAACCCCCTCGCGCTGCTGGAGCTGCCACGTACCGCGCCGGGCGGGTGGCTGGCCGGCGGGTTCGAGTCGCCCGAGGTGCCGGGCATCCCGCACCGCATCGAGGACAGCTTCCGGCGTCGCTCGGACGGCCTGCCGGCGCCGACCCAACTGCTGCTGCTGGTCGCCGCGGTCGACCCCACGGGTGACGTGGCGCTGCTGTGGCGGGCGGCCGAGCACCTGGGGATCTCCCGCGAGGCGGCTGCGCCCGCCGAGACCGCCGGGCTGCTGGAGATCGGTACCCGCGTGGAGTTCCGTCATCCGCTGGTGCGTTCCGCGGTGCACCGGGCCGCCGCCCCGCCGGACCGCCGTCGCGCGCACGGCGCCCTGGCCGCCGCGACCGACCCGCACGTCGACCCCGACCGGCACGCCTGGCACCGGGCGCAGGCCGTGCTGGGCACCGACGAGGACGCGGCCGCGGAGCTGGAGCGCTCGGCGGGCCGGGCGCGCGCCCGTGGCGGGCTGGCTGCCTCGGCAGCGTTCATGGACCAGGCGGCCAGGCTGACGCCTGATCCCGCCGTCCGGGCGAGCCGGTCGCTGGAGGCCGCGCACGCCAAGCACGAGGCCGGGGCATCCGACGACGCCTCCCAGCTGCTGACGGCCGCCGCGGCCGGGCCGCTCGACGCCGCCCAGCAGGCTCGCCTCCAGCTGCTGCGCGCGCAGCTCGCGTTCCACCTCGCCCGGGACGGCGACGGACCGTCGATGCTGATGGACGCCGCGAGGAGCCTCGCACCGCTGGATCCTGCGAGGTCGCGCGACACCTACCTGCACGCGCTCGATGCGGCACTGATCGCCGGTGGCCTCGACGTCTGCCTCGGCCAGGGCGTCGCGGACGTGGCCGCCGCGGCCCTCGCCGCGCCCGCAGCGCCCGTGCCGCCGCGTCCGTCGGACCTGTTGCTCGACGGGCTGGTGACGACGTTCACGCAGGGGTACCCGTCCGGTGTGCCCGGACTGCGACGGGCGCTGGCGGCCTTTACCGACGACGGGCCGGAACCTGGCCTGGAGCGTGACACCCACTCCCGCCGGTGGGGGTGGTGGGCCACGCGCACCGCCATGGCGGTCTTCGACGACGAGCTGGTCCAGGTGCTGGCCGCCCGCAACGTCCGGTTGGCACGTGAGGCCGGCGCGATGGCCACGCTCCAGGGGGCACTGTTCGGCCAATCCGTCGCGCTGGTGCTCTCCGGTGCGTTCGACCGGGCCGACGAGCAGACCGCGATCGCCGCCGAGGCAAGGGCCGTGTACGTGCACCACGCGCAGCTCGTCGTGTCCGCGTGGCGTGGCCGCCCGGACGAGACCGCCGAGGTCCACGCGGCGATCGTCCAGAACGCGACCGAGCGCGCGACCGCCACCGAGGACTCCCTGGCGCAGTACGCCCTGGCGGTGCTGAACAACGGTCTCGGCGACTACGCCGCAGCCCACGACGCCGCCGCCCGCGCGTTCCGGTCCGAGGCGCTGCGGTACAACAACCTCGCCCACTTCGAGCTCATCGAGGCGGCGGTCCGCGCCGGCCGACCCGAGGATGCGGACGAGGCGCTGGACGAGCTGATCTCACGAGCCGACGCCAGCGGCACCCCGTGGGGGCTCGGGCAGGCGGCGCGCTCGCGGGCGCTGACCACCGCCGGAGCCGCGGCGGAGAAGCACTACCTCGAGGCGATCGAGCAGCTGGGCCGCTGCCGGATGCAGACCCACCTCGCCCGCACGCACCTCGTCTACGGCGAGTGGCTCCGCCGGGAGGGTCGTCGCCAGGACGCCCGCGACCAGCTGCGCACCGCGCACGACCTGCTGTCGGGGATGGGCGCCGAGGCGTTCGCCGCACGCGCTGCTCGCGAGCTGCGCGCCACGGGCGAGCACCCGCGCAAGCGCACCGCTGTGCCCACCGACGCGCTCACCGCCCAGGAGCTGCACATCGCCCGGCTCGTGGCCACCGGCGCCACGTCGCGAGAGGTCGGCACACAGCTCTTCCTCAGCCCCCGCACGATCGAGGCGCACCTGCGCAGCATCTTCCGCAAGCTCGACATCACCTCGCGCAGGCAGCTCCGGGAGCTCCCGCTTCCCTGAGTGGGCCCTCCGACGCCCCTGGGCACCTGCGTCCCCCAGCGCGCCGCGCTCGCACACGCCAGGATGTCCCGCGTGATCCTCTACGCACACACCCCGTGGCGCCGTGCACGCCAGGTCGTCGCCGACCTCCTCGTCGTCGGCTGGGTCGTCCTGTGGGTCCGTGCCGGGCTGTGGGTGCACGAGGTGGTCGGGCGACTCGCTGCTCCGGGACGCACGCTGGAGGACGCCGGTTCGTCCCTCTCGGAGAGCATGACCTCGGCGGGGGACACCGTCGCACGCGTGCCGCTCGTCGGTGACGACGCGCGCGCGCCGTTCACCGCGGCCGGCGGGGCCGCGGACTCGATCGCACGTGCGGGGATCGAGGTGCAGCAGGGGGCCTCCCAGCTCGCGCTGCTGCTCGGGCTGCTGACCGCGGCCGTACCGATCGTGCTCGTTGTCGGGGTCTGGCTGCTCGCGCGCGCCCGGTTCGTCGGTCGGGCCCGCGCGGCCACCCGCATCCTGGACTCGGCGGCGGACCTCGACCTGTTCGCCCTGCGGGCGCTGGCCACGCAGCCCGTCCGGGTGCTCGCCCGCGTGAGCGACGACCCCGCGAACGCGTGGCGCCGCGGGGACCCGGAGATCGTGCGCGCGCTCGCCTCGCTCGAGCTGGGCGCGCTCGGGCTGCGGGCGCCGGCCCCCACCAGCCCTCCCGCCACCACACCGGTGGCTCGCTCGTAGGCTGGCCGCATGTCCGTCGTGAAGATCAACGCCATCTCCGTGCCGCCCGAGGCCGGAGCCGAGCTCGAGCGCCGGTTCGCCGCACGCGCGGGGACCATAGAGGGCTCCCCGGGGTTCCTCGGGTTCCAGCTCCTGCGGCCGACCGCGGGGGAGGACCGCTACTTCGTCGTGACGCACTGGGCCGACGAGGAGTCGTTCGCCGCGTGGCGCGATGGCGATGCCAAGGCGGCGCACGCCGGCTCGGGCGACCGGCCGCGGCCGGTGAGCGCCGGGGCCCAGCTGCTGGAGTTCGAGGTCGTGCTGGACGTGTCGCCGCGCTGATCGGGCGGGCACCTGGCGCGCGCGCCGACGCGGTGTGTACTTGACTGCCCACGACGGCCGACGCGCCACCCGAGAGGACCCGCTGATGGCGAGCTCGATGACCCGGCTGACCCAGACGGCGATGAAGTGGGCGCCGCGACTGATGGCGGCGCTCGAAGGGCTGGAGCGGCTGAACAAGCGGTTCCCCGACGCACCGGGCAAGGCGGCCGCGTACGCACGTCAGCTCGGCGGCAAGCTCGGGGACGTCCGGGCGAGGCGGTCGTCGGCAGGGCGCCTCCGGCACACGCTGACCGTCGTGCGCGAGGCGACCTCGGCCATGGAGACGGACCGCCCCGGGGATGCGGCGTTCGCCGCGCGCGCGGCGGCGTGGCGGCGGAGGGCCAACGACCTGGAGGCCGCGCTCACTCTGGCCGACTCGGTCGGGGGCAGGGCCGGGCGCAAGCTCGCGGTCGACCTGCGCGCCAAGACCGACCTCCTGGCGCGCGACGTCATCGACGCGCTGGCCCAGTCCGTGCGGTCGGCGGCCGACGAGGCGGACCCGCCCGTTCCGTGACCCGGCTCCTAGTCGAGCGGCAGCAGCTCGAAGACCGGGTGGGCGTCCGCCTCGGCGGCGAAGGCCTGCACCGGTGCGTCCTTGTGGGCGCGGAAGTAGCGGCGCGGCGGGCCGGTCACGGCCAGGTACTGCTTCAGCACGGGGGCAGCCTCCCGGGCGGAGCACTCGCGCACGGCGCACTCCTCGGTGCGGCCCCGCCGCTGCAACGAGACGCGACCTGAGGCGCGTGCGTTGTGCACCCAGGAGACCTCTCCGTACGGGGACACCAGCCACCGTCGCCCGTGCCGCTCCACCAGCGTCACAGGGTGCGTGAGCGGCCGGCCGGTGCGGCGGCCCACGGTGGTCAGCTGGTAGGAGCCGGGGAAGAGCCCCCAGCGGATGAGGAAGCCCACGGCCGCGTCGATCGCGCGGCGTCCGGGGCCGGTGCGGAACGTGGGCAGGGCCGTCTCGTCGGACCGGTCGGGGGTGGGCGCCATCGCGGTCTCCTTGCGGCAGAGGGTGGCGCCACCGTATCGGGAACGGTCGTCACGAGTGCCGGCTCAGCTCGGCGACCGCGTCGAGCCGGCCGAGCTTGTCCGGGTTCGCGATGGCGTAGGCGCGGGTCACGCGTCCGTCGGCGACGGCGAAGCCGGCCACGCCGACGAGCTGGCCGTCCCGCTCCATCCGGATCCCGGCCTGCCCGTTGACCCACGTGGGGACCGCGACGAGCGTGTCGCCGGCCTTCGCCATCGCGCCGAGCAGGTAGCGCGCCAGCCGCTCCGCCCCCACGACGGGCCGTCGCGCCGCCCCGGGTGCCTTGCCTCCGCTGTCGCTCACCGCGACCACGTCCGGCGCGAGGACGTCCATGAGCCCCTGGAGGTCGCCGGTGTTGAGCGCCGTCACGAGCCGCTGCACGACCTCCTCGTGCTCGGAACGCACCACACGGATCCGGGGCCGGCGCGCGGAGACGTGACCCTTGGCGCGGTGCGCGATCTGCCGCACCGCCACCGAGGACTTGCCGACGGCGTCGGCGATCTCGTCGTACGGCACGTCGAAGACCTCGCGCAGCACGAAGACCACCCGCTCGGCGGGCCCCAGCGTCTCCAGCACCGTGAGCATCGCGATCGACAGGTTGTCCGCGAGCTCGACGTCGTCCGCCACGTCGCGGCTGGTCAGGAGCGGCTCGGGGAGCCAGGCCCCGACGTACTGCTCGCGGCGACGGGACACGGTGCGCAGGTGGTTGAGGGCCTGCCGCGTCACCAGGCGGACGAGGTAGGCGCGCGGCTCGCGGACCTGCGACCGGTCGACGGCCGACCAGCGCAGCCAGGACTCCTGGAGCACGTCCTCGGCGTCACTGGCCGAGCCGAGCATCTGGTACGCGACGGTGAAGAGCAGGCGGCGGTGGACGACGAACGGGTCGTCGTCGTCGGTGGGCACCACGCCGGCCACGTGCGCGATCCTACGCGGCGGTCGATCCGGCGGACCGGACCTCGAGGGGAGGCAGTCCGCACGACTCCGCGAACCCGTCCGAGCGGATGCCGAGCGCGATGTTCATCCGCGCCGTCATGTTCATGAAGCCGACGCGCGCGGCCAGCTCGATGAGCGCGGCGGGGCCGAGCTCGGCCAGGAGCGCGTCCGACAGCTCGTCGGTCACCGCGGGCGGCGTCTGGCTGGCGGCCTCCGCGTACTCCATGACTCGGCGCTCCAGCGGGGTGAAGAGGGAGGACTCGCGCCAGAGCGGCACCGCACGCACCTTGGCCTGGTCGAGGTGGTGGTTGTGGGCCTGGAAGTAGTGCAGGTCGAGGCAGAAGCTGCAGCCGACCGTCGCGGCCGTGGCCATCGCCGCGTACGAGGCGAGGTCCTGGTCGAGCTCGTGCCAGGCCTCGGTCCGGCGCCCGATGCGCAGGCTGTCCCGCAGGATCGCCTTGTGGTGCCAGAGCACCCCGAGCGAGTCCGGGACGCGGCCGACCATCTTGCGGGCCCCGAGCTTCACGAGGGCGCCGAATGCCCCGGTGACCTGGGTCGGTGGAATGCGTGGATCGCTGGTCATGTCGGCTCCTTGGTCGTCGTTGACATGGAGACACCGGTCGAGGTCTGCGCGTGACACCGCGGGCTCCGATACTGGAAGTCCGTCGCACGCCTACCGAGGAGGCCATCGTGCCCACACCACCCCTGCCCGCCGACGCCCTGGACATGCTCGCCCGACCCAACCCCGCGGTGATGGCGACGCTGCGCAGCGACGGGTCACCCGTCACGGCGGCGACCTGGTACCTGTGGGACGAGGGGCGGGTCCTGCTCAACCTCGACGCCACGCGCGTCCGCCTCGAGCACCTGCGTCGGGACCCCCGCGTCTCGCTGACGGTGCTCGCCGGCGACGACTGGTACAGCCACGTCACGCTGCTCGGCCGCGTCGTGGACCTGCAGCCGGACCCCGACCTCACCGACATCGACCGGCTCTCACGCCACTACACCGGGCACGAGTACGCGGAGCGCACGGGCGCTCGGTGGAGCGGCTGGCTGGAGATCGAGCGCTGGACCGGGTGGGGTGCGCTCAAAGCCTGACCATGTGACGAACGTCATTTTCGGCCCCGGCTGGACGGTCGTCCAGGTTTCCTAGAATTTGTGGTGCAAGTCGCGCGAGTGTCCATGACGGCCGTCGGGACGCGGCTCCGCCGCCCCGGTCGTGCAGCGACCTCCTCCGCCGGGCGTGCCCCGAGCGAGAACGCCGCCCCGCGCGAACCTCTGCGGGCGGTGGGTAGGTAGGTCATGCCCGGACGTCCTGGCGCGCGCCAGCCATGAACGGCATACGCCGAGGAAGGGAGCAGGACATGACTACGTCTACGACCGACGTCGTAGTCACCGACCAGGACCGCGACAAGCGCCGCCGCCGGGCCGCCATCGCCCGCTTCGGCCTCGCCGGCGTCGCCGTGCTGGGTGTCGGAGCCGCCGCGACCAGCGCGGCGTGGACCGACGACGCGTGGTTCGCCGGCAGCGCGAGCGCCGTCGAGAAGGTCGAGCTGCAGGCCAGCGTCGACGGTGGCAACACCTGGTACGACGCGGACACCACCGGCGAGGCCGTGCAGATCCCCGCGGACGCGTTCGCGAACCTCAACCAGGGCGCCGACGAGACCATCGCCCTGCAGCTGAAGAACGTCAGCAGCGTGCCGCTGACGCTCGGTCGGGGCGTGCTGACCACGGACGGAGCCCTGTTCGCAGGATCCGCGCCGGCGACCGCCACGATCCACGACCCGTCGTCCTTCGAGCTGGCCGCCGGTGCCACCGACACGGTGATGCTGCAGGTCACCACCCCTGACGACTGGCCCGCGGAGTACCAGGGCGCCCAGGGGACGATGACCGTGCAGTTCACCGGAGAGTCCTGACAAGTGGCGGGCCGCGTGGTGGCGGTGCGCGTCCTGCGCACCGCCGCCGACGTCCTCGTCTGGGCCCTTGCGGTCCTCGGGGTCTTCAGCCTGGGGGTGTGGGGCGCGACCGCGCTGGGGCTGATCCAGCCGCTCGTCGTCGTCTCGGGCTCGATGGAGCCGGAGATCAAGACGGGTGATCTCCTGGTTGCGATGCCCGTCCCGGTCGAGGACGTCGAGGTCGGGGACGTGCTGTCCCTGCGGAACGACGTCACGGACCGGCTCGTCACGCACCGCGTCATCGAGGTGGCGCAGCACGACGACGGGTCGTGGCACGTCCGCATGCAGGGCGACGCCAACGACAGCCCGGACGCCGGGGAGTACGTCGTCACCGACGACACGGTCCTGGCCCCGAGCTGGCAGATCTCGGGCGCCGGTGCGGCGCTGATGCGGCTGACCGACCCGAGCGTCGCGGTTCCGCTGCTCATCGGGGTCGCGGCGATCCTCGCGCTGAGCCTGATGCCTCGCCCGGGCTCCGGCCCGACGGGCGGGCAGCAGGACGTGGCGCACGAGCCGCAGGACGACGACGCGGCACGCCACCTGGCAGTCGCCTCGTCACGATCGGCCTCGTAAGGGCAATCCCGGGTGCGGCCGTGCCCACGGCCGCACCCGGCTCTGCACACCCAGGACAACGATCGAAGAAGGGAGCCAACGCATGACCTGGGCCGCCACCTGCCGACGCCTGCTCGCTGCGGTCGGCGCCCTCGTTGCGGTCGTTCTCATGGTCGGGACGACCGCCACCCGGACGGCCGCGTCGTGGTCCGACGGGGCCACGTTCGCCGCCCAGGCGTCCTCCGGCACCTGGGCCACCGTCGGCGGCGACAGCTGCGAGGTGCTGAACATCTACACCGGCCAGGTCGTCGGGACCTGCACCGTCGACGGCGTGACCTTCATGGGCCCGTGGGAGAACGGCACCAGGTTCAGCGTGGCCATCAGCGGGTTCCAGCCGGCCAATGACGTGGTGGCGCGGGTGAGCGTCGACCTGTCGAACTACAGCGACGACTGGAACTGGGCCACCGGCTTCGCGCAGATGGACAGCGCGCAGAACGTCGAGTGGGCCGCGCCCGTCGTCACCTTCACGACGTACCCGAACGGGTTCTCTCCGTTCAGCGGCACCTACATCCAGGGCAGCTGACGGGACCGAGCCGGGACGAACGGTCAGCTGGAGCGCACGACCGTGAACGCGTACCGGCCCTCGATGAAGTACGACCGCGAGTACATGAGCACCGTCCCGTCGGCGTCGTAGTGCAGCTGGTCGAGCAGCACGTAGAGGTCGGGGTGCTCGGGGTCGTCCCAGCCGACGTGCTCGGAGTGGACCGCGTGGATCTCCGCGACGCCGTGGTGCGGGAAGAGGTGCGCGCGGTCGCGCAGGTAGGCGAACAGCGAGCCGTCGAGCTGATCGGTCGAGAAGTCGTCCGGCATGAGCGCCAGCGGGATCAGGTCGTAGGAGTAGGCGACGATCACGCCGTCGGCGAGGATCGAGCGGCGGACCTCGACGGCCTCGGCGGAGGGCGCGAGGTCCATCTTCTGCGCCTCATCGGGGAGCAGTGGTCTGACGACTCGGCTCTTGTAGGCCATGCCGACTCACGCGCACAGGACGGTGTCGACCAGGGCCACGATCCGGTTCGAGACGTCGGCGGCCGCCTCGGCCGGGAGCGCGCCGTGCATGGTGGTGGTCGCCACCATGACGCCACGGTCGCCTCTCTCGCTGACCCCGCCCTCGGTCTGGTAGCCGGGGATGATCCCGCCGTGGCCCCACGCCAGACCGCCGCAGGTCAGCTCGGTCGACATCAGGCCCAGCCCGTAGCTCATGCCGGCAGGCAGGCCGGGCAGGTCCATCGGGACGGTCGCCTTCATCTGCTCCAGCTCGGCGGGCCGCACCACGTCGCCGGCCAGCAACGCCCGGAAGAACGTGTTCAGGTCGCTCGGCGTGCTGACGACGTCGCCGGCTCCCCAGGACGAGGCGGGGTCGATGGCGGTGTGCTCGAACGGCGCGGAGCCGGCCGGCTCGGCGTGGTAGCCCCGCGGGTGCTTGCCGCGGAGCTCCCGCTCGCCCCGCTCCGGGACGTAGGTGCCGGTCAGGCCGAGCGGCTCGATGATCCGGTCCGTGACGACCTCGCCCAGCGGGCGCTGGGTGACCCTCTGCACCAGCAGGCCGGCGAGCACGTAGTTGGTGTTGCTGTAGGACCACTCACCCGCCGGGGTCGCCGGCTGGGCCAGCCCCAGGGCGAGGAGCTCGTGCGGCTCGACGTACCAGTCCTCGAGCGCGGTCAGCGTCGGCGCACCGTCGGTGATGAACGGGGGACCGTTTGTGTAGCTGCCGATGCCGCTGGTGTGCTGGAGCAGGTCGCGCACGGTGATGTCGTGCCCGTCCACGGGGCCGCGCACCACGCCGGGCAGGTACGTCTCGACGGACGCGTCGAGGTCCACGGCGCCCTCCCCGACGAGCTGGAGCACCACGGCCGCGACGAACGTCTTGGTGTTGCTGCCGGCGCGGACCTGTCCGTCGACCGGGACACGCCTGCCGGTGTCCAGGTCGCCGACGCCCGCGACCAGGTTGCGCTCGCGGCCCCTGCGGTCGGTGACGGACGCCAGTGCGCCCGGAACCCCGTCGACCTCCACGAGGTGGTCGAGGGTCTGCTGGACGGTATCCGCGCGGGGTGTTCCGCGGGGACCGGCGAACGCGACGGCAGGCACGGCCAGGGCGGCGCCGGCCGCGAACGTGCAGGCCATCACCAGGGCGGACAGGCGGGTGGGCTGGGGACGACGGGTGGTGGGACCGGACATGGGAGATCTCCTGGGGGTGGCCGTGCCGGACAGGTCGGGCGGTACCCGTCCAGCGTCGGTCCCGTGCACCCGCGGCCACCATGCCGCCACCTACCGTCCCGGGGGTGGGGTAGACCCCACCCCCGGGTCAGCTGTGGCTCAGGCTGCGGCTCTCGGAGCGTGCCGCGACCGACGACGTGTCCCGGCGCAGGTAGTTCCAGGCCAGGAACGCGCACACGAGCCCGTTGAGCAGCCCGACGATCACGTCGGACAGGCTGTGCATGCCCCGGTAGAGCCGTGCGGTGCCCACCGCGAGGGGGATCAGCAGGCACACCACGGTGACGACACGGCGCAGGACGGGGTTGCCGATGCGCTGCGCCAGCATGGCCAGCACCACGTAGAACGCGGTCGACGCGCCGGTGTGGCCGCTGGGGAAGCTGGACGTCGGCGGGGACTCGTCGAGCTTCTCGACCTCGGGCCGCTCGCGGCCGACCACGAGGGCCGCGGTCATGAAGACGATGGCCTGCACGGCGATCGCCTGCGGCGGCACGAGCGCGAGCCACCACTGCTTGGTGCGCCACCAGAACAGTGCGACGAACAGGACGCACGCGCCGATGATGAACTCGGTGGTGCCGATGGCGGACAGGACCGCGGTGACGGCGTCGAGCGTCTCGGTGCGCTGCGCCACGAACCACTCGTTGACGGCGGCCTCGCCCGGCAGGTTGCCGAGCGGGCCGGTGATGAGTAACCCGATGCCGACGATGACCACCCACAGGCCCACGGCGGGCAGGAGGACCCGGCGGGTGAAGTCGTGCCAGGCCTCCTTGCGGGTCGGGGCCGAGGAGTCGAGCTCGTAGCGGTGCAGGAAGGTGTGCATCACGTCTCCTGGTCGGGGGGCGTCACGGACCAGCCGCTGTAGCCCAGGTAGGACGCGCCCGCGAGGGCCGTCCCGAGCGCGAACCCTGCGACGACGTCGGAGGGGTAGTGCACGCCGAGCAGCACCCGGTCGAGGCCCGTCAGCAGCGTGGCGGTGGCGGCGACGACCGGGACGACGACGCGGCCGCGGCGACCCAGCAGCGGCCAGAGCAGGAGCGTGAGGGTCAGTGCCACGGCGGCCGTGTTCGCCGCGTGCCCGGACGGGAAGCTGGACCCCGGTGCGTGCGCCAGGGCGTCCTCGACCACGGGCCGCGCCCGCTGCACCAGCCCCTTGGCGCCCAGCTGGACCGCCCACGCGGCCATGATCGTGAGGAACGCCCACAGCGCGCGGGTGGTCAGCCCGTGCCGGCGCCACACCCACACGCAGACCAGCGTCGCCGCCAGGTTGACCCACCGGGCCTGGAACAGCTCCTGCCACACGAGCAGCGCCTGCTGGAGGTCAGGGTGCTCCCGGGTGTAGGCGGTGGCCGCCACGTTCACCAGCTCGTCGAGGCGGACGACGCCGCCGACCTGCGCGCGCACGAGGTAGGCCAGGACGGCGACCGGGACGGTGAGCGCGACCCCGAACACGGCCGCGCGGAGCAGCGCACGGCGGCGGAGGGGCAGCGGTCGCATCCCCGGAGGTTAGGGGGACGGCGCGGTGCGCGCCCGTCGAGCGGTGAGGGTCAGACGGCGGCCGCGTCGCCGACGGTGGCGGCCCGGCGGATCCCGAGCGCGTTGAGCACGGCACCGACCACCACCCACGCCGCGAGCGTGAGGGCGGGGACGAGTCCTCCGGCGCCGCCGAAGTACGCCGCGGAGCGGACGAGGGCGCCGGTCGCTCCCGGGGGGAGCAGCTGACCGGAAGGTGCCGAGCCCGGCGGGCAGCCAGGCGCCGGTGGTCGCGATGCCGGCCAGCGGCCGGAGGGGCGGGGACGGGGGGTGCCGGCGCCTTCTCGACCGCGACCGGGGCCGCGACGACCGTCGTACCGGCGGGCGGCGTGTCGGTACAGGCCCCGGCCAGCACCAACACCGCCAGGGCGGCCACCGCCGCACTCCTCGTCCGTCTCATCGTCACCTGCCATCGTGCGCCGGCGCCGGCAGGTCGGCCAGCCCTCGCACTGTCCTTCCCGCCGCATCCCCGCCAGGATGCATGTCGAGACGACGGCCTCGGCTCCGACCACCGGCTGAGGGGCCGCTCGCGCCCCGCGAAGGAGTGCATCGTGAAGTACATGCTGCTCATGAACTACTTCGTCGAGGGGGTCCCCCCGATCGACGAGTGGGCGCCGCAGGACATCCAGCGGCACATCCAGTTCCAGCAGGAGCTGGGCGCCGAGCTGCTGGCCAGCGGCGAGCTCGTCGACGGCCAGGGGCTCGCGTGGCCGTCGACCGCCAAGCTCGTCCGCAGCGACGGGGTGTCGGCCCCTGTGGTCACCGACGGGCCGTTCCCGGAGTCCAAGGAGTTCCTGGCGGGCTACTGGACGGTCGACGTGGAGGACGAGGAGCGGGCGATCGCCATCGCTGCCAAGGCGTCCGCCGCACCGGGACCGCGTGGCGTCCCCCTGGAGCAGGTGTTCGAGGTCCGCGCGCTGATGGAGGCACCTTCTCCTGCCGAGTGACCGTGCCCTCGAGGACCTGCTGCGCGACCTGGCGCCGCAGGTCCTCGGTGTGCTGGTCAGGCGCTCGGGTGACCTTGCGGATGCCCAGGACGCGCTTCAGGAGGCACTGCTGGCGGCCGCGACGCAGTGGCCCGAGCGCGGCATGCCGGACGACCAGCACGCCTGGCTGGTGGCGGTCGGTCGGAACAAGCTGGTGGACCGGTACCGGAGTGAGGCCGCGCGACGGCGCCGCGAGGAGCTGGTCGCGACGATGGACGGGGTGGGCGCGGGGGACGCGCCCGACAGCGACGACTCCCTCCTGCTGCTGTTCGGCTGCTGCCATCCCGCGCTCACCCCCGCGTCGGCCGTCGCGCTCACCCTGCGCTCGGTCGGCGGGCTGACCACGGCGGAGATCGCGCGCGCGTTCCTGGTGCCGGAGCCGACCATGGCACAGCGGCTCAGCAGGGCGCGCGCGACGCTGCGCTCCCTGGACCGGCCGTTCCGGATGCCGTCGGCCGACGACTACGACGACCGGCTCCGCGCGGTCCTGCGGGTGCTCTACCTGATGTTCAACGAGGGCTACGCCAGCACCACCGGGGCGGCCGTGGCCCGCGGGGACCTGTCCGTCGAGGCGCTGCGCCTGACCCGGACCCTGCACGCGCGCCTCCCCGCCGACCCCGAGGTGGCCGGCCTGCTCGCGCTCGCGCTCCTCACCGACGCGCGCCGGCCCGCCCGGACAGGGCCGCACGGGGAGCTGGTCGCGCTGCCGGACCAGGACCGCGCCCTGTGGGACCGGGCGATGATCGACGAGGGCGTCGTGCTCGTCGAGGACGCCCTGGTGCGCGGGGCGGTCGGCGAGTACCAGCTCCAGGCCGCGATCGCCGCGGTGCACGACGAGGCGCCGAGCACGGACGCCACCGACTGGCCCCAGCTGCTCGCGCTGTACGGACTGCTCGAGCGGATGACCGGCAACCCGATGGTGACCCTCAACCGCGCGGTCGCTCTCGCGATGGTGCACGGCCCCGAGGCCGGTCTGGCGCTGCTGGCCACGCTCGACGACCGGCTGCCCGGGCACCACCGGCTCGCAGCCGTGCGGGGTCACCTGCTGGAGCGGGCCGGGCACCCGCACGAGGCCGCCGACCAGCTGCTCGCCGCGGCGCGGGGAACCACGAGCCTCGCGGAGCGCGACTACCTGCTGCTGCAGGTGGCGCGGCTGCGGCACCGTGGGCCACGCTGACGCAGTGACCGTCGACCCGCACGTCCTGCTCTCGCCCGCCGTCACCAACCTGCGCGACCTCGGGGGCCGGCCAACCGCCGACGGCGGTCGGGTCGCGACCGGCGTCGCCTACCGCTCCGCCGAGCTGGTCGCCCCGTCGGTCGCGACGGACGCCGCGCTCGCGGACCTGGCCGTCCGCACGGTGGTCGACCTGCGCACGCAGGCCGAGCGGTCGGCGCGTCCCGACCACGTCCCGGCCGGCGCGACGCTCGTGGAGCTGGACGTGCTCGCGGACCTGCCCCAGGGTCCCGCCGCCCAGCTGCCGGCGCTGTTGGTGGGCGGTCGTGTCGACGCCCTCGCGCGGTTGGACCTCGCCGCGCAGATGCTCACGGTCTACCGGCAGCTCGTCGTCGGTGACGCCGCCCGCCGGGGTTACGCCGCGCTGGTCCGGATCGTCATCGACCCGCAGCGTCAGCCCGTCCTGTTCCACTGCACGGCCGGCAAGGACCGGACGGGGTGGGCGGCGACGATCCTGCTGCTCGCCGCGGGGGTGGACCAGGCCGGCGTGCTGGAGGAGTTCCTCGCGGTCAACCCCGCGGTGCGTGAGACGTTCGCACCGCTGCTCCAGCAGTTCGGGGCCGCCGGCGGGGACCCCGACCTGCTGCGCCCGATGCTCGAGGTGCGGGCCGAGTACCTGGAGGTGGCGCTGGACGTCGTGCGCGAGCGGTTCGGGTCGTTCGACGGGTACCTGACCGACGGGCTCGGGCTGAGCCCGCTCGAGATCGGGACGCTGCACAGGACCTTGCGCGCCGACGGGTAGCCGACGGCGGGGCGTTGGACCGTTCGGGTGGTCCGATATGTCCGATCTTGCCGCGATGACCGGCCGCACCCACGATGGGCGGATCGCACCTCCCGCGACGCAGCGTCGTCTGAACTCAGGCGCCGAGGGAAAGGCTGGCCTGTGGCCGACGAGATCGTCTCACCCATCCGACGGGGCGCGCACGACATCGCGCTGGAGCGCGACCGGGTCCGTCGCCGGCGGGTGTACCGCGCCGCGGCGGTCGTGATCGCGCTGGAGACGTGGGTCGTCGTCAACGCGCTGCTGGGCCGGCCGATCCTGCCGGCGATGCCCACGATCGATCCCCTCGTCCTGGTGCCGGTGCTGTTCTTCGTGGCGCTGCTGGTCCTGCTCGTCGGCACGCAGATGGGCTCGGCCCGCTCACCGCACGTGGTCTACCGGCCCGAGCAGGTCGACGTCCGGCTCGACGACGTGATCGGCATCGACCCCGTCAAGGAGGACGTGCGGCGCTCGATCGACCTGTTCCAGACGCACAAGCAGTTCGCCGACCAGATGGGCGGCACCCCGCGGCGCGGGCTGCTGTTCGAGGGGCTGCCCGGTACCGGCAAGACGATGACCGCCAAGGCCATGGCGGCCGAGGCCGGCGTGCCGTTCCTGTTCGTCTCGGCGACCTCGTTCCAGTCGATGTACTACGGCGCGACCGCCAAGAAGATCCGCGCCTACTTCAAGGCGCTGCGCAAGGCCGCCCGCACGGAGGGCGGTGCCATCGGGTTCATCGAGGAGATCGACGCGATCGCCACCCGCCGCGGCGGCATGGCGTCGGCCGCGGTGGCCGCCAGCCCGTTCGACGCCTTCCGGGTGCCGCAGGTGGTCACGAACGCGGTGGTCAGCGAGGGGACCGGCGGTGTGGTCAACGAGCTGCTCGTGCAGATGCAGTCGTTCGACGAGCCGACCCCGTCGGACAAGCTCGTCAACTGGTTCATCGCCCGCACCAACCTGCTGCTCCCGGCGACACGCCAGCTCAAGCAGCGCCGTCCGGTCAAGGCGCCGATCCTGCTGATCGCCGCCACCAACCGGGCCGACTCCCTGGACCCGGCGCTGCTGCGTCCGGGCCGGTTCGACCGACGCCTGACGTTCGCGACCCCGGACGCGGTCGGGCGGCGCGCGCTCGTCGACCACTTCCTGGCGCGTCGCTCCACCGACTCCGAGCTCGACGACCCGGCCCTGCGCGACCGGCTGGCGGCCGCCACCAACGGCTGGACGCCGGTGATGATCGAGCACCTGCTGGACGAGGCGCTGGTCAACGCCCTGCGTCGCGGCTCGATGGCGATGACATACGCCGACGTCGAGCACGCCCGGATCACCGAGATGGTCGGCATCGGCCAGCCCGTCCGGTACACCGACGCCGAGCAGCGGCTCATCGCCACCCATGAGGCGGGCCACGCGGTCACCGCCTGGCTGGCCGCCCCGAACCGCACGCTCGAGGTGCTGACGATCATCCGCCGCGGTGACGCGCTCGGGCTGCTCGCGCACGGCGACTGCGAGGAGGTCTGGACCCACTCGCACTACGACCTGCGGGCGCTCGTGCAGATCGCGATGGGCGGCTGGGTGGCCGAGGAGCTGTTCTTCGGGCAGACCAGCACCGGTCCCGCCGGTGACCTGGCCTCGGCGACGCGGACGGCGGCCCAGATGGTCGGCGCGGCGGGCATGACGGGCTCGCTGATCTCGTTCGCCGCGACGCCGCACGACCTGGTCTCCGCGGTGCTCAGCGACGCGCCGGCGCGCGCCCAGCTGGAGGCGGTCCTGGACGACGCCCGCAGCACGGTGCGCCGGCTGCTGTCCCGGCACCGCCACCTGGTCGAGGCGTTGCGGGACGCGCTGCTGGAGCGTCACGAGCTGATCGGCCCGGAGATCACCGCCGTGCTCGAGGAGGCCACCCTGGCGCAGCAGCAGCTGCTGGAGCGCGAGGAGCACGAGAAGAGCGCCGCCGTCGCGGCGGGTGCGGCTGCGGCCGGTGCCGCTGCGGCGGAGCGGCTTCGCGTGGCCTAGCCTTCGGGTCGTGCCCGAGGGTCATACCGTCCACCGCATCGCCCGCCAGCTCGGCCTCGATCTGGTGGGTCGCCGCCTGGCCGTGTCCTCCCCGCAGGGCCGGTTCGCGGCCGGTGCCGCCCGCCTCGACGGTCAGGTGCTGGTGTCGGTCGAGGCCGTGGGCAAGCAGCTGTTCTGCACGTTCGAGCGCGGTGACGTGCTGCGGGTGCACCTCGGCCTGTACGGCGCGTGGGACTTCCACGGGCTGCTCACGCCCCTGGTCCCGGGCGGGGCGGCGGCGGGCAGCCTCGGCGCGCCGCGGGTGCGCAGCGTCGTGCGGATGGGGGAGGACGAGCGCGAGAGCCCGGCCGACGAGGGCGGGCTCCTGGCCGCCTTCCCGCCGGACCCGGTGGGTCAGGTGCGGGTGCGGCTGGCGTCGGACGTGACGGTGGCGGACCTGCGCGGGCCGACGGCGTGCGAGGTGCTGGACCCGGAGGGCGCCGCCGCTGCGGTCGCGCGGCTCGGCCCGGACCCGGCCTCCACCGACGACCCCGCCGCCGCCGGGGAGGTCATGGTGCAGCGGCTGACCAGCCGGAACGTCGCGGTGGGGCAGCTCCTCATGGACCAGACGGTGGTTGCCGGCATCGGCAACATCTACCGCGCCGAGATGCTGTTCCGGGCCCGGCTCGACCCGCACACCCCCGGCGGGCGCGTGCCGGTCGACGTGGCTCGCGCGCTCTGGGACGACTGGTGCGTGCTCCTGGCCGACGGCATCCGCACGGGGATCATGCTCACGCGCGACGACCTCGGCGCCGCGGAGCGGGAGGCCGCGCTGACCGACCCGTCGCTGCGGCACTGGGTCTACCACCGCACCGGTCTGCCGTGCCTGGTCAGCGGAACCCCGGTGGTGGTCGAGGAGATGGCCGGCCGCAAGCTCTACTGGTGCCCGACCTGCCAGGTCTGACGGGGGCTCACGCGAACACCCGCTCGCCCACGGGCACCTCGACCGCGAGCGTGTTTGCCCGGGTGGCCAGCGGGCAGGCCCACGCGGCGTCGTAGGCGCAGGACGGGTTGTACGCGAAGTTCAGGTCCACCACGAGCCGCCCGCCGGACATGCCGAGGTCCGCTCCCTTGATGGTGTCCAGCAGGTAGCGGCCTCCGCCGTACGTGCCGCCCGGCGTCCCGGCCAGCGCGTCCTTGACCGGGACGAACAACCCGCCGCCGTAGCCGCGCAGCCGCCACACGCCCAGGCTGCCGAGGTCGCCCACCTGGACGTCCGCCACCCGCTCGAGCGACACGACGCCGTCGGTCCCTGTGGTCATGTCGAGCCGCTGGGCCGGGGCGGGCCGGACCTCGCCCTCGAACCGGTAGGCCGGGTCGTAGTGCGGGACGTCGAGGCCCTCGAAGGACGCCTTGGCGGCCGCGTCCAGGGGCGAGGCCGGGTGGTCGGCCATGAGCTCGTCGCGGCGCTGCACCCAGACGCCGTGCGCGGCCGCCGGGTCGTCGAGGCAGGTCCGGCGCACGTCGGCGTACATCTCGGCGACCCGGCGCCGCCAGTCCGCGACCGCGAACGGCTCGTCGGGCAGGAGGTCTGCGGGGGTGCTGGGAGAGATCACCCGACCACCGTCGCACGGCGCGCTAAGTGGCGGCCACCTGTGTGAGGGTTGTGGCCATGGACCTGCGCATCTTCACCGAGCCCCAGCAAGGGGCCACCTATGACGACCTGCTGGCTGTGGCGAAGGCGACCGAGGACCTCGGGTTCGACGCCTTCTTCCGCTCCGACCACTACCTGAAGATGGGCGACGGCGACGGGCTGCCGGGCCCGACCGACGCCTGGACGACGCTCGCCGGGCTGGCGCGCGAGACCAGCCGCATCCGGCTGGGCACCCTGGTCTCGTCGGCCACGTTCCGGCACCCGGGCGTGCTGGCGATCCAGGTGGCGCAGGTCGACCAGATGTCGGGCGGCCGCGTCGAGCTCGGCCTCGGCGCCGGGTGGTTCGCCCAGGAGCACGCCGCCTACGGCATCCCGTTCCCGGAGAAGCGGTTCGGGCTCCTCACCGAGCAGCTCGAGCTCATCACGGGGCTGTGGAGCACGCCGGTGGGCGAGCGCTACGACTTCGCGGGGGAGCACTACACGCTGACGCGCTCGCCCGCGCTGCCCAAGCCCGTGCAGTCGTCGATCCCGATCATCGTCGGTGGCAGCGGACCGAGGCGCACGCCCGCCCTGGCTGCCAAGTACGCCGCCGAGTACAACCAGTCGTTCCCCGCACCGACCGAGGTCGCGGACCGCGTGGCCACCGTGCGGGCGGCGTGCGAGGAGGCGGGTCGGGACCCGTCGACCCTCACGTTCTCCGTCGCGCAGGTGCTGTGCGTGGGTCGCGACGACGCCGAGGTGGAGCGCAGGGCGGCCGCGATCGGCCGCGACGTCGGCGAGGTGCGGGCCGTGGGCTTCGCGGGGACGCCGACCGCCGTGGTCGACCGGATCGGCTCCTACCAGGAGCTCGGCATCACCCGCGTGTACCTCCAGGTGCTCGACCTGCACGACCTCGACCACCTGGAGCTCGTCGCCTCGGAGGTCGCGTCGCAGCTCGGCTGAGCGCCGGGACTCGTTAGGGTCCCGGCATGCGCGGCCTGTATGCACTCAAACCCTGGTACACCCGTCGGCTCGACCGCATCGTGCAGTGGGCCGTCCGCAAGGACGTCTCGCCGGAGGTGTTCACGTGGCTGGGGGTGATCAGCGCCGCGCTCGCGGGCGTCGCGATCGCCCTCGGGTGGTGGCTGCCGGCCCTGGTGCTGCTGGCCGGCCGGCTGGCGGGGGCCAACCTCGACGGTGCGGTCGCCCGGGCGCGCGGGGTGTCGCGGCCGTGGGGGTTCGTCGTCAACGAGCTGGGCGACCGGGCCGGCGACCTGCTGATGTTCGCGGGCCTGGCCGTGCTGCTGGACCGGACGCAGGGTCCTGACGCCGTCGTCCTCGTGCTCGTCGCCACCCTCGCCGCGAGCATGCCCACGTTCGCGTCGCTGGCCGGTGCGGGGGCGGGTGCACCGCGGCTGAACGGGGGACCGTTCGGCAAGACCGAACGGTGCCTCGCGGTTGTGCTCGTCGTCGCGCTGCCCGTGATCTGGGCGGTCCTGCTCTGGGTGATCGTCGTGATGTCCGTGGTCACCACGGGGGCGCGCCTCGCCCGGATCCGGGCGGAGCTCGCGTGAGCCCCGACGGCCTGGCGATCCACCTCCAGCTGGCCGGGTGGCACCTCGACCTGGAGGGTCGCGCCGTCTGGCTGCTGCTGGTCAGCGTCGTGATCCTGGTCGTCGCCGCGGTCCCCGTGTTCCTGTCGGGCAAGCCCGAGCTGCGCCGGCGGTGGACCACGTGGGCGCTGATCCTGCCCGTCATCGGCATCCCGATGTGGCTCGGACCCGGGCCGACGGCCGTGCTCGCGGCTCTCCTGGCGCTGCAGGCCGTCCGCGAGTTCGCCGCGATGGTCCGGCTGCCCCGCGCCGAGACGGCGATCCTGCTGGTGCTCGCGGTCGTCTACCCGCTCGCGGCGTGGCTCGACCCCGACCTGCTCGCGATCGTGCCGCTGGTCGCGCTGCTGTGCGCGGTGCCCGCGCTGCTGGCCGGCGACTCGCAGCGCGGCCTGGAGCGCGCCACCCTGACCGCGTTCGGCTCGATCTGGCTGTGCTGGTCGCTGGCCAACCTCGTGGTCGTCGGCAGCGATGCGTACCTGCTGTGCTTCGCCGCGGCTGCCACCGACATCGCCGCCTGGTGCGGCGGGACCGGCCTGCGCCGGTTCGCCTGGGCGCGGCGCCCGCTGTCGCGGCTCAGTCCGAACAAGACCGTCGGCGGTATGGTCGGAGCCGCCGTCGGCGCTGCGATCGTGCTGGTCGTGCTGGATTCCGCCTCGCCGGGGCTGTTCGTCGCGGTCCTGCTCGGAAGTGTCGGAGGAGACCTGTTGGAGTCCATGGTGAAGCGCCGCGCCGGGGTCAAGGACGCCGGGTCCTGGTTGCCCGGGTTCGGTGGGCTGCTCGACCGTGTCGACTCCCTGCTCCTGGTGCTGCCGCTCGCGGCGGTGCTCGCGTGACGCCCCGGCGCAGGGTCGGCCTGCCGCCGGGGTTCAACCTCGCGGGCGCCGCTCGGCACACGTTCTGGCGCAACGTGTTCCACCTGGTCGGCGGGTACAAGGTGCGCGGCTCGGCGCCCTACGAAGCGATGGTGATCGTCGCCAACCACAGCTCGCACGCCGACACGCCTGCCCTGATCGCCGCCTTCCCCGCCCCGTACAAGCCGGTGGTGGTCGCGGCCGAGGACTACTGGTTCGAGAAGGCGTGGATGCGACGCGGCCTGAAGCTCGCGATCGGGGCGGTCCCGGTGCAGCGCCAGGGCGGCGGCGGGTACGCGGGGCTGGTCGAGGGCGCGCAGGCGGTGCTCGGCGCCGGCTCCAGCCTGCTGGTCTTCCCCGAGGGCACCCGCAGCCCCGACGGCCGGCTCCAGGAGCTGCGCAGCGGAGCGGTCCGGCTCGCGCGGGAGTTCGACGTCCCGCTGCTGCCGGTCGCGATCGTCGGCACGCACGACCTGCTGCCCAAGGGTGGCGGACTCCACCCCGGCCCGGTCGAGGTCCGGCTCGGCCACCCGATCCAGCCCGAGGACCTCGTCGACGACGACATGTCGCCGGTCGTCCACCAGCTCGAGGCCCTGCTGGGGGAGGGCCCCGCGACCGGCTCGGAGTCCCGCACCTGGCGCACCCTGCACCGCGCCATGGACGGCCGGGCCGGGATGGCCGGGGCGGCCGTGTGGGGGTTCGCCGAGGCGGTGAGCTGGCCCGTGACGATGGAGATGTACCTGGCGATCGTCGGCGTGGCCAACCCCCGCCGGATCCTGCCCGCGGCAGCGTGGCTCACCGCGGGGTCGGTGGCCGGCGTCCTGGTGACCTCGGAGCTGACCCGGCGCGGCCTGCGGCCGCCCGCCCCGCTGACCACGTCGAGCATGCGCAGGGCGGCCGCCGAGCACATGGCCACCGGGGCCCGGGGCGTCTGGAAGCAGGCCGTCAACGGTGTCCCGGTCAAGCTCTATGCCGCTGCGGCGGCCGACGCGGGCGTCGCGCGGCTGCCCCTCGCGGCGCACACGGTGGGCGCACGCGGTGCCCGTGCCGTGGCGACGGCAGCGGCCATGGGTGGCGCCGCCGCGATCGCGCACCCGGTGCTGCGGCGCTTCTACGGGCCGTACCTGGGCGTGCTCGGCGTCGGCTACGCGGCGGGGCTGACGCTGGTGATCCGGTCCTGGCGGCGCAGGTCCGGCTGATCGTCGGCCGGCAGGGGCCCGACCAGCGCGCGCACCGTGAGCACGAGGAGCACCACCAGCGCGACGTTGCGGGCGGCCAGCGTCAGGGTGACGGCCACGCCCCCGGAGAGGACCTCCGGGTAGAACCACGGGAACACCACCTGCGTGGCCCCGGCGACGCCCAGCACCAGCCACGCGGTCGTGCGCCAACCGGGCAGCCGCAGCGCGAGAGCGACCGCGACGGGCGGCGCCAGCCAGCCCATGTACTGCGGCGATCCCACCTTGTTGAACACCAGCATGGCGAGCGTCAGCAGCAGGGCGCCGCGCACCAGCAGCTCGGTGCGCGCGACCCCGCCGGCCCACATGCGGGCGCCGAGGTGCTCACGGCGCCACCACAGCAGCAGCGCCGCCGCGCCGAGCGCGACGAAGAACAGGGCGCCGAGCACGTCCGCCGCAGCCTGCGAGCCCGGACCGCGGATCTCCCAGGTGACGATGGGTTCGTTGAGGTACCGCTCGACGGACGGCGAGAAGAGGCCCGCGACCAGCCAGGGGGTGGCGCCGGGAGCCTCGATCTGCAGCCCGCGCTCCTCCTGCTCGGTGAGGAAGGACGCCACGTGGGTGATCCCGCCGAGCGCGGCGACCACGCCGACGACGGCCACGCTGACGATCGCGGCCGGCACGACGACGCTGCGCCACGGCCGGCGCACCGCGACGAACAGGGCCACCACGAGGGCGCCGGGTGCGACCTTGACCCAGGCGGCGGCCGTCAGGAGCGCGGACGTGATGCGGGGGTGGTCCAGCGCGATCGACAGCGCGACGACCACCACGGGCGCGATCACCGCGTCCAGCCGACCCATCGCGACGGGACCCAGCAGCGCGAGGAACGCCAGCCACCACCAGGCCCCCAGCGTGGTCGGGGCCTCCTCCGGGCGCCCAGGGCGGCGGGCGCGCAGCAGCACCGCCACCGCCACCGCGTCCAGCACGGTCACCAGCACGACCCAGACGCCCGCGTAGGCGGGTCCGCCACCCGTCCCGGCCACACCGGCCAGGAGCATGGGCACGATCGCGCCCGCCGGGTACACCCATGAGCCGGACAGGACCGGCCACTCCCCGCGGTTGATCCCCAGCCACATCCAGTAGCGGTAGAGGTCGAGGTCCCAGAACGCCTCCTGGGGGATCAGGACCAGCCCGACCAGCGCGAGCCAGCCGTGCACCAGGACGAAGACGACCCAGACGGCGGTGGTGGAGTGCAGCAGTCGGCGGAGCAGCGCGACCTCCGAGGACGTGGCCGGGCGGGCGGACGAACGGGCGAGTCCTCAGGCTAGCCCGCTCGTCGTGCCCGTCCGGGCCCGTCTCGTCGTGGATCCGCGCTCGTGGGTCAGATCGAGCGGCCGGGAACCACCGGCGGCGGCGCCGTGCCGGTGCCCATGCCGCCCACCGGGAACACCGCCCCGGGCTGCGGGGCGCTCTCGTCGTCGGCCGCGTCCTCGGGTGCCGGCGGCGCCTCCGGCGCGGTCGCTGTGACGGGGTCCGGGGCGTCGTCTCGCTCGCTCATCGTCGTCCTCTCACATATCGCCCGCGGTCCGCGACCACGGTGAGGGCCCCACCGTGGCACGACGGTGGCGTCCACGCACGGTGAGGTCAGCCGGCCGCGGGCGCCGGCGTCTCCGCCGGGGCGACCACCTCGTCGAACGGCGTGCAGCCCTCCGGGGCGATCAGCGGGGCAGCGGGGTCGAGGGTCACGGCGTCGGCCGGGTTGATCTCGGCGAACTCGGACCCCAGCTCGAGGTCCACGGTGGCGTCGGCGCGGGACGCCAGCTTCAGGACCGCGCCGTCGATGTGCGCGGCCAGCGTGTACGCCTGGGCGACGCCCTGCGTGCCGAAGGTGATCCGCGCCGTGCCGTCGTACGTGGCGGGGGCGTTCTCCTTGGTCACGATGACGAACCCGCGCTCCGACAGGTCGGCGGCCGTGTCACCCGCCAGCCCGACGCGGCTGGTGGCGTTGTAGACCTTGACGCTGATCTGGCCGTAGGCCACCGGCAGCGCGCCGGCAGGGGGGCACGGGTACGGGTCCTGCGTGGCCTCGGGCGTGGACTCCGTGGCGAACTCGCGCGCGAGCAACGGCACGTTGAGGCTGCCGGTGAACATCGCGGCGGCGCCCAGGCCGGCCAGCGCGAGAATGGCGAGCAGCACACCGAAGATGACCGCCTGGCGCTCGTGCATGTGCCGTCGACGCAGCTGGCGGCCGCGGTCCTGCTCGGTCATGCGATCACCAGCACCCGTGCGTGCAGGAGGGCGCGCTGGTGCAGGGCGGCCCGGACGGCGCGGTGCAGGCCGTCCTCGAGGTACATCACGCCGCGGTACTGCACGACGTGCGCGAACAGGTCGCCGTAGAAGGTCGAGTCCTCGGCCAGCAGCGCATCGAGGTCGAGGGTGCGCTTCGTCGTCACGAGCTCGTCCAGGCGCACCTGGCGCGGCGGGACCTCGGCCCACTGCTTGGCCGTCTCGAGTCCGTGGTCCGGGTAGGGCCTGCCCTCGCCCACCGCCTTGAAGATCACGGGGGGAGTCTAGGCGACACGCCCGTCCGGGCGTGCCGCCGCCCGGGTGACGGGATCGCGTCAGGACGGGCCGCGTGACCGTCAGGGTTCCGTCAAGACCGCCGGAGCGGGCCTGGGACGGGCGTAGACCAGCGGGTGCGGCCCCGAGGCGGGCCGCCGGGCTGCCCCCGCAGGCTGCCCGCCCGTCGTCGAAGGTGCAGTGACAGTCATGGCCGATGTGGCCTTCCTTGCGCTGACCGTGGTGTTCTTCGCCGCCGTCGCGCTCATCGCCCGCACGGCGGACCGCACGTGAGCGGCCTCGACCTCGCCGGCCTCGTGGTCGCCGGCGCGCTCCTCGTGTACCTCGTCGTCCAGCTGCTGCGTTCGGACAGGGTCCGATGAGCGCCACGTGGATCGCGATCGGTCAGATCGGGATCGTGGTCCTGGTCCTGGCCGCGACGCACAAGCCGCTCGGTGACTACATCTTCCGTGTGATGACCTCCACGCGGCACCTCGCCGTGGAACGTGCCGGCTACCGCGTCATGCGGGTGGACCCCGACGCGGAGCAGAAGTGGAGCACCTACCTGCTCTCGCTGCTCGGCTTCTCTCTCGCCTCCGTCCTCCTCCTGTTCGGCCTCGGCAGGCTGCAGGACAAGCTGCCGCTGTCCATCGGCATGGGGCCGCTGGACCCGGCGGGCGCCTGGAACACCGCCGTCTCGTTCGTGACCAACACGAACTGGCAGTGGTACTCCGGTGAGGCCGCCGCCGGTCACCTCTTCCAGATGGCCGGGCTCGCGGTGCAGAACTTCGTGTCCGCCGCCGTCGGCCTGGCGGTGCTCGCCGCGCTGGCCCGCGGGTTCTCCCGGTCGGGCACGGACGGCCGCGTCGGCAACTTCTGGGCCGACCTGGTGCGGGGCACGGTCCGCGTGCTGCTCCCGCTGGCGATCGTCGCGGCCCTCGTGCTGGCCGCCGCCGGCGTGATCCAGAACCTGAACGCGCACACCGAGATCAGCACGCTGGCCGGCGGCGCGCAGTCCGTGCTCGGCGGACCCGTGGCGTCGCAGGAGGCGATCAAGCAGCTCGGCACGAACGGGGGCGGCTTCTTCAACGCCAACTCCGCGCACTCCTACGAGAACCCGACGCCGTGGACCAACGCGCTGTCGGTGGTCCTCATGCTGCTGATCCCGTTCGCGATGCCCCGGATGTTCGGCCGCATGGTCGGCGACCGCCGGCAGGGCTGGGCGATCCTGGCCGCGATGTCGACCCTCTGGGTCGCCGCCGTCGGCCTGCTCACCTGGGCCGAGATGGCCGGCCCCGGCCTGGCGCCCGGTGCCGCGGGCGGGGCCATGGAGGGCAAGGAGGTCCGCTTCGGGGAGGCGGCCTCGGCGCTGTTCGCTGCCTCCACCACCATGACGTCCACGGGTGCGGTCAACTCGATGCACGACTCGCTGACGGCCCCGGGCGGCGGTGTGGCGCTGCTCGGGATGATGCTCGGCGAGGTCTCGCCCGGCGGTGTCGGCAGCGGCCTGATCGGGATGGTCGTCCTGATCGTCGTCGCGGTGTTCCTGGCCGGCCTCATGGTCGGGCGCACCCCGGAGTACCTGGGCAAGAAGGTCGGCCAGCACGAGATCACGCTCGTCGCGCTGTACGTGCTGACCATGCCCGCGGTCGTCCTGATCGGCTCCGCGATCGCGATCGCCACGCCGTCCGGCCTCGCCGGTCAGCTGCAGGGCGGCCCGCACGGCCTCTCGGAGATCGTCTACGCGTTCGCCTCGGCCGGGAACAACAACGGCTCCGGCTTCGGCGGGCTGACCAGCGGGACGCCGTTCTACAACACGCTGCTCGGCCTGGCGATGCTCATCGGGCGGTTCGTGCCCATCGCGCTCGTCCTCGCCCTGGCCGGACGCCTCGCGCGGCAGAAGACGACCCCCGAGGGCGCCGGCACGCTGCCGACGCACACCCCGCTGTTCGTCGGCCTGCTGGTGACGGTGACCCTCGTGGTCGTCGGCCTCACCTTCGTCCCCGTCCTGTCCCTCGGTCCCATCGTGGAGTCTTTGTCATGAACACCGTCATGAGCAGCACTGGCCTCCTCGAGAAGCCGCCGACCACGCCGCGCGTGGTCCCGGCCGCGGCCTCCATGCTGTCGACCCGACAGCTCGCTGCGGCCCTGCCCGGCGCGCTGCGCGGGATGGACCCGCGCCGGCTGTGGGACTCGCCCGTCATGTTCGTGGTCGAGGTCGGTGCCGCGTTCACCACGGTGCTCGCCGTCGTCGACCCGAGCCTGTTCGCGTGGTCCATCACCGTCTGGCTGTGGCTCACGGTCCTCTTCGCCACCCTCGCCGAGTCCGTGGCCGAGGGGCGCGGCAAGGCGCAGGCGGCCAGCCTGCGGGCCACCCAGCGCGAGACCACCGCCCGTCGCGTGGTGGGCGACACGACCACCGAGGTCCCGTCGTCGTCGCTGAAGGTGGGCGACGTGGTGGTCGTCGTCGCGGGGGAGACGATCCCCGGCGACGGGGACGTCATCGAGGGCGTGGCCAGCGTCGACGAGTCCGCGATCACGGGCGAGTCCGCCCCGGTGATCCGGGAGTCCGGCGGCGACCGGTCCGCGGTCACGGGTGGCACCGTCGTGCTGTCCGACCGGATCGTCGTGCGCATCACGGCGCCCGCCGGGCAGACGTTCGTCGACCGGATGATCGCGCTGGTGGAGGGCTCGCAGCGGCAGAAGACGCCCAACGAGATCGCCCTCAACGTGCTGCTCACCACGCTGACGATCATCTTCCTGCTCGCCGTGGTGACGCTGCAGCCGTTCGCCGTCTACTCCGGGGCCCGGCAGCCGATGATCGTGCTCGTCGCTCTGCTCGTCTGCCTCATCCCCACGACCATCGGGGCGCTGCTGTCCGCCATCGGGATCGCCGGGATGGACCGCCTGGTGCGGCGCAACGTGCTCGCGATGTCCGGCCGCGCGGTCGAGGCTGCCGGCGACGTCGACGTGCTCCTGCTGGACAAGACCGGCACCATCACGCTGGGCAACCGGCAGGCGGCGGACCTGCTGCCCGCCGCAGGCATCGACCCCGCGGTGCTCGCCGACGCGGCGCAGCTGTCGTCGATGGCCGACGAGACCCCCGAGGGCCGCTCGGTCCTCGTGCTGGTCAAGGAGCGGTTCGGGCTGCGCGAGCGGCCCGAGGGGGACCTCGTCGGCGCCGAGCTCGTGCCGTTCCAGGCGCGCACCCGGATGAGCGGCATCGACCTGCCCGGCCGATCGGTGCGCAAGGGCGCCGCGGCGGCGGTCACGCACTGGGTCCGGTCCACCGGCGGGCACCCCGGCGACGACGTCGCGGCGACCGTCGACGCGATCTCCGCGTCGGGCGGCACCCCCCTGGTGGTCGCCGAGCAGGTCGGCGACGCCCCCGCGCGCGTGCTCGGCGTCATCCACCTGAAGGACGTCGTCAAGGAGGGGATGCGCGAGAGGTTCGACGCGCTGCGCGCGATGGGCATCCGCACGGTCATGGTCACGGGCGACAACCCGCTGACCGCCCAGGCGATCGGTGCCGAGGCAGGCGTCGACGACGTGCTGGCCGAGGCCACCCCGGAGGACAAGCTCGCCCTGATCCGCCGGGAGCAGGAGGGTGGCCGGCTGGTCGCGATGGCCGGGGACGGCACCAACGACGCCCCGGCGCTGGCCCAGGCCGACGTCGGGGTCGCGATGAACACCGGGACGACCGCCGCCAAGGAGGCGGGCAACATGGTCGACCTCGACTCGAACCCGACCAAGCTGCTGGAGATCGTGGAGATCGGCAAGCAGCTGCTCATCACCCGCGGGGCGCTGACCACGTTCTCGGTGGCCAACGACATCGCCAAGTACTTCGCGATCCTGCCGGCCATGTTCGTCGTCGCATTCCCGCAGCTGGCCGTGCTCAACGTCATGCAGCTGACCAGCCCGCAGTCGGCAATCCTGTCGGCCGTCATCTTCAACGCGCTGATCATCGTGGTGCTGCTCCCGCTCGCCCTGCGAGGGGTCCGCTACCGGCCGTCGTCCGCGTCGGCGCTGCTGCGCCGCAACCTGCTGGTGTACGGCGTCGGCGGCGTCATCGCCCCCTTCGTCGGCATCAAGCTCATCGACCTTCTCGTCACTGCCCTAGGGATGTCCTGATGACCACCGGTACCGACTCCATCTCCTTCGTGCGCCAGTTCGGGGCGGGCCTGCGGGTGCTCCTGGTTCTCACCGTCCTGCTCGGGGTGGCGTACCCGCTCGCCGTCACGGGGGTCTCCCAGGTGCTGTTCCGGTGGCAGGCGCAGGGCTCGCTCGTGGACGCCTCCGGTGAGCGGGTGACCCGCGCCGAGGACTCCGTCGGCTCGCTGCTGATCGGCCAGTCGTTCGACGACCCGCAGTGGTTCCACCCCCGGCCGTCCGCCGCCGGGGACGGGTACGACACGCTGGCGTCGGCGGGATCCAACCTCGGACCGCTCAACCCGGACCTCGTCGCCGCCATCGAGGAGCGCCGCGCCGCGGTCGCCGACCTGGAGGGCGTCGACCCGGCCGACGTCCCCGCGGACGCGCTCACCGCGTCGGCCTCGGGTTTGGACCCCGACATCTCGCCGGCCTACGCCGAGCTCCAGGTCGCCCGGATCGCGGCCGAGCGCGGCCTGGACGAGCAGGACGTCCGGGCGCTGGTCGACGAGACCACGGTGGGTCGTGATCTCGGTCTGCTCGGCGAGCCGCGGGTCAACGTGCTCCGGCTCAACCTCGCGCTGGAGACAATGGGCTCATGATCAGGCCTGACGACGGCGGCCCCGATGCGGGCCGCCCCCGTCGGGGCCGGCTGACCGTCTACCTCGGCGCCGCACCC
This sequence comes from Cellulomonas fengjieae, assembly GCF_018388465.1. Taxonomy (NCBI): domain Bacteria; kingdom Bacillati; phylum Actinomycetota; class Actinomycetes; order Micrococcales; family Cellulomonadaceae; genus Cellulomonas; species Cellulomonas fengjieae. Next base: position 3,417,416 of record NZ_CP074404.1, on the reverse strand, counting down.
GGCGTCGGCAAGACGTACGCGATGCTCGACGAGGCCCACCGCCGCCTGTCCCGAGGGACGGACGTCGTGGTGGGCCTCGTCGAGGCGCACGGCCGGCTCGCGACGGCGGCGCTGCTCGAGGGCCTGGAGGTCCTGCCCCGCCGGATCGCGCCCCACCGCGGCAGCGAGCTCACCGAGCTCGACGTCGACGCCGTCCTGGCCCGGGCGCCGCAGGTGGCCATGATCGACGAGCTCGCGCACACCAACGTCCCGGGCAGCCGGCACCCCAAGCGGTGGCAGGACGTGCAGGACCTCCTCGACGCCGGCATCGACGTGGTCACCACGGTCAACGTGCAGCACCTCGAGTCGCTCAACGACGACGTCGAGGCGATCACCGGGGTGCGGCAGCGGGAGACCGTGCCGGACCACGTGGTGCGCGACGCCGACCAGATCCAGCTCGTCGACCTCCCCCCGGAGGCCCTGCGACGGCGGCTGGCGCACGGGAACGTCTACCGCGCCGAGCAGATCGACGCCTCGCTCAGCCAGTACTTCCGGCTGGGCAACCTCACCGCCCTGCGCGAGCTGGCGCTGCTGTGGCTGGCCGACCGCGTCGACGACTCCTTGACCAGCTACCGGCGCGAGCACCGCATCGAGGCGCCCTGGCCCGCGCGCGAGCGCGTCGTCGTCGCGGTCACCGGCGGACCCGAGGGGGACACCCTGCTGCGGCGCGGCGCCCGGATCGCCCAGCGCGCCGCCGGCTCGGAGCTGCTGGCCGTGCACGTCCTAGCCACCGACGGCCTGCCCAGCGCCCCGCCCGCCACGCTCGACGAGCAGCGCCGGCTCGTGGAGTCCCTCGGCGGCACGTTCCACACCGTCGTCGGCGAGGACGTGCCCAGCGCCGTGGTGGACTTCGCCCGCGGGGTCAACGCCACCATGATCGTCGTGGGCGTCTCGCGCCGGGGCCGCCTGCGGGAGGCGCTCCGCGAGAGCAACGGCACCGAGGTCGCCCGGCTCGCGGGCATGATCGACGTGCACCTGGTCACCCACGAGAAGGCGCGCACCGGGCGCCGGCGCATCCGGCGCTCGCCGCTGTCCGGCTCGCGCGTGGTCGCCGGCTGGGTCACCGCCGTGCTCGGCCCCGTGGCCCTCACCGGGCTCCTGGCGGCGCTGCGGGACGTCGTCGGGCTGCCCACCGAGCTCATGCTCTTCCTCGCGCTCACCGTCCTGGTCGCCCTGGTCGGTGGCCTGTGGCCCGCCATCGTCAGCGCGGTCGTCGGGTTCGTGCTGCTCAACTGGTTCTTCACGGTGCCCACCGGCATGCTCACGATCGCCGAGCCGGAGAACGCCCTCGCCCTCGGCGTCTTCGTGCTGGTCGCGGCCGGGGTGGCCTCCGTGGTGGACGTCGCCGCACGGCGCACCGCCGAGGCGTTCCGGGCCAGGGCCGAGGCCTCGGCCCTGGCCGCCGTCTCCCGCTCGGTGCTGTCGGGCGAGGACACGGCCGAGGCGCTGGTCGCCCGGTTGCGCGAGACGTTCACGCTCGAGGCGGTGGCGCTGCTGTGCCGGAAGGGTCCGGGCTGGGAGGTCCTGGCGGCGGACGGCGCGGAGCCGGCCCTGGACCCCGAGTCGGCGCAGGCGGTCCTGACCGTGGACGACGAACGCGTCCTCGCGCTGAGCGGACGGGTGCTGCCCGCGAGCGACCGGCGGGTGCTCGAGGCGTTCGCGTCGCAGGTGGGGATCGTGCTGGAGCACGACCGCCTGCGCGCGCAGGCCGAGCAGGCGCGGGTGCTGGAGCAGTCGGACGCCACCCGGACCGCGCTGCTGGCCGCGGTCTCGCACGACCTGCGCACCCCGCTGGCCACCATCCGGGCCTCGGTCGACGGTCTCGAGCTCCAGCTGGAGCCCGCCGACCGGGCGGTCCTCGTCGGCACCCTGGCCGAGGCGACCGCCCGGCTGGAGCGGCTCATCGACAACCTGCTCGACCTGTCCCGGCTGCAGACCGGCAGCGTCCGCCCCGTGCTGCGGGCGACGAGCCTCGACGAGATCGTCCCGCCGGCGCTCGAGGGGTTCGGACCCGGCGCCGTGGTCCTCGATGTGCCCGAGGACCTGCCGCTGGTGCGGACCGACCCGGGCCTGCTGGAGCGCGTCGTGGCCAACCTCGTCTCGAACGCCGTCCGCCACGCGGGCGACGCGGGGCCCGTGCGCGTCAGCGCGGCGGTGGTCGGCCGTGGCATCGTGCTGCGCGTGGTGGACACCGGACCCGGCGTGCCGGACCAGCTCAAGGGGCAGCTGTTCGAGCCGTTCCAGCGGCTCGGGGACACGTCCGGCACCGGGCTCGGGCTGGGACTGGCGGTGGCGCGGGGGCTGGCGACGGCGGTCGGCGCCGAGCTCAGCGCCGAGGACACCCCCGGCGGAGGGCTGACCATGCTGGTCGAGGTCCCGTTGGCGATCGCGCCGGCCGGAGCCGTGCCGTGACCGGCAACCGGATCCTCGTCGTCGACGACGAGCCCGGCCTCGCGCACGCGCTCGCCATCACGCTGCGCGCGTCCGGGTGGGACGTCACGACCGCGGCGGACGGCTCCTCGGCGATCACGTCGGCCGCCTCCCGCACGCCCGACGTCGTGCTGCTCGACCTGGGTCTGCCGGACATGAGCGGGCTGGACGTCATCACCGCCATCCGCGGCTGGAGCCAGGTGCCGATCGTGGTGCTGTCGGCACGGCAGCACGGTGAGGACAAGGTCGACGCGCTCGACGCGGGCGCCGACGACTACGTGACCAAGCCGTTCGCCATGAACGAGCTGCTGGCGCGGCTGCGCGCCGCGGTCCGCCGGTCGAGCGTGGCCGTCGACCCGGCCGAGGCGGTGGTCGTCGCCGGGGCGCTGACCATCGACCTGGCCCGCGCCCGCGTCCTGCGCGACGGCGTCGAGGTACGGCTGACGCCCACGGAGTGGTCGATGCTCGAGGTGCTGGTGCGCAACCGGGGCCGGCTGGTGAGCCGACGCCAGCTGCTGCAGGAGGTCTGGGGACCGGGGTACGGGGACGAGACCCACTACCTGCGCGTCTACTCGGCGCAGCTGCGCCGCAAGCTCGAGGCGGACCCGGCCCGTCCCCGGCACATCCGCACGCAACCGGGCCTGGGCTACGTCTTCGAGGAGTGAGGACTGCGCGCGGTCCAGCTCGGTCGTCGTTGTCGCCGAACTCGTCCGTTTCGGCCACCGGTCGTCCGCGAGATCGTGGGTTCGGCGCGAGATCGACACTGTGAACCCACGATCTCGTGCCGAACCCACGCATTCGACCCTTGGCGAAGGGCGGCGAACGTCTGGCGGAGGGTGGCGACCGGTGCGACCGGCCCGTGGCGGGGGGCGGTTGGAGAGCGCATTCCGTCGGTCGGGAGCGCTTCCGACGACGGATTCCGGCGAATGTCACGGGACCTGTTGACTCGCCGGGACCAGGCGATACGTTCGTGCAGGTCGGGGTCAACGGTGCCCCCGACCTTCCTCGTCGGCGGGCAGCTCTCTCCTCCGGGGTACGGCTGGCGTATTGAAAGGATTCAATGATGAGTCTGATCCAACACCGAGGGCCCGCGCCCTCCCGGGGGCGCACGGCCAGGGCCGGCGCCCGCGGCCGCACGGTCGTCGCGATCGCCGGCTCCGTCGCCCTCGTCGGCACGCTGGCCGCGGTCCCCGCATCAGCGGCCCCGGTGGCGACCCAGACCGCGACCGTCGGGCACGGTCCGTCGCGCGGCCCGGACGGGCTGACGCTCGAGCGGCTCGACCGCGGGCTCGTCGCCGCGACCACCCCCGAGGGCGTGTTCCTGTCCTGGCGGCTGCTCGCCACGGAGGTCACCGGCGCCACGGCGACCGGCCTGACCGGCCCCGACTTCGCGGTCTACCGCGACGGCGTCCGCCTCGGCACGGTCAGCGACTCGACGAACTTCGTCGACCCCGCGGGCACCGCGACGTCCCGCTACCGGGTCGCCGCCGTGGTCGACGGGGTCGAGGTGGACGGCGCGGAGGCCACGCCGTGGGCGCAGGCGTCCGTCGACATCCCGCTGCGCAAGCCGGCCGACGGCGTCACCCCCGTGGGCGAGGCGTACACCTACTCGGCCAACGACATGTCCGTGGGCGACGTCGACGGCGACGGCCAGTACGAGTACATCGTCAAGTGGGACCCGTCGAACTCCAAGGACGTCAGCCAGGTCGGCTACACCGGCAACGTGTTCGTCGACGCGTACGAGCAGGACGGCCGGCACCTGTGGCGGATCGACCTGGGCGTGAACGTCCGCGCAGGCGCGCACTACACGCAGTTCCCCGTCTACGACTACGACGGGGACGGCAAGGCCGAGCTCATGATGAAGACGGCACCGGGCACCCGGATCACGCAGTACGCGGCCGACGGCTCCGTGGCCGGTGAGCGGTACGTGACGCTGCCCAAGCGCGACCGGGCCGCGGGCGTCACCGACACCACCGACTACCGGCTGAGCAAGGAGGGCTACTTCGAGCACCTCGTGACGCTGCTCCAGGGCTGGAGCAGCCACCCCGAGGTGGTCGCCGGCCGGTGGCCGGCCACGGTGGAGGCGGCGCTGGGCATCGCGCCGCAGTACGCCTACCCGCTGTCCCGCGAGGACGCGACGGCGCTGGCGAACTACTTCGTCGACGTCTACGCCCCCGCCCGCAGCGCGCGCAACGTCCTGCGCAACTTCGAGGGCTTCATCCTCGACGGGCCCGAGTACCTGACGGTCTTCGCCGGCGCCACGGGCAAGGAGCTGCAGACGATCGACTACAAGCCGGGCCGCGGCGACGACGGTCTCCTGTGGGGCGACTACGCGATGTCGCGCATCGAGCCGGGCAACCGCGTCGACCGCTTCCTGTCGGGCGTCGCGTACCTCGACGGGGCGACCCCGTCGGCGATCTTCGCGCGCGGCTACTACACACGCACGACGATCGTCGCGTACGACTGGGACGGCAAGAAGCTCAAGGAGCGCTGGTACGTCGACTCCGGGCACGTGCCCCTGACCAACCCGTTCAACGACGGCCCGCACGGCCGTGACGGCACCGACCCCGTCTACGGGAAGCTCACCACGCAGGGCTTCCACTCCCTGTCCGCTGCCGACGTGGATGCCGACGGCAAGCAGGAGATCGTCTACGGCGCCGCGACGATCGACGACGACGGCTCGGTCCTCTACTCGTCGTTCGGCACGCTCCCGGCCGGCAGCGCGTCACCCGGCGAGGTGGTCCGCCTCGGTCACGGCGACGCGATGCACGTGACGGACATCGATCCCGACCGCCCTGGCCTGGAGATCTACACCGCGCACGAGGGCGGCACGTTCGCCCCGTACGGCATGGCACTGCGGGACGCGGCGACGGGTGACGTCCTGTTCGGCGTGTACTCCGGCAGGGACACGGGCCGCTCCATGGTCGGTGACGTCCTGCCGTCCCTGCGCGGCCTCGAGCTCTGGGCCAGCCTGCCCGGCGGCACCGACTCGCTCGGGCTGTACTCGGCGCAGGGCGTCGTGACGCCGGGGCCCATCCCCGGGACCAACCAGAGCATCCGCTGGCTGCCCGACGGCACCACGCAGATCGTCAACGGATCGGCGGCGCAGGACGTGACGATCGACGACTGGACCCGCGGCCGCCAGCTCACGGCCACGGGGACGCGGGCGAACAACGGCACCAAGGGCAACCCGGCGCTCGTCGCGGACGTCCTGGGCGACTCGCGCGAGGAGCTGCTGGTCCGCACCGAGGACTCGTCGGCGATCCGGCTGTTCACCGGCACTGCGCTGAGCCACACCAAGATGTACACGCTCATGCACGACCCGCAGTACCGCGTCGAGGTCGCCCGTCAGCAGACGACCTACAACCAGCCGTCGTACGTGGGCTTCTACCTGGCGTCGGACACGAACTACACACAGGTTCCCGTTCCCTCGTTCTACGCGCCGGGCAGCATCGACGCCCTGCGTGACGCGACCAGGGCGCAGATCGCGGCGGGTGCGGTCAAGGGCCTGGCGGCCGCGGGGCTGCTCGCCGCGGTCGAGGTGGCCGACAAGGCGGCGGACGCGGGCAACGAGAAGCTCGCGGTGAAGTCGCTCAGGGGCTACGTCGAGCTGCTCACCCCGCGCACGCGGTGGTCGACGGTGACGCCGGCCGCCCGGGCGGCCCTCGGCTACCAGGCCCAGCAGGTGATCTCGATGCTCGACTGACCGCACTGACGCGCAGGGGGCGGGGCCACGCGGCCCTGCCCCTTGCGCGTGCCCCGACCCAGGGGAACCGTGCGCAGCGACGGGGAACGACGAAGCCCCCGCCGTCCGGTGTGGACGACGGGGGCTCGCGGTCGGTGCGGTGCGTCAGACGCGGTACATCGCCGTCATCGGGCAGTTGAACGGGTCGCGGTCGGGCTTACCGACGGTGTTCAGGTACTTCACGATGATCGCGTACGACTTCGGCAGGGAGACCTGCACGTACGGGATGTTGTGCTCGCGGCAGTACGCCTCGACGATCGGCTTGGCGCGACGCAGCGACGCGCGGGGCATCGACGGGAAGAGGTGGTGCTCGACCTGGTGGTTGAGCCCGCCCATCAGCACGTCGACCCACTTGCCGCCGCCGATGTTGCGGCTGGTCAGCACCTGGCGACGCAGGAAGTCGAGGCGCGAGTCCTTGGGGATCAGCGGCATGCCCTTGTGGTTCGGGGCGAACGACGCGCCCATGTAGAACCCGAAGACGCCCATCTGCACCGCGAGGAAGACGAGCGCGATCGGCCAGGACATCGACAGGAACACCAGCGCGGTGCCACCGCCGAGGCGGATCGTCATCATGACGATCTCCGCGGCGCGGTGCTCGAGCTTGTCGCGGGACGAGAGCCGCTTGATCGCGGCGACGTGCAGGGCGACACCCTCGAGGAAGAGGAGGGGGAAGAAGAACCAGCCCTGGTGGTTCAGGTACCAGACCGACAGCTTCGACGTCCGCTTCGCGGCCTGGGCGGGGGTGAAGGCCAGCGCCTCGATCTCGATGTCGGGGTCGGTGTCGATCTTGTTCGGGTTGGCGTGGTGGCGCGTGTGCTTGCGCTGCCACCAGCCGTAGCTGAGGCCGACGAACAGGTCGGCGAGGACCAGCGAGGTCCAGTTGTTGGCGCGGCCGTCCGAGAAGATCTGGCGGTGCGCGGCGTCGTGGCCGAGGAAGGCGATCTGCGTGAGGATCACGGCGGCGGCGAAGGCGACAGCGATCTGCCACCAGGAGTCACCGACCAGGATGATCGTCGCGATCAGGCCGAGCACGGCGAGCACGGCGGCGGTCAGGCGCACGGCGTAGTGCGCGGGGCGGCGCCTCATCAGGCCGGCGGCCTGGACCGTGCGGGTCAGCTCGGTGAAGTCGCTGACCGCGCGATCACGGGGCCGGGTGGGGGTTGCGGTGGTTGCGCTCATAGATCCGTCCAGTCGTCGAGTGGCGCATGGTCGGGCAAGTACACACCATCGTCGAGCGCCCCGCTGATGATGCGACAAGACCCCGGCCGATCGGCCGGGGTCTTGTGCTGAGAGCTATGAAGCTCAGAGGGGCGTGATGTTCGACGCCTGCGGGCCCTTCGGGCCCTGCGTGACCTCGAACTGAACCTTCTGGTTCTCCTCGAGCGTGCGGTAGCCGCTCGTCGTGATCGCGGAGTAGTGCGCGAAGACGTCGGGTCCGCCGTCCTCGGGGGCGATGAAGCCGAAGCCCTTCTCAGCGTTGAACCACTTAACGGTGCCAACAGGCATGGTGTTCTCTTCTCTCACGTGCGGTATGGACAACTCCCGGGTGACCGGGACCGGTATTCACGGTGTTCGTCGTCCGTCTCCGAGGTGGTCCTCGAGAACGTCCTGCCAAGTCTCCTCGGCCGTCATGACAAGCGATTCACTGCGACTACTGGGACAACCGTACGGCACTATGGGCTGAACCGGTAAGTGGAACGCGGATCGGTCTGCTCACACTGCCCCGTCGCGGGCCTGGGAGGCGGGATCGTGGAGCTCGATGACCGTTGCCCGTGCGGCACGGGGGAGACCTACGGCGAGTGCTGCGGCCGCTACCTGACGGACGGCCGACGAGCTCCCACGGCCGAGGCGCTCATGCGCTCGCGGTACACCGCCTTCGCGACGGGGGCCGGCCACTACCTGCTGGCCACCTGGCACCCGAGCACGCGCCCGGACGTCCTGGAGCTCGACGAGGCGACGGTCTGGCGCCGGCTGGACGTGCTGGGCACCGATGCCGGCGGTCCGTGGGACGACGCCGGCACGGTGGAGTTCGTCGCGCACTACCGGGTCGACGACGGCACGGGCGACGGCCGGCCCGGCCGCCTGCACGAGACCAGCCGGTTCGTGCGCGAGGACGGTCGCTGGCTCTACGTGGACGGCAGCATCCGCCCCTGACCGGCGGATGTGGGTTCCGGGCGCGAGGATGCAGGGATGCTGCTGGCTGACCTCGCGACGACGTCGTCCGCGTTGGCGACCACACGCTCCCGCCTCGCCAAGCGCGCGCTGCTGGTCGACCTGCTGCGGCGGACCCCGCCGCAGGACGTCGGGATCGTGTCCCGCTACCTCGGCGGACAGCTGCGGCAGCGGCGCACCGGGCTGGGATGGCGCTCCCTGACGACGCTGCCGGGCCCGGCCGTCGAGCCCACGCTCACCGTGGCCGGCGTCGACGCCGCCTTCGAGGAGATGTCCCACCTGGAGGGTCCGGGCTCCGTCCTGCGCCGCAACGCGATCGCCGCGGACCTGTTCGGGGCGGCCACCGGGGACGAGCAGCGCCTCCTGGCAGGGCTCGTCACCGGCGAGCTGCGGCAGGGGTCGCTGGACGCGTTGCTGCTGGACGCCGTGGCAGAGGCCGCAGGAGTGGCGCCGGACGTGGTCCGTCGCGCGGCGATGCTGGCCGGCGACACCGAGCCGGTCGCGGTCGCCGCGCTGACCTCGGACGATCCCGCCGGGGCCCTCGCGGCGTTCACGCTCGTGGTGGGCCGACCGGTCCGACCCATGCTGGCGCAGTCCGCCCCCGACGTCGACGGCGCCTGGGCGGCCCTCGGTCCCGGCCCGGTGGTCGTCGACTCGAAGCTCGACGGCATCCGCGTCCAGGTGCATCGCCAGGGTTCCGACGTGCGGGTGTTCACCCGCAGCCTCGACGACATCACCGACCGGGTGCCGGAGATCGTCGCGGTCGTCCGGGCGATGCCCGCGTCGGCACTGGTGCTCGACGGTGAGGCACTCGCCGTCGGTCCCGACGGACGCCCGCGTCCGTTCCAGGAGACCGCCGCGCGCTCGGCCACCCGGGACGCCGAGCTGGCGGCCGTCACCACGCTGACCCCCTTCTTCTTCGACTGCTTGCACGTCGACGGCGTGGACCTGCTCGACGCCCCGCTGCGCGAGCGGCTCGACGCGCTCGACTCCGTCGCGACCACATCGGTGGTGCACCGGCTGGTCACCGCCGACGTCGCCGCCGCGCGCGACTACTTCGCCACCGTCGTCGGCGCCGGGCAGGAGGGCATCGTCATGAAGGCGGCCGACGCCCCCTACGAGGCGGGGCGACGCGGTGCCGCGTGGGTCAAGGTCAAGCCGCGCAACACCCTCGACCTCGTGGTGCTCGCCGTCGAGCGCGGCTCGGGCCGCCGCCAGGGGCTGCTGTCCAACATCCACCTGGGCGCCCGGGACGGCGACGGGTTCGTCATGCTCGGCAAGACGTTCAAGGGCATGACCGACCAGATGCTGGCCTGGCAGACCGAGCGGTTCACCGAGCTGATGACCGACGACGACGGCTGGGTGGTGACGGTCCGTCCCGAGCAGGTGGTCGAGATCGCGTTCGACGGGCTGCAGCGCTCGACGCGGTACCCCGGCGGGCTCGCGCTGCGGTTCGCGCGGGTCGTGCGCTACCGGGACGACAAGTCGGCGGCCGAGGCGGACACCATCGAGACCGTCCGGGCGCTCGCGGGCTGAGGGCGTGACGCCGTCCTAGGCTCCTGGGCGTGAACCTGTTCCGACGCACGACCCCGTGGAGCCTGGCCGACGCCGGTGCGCGGCACGCCGCGGCGCCCGACACGTTCCGGGTACCGAGCGATGCGGCGACCGCCGCCCTGGCGGTGGGCGACCGGGCGAAGCTGGTCGTCGTGCCGCGCGACGGGCTGGAGGAGCGCCTCTGGGTCCGCGTGACGCAGGTCGGGGACCCGGAGCTCGAGGGCGTCCTGAGCAGCGACCCGGTCGAGCTACGAGGGCTGCGCGCCGGCGACACGGTGCGGTTCGAGCGGCGGCACGTCGTGGCGATCACCCCTGCGGTGCCCCCCTCGTGAGCTCTGCCGTCGTCATCGGGGGCGGTCCCGCGGGGCTGATCGCCGCCGAGGAGATGGCCCGGGCCGGGGTCGCGGTGACCGTCTACGACCGCATGCCGTCGGTCGGTCGCAAGTTCCTCCTGGCGGGTCACGGCGGGCTCAACCTCACGCACACCGAGGACCGCGCGGCCTTCCTGGCGCGGTACGGCCGCTCGGCGGACGTGCTGGCGCCGATGCTCGACGTCTTCGGGCCGCAGGAGCTGCGCGACTGGTGCGCGAGCCTGGGCGAGCCGACGTTCGTCGGGTCCAGCGGTCGGGTGTTCCCGCGCTCGTTCCGGGCGACGCCGCTGGTCCGGGCGTGGCTGGCCCGACTGGCGGACCTCGGCGTGCGGATCGAGCGCAGGACGCGGTGGACCGGCTGGACGGACGCGGGCCTGGCGCTGGCCCGCGCCGACGGGGGACCGATGGAGGTGACCGGTGATGTGGTCGTCTTCACGCTCGGCGGGGCGTCGTGGCCCCGGCTCGGGTCCGACGGCGGCTGGGTCGACCCGTTCACCGACCGTGGTGTGGCGGTCACGCCCTTGCGCCCGGCGAACGTGGGGGTGCGCGTCCGCTGGAGCGGGGTGTTCGCGGACCGGTTCGAGGGGACGCCCCTGAAGAATGTCGGGCTGAGCGTCCGCGGGCGTCCCGGCGCCACGTCGCACGGCGACGCGATGGTGACGCGGACGGGCATCGAGGGCGGACCGGTCTACGCGATCGGCGCCGCGATCCGCGACGGGCTCGACGCCGACGGCCGGTGCGTCCTCGAGGTCGACCTGCGTCCGACGCTGACCGTGGACCAGCTCGCCGAGCGGTTGGAGCGACGCCGTCCCAAGGACTCGGCGTCGAACTGGCTGCGCCGCTCGCTGGGCCTGGACCCGGTCGGGATCGGGCTGCTGCGCGAGTCGGGCGCGCTGCCGACCGACCCGACGCAGACCGCGCGGCTGGTCAAGGCCGTGCCGGTGGTGGCGACCGGCACGATGCCCCTCGAGCGGGCGATCTCGACCGCCGGCGGCATCGCGTGGTCCGAGGTCGACGATGCGCTCATGCTGCGCCGGCTGCCCGGCACGTTCGTCGCGGGCGAGATGCTCGACTGGGAGGCGCCCACGGGGGGTTACCTGCTGCAGGCGTCGTTCAGCACCGGCGTGGTCGCGGCGCGCGGTGCGTTGGCGTGGCTGCAGCGCGACCCGACCGGCTGAGGTCAGCCGCAGTCGTCGCAGACACCCGTGGCCGGGAGCGTCATGGAGCAGGTCGGGCAGATCGCCGACGGCGCCTCACGGACCACCGGCTTGCGTGCGACCGGGGTGCGGGGTGCCCGGGGAGCGCGCGGTGCACGCACCGGTGCCGCACGGACCGCGGCCGCCGGCACGGACACCTCGAAGCCCCGCCTGCGCACCAGCGCGGCCACGCCGTCCATGCCGTCGCTGAACTCCTCGGCCGGCGCGAGCCGACCGGTGGCGAAGCGGTGGGCGACGCCGACGACGGCCCGCAGGTCGTAGCTGCGGCCCTCGTGGACGAGCGTGTAGTCCGGGGACGGCGCGAAGCCGTAGATGTCGAGGAACGCGTCACGGCCGCGGGAGTCGTAGTCCTCGATCGCTTGGAGGAGGTGACGGGTCGAGAGGGAGGAGAACGTGGCCACGACAAGGGAGCGTACGTCGCTCGGACGGCGCTCCCGCGCCTCGGGCTCGGGCCCGGCCGGCCGATCGGGCTACGACCTGGGCCGACGCCGTCCTGAGCTCGCGCGCCTCGGTGCCGGCAGGTCCGGGACCGTGCGCGAGAGAGCGACGAGCCGGTGGACGGTGTACCCCGCCAGGCCGAGGCCGACCACCGAGAATGCCACGATGCCCACGACGTTCGTCACGGGCCAGGTGAACGCCACGACCGCGACGAGGTAGCCGAGCCCGAGCCAGAAGCACGACAGGATCATCGCGAAGGAGGGCTTCCACCCCATGGCGTAGGCCTTCGTCAGTGCGTCGGTCAGCCGGCTGCGACGGATGGGCAGCAGCGACAGGGCGGTCTGCGACACCGTGGGCGGACCGATCGCGTCGTCGGTCGTGGAGGTGCCCGACAGCGGCTCGCCTGCGTAGCTCGGGTGCAGCGACCGGGCGACGTACACGAACGCCAGCGCGGCGAGCGGCCACGAGGTCAACGGGAGCATCGCGACGACCCAGCCGAAGATGGCCGCCAGCACCGGACCCAGCAGGACCACGACGGCGACCAGCTGCAACGGGTTCTCCGTCAGGTTCACGATGCCCTCGGCGGCGGACAGGGGCGAGTCCGCCAGCCCGACCGGACGACGATCGGAGAGGGCGACGGGCAGCGCCGCGGCGAGCGCCAGGATGACGAGCCAGAGCACGGTCCAGATCATGCCCACGGCGAGGTAGCCGAACGGTCGCAGGATCAGCCGGGACGTCGGCAGCCGCCTGATCGCAGGCTGGGCGGAACCGCCTGGACGTGCGCGAGGCTCGGGTGCCACGGGACTCCTCGGTCGGGGGGTGCAACGGCTCGCGCGCAGCGAACACGCACGTCACAGGCGCAAAGTGGGGGGAGCGGCACACCGTAGCCGCGTGGTGCCGATTCGGCGGGACGCGTTGCGCGCGCCTGCGGGTGCACACGTGCGGTCGGCGTAGGTTCACCCTGGCGCAGCGGTAGGTCCCTGCGCCGATCCGATCCGATCCGTGGAGGAACACCGTGATCCGCCGTGCCGGCCTCGTCCTCGCTCTCCTCATCGGCTTGACCGGTGTGACCGCCTGCGGGTCGGTCGATGCGGGCTCCGAGGCCGGCGACCAGTTCGAGGAGTGGATGGCCGGCACGGAGCACGTCGAGGGCTTCGACATGCGGTCCAACAACGACCTCCCGTGGGTGGGCACCCTCTGGGCCGGTGTCGTCGTCGATCCCGATGCGACGATCGAGCAGATGGTCGAGGTCGCGCGCCGCGCCACGAGCTTCGAGTCCCGTGCCGCCGCGACCTTCTCGATCGGATACACCCGGGGTGACTTCACCACCCGCTTCCCCGTGTTCCCGGACGCCGCCGCCGCCAACCGCGCGATGATCACGCTCGCCCACGACGTCGACCGCAGCACCGCGGCGACGGAGCTCTATGTGGGCGAGGCCTCCCGCGCGGACGACGCCGACGTCATGGTCACGAGCCCGGACGTCCTCGCCGACTTCGACGGGCTGCGCACCAGGCTCTCCGCGAAGGGGCTGCGCGCCGGGGACGTGCTGGCAGTGCGGGACGTCGACGGGGCCTTCTCGATCACCGCGGACCGCAGCACGGGAGCGGCCGCAGCGCGCGCGGCGTACGAGGCGGTGCTCGCCGCGTACCCCGTCACCGAGGCGCATCTGACCGACACCGGCCTGGACCTGCGCGTGGACGTCGCCGAGACGCCCGCCGTCCTGGCGCTCGCCCAGCAGGCCGCGCCCGGCATCTCCGTGAGCGTGCAGTTCGGGGTGGTCACCAAGACCGGCACCGGCGACTACACCGCCGCCGACGCCCTGGTGGCCGAGCTGTCGGCCGCGGGGCCGGTGCTCGGTGCGGTGCTCTCCCCGGAGCTGGCCAGGGTCACCGTGCCCGACCTCGCGACGGCGTGGGCGATGTTCGCCGCCGTCGGCGACGGCCCGCTGTACGACGGGGTGATCCTGCGGATCGAGACGGCCGACGAGCAGTTCAGCATCTCGTCCAGCGCCGAGCCGTTGACCGCCTACCGACCCGTCCTCGACGCGCTGTCCGCACCGGCGTGGGCCGCTCTGCTCACGGCCGTGGACCTCGACGCGAACGCGCTCGACGTGCGCACGCAGGACCTCACCGACGCGCAGGTCGGCGACCTCGCCCGCGCACTGGCGAGCACCCCGGCCGGCACCGTGATCGAGGTGCGCCCCGGGTCCGGCATCGGCTTCCGGTTCGTCGCCACCGCGGGTCTGACCGCGGCGGCGCTCGACCCGTTCGGCGACCCGTCGGCCGAGGAGGCCGACACCCTGGCCGCGTTCGTCAGCGGCTGGAACGCCGCCTAGCGGGTGCTGACTTCGTCGTGCGAAGGATGCTGCGACGACGAAGGGCCCGTCACCCACATCGCTGCGGTGACGGGCCCTTCGGTGCGCGGAGGATGGGGGATTCGAACCCCCGAGGGCTTTCACCCAACACGCTTTCCAAGCGTGCGCCATAGGCCACTAGGCGAATCCTCCCGGCCGACAGAGGATACCCGACCGCGGCGGCCGGGCCGAATCGCCCCCGACCGCGGGGCTCACCGGTCCTCGACGGACCCCAGCACGGGCTTGATGTCGACCACCGGTGTCCCGTCGACCGCTTCGCAGCCCGACACGTGCACGTGCAGCCCGTCGACGTCGAGGACGCGGACCCGGTGCAGGCCGATCGGGTTCGGCCGGTCGGGGGAGCGCGTCGCGAACACGCCGGTCGACGGCCGGGTCACGTCGCCGCGCGGGTGCACGGCGAGCGTCGTGCGGTCGGCGAGGTGCAGCCAGGTGAGCAGCAGGAGCTCGTCGCCCGCGCGCAGGTCGGCCGCGGCTGCGGCGACCGCGGGGACCAGGTCGATCACGACGTCGGGCGCGCCCTCGTCCCCCTGGCGGACCGCGTCGGCGCGGTCGGCGACCGGGCTGCGCACCCAGCCGACGGGGTGGAGGTCGGCACCGTCCATCCCGCGAGCGTAGTCAGACACCCAGCGCCCGGGCGTCGGCCGGTGCCGGCGACGCGATGCCCGGCTCGGCGGTGAGCGCCGCGGCGAGCGCGGTGGCGTCGCCGACCGCCACGTCGACCGCGCGGTAGGCCTGCTCCCCGGCGGCCGTCGTCGCGACCAGGTGGGCGAGCCCGAGCCAGCGCTGCACCGGGCTCTGGGTGACGGTCGCCCCGGAGATCCCGCGGACCTCGAGCGCATCCGTGCGGCGGAGCACGACCCCGCGTTGCAGGTAGAGGCGGTCGTCGACCAGGGCGTGCCCCAGCGCGCGGTACGCCGCGCGTCCGGCGAGCACGCACAGCGGCAGCAGCGCGACGGGCACCGCGAGCAGCCACCCGGACCAGCCGCCGAGCGTGACGCCGAGCGCGAGCAGGCCCGCGACGACGGCGTCGGCGATCAGCCAGCGGGCCACCGCCCGCCGACGAGCGGCCGGCGGGTGGGTGACGAGCCGGACGGCGCCGTCCTCGAGCGGCTGCAGGACGGGAGCGCCGAGCAGCGTGTCGGCGAGGCGGACGGCCTCCTCGCGCGTCGTCGTGGGCAGCAGCGCGGCGGCCTCGCGCATCTCCTGGCTCAGGCTGACGCCCGTCATCACCGGGCGGGCCAGCGCGCCGCCGAGCAGGCGGACGATCGGGGAGCTCGTGAGCGTGACGCCGCGCATCCGCGCCGGGTCGGCGGTGAACGAGCGCGTGGTGAGCAGCCCGCGCGTCGCCACGAACGTGCCACCCGGCTCGCGCACGAGCCGGTAGCCCCACCAGCCGGTCACGAACGTCACGGCCCCCGCGAGCGCGCCCACCAGCAGGAACACCACCAGGGCGACGGCGGCGGCGAACGTCCCGAGGGCCACCCACGCCGCGGCCACCCCACCGGTGAGCCAGTCCGCACGCCCGACCAGCGACGCCATGCCGAACAGCGTCCCGCCGACCGACACGGAGCCGAGCACGAGCCACAGCCCCGACATCGCGTAGACGATCCACCCCCAGCGCAGGCCGGCGACCGTGTCGTCCGCCGGCGCGGTGTCGTCGGCCGCCGAGGGTTCGGGGTCGTCGGTGGGGACCCGCGTCTCCCGCAGGAGGCGCGAGCGCAACGACGCGGCGACGGGTTCCCGGAGCCCGCCCAGCGACACCCCCGTGCTGGTGTCCGTCATCCGGTTGCTGCCGGTGCCGACGGTCAGGACGGCCAGGCCGAGGAGCCGGTGCAGGAGGGGGGCCGTGATGTCGACGGTCCGGATCCGGTGCAGGGGCACGGTGTGCGCGCTCCGCACGAGCAGGCCCTTGCGCACCTGCAGCTCGCTCGGCGTGATCCGGTACCGGATCTTGAGGAACTTCAGCGCCTCGTTGGCGGGGTGGACCAGCGCGACGGCCGCGAGGGCGGCCACGGTCACCCGCGCGGCGACGTCGTCCTGGTCGAAGAGCCACCACGCGATCGCGGCGGGGGCGAGCCGGACCAGACCGCTGAGGAACGCCGCCAGCACGATCCGCGCGTCGAGCCGCTCCCACGGCACGTCGCTCACCGGTGTCGCCTCGGGTGTCGCGTCGTCGGCCGGTGTGCTCACGTCGCGTCGCCCCGGGTGTGCTCGGTGGCCGTCGTGAGCGCCGCGACGAGCTCGTCGGCCACCGCTGCGTCGAGGCCCTGGATGACGATCGCGCCCTGCGCCGACGCCGTCGTCACCGACACCGCCGCGAGGCCGAACGCCTGGTGCAGCGGGTTGCGCGTGGCCTCCACGGTCTGCACCCGGGACAGGGGGGCGATCCGCCACTGCCGGCCCCACCACCCGGTCCGGGAGTACACGGCCGTCTCGGTCGCCTCCCAGCGGTGCGTCCGGTACCGCAACCACGGGGCGACGACGACCCGGGGGAGCACGAGGAGCACGACCACGGCGCCAATGCCGAGGAACCAGGGGCGGGCTGCTTCCCACAGCAGGGCGGGCACCACCGCCGCGACGACGACCACGACCAGCGTGATCAGGGCCGACGTGAACCAGTAGCGCACCGCTCGCGGGTCGACCTGGTGTCGGGGCGGGCGAGGTGTCGTGCCGGGCGTCGTCATCGAGGTCCCTTCGTCGGTGCCGGGGACGCCAGGGTAGGGCCGGCCGGTTTCGGGACACGCGCACCCCTGGGCTAGTCTCTTTTCCAGACCCCTCGTACGGCGTCATCTCGCTGAACTCCCCCAGGGCCGGAAGGCAGCAAGGGCAGGTGAGCTCTGGCGGGTGTGCGGGGGGTCCTCTCATGTCCTCGTCCGCAGGTCCCGGTCCGCCGACGGGCGGACGCGCGTCCCACCCTGGGCGCACACCGGGCCGTGCTGCGGGGGACCCCGGGCCGACGCGGCCCACGTGACGTCGTCGGCAGCCTGGACGCATGATCCCCGCGACCCCACGCCTGTCCGCCCGCGGCCTCGCCAAGCAGTTCGGACCCACCGTCGCGCTCGCGGGCGTGGACGTCGACCTCGCCGACGGGGAGTCGCTCGCCGTCATGGGCCCGTCGGGCTCCGGCAAGTCCACGCTCCTGCACTGCCTGGCCGGCATCCTGCCTGCCGATGCGGGCACCGTCGCACTCGACGGCCAGGAGGTGGGTCGGCTGTCCGACCGCGAGCGCTCGCTGCTGCGCCGCCGGCGCTACGGGTTCGTCTTCCAGTTCGGCCAGCTGCTCTCCGAGCTGCCGGCGATCGAGAACGTGGCCCTGCCATCGATGCTGCTGGGCACCCCGCGGCGTGAGGCCACCGAGCTCGCGGGGCGGTGGCTGGTCTCCCTCGGCCTGGCCGGCATGGAGTGGCGTCGGCCCGGCGAGCTGTCGGGCGGTCAGGCCCAGCGCGTCGCGGTCGCGCGGGCGCTCATCACCGGTCCGGCGGTCGTGTTCGCCGATGAGCCCACCGGAGCGCTCGACCAGGCCACCGGCCACGAGGTGATGCGGATCCTCACGGAGACCACCAGGGCGGCGGGGGCGTCGCTGGTCCTGGTCACCCACGACGCGCAGGTCGCGGACTGGTGCGACCGCCGGATCGAGGTCCGTGACGGACTCGTGCGGTCGGCGGAGGGCGCCCGGTGAACGCCGTCCTCGCGCTCGCGCCCCGGTTCCAGCGCGCGGGCGGGCGCGACGCCCGGTTGACCACCTCCCTGGCGGTCACGGCGTTCGCCGTGACCACGGGCCTCACGCTCAGCGTCGTCGGCGGGCTGGTCGGCTTCACCGGCCGCGCCGGGCAGCCGCTCGAACCCGGCCGGGCCGACGACGCCCGCGTCTACGTCAGCCTGGCGTGGGTGGCCGTCGTGCTGCTCGTCGTGCCGCTGGTCACGCTGGCGGGTGCGGCCGCGCGGCTGGGCGTCGCGCGACGGGACGCCCGCCTGTCCACCCTGCGCCTGCTCGGCGCGACCCCGCGCGAGGTCGTGGGGCTGACGGTCGCCGAGACGGCGTGGCAGGGCCTGGTCGGCGCCGTGCTCGGCATCGCGCTCTACCTCGCCCTCCTGCCCGTCTGCGCCCTGCTCCCGTTCCAGGGCACCACCTTCAGCGTGGGCGAGCTCTGGGTCGGCTGGCGGGGCCTCGCGATCGCGGTGCTCGCAGTCCCCCTGCTCGGGGCCGTGTCCGCGGCCGTCTCGTTGCGGCGGGTGAGCGTGTCCCCCCTCGGCGTCGCGCGGCGGGAGACCCCGAAGAAGATGACGTGGCTGCGCGCGGTCGTCGCCGTCGTCGGCATCGGGCTCTTCATGGTGGTCACGCAGGCCGCGGGGATGCTCGGCGCCGCCGCGATCGGTGTGCTGCTCGGGGCGCTCGCCCTCGGCTTCGCCACGCTGAACGTCGTCGGTCCCTGGGTGCTCGGTCTCGTCGGGAGGGTGCAGCTGCGTCGCGCGACGACGCCGGCCCGGCTGCTCGCCGCGCGCAGGCTCCTCGACGACCCGAAGGCCGCGTGGCGGGTGGTCGGCGGGCTGGGGCTGGCCGGCTTCGTGGCCGGGGCGCTCGCCGTCCTGCCCGCGCTCGCGGCGACCGACACCGACCCGCAGGGCGCGATCCTCATGGCCGACCTGGTCACCGGCGGCATGGTCACGCTGGTGGTCGCGTTCCTCCTGGCGGCCGTCTCCGCGGGGATCGCGCAGGCCGCGGGCGTGCTGGACCGGCGTCGCGAGATCGCGCTGCAGAACCTCGCCGGGATGCCGGTCGAGCTCCACGACTCCGTGCGCCGGCGCTCGGTGCTCGTGCCGCTGCTGTTCGTCGCGGTCGGTTCCGCGGTGACCGCGCTGGTCATGTTCTTCCCGCTGTTCGGCGTGGTGGCGCTCACGTCGCCGGGCGGGCTCCTGCTGCTGTTCGGGTTCCTCACCGGGGGCTGTGCCCTGGTGTTCGCCGCGACGGAGACGTCGCGCCCGCTCTTGCGCTCGGTGCTGGCCGACACGGTGGTCCGCGCCGACTGAGCATGAGAGTTCTGTCATGGGAATGTGTGGGAGCCAACCCGTGACAAACCGGCACATCTCGCCCCACCTGCGAGGACGCCCGCCGGTGGCGTGAGACCGCTCCCAATCCCCGGACAGGCGTCCATCTCGCCATCTGAGCACGGCATGGCCCCCGACGTGCGGCATCCCCTTTCGTGTGGTCCGCGCGGCCGACGCCACAGGGGGCACGGTCGTCGACGACGTGGTGCAGGGGTGCCCGCGTCGCACGACAGGGGGCTCGAATGTCGACGCACGCCATCCGCTCGTCCCGCCGTCGCTCGCGGGTCGCCTACGCCGTGGCGCTCGCCGTCGGGGTGACGTCGGTGCTCTGGACGGCCCCGCTGGTCGCCGCCGCGACGGAGACGCCGGCGCCCGCGGCGCGTGACGGCGCCGCACCCGTGCAGCGCCCGCTACCCGCCACCGCGGTGCGCTCGGTGGACCCCGCCGACGTCCCCGTGGAGCCGCCCCCGGTGAAGGCAGCGGACGAGCCGACGACGCCCGCGCCCGCCGTGGCCGCGCCACGGCAGTCGTTCCTCGCCGGTGCCCGGGCGGCCGCCGGGGCCGCGACCGACGTGATCGCGCGATCGGGCTACCTGCTGGGCGACACGTCGCTCGTCGTCTACTTCGACGCCGAGGTGGCCGACGGGGACCCGACGTCCTGGGCCCGCTGGCGCGCGACCGTGACGGAGGTCGAGTCGGGCGCCCAGCAGACGTCGGCCGAGCTCGACAAGGACGACCTGGCCCGGTGCGGGTCGCCGCGCGAGTTCTGCCGCAGCTTCGGCGCGGCCGACGGCTGGGCGCTCGACCCGGCGCGCCGGTACACCGTCACCATCTCGGTGCTCGCCGAGGACGGAACCCCGACCGACTCGGCGCCGTCGGGCCCGGAGAACCCGCGCGCGACCGTCGTCCCGCCGAGCCTGTCGGACGAGCAGGCCGCGGGCTGCGCGTGCCCGAACGTCCTCGGGCGGACGGTCGACGGCCAGGAGCTGCGCGGCGCGCTGGTCAACACCGGCACCGGCGCGTTCAACCGCACCGAGGCCGACCTCACGATGGCCGGCTTCGGCATCCCGTTCCAGGCCGTGCGGTTCTACTCGTCGGCGAACCCCGGCGTCGGCATGTTCGGTGCGGGGTGGACGTGGACGTACGACGCGCGGGTCGAGGCCGGAACCGATGCGGACGCCGTGCGGGTGCGTGCCGAGGACGGCGCGGAGGCGGTCTACACCCGCGCCGCGGACGGGTCCTACGAGCGGCCCGCCGGCGTGCGCGCGGTGCTCACCGACCGTCCCGGCGGCGGCTGGGTGCTCACGCCGCCGGACCAGCGGCGGCTCGAGTTCGACGCGTCGGGGGCGCTGCTGTCCGTGAAGGACGCACGAGGCCACGGCGTCACGCTGGCCTACGACAGCGCGGGCCTGCTCACGACGGTCACGGACGCGGCCGGCCGGGTGGTGCGCATCGAGAACCGCCGCGACGTCGAGGCGATCAGCAAGATCACGCTCCCCGACGGGCGCAGCGTGATGTTCGACTACGAGGCCGGCCGCCTGGCCAAGGTCCAGGACGCGCGCAACTACACGTGGCAGTACCACTACGACCGCGACGGCCGGCTCGACCAGGTCACCAACGCGCGCGGCAAGCGGGACGTCGCCAACGAGTACGACGCCGCGGGCCGGGTCACCCGGCAGACGGACGCGTCGGGCGCGGTCAGCGAGTTCGCGTGGGACGCCGACGAGCAGGTCGCCACGACCACGGACGCCGACGGGGTCGTCTCGGTCGACGGGTACCGCGACAACGTCCTCCTCTACTCGCGGAACGGCAACGGCGAGACGGTCACGTACCGCTACGACGACCGCCTGAACGAAGGGCTCGTCGTGGACCCTGACGGCAACCAGGCGAGCGCGTCGCACGACCCGAACGGCAACCCCGTCGAGCGCGTCGCCCCGGCGCCCTTCGAGTACGTCGAGCGCAACGCCTTCGACGCCGGCAACAACCTGACGGCGCACACCGACGGTCGCGGGAACACCTGGTCGTACGCGTACAACGCCCAGCAGGAGCTCACCGGTCAGAAGGACCCCGAGCAGGCCGACGGCTACTCCTACGTCTACGACGCGCGCGGCCTGCTGACCGAGCGCAAGGACCCCCGCGGCAAGGTCACGCGCTACGAGTACGACACGGCGGGCAACCGCACCGCGGAGATCGCGGCGACCGGCCGCCGCACCGAGTTCACCTACGACCAGACGGGCCGGATGGTGTCCGTGGTCGACCCGCGGGGAACCGTCGCGGGTGCCAGCAAGGACGCGTTCCGGACCCGGGTCGTCTACGACCACCAGGACCGCGTGCTCGAACGCGTCGACCCGGGCAAGAACGCCCCCGTCCGCACCACGTACGACGAGCTCGGCAACGTCGTGGTCGCGACCGACCAGCTGTCGAACTCCTACCGGTACACCTACGACGACTCGAGCCGGCTCGTCACGCTGAAGGACCCGATCGGCAACGTCACCGAGCACACGTACACGAAGGCCGGTCGCACGGCGTCGGTGACGGACGGCGAGGGCAACCGCACGTCGTGGACGTACGACGGCCAGGGCCGCGTGAAGACGGAGACCCTGCCGCTGGGCAACCAGGCCCGTCGCGACGGCGAGTCCGAGGGGGACGCGACCACGCGGCGCACCGCGTACACCACGACCTTCCACTACGACTTCCGCGGCAACCTCATCCGCGCGGAGCGTCCGGACTCCCAGGGCCGGCTCGTGCAGGTCGACAGCCGCTTCGACGAGCTGGGCCGCCCGGTCCAGCAGATCGACGAGCTGGGCGCGACGACGGGCATCGGGTACGACCCGTCCGGCCACGTCACGAACATCTCGGACGAGACCGGCGAGGACCTCGGCTTCACCTACGACAAGGCCGGCCGTCGCACGGGCGGCTCGGGCGTGGAGTCACCCGCGCGCATCGAGTACGACCAGGCCGGCAACCCCACCCGTCAGGTCACGGCGGCGGGTGGTGTGATCACCTGGGAGTACGACGACGACGGCCGCCCGGTGGCGATCACCGAGCCGCGCGGACACGTCGAGGGCGCCGACCCGGCCGCATTCACCACCCGTTACTCCTACGACCAGTCGGGCAACCCCGTCGAGGTCCGCGACCCGCTCGG
The DNA here is from genome assembly GCF_018388465.1 of Cellulomonas fengjieae. Lineage (NCBI taxonomy): Bacteria > Bacillati > Actinomycetota > Actinomycetes > Micrococcales > Cellulomonadaceae > Cellulomonas > Cellulomonas fengjieae. Next base: position 3,394,885 of record NZ_CP074404.1, on the reverse strand, counting down.
TCACGTCACCAAGGCGGCGTACGACGCCGTCGGGCGGCTCTCGTCGACCACGGACCCGGTCGGTTCGGTGGTGCGGTACGCCTACGACGAGGGCGACCGGCTGACGTCCGTCGTCGGACCGGACGCGAACGGCGAGCAGCAGTCGCTGCGTTACCTGTACGACGCGAACGGCCAGGTCATCAAGCGCCGGGACCCGCTCGGTCACGAGGCGGCGCTCGAGTACGACCGCGCCGGCCGCACCAAGGCGACCACCGACCCGCTGGGCCGGCGCCGCGAGTACGTGTACGACGCGAACTCCAACCTCACGCAGCTCGTCACCGCCCGCGTCGTCGAGGGCGACCCGCGCGTCGACCCGAACAGGGAGGCCCGCACGGTCTTCCTCGAGTACGACACGCTCGACCGGCTGACGTCGAAGACGCTCGGCGCCGACGGGAAGGTGTTCACCTACGGCTACGACGCGAAGAACCGCCTCGTCTCGCTCGCCGACGCGAGCGGCGTCCGTGAGCACACCTTCGACGCCACGGGCCTGCTCACGGCGGCGACCCGCACGGCGGTGGACGGGTCCGTCGAGACGTTCACCTACGCGTACGACGACCAGGACAACATCACGTCACGCACGTACCCGGACGGCACCACGGTCGCCGCCACGTACGACGTCGCGGACCGGCTCACGTCGCTGACGGCCACCCGAGCCGGCTCGAGCGCGGCCTACGGGTTCGGGTACGACGTCGCCGACCAGCTGACGTCGATCACGTTCCCGGAGTCGACGGGCCTGACGGAGGAGCGCGCGTACGACCCGGCGGGCCGGATGACCCGGATCGCCACCACGCGCGCCGACGGGGAGGTCGTCTCCTCGCACGACCTGGACCTGGACGCCGCGGGCAACCCCACGCGGATCACCGCGGCGCGGACCACCACGCCCGGCGGGACGCAGGTCACCGAGGCGACGTCCTACGCGTACGACAAGGCGCACCGGCTGACGTCGGCGTGCTACGGCGCGCAAAGCTGCGAGCCGGGCGCCGCGGCGGCGGAGCGGTTCGACTACTCCTACGACCTCGTCGGCAACCGGAAGACCCAGAAGGTCACGACCGCGACGGGCTCGGCGAGCACCGCCTACACCTACGACGCGGGCGACCAGCTGACGCGCGAGGTCACCTCGGTCACCGGGGAGGTGTCCGGCGTGGCCGACGTGCGCCCCGGGACGCGGGAGTACGCGTACGACGCCGAGGGCAACCAGACGCGTGCGGGCGACGAGAGGTACACGTACGACCTGGACCGCTCGCTGGCGTCCGCCACCGTGGGGGGCGAGTCGACTCGCTACTCGTACGACGGTGCCGGGATGCGCCTCGGGTCGGTCACGCGCCCGGAGGGCCAGGCTGTGGGTACCGGGTCCGCGACGGACTGGTCGTGGGACATCGCGGCTGGCATGCCGATGCTGGCGAGCGAGACGCTGTCGGAGCTCGGTGCGGACGGTGGCGTGGCGTCCTCGACGCAGACGTCCTTCCTGTACGCGCCGGACGGGTCACCGCTGGCCCTGTTCGACGGTGCTCCGTCTGAGGAGGAGGGCGGATTCTCCGCCTACGTCCGTGACTGGCTCGGGGGTGTCTCCGGGATGGTGTCCGCCTCCGGGGCGCCGCAGTGGGCCTACGACTACGACCCGTTCGGAGGCGCGCGCGGGACCGACCTCGTCGGCGGGGGGCAGCAGCTCGACGAGGGCGCGCCGAGCAACCCGTTGCAGTACGCGGGCGGGTACCGGGACGTGACGCAGTCGGACCGGTACCAGCTGCGGGCCCGCAACTACGACACCTCGACGGGTCGGTTCGACTCGGTGGACCCGGTTGCCGGGTCAGGGCAGGACGCCGCGGTCTCGTCGTACGCCTACGTGGCCAACCGCCCCACGTTCACCACGGACCCCACGGGCATGCTGCCCGAGAAGGGCACGGGTACCGACGCGTCGTCGACCTCGACGGATCCGTTCGCGGGGCAGCGGGAGGCGGCCAAGAAGGCTGTCGCCGAGGCCGAGGCGCTGGTCTCGCAGATCGGCGACGAGATCATGTCGCTGGTCCTGGACCTGATCGGGTTCACGGACGCCAAGAAGTGCATCACCGAGGGTGACATCGTCGCGTGCATCTCCACGGCCTTGAACGCGGTGCCGTGGGGCAAGCTCTTCAAGGCCGCCAAGGTCGCGATCAAGGCGGTCGGGGTCGGCAAGCGCCTGGTCGAGGGGTACTCCAAGCTCAAGGCCGCCCGGCGCGCGCTCGACGACATCCCCAAGGCGACGCCCACGAAGGTCACCCCGGACGCCGCGGCGGTGTCCAAGGCCAACACCGCGGCCAAGCAGGCGCAGGACGCGGCGGCGTCGACCAAGACGGTCGCGACGAAGACCAGCAAGGAGGTCGCGTCCGCCAAGAAGGCCAACGCGAAGGCCCAGACGCGTGCCGCAGACGACGCGGCGGAGACCGGGGCCCAGGCCTGCTCGTTCGAGGGCTCGACGCTCGTCCTGATGGCCGACGGCTCCCGAAAGCCCATCGCCGAGGTCGAGGTCGGGGACCAGGTCGTTGCGTCGGACCCCGAGTCCGGTGAGCAAGAGTCCCGGGAAGTGGTGCACGTCTTCGAGCACGAGGACACCATCACGGACCTCGAGGTCGACGGCGGCCACGTGCTGGCGACGACGGAGGACCACCCGTTCTGGTCCGTCACCGACCAGAGGTTCGAGCGTGCGGACGAGCTCGCGGCCGGCGAGCAGGTGCTGACGGCGAACGGGCGTGCGGTCGCGGTAAACGGGTTGCACGGAGCGAGCGCGCGGACGGAGTCCGCGTACAACCTCGCCGTAGAGGGAATCCACACATACCACGTAGGCGTACAGGACGTGCTGGTCCACAACACGTGCCTCACTGCGCTGCGTGACTGGCAGAGCCAGCGCTTCTCGCTAGGTAGGTCGACGTTCCAGCTGGACAAGACCGGGATGACGCACATCCTGAAGAGGCACCACCCCACCTACTGGGACGGGTCGGTGAAGGGCCACCAGTCATTCTTCGACAAGTCGATGTCAATTGACGATGTCCAGTCCACCTTGAGCGAGGTGGTCCGCCAGAACCGGGACATGCTGATGAAGATCGACGGCGGCTACGGCCAGGTCCAAGGGAGGGTCAACGGGGTGGATTACGTTATGGGTGTGAGCAGAGGGCGCATCGGCCAGTTCTACCCGGGTGTGCTGGATTGAACCGAGTCACCGCACAGAGCTACGTGCGGGTCGACGGCCAGTTCCAACCGATCCGTGAGGCGGACCGTCATGACGGTGGGTGCGACTACGTCCCGGGTGCGATCAGTCTCGTCGTGGATGGCGTCGAGCTGCTGGGGCCGGAGCTGTGGGACGACGTCAACTGGCTGTGGCCCTTCGTCGTCCAGGCCCTCGATGAGTGTCGTCAGTCTGGCTCAGGCAAGAGGTACTTTCCCGATCAGCCCGTGGCGTTCACGGCGACGACGCAGTGGGAGGGCAACGTCCTGCTGACCGTGACGACCTCGGACAGGTCGATCCACCGCAGCGCGGTCGCGCCGAGCGACGAGCTCTACGACGTCGTGGCCCGCTCCGGGATCGAGTTCTTCCAGGAACTACGTCGGTTGTGCGGCCCCGACCCCGCGTCCGAGGTGGAGGAAGCCGCGCTTCGACGATGGCTTGGGGACGACACCCACCGATGACGACGAGCCCTCATGACCTTCCGTGGCTCTTCGAGCGGCCCTTCCGTCTGTGGGCGTTCCACGTAGCGTCGACGTGATGTTCAGGATGGTCGAGGCGGTGCGGCTCGTCCGCTCGTACACCGACCTGGTCGTCGACGTGCCGGACCCGCGCGACGTGGACCTGCGCCGAGAGTTCGGCGCCGTGCTCGCCCGCCGACCCACCGTCTTCTCGTTGACCTCCAGCGAGGGCTCCGAGGGTCTTGTCGCCACCGGCATGGTCTCGTTCGCGGAGGACGACCTCACCGACGGCCACCCGAGCACGCTCGACCACCCGGAGCTCAGGGACCACCAGCTGAGGTCGGCGACGTATGAGCCGTGACAGCACGGGTCCGGTCCCCGACCGACAGGCCGGGAAGCAGGGAGGGGCCGACCGTGACACACACCGACGCGCGGGCCGCGGTCGACCTCGTGCTCGACCAGAGCGTGACGCTCCTCGCGACGTCCGGCGGTGCAGCGGTCCTCCCCGGGCCGCAGGTCGACGCCTGGAGCCTGCCCGCGGAGGCGAAGGCCTCACTCGCGAGGTACGGCCTGCCCGGTCCGCGTGACGACGATCTCTCGAGGTTCCTCGCGTCGTTCCAGTCCGGCCGTCGCCCCGAGGTGGCCGACGGAACCGAGTACTACCGCCTGGCGCGGTTCGGTGTCTCGCGGGTCTGCGCTCTACCCAGCGGGTCGGTCACGGCGGTTCCCAGCTCGCGCGACGTCCATCCGCAGCTGGAACCGCTGTACCCCTCGGGTCTGCTCCCGTCGCTCGTCAGCACGTCGGTGCCCCAGTTCGTCGAGCTCGCCTGGCGGTGGGGTGCGCTCGTCCCGATCCTCGCCGAGGAACAGGCGCGGGTGAGTGTGGCCGACGACCGCGCGTGGCGGGAGGGTCGAGGCGCGGACCTGCCCGACCCGTTCGACGCCTACGAGGACCTGTGCCGCTACGTGCTGGAACGGCTCCGGCGGATCGATCCGCAAGTCGATCCGGCGTCCGGGTTCTGGGCGGACCTCCTGCTGGACGTCTGGTGACCGGGTTCTGGGCGAGGTGACCCGGTACGAGGGCGCCGGTGTGGGCATGGGCGTCTAGGGTTCGTGGCGTGACGACAGCCCTGTACCGGCGCTACCGGCCCGAGAACTTCGCCGAGGTCATCGGTCAGGACCATGTGACCGCGCCCCTGCGGCAGGCGTTGCGCAGCGGGCAGGTCAACCACGCGTACCTGTTCTCCGGGCCGCGCGGCTGCGGGAAGACGACGTCGGCCCGGATCCTGGCGCGCATCCTCAACTGCGCGCAGAACACCGAGGAGAACCCGTCCGACACCCCGTGCGACGTGTGCGAGTCGTGCGTCGAGCTGGCGCGCGGCGGCCCCGGCAGCCTCGACGTGGTCGAGATCGACGCGGCCAGCCACGGCGGCGTCGACGACGCCCGCGAGCTGCGGGAGCGCGCCACGTTCGCGCCCGCCCGCGACCGCTACAAGGTGTTCATCCTCGACGAGGCCCACATGGTCTCGAACCAGGGCTTCAACGCGCTGCTCAAGATCGTCGAGGAGCCGCCGCCGCACATCAAGTTCATCTTCGCGACGACCGAGCCGGACAAGGTCATCGGCACCATCCGCTCGCGCACCCACCACTACCCGTTCCGCCTGGTGCCGCCGGACGTGCTGGTGCCGTACCTGCAGCAGCTCTGCGACAGCGAGGGCGTGCGCGTGGCGTCCGGCGTCCTGCCGCTGGTCGTCCGCGCAGGCGGGGGCTCCGTGCGCGACACCCTCTCGGTGCTCGACCAGCTGATCGCCGGCTCCGGCGGCAGCGAGCTCGAGTACGAGGGCGCCGCGGCGCTGCTCGGCTACACCCAGGCGTCGCTGCTGGACGACCTGGTGGAGGCGATCGCCGCCCGTGACGGGGCCTCCGCGTTCCGCGTGGTCGAGCGCGTGATCTCCACCGGCCACGAGCCGCGGCGCTTCGTCGAGGACCTGCTCGAGCGCCTGCGCGACCTCATCGTCATCGCGGCCTCCGGCGACGCCGCCGACGCCGCGCTGCGCGACGTGCCGAGCGACCAGCTCGACCGCATGCGGCTGCAGGCGCGCCACCTGGGCGCCTCGGAGCTGTCCCGGTCGGCGGACCTGTGCAACGCCGCCCTCACCGAGATGTCCGGTGCGACGTCCCCCCGGCTGCACCTCGAGCTGCTCATGGCGCGCCTGCTGCTGCCCGCGGTCGAGGACACCCGCTCCGGCCTCGGCGCGCGCCTCGACCGGCTGGAGCGCGGTCTGCCGAGCGACGGCACCGGTGTCCGTGTGCCGACCGCAGGCCCGCAGGCGCCCGCGCCCGCGCCGGTACGCGCCCCCGAGAGCGCCCCGGCGCCTGCTGTCGCAGCGCCCGCCGAGCCTGTGGTGGCAGTTGAGCGCGTCGCCGCACGGACGCCCGATCCCGCACCAGCCGACGGCGACATCGTCTCCGAACCGGGGAGCTCGCCGCAGCGTCCCGGTGCCGGGGCGGAAACCGCACGAGCCGAGACCGCAGAGGCCGAACCGGCACCGGCCGAACCGGCACAGGCCGAACCTGCTCAGGCCGAACCTGCTCAGGCGGAACCCGCACGGGCTGAGCCCGTGCGGACGAGGCCGGACGTCGCCACCGCCGATGCGCCACCCACCCGCGTCTCCGCGCCGGCTGCCGCGACACCGCCGCCGGCCGCCGCCCGCGGGGGCGCCGTCGGCCCTGACACCGAGGTGCTGCGCCGCCGCTGGCCCGAGGTCCTGGAGACGGTCAAGGGCCTGCGCCGCGTCACGTGGGCGCTCGTCGACCCGCGCAACGCCCAGGTGGCCGACCTCGACGCGACCACGCTGCGGGTGGCCTTCGACAACCCGGCGCTCGCCACCACGTTCCGCAACGGCGCCCACGCGGACGTCGTCGCGCGGGCCGTCCGCGAGACGCTCGGGTTCGACGTCCGGGTCGAGGGCATCCTCGCGGAGCAGGTCGCAGCACCCGCCCCGGTCAGCGCTCCGGCACCCCGGGCGGCCGACGACCGGTCGAACCCGCGCGCGGTGACGCCCGCGGAGGCGGCGGCCTCGTGGGACGACGAGCCGCCGATCGTCGAGCCCCCGGACGACGAGCCCGGCGAACCGGCCGCGCCCGACGCACCCCCGCCGGACGTCGCACCGCCGGCGCGCGGTACGGCCCGTGAGCGCGGCACGGCGGCTGCCCGGGAGTCGGCGTCGCGCACCGCTACGAGCGTGCCCGACGACCCGTCCCCGGACGACCCCGACATCACCACGTCGAGCCTGAGCGGCGCGCCCCTGGTGGCGCAGATGCTGGGCGGGACGGTCATCGACGAGCAGCTGGACGACGGCACGTCGTGACCACCCCCGGCGGCCTGCACCACCTCGAGATCTGGGTGGGCGACCTGGCGGCGGCGGATCGCAGCTGGGGCTGGCTCCTGGCGCGTCTCGGCTACGAGGTCCGTGAGCGGTGGTCGTCCGGGGTCAGCTGGGGACGGGGCGCCGGACCGTACGTCGTGCTGGAGTCCGGGCCGGACGTGGCGCCGGCGCCGCACGACCGGCTCCGCCCCGGGATGAACCATCTCGCGCTGTGGGCGGGCACCCGGGTGGAGGTCGACGCGCTCGTCGCGGCGGCCCCCGCGCACGGCTGGTCGCTCCTGTTCGCGGACCGGCACCCGTTCGCGGGCGGCCCGCAGCACTACGCCGCCTACCTCGAGGACGACCACGGCTTCGAGGTGGAGCTGGTGGCGTCCGACGGCGGGGCCGCCTCGACCCCGTAGGCTGGCCGCGTGTACGAAGGCGCGGTCCAGGACCTGATCGACGAGCTCGGGCGACTGCCCGGAGTCGGTCCCAAGAGCGCCCAGCGGATCGCGTTCCACATCCTGTCCGCGGATCCGGCGGACGTGCGGCGGCTGTCCGACGCGCTGACCGAGGTCAAGCTCCGCGTCCGGTTCTGCGAGATCTGCGGCAACGTCGCGCAGGAGCCGCAGTGCCGCATCTGCCGCGACCCGCGCCGCTCGCCGGCGTCGATCTGCGTGGTCGAGGAGTCCAAGGACGTCGTCGCCATCGAGCGCACGCGCGAGTTCCGCGGCAAGTACCACGTGCTCGGCGGGGCCATCAACCCGATCGCCGGTGTCGGCCCGGACGACCTGCGCATCGCGGGGCTGATGACGCGCCTCGCCGACGGCACCGTCACCGAGGTCATCCTGGCCACGGACCCGAACGTCGAGGGCGAGGCGACGGCCACCTACCTGGCCCGCCTGCTGGTCCCGATGGGGCTGACGGTCAGCCGGCTCGCGTCGGGCCTGCCGGTGGGCGGGGACCTGGAGTACGCCGACGAGGTGACGCTCGGCCGGGCGTTCGAGGGCCGACGACGGATCAGCGCATGAGGAAGCAGGCAACACCATGACCGGCACGATGGATGCGGATCTGCAGGACATCGCCGACGCGGTCGCGGCGGAAGCGCGCAGCTATCTGATCACCGTCACGGAGGTCGCGTCGGGGGCGAACCCGGACGCGTCGCTGCCGCTGCTGCTGCTCGCGGTGAGCGACGTGCTCGCGGCCGGCGCGCGGCTCGGTGCGACCACCGACGTGGTGCCGTCCGAGCGGTTCGAGCCGGACCTCGGCCCCGACCCGGACGTCGACCCCCTGCACGCCAACCTGGCGAACGTCTTCGAGGGGATCGACGAGTACGCCGCGATCGTCGACCCGCTGCTCGGCGTCGACGTCCAGCAGGCGACCGTGTCCGGCGACCTGGTCGCGATCGCCGGTGCGCTGGCGCAGGGCCTGCGGCACTACGAGACCGGGGGCGTGCTCGAGGCACTGTGGTGGTGGCAGTTCTCGTACCTGTCCGACTGGGGCGAGCGCGCCTCGAGCGTCCTGCGCACCCTGCAGACGATGCTGGCGCACCTTCGGTTGGACGTGGAGGATGACGTCGCCGCTGAGGCCGAGTACGACGCCCTCCAGCCCTGACCGGTCCAGGCGACGCGAGAGCACTGCCGCTGAGGCCGAGTACGACGCCCTCCAGCCCTGACGGCTCTCAGGCGACGCGCGTCCCCCGGGCGAGCGTGCGCTGCGGGATCCGCAGACGGCGGACGGCGACGACGTAGCCGGCGGCGCCGAGCAGCACGTTGACCGCGAGCCCCCATGGCCACACCGGTGCGCCGGAGACGGTGTCGGGCTCGGCCGGTGGGTCGCTCTGCCCGACCCAGCACTCGTCGAGCGGCAGCGTGGGCCCGGCGCGCAGCTCCCGGACCCCGGTGCGGATCAACGCGAGCGGGTCGTTGTCGCGGCCGGTGATACGGGTTCCCTCCGCGGTTCCCGCGCCGTCGGAGAGGACGACGAACGGGTTGATGCCCAGCAGCCACCAGGTGCGCTCGGTGTGCGGGACGGCGCGCTCCTGCACCGTGACCTCGCACTCGGGGTCCGACTGGCCGTCCCAGTCGCTCGGCACCGAGTTGACGGGGACGTCCTGCGTCCGGGAGATCGACGGGTACGTCAGCCCGAACAGCACCGGGGTCAGCAGCGTGAGCGCGGCGACGGTGAGGAACGTCAGGACGGTCGACCCGGCGGTGCGCGCGGTGAGCGCGGAGAAGCCCAGCCCGATCCCGCACACCGACGCCAGCAGGATCGCGATGAGCAGGACGACGCGCGGCAGGGCGGTGCCGGGCGTCCCGCCCAGGGCCATGGCGATGCCGAGGAACGGCAGGCTCGCGACGAGGAACGCGCAGGCGGCAGCCCACGCGGCGAGCAGCTTCCCGGCCGCGATCTCGGCGGGGGTCAGCAGCGTGACCTGCAGCGTCGCCAGCGTGCCGGCGTTGCGGTCGCCGTTGATGCCGGTCGAGGCGAGCGTCGGCGTGACCAGCAGACCCAGGCCGAGCACCAGGAACGTCACCGCCCCGAACAGCAGCGGCCCCGTCGACGCGCGACCGTCGCTCGGCCCCGACCCCAACATGGCGAGCGCGCCGGAGGTCAGCAGGGTGATCCCGCCCACCACCACGAACCACACGACGAGCGCCACGATCCACCGGGTCGAGCGCACCCGTTGCCGCAGCTCCAGCACGGCGACCGTGCGGACGCCGTGCCACGTCAGTCCCCAGGTGGCGGACCGGGGGGCGCGCGGGGGCGTCGTCGGCTGGTCGGGCTCGAGCGCGACCTCGGACAGCGTCATCGCCGCTCCTCCTCGAGGGTCAGGTAGGCCTGTTCGAGCGCGCCGGAGGCGGGCACGAGAGACGCGATCGGCACGCCGGCGGTGACCGCGTCCCGGAGCAGCTGGGCGGCGCCGTCGTCGCCCGCGACGTCGATGAGCACCCCACCCGCGCCGCTCGGTGAGGTGGGTGCGCCGTCGGGCTGCCAGGCGGATCCGGTGCTCGTGAGCCAGTCGGTGAGGGACTCGAGGGACAGAGCGCGCACGTGCCAGGAGCGGGCCGCACCGGCCGCCGCGTCCGGGACCACGGTGCGGCCCCGGGACAGGAAGACGGCGTCGTCGGCCATCTCGTCCAGCTCGGACAGCACGTGGCTCGAGACCAGGACCGTCTTGCCCTCGTCGGCGAGCCTGCGCAGCAGGATCCGCAGGTCCACACGGGAGCGCGGGTCGAGCCCGCTGGCCGGCTCGTCGAGCAGGAGCACCGCGGGGTCGTGCACGAGCGCCCGGGCCAGGCCCAGGCGCTGCTTCTGGCCGCGGGACAGGACGCTGGCGGGGCGGTCGGCGTACTCGGCGAGGTGGACCGTCGCGAGCAGCTCGGTCACCCGGTCCGCGGCGGTCGCGGGGGAGAGCCGGTACGCGGCGGCGAACGTGAGCAGCACCTCGCGCGCGGTCAGGGAGTCCCAGGTGCCGAACGTGTCGGGCATCCACCCGGTCACCGCGCGGGCCGCCGCACCGTGCGCGACGGGATCGTGGCCGCCGACGCTCACCTCGCCCCGGTCGGGGACGAGCAGACCGGCGAGGACCAGGAGCAGCGTGGTCTTGCCCGAGCCGTTGGGACCGACGAGCGCGGTGACCGCACCGGCGCGGGCGGTCAGCTGGGCGCCGTCGAGCGCCTTGACGGCCCCGAACGCGCGGTGCAGGTCGCGCACGACGACGCCGGCGGTCGTCGCGGCAGGTGGCGGGGTGGTCGTGGTGTCGTCATCGACGGTGCTCGACATGGCGTCAACCTAGGACCGCACCCCATGTGGCCGGGCGGTTTTCACGAAAGTCGCTGTGCAGGTGCTGTGCAGAACGCCTGCGGGGCCGAGCCGCTCCACCGCGACGGCGACGGGTCGAACCGGAGCGTTTCGCCGTCCGCGCCGTCGCTCCACCGGGGCCACGATCCGGCATCTGAAACTCCGAGCCCACCTGGTGGGCACGGCCGTACACTCGCCCGGTCCTGTCCCGCGCCCGCGAAAGATGTCCCCGTGGCCCTGATCGTGCAGAAGTACGGCGGTTCCTCCGTCGCCGACGCCACCAGCATCAAGCGAGTCGCGAAGCGGGTGGCCGAGGCCAAGCGCGCCGGCCACGACGTCGTCGTGGTCGTCAGCGCGATGGGTGACACGACGGACGAGCTGATCGACCTCGCCACCCAGGTCACCCCGCTGCCGCCGCAGCGCGAGATGGACATCCTGCTGACCGCCGGCGAGCGGATCTCGATGTCCCTGCTCGCGATGGCGATCCACAACCTCGGCGTCGAGGCCAAGTCGTTCACCGGGCAGCAGGCCGGGGTCATCACCGACGAGTCGTACGGCAAGGCGCGGATCATCGACGTCACGCCCAGCCGGATCCGGCAGACGCTCGCGCAGGGGTCGGTGGCGATCGTCGCCGGCTTCCAGGGCGTCAACCCGTCCACCAACGACGTCACGACGCTCGGTCGCGGCGGCTCGGACACGACCGCGGTCGCGCTGGCGGCGGCCCTCAAGGCGGACGTCTGCGAGATCTACACGGATGTCGCCGGGGTGTTCACCGCCGACCCCCGGATCGTGCCCACCGCGCGCAAGCTCGACCGCGTCAGCTACGGGGAGATGCTCGAGCTCGCGGCGAGCGGCGCCAAGGTGCTGGTCCTGCGCTGCGTGGAGTACGCGCGCCGGTACGGGGTACCGATTCACGTGCGCTCGTCGTTCACCACTCATACGGGCACCCTGGTGACGGACGAGCCCGCTGCTGAAGGAGAGATTGTGGAACAGCCGATCATCGCCGGCGTCGCGCACGACCGCAGCGAGGCCAAGATCACCGTCGTCGGTGTGCCCGACGTGCCGGGCAAGGCCGCGCGCATCTTCGAGGTCGTCGCCGGCGCGGGCGTGAACATCGACATGATCGTGCAGAACGTGTCGGTCGCCTCGACCGGGCTGACGGACATCTCCTTCACGCTGCCCGCCACGGACGGTGCGGCCGCGACGGCCGCGCTGACCGAGCACCAGCCGGAGATCGGCTTCGCGTCGCTGCAGTACGACGACACCATCGGCAAGCTCTCGCTGATCGGTGCCGGCATGCGGTCGCACCCCGGCGTCTCGGCACGGCTGTTCGCGGCGCTGTCCGAGGCCGGGGTCAACATCGAGATGATCTCGACGTCGGAGATCCGGATCTCCGTGGTCACGCGCGCGGACTCCCTCGACGAGGCGGTCCGCGCCGTGCACACGGCGTTCCAGCTCGACTCCACGGAAGACGAGGCCGTCGTGTACGGCGGGACGGGACGGTAGGGCGATGGGACTGAACATCGCGGTGGTCGGCGCCACCGGCCAGGTCGGCAGTGTCATGCGGCGCCTGCTGGACGAGCGCGACTTCCCCGTCGCGTCGATCCGCTACTTCGCGTCCGCGCGTTCGGCCGGCACGACGCTGCCCTGGAAGGGTGCCGACGTCGTCGTGGAGGACGTGGAGACCGAGGACCTCTCGGGCATCGACGTCGCGCTGTTCTCCGCGGGCGGCGCCGCCTCGAAGATCCACGCCCCCCGGTTCGCCGCCGCGGGCGCCCTCGTGATCGACAACTCCTCGGCGTGGCGGCGCGACCCCGAGGTGCCGCTGGTCGTCTCCGAGGTCAACCCGGGCGCGATCGCGGGGGCCGTCAAGGGCATCATTGCCAACCCCAACTGCACGACGATGGCCGCGATGCCGGTGCTCAAGGTCCTGCACGACGAGGCCGGCCTGCGGCGCCTGGTCGTCTCCACCTACCAGGCGGTCTCCGGTTCGGGCCTCGCGGGCGCCGACGAGCTGGACAGCCAGATCCGCGCGGCGGTCGAGCAGGACACTCTCGCGCTGGTGCACGACGGGTCCGCCGTGACGCTGCCCGCCCCGGTCAAGTACGTGGCGCCCATCGCGTTCGACGTGATCCCGCTCGCCGGGAACCTGGTGGACGACGGGTTGTTCGAGACCGACGAGGAGCAGAAGCTCCGGCACGAGTCGCGCAAGATCCTCGACATCCCGGAGCTGCTGGTCTCCGGCACGTGCGTCCGGGTCCCGGTGTTCACCGGCCACTCGCTGTCGATCAACGCGGAGTTCGCGCGTCCGCTGAGCCCGGAGCGCGCCGCCGAGCTGCTGGCGCACGCGCCGGGCGTCCAGCTGACCGACGTGCCGACGCCGTTGCAGGCCGCGGGCAAGGACCCGTCCTTCGTCGGCCGGCTGCGCCGGGACGAGGGCGTCGAGGGCGGGCGCGGGCTCGCGCTGTTCGTCAGCAACGACAACCTGCGCAAGGGCGCCGCGCTGAACGCGGTGCAGATCGCCGAGCTGGTCGCCGCCCAGCGCCTCGCCACCGTCTGACGACCACCACCGCCTGACACACACCGACGTCCGCACTCGAGGGGGCTCCCACCCTCCCGAGTGCGGACGTCGTGCTGTCCACCCCAGGACGTCCGAGCAGAGGTGGGTCAGGACCTCCATCTGCTCGGACGCTGCGCAGGCGTCCATGCTGACGTCCGAGCGGAAGTAGGTCAGGACCTCCATCTGCTCGGACGTAAGGGGTTGTGCGGGGATATGGCTCTATGGTTAGTTGGTCAAGTAACGAACCAGGGAAGGGAGGTGCGCGATGTTCGACGGTCGTGACCCCCTGTACGTCCAGATCGCCGACCAGATCCGCGGCGACGTGCTGTCCGGTGCTCTCAGTGCGGAGGAGCAGGTCATGTCCACCACGCAGTACGCGACGACGTTCCGGATCAACCCGGCGACCGCCGCCAAGGCCTTCGCCGAGCTGGTCGACGAGGGCGTCCTGTACAAGCGCCGCGGCATCGGGATGTTCGTCGCGGAGGGCGCCCGGGAGAAGCTGCTCGCCCAGCGCCGGGCGACGTTCTTCGCCGACGTCGTCGAGCCGATGCTCGAGCAGGCGCGGGTGCTGGGCATCACCACCGACGAGCTCGTGCAGCGCCTGACCGAAGGGGAGCACCGATGAACGGCTTCGGCGTCGAGGTCCGAGACCTCATGGCCCGCTACGACACGACCGTCGCGCTCGACACGGTCTCGTTCGCGCTCCGCCCCGGGGTCATCACCGGCCTGCTCGGACGCAACGGCTCCGGCAAGACCACTGCGCTGTCGCTGATGGCCGCCTTCCGCCGGCCCTCGTCCGGCACTCTGCTCGTCGACGGCGAGGACCCCTGGGAGAACGAGCGCGTCATGGCCGGGACGTGCCTGGTGCGCGAGAGCGGGGACGTCGCCAACGACCAGAAGCTCAAGGACACCCTCGACTTCCTCGGGGACCGCCGTCCGCTGTTCTCCCGCGAGCTCGCCGACAGCCTGCTCGACCGCTTCGAGCTGGACCCGCTGACCCGGCCGGACAGGCTGTCGCGCGGCAAGCGGTCGGCGTTCGGCGTCGTGGTCGGGCTGGCCAGCCGAACCCCGCTGACGCTGCTCGACGAGGTGCACCTCGGCATGGACGCCCCCTCGCGGTACGCGTTCTACGACGCACTCCTGGCCGACTGGGTCGAGCACCCCCGCACCATCGTGCTGTCCAGCCACCTGATCGGCGAGATCGAGCGGCTGCTCGAGGACGTCGTCGTGCTCGACCGCGGGAAGGTGCTGACGGTCTCCGACGCGGAGACGCTCCGTTCCGACGGCGTGACCGTGACCGGTTCGTCGGACGCGGTCGAGCTCTTCGTCGCCGGTCGCACCGTGGTGGCCCGCCAGCAGCTCGGCCGCACTGCGCAGGCCACGGTCATCGGGGCGCTGCCGGACGACGCGGTGCGCGCCCGGCAGGCCGGTCTGGAGCTCGGCCCCGTCGCGCTGCAGGACCTCTTCGTCCACCTGACCGACCGCCCCAGCCCTGCGGCCGCACATACCCCGGAGGAGTCGCGATGAGCATCGACACGGCACGTCGCCCGACCCGCAGCTCGGTGCGCGTCACGGCCACCTGGCTGCTCTGGATGAACCTGTACCTGGCCACGTGGTTCTGGGGCCTGGTCGTCGTCGTCGCCACCGGGGCCCTGCTGGTGATCAACCAGTTCGGCGAGGTGAACAACAGCGTGCTGGCGTTCGCCCGCCAGGGAGCCATCTGGTTCCCGTTCTCGGTCCTCATCGGCGTCACGGCCGCCTATCTGCCGGTGCACGTGGCGACGGGCCTGACCCGGCGCAGCCTCGCCCTCGGCTCGTTGGTCGCCGCTGCGAGCATGGCCGTGGTCTACGGCGTCGTGTTCACCGGGCTGCTGATCGTCGAGCGCACCGTCTTCGACGCGCTCGGGTGGCGGTGGCGGTTCCTCGAGGGCCTGTCCCCGGAGAACGCCGGTGCCGGCACGCTGCTGGTGAGCTCCACGATGCTGTTCCTGGTCGCCTACGTCTCCGGCCTGCTGGTCGCCATCTGCTACCAGCGCGGCGGCGGCTGGTGGGGCACCCTCACCCTCCCGCTGACGGCGGGCCCGATCGTGCTGGTGTCGGCCCTGTTCGCGCAGGACGCCGGCCCGTTCTCCACCTCCGAGTGGTTCGGCGGCGAGCGACCGCTCCTGTTCGCCTCCGCAGCAACCCTGCTGATCGTGGCTGTCATGGGGGTCGTGTTCGACCGCCTGACCCGGGGCGCGTCCGTGCCCAGCCGCACCTCCTGACCCCACCCGCTCGTTCCGGGACCGGCCACCGCCGCTCCCGTGGCACCGCACACCCTGAAGGAGCCCGTCATGTCCGTCATCCAGGTCGAGCACCTCCGCAAGAGCTACGGCGGCACGGTCGCCGTCCACGACGTCAGCCTCGAGGTCCACCGCGGCGAGATCTTCGGCGTGCTGGGCCGCAACGGGGCAGGAAAGACCACCACGGTGGAGATCATCGGCGGCCTGCGGGAGGCCGACTCGGGGACCGTCCGCGTCCTGGGGCTCGACCCGGTCCGGGACCGCAGCCGGCTCCGGGAGGTCGTCGGCCTGCAGCTGCAGGAGAGCGAGCTGCAGCCGAAGCTGGTCGTCCGCGAGGCGCTCGACCTGTACGCGTCCTTCTACCCCGACCCCGCCGATCCCGCGCAGCTGCTCGACGAGCTGGGCCTCACGGACCGCGCCGGTGCCCGGTTCGAGCAGCTGTCCGGCGGCCAGAAGCAGCGGCTCTCCGTCGCCCTCGCGCTCGTCGGCAACCCGCAGGTCGCGATCCTCGACGAGCTCACCACCGGGCTCGACCCGCACGCGCGCCGCGAGACGTGGGAGGTCGTCGAGCGCATCCGCGACCGCGGCGTGACCATCGTGCTGGTGACGCACCTCATGGAGGAGGCGGAGCGGCTCTGCGACCGGATCGCGCTCATCGACGCGGGGCGGGTGGTGGCCACCGGCACGCCCGCCGAGCTGGTCGCCAGGGCGACGGCCGAGCAGGTGCTCCGGTTCCGGCCGTCGGCTCCCGTCCCGGTCGGCGTGCTCGAGTCGATCGCGCACATCACCCACGCCGACGACGGCACGGTCGAGGCGCGAGGCCGCGACAACGTCGTCCAGGACGTGCTCGTCGCGCTGGCCCAGCACGGCATCCGCCCCGAGAACCTGCGCCTCGAGCAGAGCTCGCTCGAGGACGCGTTCGTCGCACTCACGACACCTGTGGAGGTCTGACCATGTCCAGCACCATGTCCAGCACCGTGTCCCGCACCACGTCCAGCACCAGCGCACTGACCCGGCTCACCGCCGTCGAGGCCCGGCTGCTCCTCCGCGAGCCGTCGGCAGCCTTCTTCGTCGCCCTGTTCCCCGCCGTCCTGCTCACCGTGCTCGGCCTGGTGATGCCGTGGGCCGACCTGCCCTTCAACGACCAGGACCCGATCCTGTCGCAGATCAACGGCATCACGGGGTACGCACCCACCGTGCTCGCGCTCGCCGTGGCGACCGTCGCGTTGTCCAGCTACCCGACGACCGTCGCCGGCTACCGCGGGCGGGGCGTGCTCAAGCGCCTGTCCACCACCCCGGTGCCGCCGTCGCGGATCCTGGTGGCGCAGCTCGCGGTCAACCTCGGCGCCCTGCTGGTCGCCGCGGTGCTCATGTACGTGCTCGGCACCACGGTCGTGGACGTGGCGGCGCCCGCGGACCCGCTGGTCCTGCTCCTGGCGTTCGTGCTGGCCGTCCTGTCGGCGTTCGCCGTCGGGTCGGTGATCGCGGCGCTGGCGCCGACGGCTGCGGCGGCGACCGCCTGGGGGATGGCCCTGTACTTCACGTCCCTGTTCTTCGCCGGTGTCTGGCTCCCGCTGCCGCTCATGCCGGACGTGGTCCAGACGATCGCCGGGTACACGCCCCTGGGGGCGGGCAGCGAGGCGCTCGCCGCCGCCTGGTACGGCCAGCCGTTCCCGACGTCCGCGCTGCTGGTCATGGTCGCGTGGACGGCCGTCGGGGTGCCGGTGGCCGCGCGGTTCTTCCGCTGGTCCTGAGGATGCCTCGGGGGACCCTGTGGACGCGCTCCCACCAGAATCGTTTAGGAGGCTGGACGCGCGCTGTGGCCGGACGGAAAGTGGGCGCCGACCCGGCCGCCGTCTGCCCGGGGACCCGCGCCGCTGCGGGCCGCACCGGGACCGACGGTCAGTTCCTTCGTGCACCTCCGACACCGCTCCCGCACGCACCCGCGTGCGGGAGCGGCGGGCCGTGCCCGCGGCGTCGCGGGGGCGTGCCCGACAGCCAGAAAGGTACGAACGATGTCCTCATCGACCCGACGGCGAACTGCCTGGGTGGCCACGGCCACCCTGAGCGCAGCGTCGCTGCTGGCCATCTGCGGGATCCAGCCCGCCATGGCCGCCGGCCCGGCCACCGTCTCGGTGCCGGCCGCTGCACCCGTCAAGGCCGCCGTGGCCGACGGGGAGTACGCGCAGCGGTTCCTCACGCAGTACGAGAAGATCAAGAACCCCGCCAACGGCTACTTCAGCCCGCAGGGCATCCCGTACCACTCGGTCGAGACCCTCATCGTCGAGGCGCCCGACTACGGGCACGAGACCACGTCGGAGGCGTACTCCTACTGGCTCTGGCTCGAGGCGCTCTACGGCCAGGTGACCGAGGACTGGGCCCCGCTCAACGAGGCGTGGGACACCATGGAGAAGTACATGATCCCGACCACCGCGGATCAGCCGACGAACTCGTTCTACAACCCGGCCAGCCCGGCGACCTACGCGTCCGAGTTCAACCACCCGAGCTCCTACCCGTCGCAGCTGCAGAGCGGCGTCACCTCGGGCACCGACCCGATCGGCGCCGAGCTGAGGTCGACCTACGGCACCCCGGACATCTACGGCATGCACTGGCTCGCCGACGTCGACAACAAGTACGGGTTCGGCGCGACGCCGGGTGCGGGCTGCGAGCTCGGCCCGACAGCGACCGGCACGTCGTACATCAACACGTTCCAGCGCGGCGCGCAGGAGTCGGTCTGGGAGACCATCCCGCAGCCGTCCTGCGAGGAGTTCAAGTACGGCGGCCCCAACGGCTTCCTCGACATCTTCACCAAGGACGCCTCGTACGCCAAGCAGTGGAAGTACACCAACGCGCCCGACGCCGACGCGCGTGCGGTCGAGGCCGTGTACTGGGCCAACCAGTGGGCGACCGACCAGGGCAACCAGGCCGACATCGCCGCGACCGTGACCAAGGCCGCCAAGATGGGCGACTACCTGCGGTACGCACTGTTCGACAAGTACTTCAAGACCATCGGCTGCACCTCGCCCTCGTGCCCCGCGGGCTCGGGCAAGAACAGCGCCCACTACCTGCTGTCCTGGTACTACGCCTGGGGCGGCGCGCTCGACTCGTCGGCCGGCTGGGCCTGGCGGATCGGGTCCTCGCACGCGCACTTCGGCTACCAGAACCCGCTCGCGGCCTGGGTGCTGTCCACGGACCCGGCCCTGACGCCGAAGTCGCCGACCGCCAAGGCGGACTGGTCGACGTCGATGGAGCGCCAGCTCGAGTTCTACCGCTGGCTGCAGTCGCCCCAGGGCGGCATCGCCGGTGGTGCCACCAACAGCTGGGACGGCGCGTACGCGACGCCTCCGGCCGGCACGCCGACGTTCTACGGCATGGCCTACACCGAGGCGCCGGTCTACAACGACCCGCCGTCCAACCAGTGGTTCGGCATGCAGGCGTGGGGCGTCCAGCGCGTCGCCGAGCTGTACTACGCCTCCGGCAACGCGCAGGCCAAGGCGATCCTCGACAAGTGGGTCCCGTGGGTCGTCGCGAACATCTCGACGGACGGCGCCAACTGGAAGGTTCCCTCGGAGCTGACCTGGACCGGCAAGCCGGACACCTGGAACAAGGCCACCCCCGGCGCCAACTCGGGGCTGTCCGTGGCGGTCAAGAGCTACGGCCAGGACGTCGGCGTCGCCGGCGACACCGCCCGTGCCCTGCTGTTCTACGCCGCCAAGTCGGGCGACACCGCGTCGCGTGACAAGGCCAAGGCCCTGCTCGACGCCATCTGGGACTCCAACCAGGACACCCTCGGCGTCGGCACGGTCGAGACCCGCGCGGACTTCCTGCGCTTCGACGACACCTACGTCGCGGGCGGCAACGGGGTCTACGTCCCGGCCGGCTGGACGGGAACCATGCCCAACGGCGACGTGATCAAGCCCGGTGTCTCGTTCCTCGACATCCGCACCTGGTACAAGGACGACCCCAGCTGGTCGAAGATCGAGACCGCGCTGGCCACCGGTGTGGCGCCGCAGTTCACGTTCCACCGGTTCTGGGCGCAGACGGCGATCGCGGGTGCCCTCGGCGACTACGCGCGACTGTTCGAGGACGACGCGCCGCCGCCGACCGACACCACCGCACCGTCCGTCCCGACGGGCCTGGTCGCCGGCACCGGAACGTCGACGTCGGCCACGATCTCGTGGACGGCCTCGACGGACAACGCCGGCGGCTCCGGCGTGGCCGGGTACGACGTCTACCGCGGCACGACGAAGGTCGGCTCGTCGACCACCACGTCGTTCACGGAGACCGGGCTGACCCCGGCCACGGCGTACGCGTACACGGTCCGGGCACGTGACGTGGCGGGCAACGTGTCGGCGGCGTCGAGCGCGGTGACGGTCACCACTCTGCCGGGCACGACGCAGGACACCGTCGCACCGTCGGTGCCCACGGGCCTGGTCGCGACGACCGTCACCGAGACCAGCGTCGCGCTCACGTGGACCACGTCCACGGACACGGGCGGCTCCGGCCTGGCCGGCTACGACGTGTACCGGGGGACCACCAAGGTCGGCACACCGACCGCGGCCTCGTACACGGACAGCGGCCTCACGGCGGCGACGGCGTACCAGTACACCGTCCGGGCCCGGGACAACGCGGGCAACGTGTCCGCCGCGTCGTCGGCCCTGTCGGTGACGACGAGGTCGACCACCCCGACCGGCTCCTGCAAGGTGTCCTACAACGCCAACAGCTGGAACTCGGGCTTCACGGCCTCGGTCAAGGTGACGAACACCGGCACGACGGCCCTCAGCGGCTGGACCCTCGGGTTCTCGTTCGCCAACGGGCAGCGGGTCACCCAGGGCTGGAGCGCCGACTGGTCGCAGTCGGGCACGGCGGTCACGGCCAAGAACGCCGCGTGGAACGGCACCCTCGGCGCCGGTCAGAGCATCGACATCGGGTTCAACGGCTCCCACACGGGGACCAACAACAACCCGACGGCGTTCACCCTGAACGGCGCCACCTGCACCATCGGCTAGCCGGGCTCGACAGCCGGCACCGGACGGGCCGGTCCTCCACGGAGGACCGGCCCGTTCGGCTCGGTAGGGCTAACCCCCCGGGTGCTCGTGGGTGGTCAGGCTGTCTGCCGACCGACGCGGAGCCCTAGCGTCACTGTCATGACCTCACCGACGCCTCCGAGCAGCGTCTCCGTCTCCGACGACCTGCGCACCGTCGCCCCCGCCTTCACCGACCCACGGGCTCTCCTGCTGGCGCCGGTGTCGGCCGCGACGTGGCGCGGCATCTCCCAGATCGTCGTCGGCTCGTTCGTCCTGGTGCTCGCGACCCTCCTGCTGACCATCGGGCTCTCGCTCGGCCTCAGCCTGGCGATCCTGTTCGTCGGCATCCCGCTGCTCGTCGGCACCCTGCTGCTCTGCCGGCCGTTCGCCCGGCTGGAGCGGGCCCGGCTGCACGCCCAGCTCGGCGTCGAGATCCCCGCGCCCCGGTACCCGCGTCGCGACGGCATCTTGGCGTCCTGGGGCGCGGTCCTGACGGACGGCCGCACGTGGGCGCACGTCGCCTACATCGTGGTCGCCGGCCTGATCCTGACGGTGCAGGGCCTCCTGGTGACCGCCACCGGCAGCTTCGCCCTGGGCGCGCTGGTCTACCCCGTCGTCGCCGTGGCAGGCGACCTCGGCGCGCCGCCCGTGCCGCTGGTCCTCCTGCTTCCCGGAGGCGTGCTGCTCGCGTGGATCACGGCGCTCATCACGCAGGCCGGATCGCTCGCCATGGTCCGCACCGCTCGCGCCCTGGTGGGCGCGTCGCCCCGGGCGGAGGCCGTCGAGGCGGCACGGCAGGCACAGACCCGCGCCGCGCAGGCGCAGGCCCGAGCCACGCAGGCCGAGGGGCGAGCGGTCGAGCTGACCGAGACGCGCACGGCCGCGGTCGGCGCGGCCGACGAGGAGCGCCGCCGCATCGAGCGCGACCTGCACGACGGCGCCCAGCAGCGGCTCGTCGCCCTGGGGGTGGAGCTCGGCTCCGCCCGGCGAAAGGTGTCGAGCGACCCCGACGCGTCCGCGGCCCTGGAGCACGCGCACCGCGAGGTGAAGGAGACCCTGGCGGAGCTGCGCGACCTGGTTCGGGGGATCCACCCAGCGGTCCTCACCGACCGCGGCCTCGACGCGGCGCTCTCGGCCCTGGCCGCCCGCAGCCCCGTCCCCGTGCGCGTGGAGGTGCCCGACCCGCCGTCCCTGGCCCGCGCGAGCGCGTCGGCGCAGGCCGCCGCGTACTTCGTCGCCGCCGAGGCGCTGACGAACGCCGCCAAGCACGCCGAGGCCGGCGCGATCACCGTGCTCGCCGACGTCACGCCCGCAGACACCCTGCGCCTCGTGATCTCCGACGACGGCCGCGGGGGAGCGACCGCGACGCCCGGCAGCGGGCTCGACGGCCTGCGCAGCCGTGTCGCCGCCCTGGACGGCACGTTCGACCTGGACAGCCCGGCCGGAGCCGGCACCCGACTCACCGTGGAGGTGCCGTGCGCATCGTGATCGCGGAGGACTCCGTCCTCCTCCTGGACGGCCTGACCCGCCTGCTCGTGGCGGAGGGCCACGACGTCACCGGCTACACCACGGCCGACGACGTCGTCGCGGCACTCGGGTCCTCGGCCGACGTGCCCGACGTGCTGGTGACCGACGTCCGGATGCCCCCGTCGCACACCGACGAGGGCCTGCGCGCGGCCATCCACCTGCGCAGCCTGCACCCGCGGCTGCCGGTGCTGGTCCTGTCCCAGTACGTCGAGCAGCGGTACGCCCGTGAGCTGTTCGCCGGTGACGTGCGCGGCCTGGGCTACGTGCTCAAGGACCGGGTGGCGGACGTGGACGAGTTCCTCGACGCGCTGGGCCGCGTCGCCCGCGGGGGGACGGTCATCGACCCCGAGGTCGTCGCGCAGATCCTCGCCCGGACGCGCCGCACCGGCCTGGAGACGCTCACCCCGCGCGAGCGGGACGTGCTGGGCCTCATGGCGGAGGGCCGCTCCAACGCCGCCATCGCCGACCGGCTCGTCGTCGGCCTGCCCGCCGTGGAGAAGCACGTCACGTCGATCCTCACCAAGCTCGACCTCCCGCAGGACGCCGACGACCACCGCCGCGTGCTCGCCGTGCTGCGCTGGCTGGAGCACGAACCCACGAACGGAGAACGCACATGACCAGCACCCTGGAACGACCGGCGGACGCGACGAGCGCGGCCCCGCGCAGCCCGGCGGCCCGCGCGCTGACCTGGATCGGCGGCGTCGTCGGTGGCCTCCTGCTGCTGTTCGGGGCATACAGCGCCGTCGACCTGCTCGTGCTGGGGTCGGACGACGTGACCACGGCGTCGCAGGACGCGAGCTACGGTGCCGCGCGGGTGGTGGAGCTGGAGGCCGACGGCCTCGTGACCGTGACGACCGGCGGCGACCGCGTCCAGGTGGCACGGTCCGCCAGGTCGGCGCTGTCGACCCCGACCTACCGGGCCGACGAGTCCGGCGACCGGCTGCGCGTGAGCTACCGGTGCGACTGGTGGCGGCCCGGTTTCTGCAGCACGTCGCTGGACGTCACCGTGCCGGAGGGCACCGCCGTGGTCGTCCGCTCCCACGACGGGTCGGTGACCGCGACGGCGCTGAGCGGACCGCTCGAGATCGATGCCGCCGACGGCGACCCGACCATCTCCGACATCGACGGCGACGTCACGGTCCGCGTCGCCGACGGCCGCGTGGACGTCAGCGACGTGCGCGGGAACGTGTCCCTCCAGTCTGCCGACGGTGCGGTCACCGTCGCGCGCGTGTCCGGTTCGGTCACCACGCGCTCGAGTGACGGCCGGACGGAGATCTCCGGGGTCCAGGGCGACGTCGACGCCCAGGCGGCCGACGGCGACGTGACCGTGTACGGCACCGGCAGGCCCGTGGCGCTCGACATCACGACCGCCGACGGCGGTCAGACGGTGGAAGGGCCGGTCGACCCAACCTCCTCGACGCACGTGCGGATCCGCGTGAACGACGGGCACGCCGCCTACCTGCGCCCCCGCGGCTGAGGCGGCGGGCGGCCCGCGGCAGGGCTCAGCCCTCCGCGGGTTCGCCCGTCGCCCCGTGGCGCAGCGGCTCCTCGTCGTGCCCGCCCGTGGACTCGCGGGCCACGATGTGGAACGCCGCCTTGTGCAGGCGGGGGGCTCGTGGCGCACCGCTGCCGGACTCGATCCGCTCGACCAGCATCGCGACGGCGGTCTCGGCGATCTCGTCCCGCCCGGGATCCACGCTCGAGAGCGACGGCGTGGTGAAGCGACCGTCCGCGATGTTGTCGAACCCGATCACGGCCACGTCGTCCGGTACGCGGCGCCCGGCCTTGCCGAGTGCCCGCAGCACGCCGATGCCGAGGCTGTCGTTGAGCGCGAGGACGCCGTCGAACTCGAGGCCCGAGTCGAGCAGCTCGCGCATCGCGTCGGCGCCGTTCTCCGGGTGCCAGGGCGCGACGGCGCGCTCGAGGCGTCGCTCCTGCGGGACGCCGGCCGAGTCCAGCGCCTCCCGGTAGCCCTGCACCCGCAGGTCGGACGGGCGCAGCTGGCCGGTGCGCCGGTCGGGGTGCGCGCCGACGACGGCGATCCGGCGGCGGCCCAGGCCCAGCAGGTGCTCGACGGCCGCACGTGCGCCCTCGACGTTGTGCATCGTGACGTGGTCGCTCGGCCCGCCGAAGATGCGCTCGCCGAGCAGCACCAGGGGGTACTCGACGTCACCGAGCAGACCGCGGTCCTCGGTGCCCAGGTGCTCGGGGCTGAAGAGCAGGCCGTCGGTCTGCCGCAGCCCGCGGGTGAGCACCGCCATCTCGTGCTCGCGGTCCGCGCCGGCCTGGCCGATGATCACGCTGAGGTGGCGACGCTCCGCGGCCGCGATCACCGCGTCCGCCAGCTCGGCGAAGTAGGGCTGGCGCAGCTCGGGCACGGCCAGGCCGATGACCCCCGTCCGGCCCGAGCGCAGCCCGCGGGCCGACAGGTTCGGACGGTAGCCGAGGTCGGCGATCGCCTGCTGGACGCGTGCGCGCGTCGTCGGATGCACGTGCGGGTGGTCGTTGACCACGTTCGAGACGGTCTTGTTCGACACGCCCGCGAGGAGCGCGACATCGCGCATGGTCACACTCACGACGGCAGCTCCGCGCTCTCGTAGTCCCGCCGGACGCACTCGTGGACGTCCCCCGGCGCATCATCGTGTCCCGGAGCCGGGTCGGCATCCGTTCCGCCGCGACGCCGAGGGCGCGCCCGGGTCTCCCGGCCGACGCAAGTCCCAGAGCGTACAGCGCGCCGGGGCCGCATCGTCCCGGCTGACGCTGCGACGTCGCGGGCGTGCCCCACACCGACCGGACCAGGCACGCAGTGAGCGACACGGTCAGAGGTTGACAGCGACGGTCATCGAGGGCAATGCTGGCGGGGCGCAGTTACGACGTCGTAATAACGCAGGTCACAGCTGTATAACGTCACAGTTGACGTTGTACACGCCGGACCAGTGAACGTCGGCCCGAGGGCGCATCGCACAACGAGACACGGTCGTCGAGTCTCGTGAGGCGTCCGGAACCCCTGGAGAGCGGGAGTACGAAGTGGCACGGTCGCACGGGCGCCAGGCGCCGCCGAAGACATCAGGCAGGCGTCCTCTGCGGGCCCTGCTCTACTCCCAGCGCCTGGCCCCGTACTTCTTCATCGCCCCGTTCGTCATCACCCTGCTCGCGTTCTGGGCGGTACCGCTCGTGCGGACCTTCATCATGAGCACGCAGGAGGTGGTGTTCGGCGACGCCAGCTTCGTCGGCGCGGACAACTACGAGCGCCTGTGGCGGGACCGGGTCTTCTGGCAGGCCATGTCCAACAGTGCGCGGTACATGGTCCTCACGCTCCTCCTCCTGATCCCGGTACCGCTGGCGCTCGCCGCGGTGATCAACTCCAAGCTCGGCAGTGAGCGGCTCAAGGGTCTGTTCAAGGCGTCCCTCTTCGTGCCCGCCCTCACCTCGATCGTGGTCGCCGGCGTGATCTTCCGGCTCATGTTCGCCGAGAGCAGCACGGGCCTGGTCAACCAGGCAATCGGCCTGTTCGGTGCCGACCCGGTCCGCTGGCTGCGCACCGACACGGGGGGTCTCGTCGCGCTCCTTGCGCTGGCGATGTGGCGGTACACCGGCGTCAACATCCTCTACTTCCTCGCCGGCATGCAGTCGATCCCCGACGAGTACTACGAGGCAGCGTCGATCGACGGCGCCGGGAAGGTGCGGCAGTTCTTCTCCATCACGGTGCCGAACCTCAAGCCGACGTTCGTCTACGTCACGACGATCAGCATCTACGGCGGCCTGGCGATGTTCCTCGAGAGCTTCATGCTCTACGCCGGCAACAACTCCCCGAACAACCAGGGTCTGACGGTCGTCGGCTACCTGTACCGCAGAGGGATCGAGGAGAACGACCTCGGGTTCGCCTCCGCGGTGGGCGTCGTGCTCCTCATCGTGATCATGGCGATCAACCTGACCTACCTGTCAGCGACCGGCACGTTCAAGAAGGAGGAGTCGCGATGAGCGCGCCCACCACCGCGGTCACCCCGTCGCCGACGACCCCGCGTCGTCGGGGCGGCCCTCGGGAGAAGCACCCGCTGCCGCAATGGCTGTTCGCGACCATCCAGGGCTGCTTCCTGGTGGCCATCGCCCTGATCGTGCTCGTGCCGCTGGTCGCGATCTTCGTCGCGACGTTCCAGGACGGCAACGAGATCATCCGCAACGGGCTCTCGTTCGACATCGACGTCGACGCCCTGTCGCTCCAGAACTACGTGATGCTCTTCACCGACTCCGGGCCGTACTTCCGGTGGTTCCTCAACTCGGTGGTGGTGACGGCGGTGCAGGTGGCCGGCACGCTCCTGGTCAGCTCGTTCGTCGCCTACGGGTTCGCGATGTACGACTTCAAGGGCAAGAACGCCTGGTTCGTCGCGGTGCTGCTGCTCATGACGGTGCCGTTCGAGATCATGATGCTCCCGCTGTTCGTGATGGTGAACGACCTCGGTCTCGCGGACAACTACGCCGTGATCATCTTCCCGTTCCTCGCGGCCTCCGTGACGATCTTCTTCTTCCGCCAGTACTTCCTGGGCATCCCCAAGGAGCTCCTCGAAGCGGGCCGGGTGGACGGCGTCACGGAGTTCGGCATCTTCTTCAAGCTCGTGCTGCCGATCTCGAAGCCTGCTCTCGGCGCGATGGCGATCCTCAACGGGATGGTCATCTGGAACAACTTCCTGTGGCCGCTGCTCGTGCTGCGGTCGAGCGAGAAGTTCACGCTCCCCATCGGGCTGAACACGCTCCTGACCCCCTACGGGAACAACTACTCGCTGCTCATCATCGGCGCGTTCTTCTCGCTGCTCCCTGTCCTCGTGCTGTTCGTCGCCTTCCAGCGGTTCTTCGTCGCCGGGATGACGGCCGGCGCAGTCAAGGGCTGACCGAAACCCACCGCAACACGAAAGAACACGAAAGAACGGAGTCACATCATGGCTGTATCGCGAAGGTTCCTCCCGCTTGCTGCGGCAGGCGTCGCAGGCCTGCTGATGCTGTCGGCATGCAGCGGCGGCGCAGACAGCGACGCCGCGCCGGCCGCTGACGGTGAGGCCACCACGCTCGACATGTGGGTGTTCGCCGAGCTGCACGCGGCCTACTACGAGCAGATGGCCGAGGAGTGGAACGAGCAGAACCCGAACCGCCCCGTCGACCTCGACGTGACGGTGTACCCGTACGACGACATGCACAACAAGCTGCAGCTCGCGGTCAACGCCAAGGCGGGCCTGCCCGACGTGGTCGACATCGAGGTCAGCAAGTTCTCGAACTTCGTCACGGCGGACGGCAAGACCCCGCTCATGGACCTGAGCGAGGCGGCGAAGCCCTACCAGGACGACATCGTCCAGGCGCGGCTGGACCTGTACAGCCGGGCCGACGGCATGTACGGCTTCCCCATGCACGTGGGCGCGTTCGTGGCGTTCTACAACACCGCGCTGCTCGAGGCCCAGGGCATCGACTACACGACCATCGAGACCTGGGACGACTTCGAGGCTGCCGGCGCGGCGTACAACCAGGCGACGGGCAAGGCGTTCGGCGTGGCCAGTACGAGCGTCGACTTCGTGGAGCCTCTCATCGTCGCGCAGCTGGGCGGCAGCTTCTTCGACGAGGACGGCGCCGTCGCGGTGAACAGCCCGGAGGTCGTCGAGGCCCTCGAGCTCGAGCAGCGGATGCTGGACGCGGGCGCGATCTCGACGATCCCCGGTGGCGGACCCGACACGGACGAGGCGTTCGGCGCCATCAACCGCGGCGACTACGCGGCCATCGTCTACCCCGCCTGGTACACGTCGCGGTTCGTCGACTACATGCCCGACCTCGCCGGTGACGTGGCCATCGCCCCGGCGCCCGTGATCGAGGGCGGTGACGTCGCGACGATCGGTGGCGGTGGCACCGGTACCGCGGTGATCGAGTCGTCGAAGAAGAAGGACTTCGCGGCGGAGTGGCTCGCGTTCGCCAAGCTCTCGCCCGAGGCGAACGTCGCCGTCTGGGAGGTGCTCGGCTTCGACCCGGTGAACATGTCGGTGTGGGAGAACGAGGCAGTCACGCACAACCCGGACAACAAGTTCAACAAGTACTTCAAGACGAACCTGTTCGACGTGCTCAACGAGGTCAAGGCGGACATCGGCCACTTCGGCGCCTTCACCAACCCGAACCTGCCCAAGGTCGACGACATCTTCACCACTGTCACCTGGACGCAGATCTTCGAGAACGGCATGGCGCCCCAGGAGGCGCTCGACCAGGCGCAGAAGGACCTGGAGAACCAGATCGGCAAGTAGGTCCCTGATCCCGGGCGCCGGCGTCCGCCGGCGCCCGGGATCGCACCAGCACGTCACCGTCGTCGGTCGACCAGATCCGGCGCGCGAGTTCCACCACACCCCAGGAGTAGCAATGCAGAGCGGCACGCTGTCGATCGACCCCGCCTTCGTCGTGGCACCCGTCAACCGCCGGGTCTTCGGGTCGTTCGTCGAGCACATGGGTCGGTGCGTGTACGGCGGGATCTTCGAGCCCGGCCACCCGACGTCCGACGACGACGGGCTGCGCGGCGACGTCCTGGAGCTGGTGCGCGAGCTCGGCGTGACCGCGGTGCGCTACCCGGGCGGCAACTTCGTCTCGGGGTACCGGTGGGAGGACGGGGTCGGCCCTGTGCAGGACCGGCCGACGCGGCTCGATCCCGCCTGGCGCACCATCGAGAGCAACGCGTTCGGCCTGAACGAGTTCATGACCTGGGCCCGCAAGGCCGACGTCGAGCCGATCATGGCGATGAACCTGGGGACGCGCGGCATGCAGGAGGCGCTCGACCTCCTGGAGTACGCCAACCACCCGCACGGCACCGCGCTGTCGGACCTGCGGGTCGAGCACGGCGTGGCCGAGCCGCACGGCATCCGGATGTGGTGCCTCGGCAACGAGATGGATGGGCCGTGGCAGCTCGGGCACAAGACCGCCGCCGAGTACGGGCGCCTCGCGGCCGAGACGGCGCGCGCCCTGCGCCAGCGTGAGCCCGACCTCGAGCTCGTCGCGTGCGGGTCGTCGGGGCGCTCCATGCCCACGTTCGGCACGTGGGAGGCCACCGTCCTGGAGCACAGCTACGACCTGGTGGACTACATCTCGGCCCACGCGTACTACGAGCTGGCCGGCGACGACGTCGCCAGCTTCTTGGCCTCGTCGGTCAACATGGACCGGTTCATCCGGGACGTGGTCGCCACGGCGGACCACGTCGGCGCCACCCTCAACTCCTCCAAGACGATCGACATCGCCTTCGACGAGTGGAACGTCTGGTACCAGAGCGCGCTGCAGAGCGACGAGACGCCGGGGGACTGGACCGTCGCGCCGCGGCTGAGCGAGGACGCGTACACGGTGCTCGACGCCGTCGTCGTCGGCTCGCTGCTCATCACCCTGCTCCGGCACAGCGACCGGGTGACCGTCGCCTGCCAGGCGCAGCTGGTCAACACGATCAGCCCCATCCGCTCGGAGCCGGACGGCCCCGCGTGGCGCCAGTCGATCTTCCACCCCTTCGCGCTCACGGCGCGGCACGCCCAGGGGCAGGTGCTGGACCTGCGCGTCGACGCGCCGACCCTGGTCACGGCCCAGCACGGCGAGGTCTCGGTCCTGGACTCCGTCGCCACCTACGACGCCGACACCGGTCGGCTGGCGGTCTTCGTGGTGAACCGGAACCCTACCGACGCCGTCGACTTCTCCACCGACCTGCGTGGCTTCGGCGAGGCCAGCCTCACCGAGGCGGTCCTCCTGGCGGACGACGACCTGTTCGCCGCCAACACCCAGGAGGACCCCGACCGCGTCGTTCCGCGCTCGCACCCCTCCAGCACGGTCGCCGGCACGACGCTGCGCGCGCAGCTTCCGCCCGCCTCGTGGAGCATGTTCCTGCTGCAGGTGGCCCGCTAGGCGCTGGCGGCCACGGAGGGGGAGAGCCATGTCGGCGACTGACGGGTTCGGGTACCTGCTCGTGCACTTCGTCGAGGACCCCGACGGGTACGGGGAGCAGGTCTACTTCTCCCTCAGCGACGGCGACGACCCGTGCGCGTGGGTCCGGCTCAACGGGGGAGCGCCCCTGCTGCGGTCGACCGTGGGCACCACCGGGATCCGCGACCCGTTCGTCGTGCGGGGACCTGACGCGTTCTACATCGTCGCCACGGACCTGCGCATCTACGGCGGGGACGACGCCGGCTGGGACGCGTGGACGCGCCACGGGAGCCGCAGCATCCTCGTGTGGCGATCGACCGACCTGGTGACGTGGTCGGAGCCGTGGGCCCTCGAGGTCGCACCGCCCGAGGCGGGCATGGCGTGGGCTCCGGAGGCCGTGTACGACCCGGACCGGGGCGAGTTCCTGCTGTTCTGGTCCTCGGCGCTCTACGAGCCGGACGACGTCGAGCACCGCGGGGACTCCTACAGCCGGGTCCTCGCGGCCTGGACGCCGGACCTCCGCCGGCTCGGGGACACGCAGGTGCTCATCGACCGGGGCACCGGCGTCATCGACACGACGATCCTCGTCGAGGACGGCATCGTGCACCGCATCTCGAAGGAGGAGTCGTTCGCGCCCGGCTCGCTGCGTGTCTACCACGAGACCGGGCCGGCGCTCCTGTCCGGCGGGTACCGCACGGTGGCGACGCGCATCGGTGCCGACGCGCACGACAGGCTCGAGGCGCCCGTGCTCTTCCGGGACCACCACGACGACGTCTGGTACCTGTTCGTCGACCAGTACTCGCGGCGCCCGCAGGGCTACGTGGGGTACCGGACGACGGACCTGACCTCCGGCCGGTGGGAGCCGATCCCGACGGACACGTTCCGCATGCCGCCCGACACGAAGCACGGTGGTGTGCTGCCCTTGTGCGGTGACGAGTGGGCACGCCTCCGCGCCGCCTACCCGGCGTGACCCCCATGCACGGCCGCACCCCGACGACCGAAGGTTGCACCCGATGACGCACTACCACGTCGCCACCACGGGCTCCGACGACCACGACGGCTCCGCGGCGTCACCTCTGCGCACCATCAACCGCGCCGCCGCGCTGGCGCGCCCGGGCGACACCGTCCGGGTCCACGAGGGCGAGTACCGCGAGTGGGTCACCCCGGCGCGCGGCGGCCTCAGCGACCAGCGGCGGATCACCTACGAGGCGGCGCCGGGCGAGCGGGTCGTGATCAAGGGGTCGGAGCGCATCACCGGCTGGACGCCGGTGACGGGGACCGTCTGGAAGGTCGTCATCCCGCAGACGCTGTTCGGCGACTTCAACCCGTTCGCGCACGAGGTCCAGGGCGACTGGCTCATCCCCCCGGCATCCGGCGAGCGCGCGCACCTCGGTGACGTCTACCTGGAGGGGCGCAGCTTCTTCGAGGTCCACGACGTCGACGCCCTCACCGACCCGCCGCGGCGCACCGAATCCGTCGACGGATGGACCGAGACGTCCGAGCCGATCGCCGACGCCGACCAGACGCGCTACGTCTGGTACGCCGAGCCTGGGGAGACGTCGACGACCCTGTGGGCGAACTTCCACGGCGCCGACCCCAACGTCGCGCTCGTCGAGGTCAACGTGCGCCGGTCGGTGTTCTCCCCGACGGAGCACCACCTCGACTACATCACGGTGCGTGGCTTCGAGATGGCGCACGCCGCCACGCCGTGGGCACCGCCGACCGCGGACCAGCCCGGGCTCGTCGGGCCCAACTGGGCCAAGGGCTGGGTCATCGAGGACAACGTCATCCACGACGCCAAGTGCTCGGCGATCTCCCTGGGCAAGGAGGCGTCCACCGGGCACAACTACTCGACCGAGCGCGGCGACAAGCCCGGCTACCAGTACCAGCTCGAGTCGGTCTTCGCCGCGGAGCAGATCGGCTGGGACCGCGAGCACATCGGATCGCACGTCGTGCGTCGCAACACGATCTTCGACTGCGGCCAGAACGCGATCGTGGGACACCTCGGCGCCGTGTTCTCCACGATCGAGGACAACCACATCCACCACATCGCGACCAAGCGCGAGTTCTACGGGCACGAGATCGGCGGGATCAAGCTCCACGCCGCCATCGACGTGCAGATCGTGCACAACCGGATCCACGACTGCACCCTGGGGATCTGGCTCGACTGGCAGACGCAGGGCACCCGCGTGACGCGCAACCTGCTGTACGCGAACACCCGGGACCTGTTCGTCGAGGTCAGTCACGGTCCCTACGTGGTGGACCACAACATCCTGGGCTCGCGGGCGGCTCTGGAGGTGTTCAGCCAGGGTGGCGGCTTCGTCCACAACCTCGTGGCGGGAACGGTCCGGCTCGAACCCGTGATCGACCGCGCGACCCCGTACCACCGGCCGCACAGCACCCAGGTCAGCGGGTACGCGGTGGTCTACGGCGGCGACGACCGCTACCTCGGCAACCTCTTCCTGGGCGGCGACGCCGACCTGGCGTACCGGCCCGGCACGGCGGCGCGTGACGGGGCCACGTTCGGCACGCAAGGGTACGACGGGCATCCCGCCACGCTCGCCGACTACCTGGGTGGCCTGCGCGAGGGCGAGGGTGACCACCGCCGATTCCACGGTCGCGCGCAGCCCGCGTACATCCACCACAACGCGTACGCCAACGGCGCCACCCCGTACGAGTCGGAGACGGAGCCGGTCGTCCTGGGTGAGCCGGTCGCGGTGCGCGTCGTCGACGAGGGGGACCGCGTCTACCTCGACCTCGACGTCCCCGCGGACGCCCTGCCGGTCCGGTCCGGCCCGGTCACCAGCGCCGACCTGCCGCCCGTGCGCTTCGTCGGCGCCGACTTCGAGGAGGCCGACGGCTCCGCCCTGGTGCTCGACACCGACCTGCTCGGCGCGGTGAAGACCGCCGGCACGGACTACCCGGCCGGCCCTCTCGCGACGCTGCCGGCCGGCGCCGGCCGCATCCGCGTCTGGTGACCCCGCCGCGCGCGCGGTCCATCTTCAGCCGACGTCCGCCCCCGTGAGCGGCATGCCGCTGGAAGGATCGAGCGCATGGTGAGGATGGTCGACGTGGCCCGGCAGGCCGGCGTGTCGCCCATGACCGTGTCGAACGTCGTCAACGGTCGGCCCGGCGTCAGCCCCGGCACCCGCGCGCGCGTCCTCGCGGCGGTCGCGGAGCTCGGCTACGAGGTCAACGCGACCGCCCGCAGCCTGCGCACCGGCCGGACCGGAGCGGTCGGCCTCGTCCTGCCGGACCTCGAGGGTCCGTACCACGCGCACCTGTTCAACCGGCTCGCCGCGGGGGCCGAGAGCCACGGCTGGCACCTGCTCCTGCAGCGCACCGGCGGCAGCCGCGAGGGCGAGCTGGCGGCGATCTCGCCCGCGCACCTGCGCCGGTTCGAGGGCGCGATCGTCAACCTCGTCCGGCTCCGTCCCGCGGACCTCACCCGGCTGCGGTTGGAGATCCCGGTGGTGTTCATCGGGGAGAGTCCGGTGCCGCGCAGGTTCGACCACGTGATGATGGACAACGTCGGCGGAAGTCGCGCCGCCACGAGCCGCTTGCTCGGCACGGGGTCCCGCCGGGTGGCGATCGTCGGCGGTGGGCACGAGGACACCGACGACATGGCCTCGCTGCGCACCCGCGGCTACCGCGAGGCCCATGACGACGTCGGCCTCGCGGTCGACCCGGGCCTCGTCATCGAGGTCCCCTCCTACTCGTCGGACCAGGGTCATCGCGCGGTACTCGCCCTGCACGAGCGCGACCCGTCCTTCGACGCGGTGTTCTGCGTGACCGACGCGCTCGCGATGGGAGCGCTGCGAGCGTTAGCGGACCTCGGCCTGCGGGTGCCGGGGGACGTGCAGGTGATCGGGTTCGACAACGGTCCCGAAGCGGAGTTCACGGTTCCCCGGCTCTCGTCGGTGGAGCCGGGCAACGAGGCGATCACCGACCAGATCCTCGCGGTGCTCCAGCAGCGAATCCGTGCAGACGGTGCAGGGGGATCGCGTCCACCGGCGACGAACACGGCCGGCGCCCGGCTCGTCCTGCGGGAGAGCACGCGCTGATCCGGTGCGGCGCGGCCGCCCAGATGCCTAAAGACATGGCCCCTGTCCTGCGTTTCCGCAGGCCAGGGGCCATTCTTGCTGGTCGGGGTGGCGGGATTCGAACCCACGACCTCTTCGTCCCGAACGAAGCGCGCTACCAAGCTGCGCCACACCCCGTGGAGCCTGGTAAGGATAGCCGACGACCAGGGCTGGGACGAAACCGGATCAGCCGTGAGCGGGCGGAACCAGTGTGAGGAGCGTCGCCTCCGGCCGGCACGCGAAGCGCACGGGCGCGTACGGCGACGTGCCGAGCCCCGCGGACACGTGCATCCACGTGGATCCCGCGCCCCCGGGCTGGTCCGGACGCGGCCCGGGCCAGCCGTGCAGGCCCTTGGCGCGGCGCGTGTCCAGGTCGCAGTTGGTGACCAGCGCGCCCCAGAACGGCAGCGCGAGCTGACCGCCGTGCGTGTGGCCGGCGATGACGAGGTCGACGTCGTCGGCGTGCATGGCGTCCAGCACGCGCCGATAGGGGGCATGGGTGACGCCGAGGTGCAGGTCGACGGGTGTGCCGCCGGTGCGGGCGTCGTCGGGTCCGCCGGCCGCCGGGAACTCGTCCCGGTCCAGGTGCGCGTCGTCGGTGCCGACGAGCGACAGCACACGGCCGTCCACCTTGAGCACGTCCCGGCGGTTGGACAGGTCGACCCAGCCGGCGGAGCGGAACCGCGAGACCAGCTCACGCCAGGGCAGCTCGGTCGGCGGCGCCGC
Organism: Cellulomonas fengjieae; assembly: GCF_018388465.1. Lineage (NCBI taxonomy): Bacteria > Bacillati > Actinomycetota > Actinomycetes > Micrococcales > Cellulomonadaceae > Cellulomonas > Cellulomonas fengjieae. The sequence continues at coordinate 3,359,899 of NZ_CP074404.1, read as the reverse complement.
GGGCCGGCGACGGGCGTCCGGCAGCAGGTAGCGGGCCGGGTTCTTGGGCATCGGCGCGATGTAGTCGTTGGAGCCGAGCACGAACGCGCCCGGGACCGCGAGGTGCGGTTCCAGGGCGTCCATCAGGTCGGGCATCGCGTCCAGGTGGGCCCAGTTGTCGCCCGTGTCGAGCACCAGGTGCGGGTCCAGCGTCGCCAGGTCCCTGACCCAGTCGACCTTGTGCCGCTGGCCGGGGGTCAGGTGCAGGTCCGACAGGTGCAGGATGCGCAGCGGGTCCTGGCCCGCGGGGAGCACGGGGACCGTCACCTCCCGCAGCGCGTACCAGCGCACCTCGACCAGCGACGCGTACGCGAGCGCACCCGCGCCGGCCGCCGCCAGGGCACCGGTGGCGCGGGCCGCGCCCGACAGCGTGACCGCCACTAGCGGTTCTGTCCGGGCGGGTTGCCCGGTCCTGGCCTGTTTGCGCCCGGCCCCCCCGGCAGGCCGGGCTGCTCGGGCGCCGGCGGAGGCGCGGCCGGCTGACCGTTGGACAGTGTCAGCGTGACCCACGACCCCTTGACCGCAGTGCCCGACGGGCTCTGTGCGGCCACCGTGCCCGCCGGGAGCGACGAGCCGACCTGCTCGGGGGCGACGGAGGTCCTGAACCCGGCTCCGCCCAGCCGGTTGCGCGCGTCACCCTCGCTGAGCCCGACGACGGACGGCACGGCGACCTTCTCGCCGAACACCTCCTTCTCGGCCGGGGCCGCGAAGTCGGGGTTGGCTCCGCCGTCGCTGAGCGCGGTGGTCATGAACCGCTTCCAGGTGGGAGCCGCGACCGACGAGCCGAAGGCCCGGCGCACGAACTTGCCGCCGATCCAGACGTCCTTGACCGGGATCATGCCCTCGCTGTGGCCCACCCAGACGGCCGCCGCCAGGCGGGGCGTGTAGCCGACGAACCACGTGTACTCGTTCTCCGACGTCGTGCCGGTCTTGCCGGCCGACGGGAACGGCGGGGCGCCGACGGACTCGGCGGTGCCCTTCCAGACGTTCGACATCGCGAAGTTCATGGCCCTGGCGATCTGCGGCTCGAGCGCCTGTGTGCAGCCCGCCTGCGGAACGGGCAGGGACGCGCCGTTGGTGTCGACGACGCTGACGATCGCGATGGGCTTGCAGAACATGCCGTCGGCGGCGAACGCGGCGAAAGCGGCGGCCATCGTGAGCGGCGCGACCCCGTCCGACCCGAGCACGTTGGCGGGCAGGACCTTGAACGGCTCGCCCGTGTTGGCCTGGTGGATGCCCAGCGAGGTGGCCGTGTCGATCATGCCGCAGAGGTCGATCTTGGTGGCCATGGCGATGTAGCCGGAGTTGACCGAGTTCTTCGTCGCGTCGAGGACCGACATGACGGCGCCCTTGCCCTCGGCGTTGCCGAACTTGTACGGGGGACCGGCGAGCCGGGTGCACGAGGCGTTGAATGCCGACATCGGGTACTGCATCGGCGTGCCGTTGATGCTCTCGTTGAGGCTGTGGCCTTCCTTGAGCCACTGCGCCAGGGTGAACGGCTTGAACGTCGAGCCCGGGGCGAACCCCTTCGAGGCGCCGTACGCCGCGTCGGTGTTGTAGTTGACCGCGTCCTCGCCCGGGCCCGGGTTCGACGTGGGGTTGAAGTTGGTGGTCTGCGCCATCGCGGTGATCTTGCCGGTGTGCGGCTCGACCACCGAGATCGCGGACTTCACGCCGGACGGGTCGCCGACCGGCACGCCCGCCTTGACCTCCGCGTCGGCCGCCGCCTGCTGCCGGGGGTCCAACGTCGTCGTGATCGTGAGGCCGCCGCGGTACAGCAGCCCCTTGCGGGCGGCTCGGTCGGCGCCGAACGCCTCGTCGTTGAGGATCACCTTGGTGACGTAGTCGCAGAAGTAGCCCGACCCGGGGACCGCGTCGCCGGCGGTCATGCAGCCCTGCTTCAGGGGCTGCGTGTGCATGGTGTCGACGAGAGGGGTCGCGACGCCCGCGGCGTACTCCTCGGCGGTGATGTAGCCCTGGTCGCGCATGAGCTGCAGGACGATGTTGCGACGACTCTGCGAGGCATCCGGGTAGAGCACCGGGTCCCACTTGGTCGGGCTCTGCGTCACGCCCGCGATCGTGGCGGCCTCGAGGTAGTTGAGGTCCTTGGCCGGCTTGCTGAAGTAGTACTGCGCGGCCGACTCGGCGCCGTAGACGGAGGCGCCGAACGGGGCGATGTTCAGGTACTTCTCGAGGATCTGCTCCTTCGTCTCCCTCTTCTCGAGGGCGATGGCGAGCTTCGCCTCGCGCAGCTTGCGGGCGTACCCCTCGGCACCCTCGGCCTCCTGCGCGGCGCGGATGGCCTCCAGCCGCTCCGCCTCGGTGTCCTTGGCGAGGGCCGCGTCGATGAGGACGTTCTTGACGTACTGCTGGGTGAGCGTCGACGCGCCCTCCTGGCCGCCGTCGGTCTCCATCTGGTTCTTCACCAGGGCGCGGAGCATGCCCGTGGGGTCGACCCCGGCGTGCGTGTAGAACCGCTTGTCCTCGGTGGCGATGACCGCCTGCTGCAGGAGCGGCGAGATCTCGCTGAGCGGGACGACCACCCGGTTCTGGTCGTAGAACGTCGCCAGCAGCTGGCCGTCCGCCGCCCGGATGACCGACTTCTCCGGAAGCGGCTTCTCCTGCAGCTCGGTCGGCAGGTCGTCGAAGGCGGTGACGGTCAGGTCGGTCACCCCGTTGGCGACGGCGACTCCGGGCAGGACGAGACCGGCGGCGAGCACCCCGCCCACACCCGCGACCAGCGCGAAGGTGAGCAGAAGGGCCAACGCCTGGAAGGCGTTGACCTGTCGGCCGCGCTGGCGCGCAGGGTTCGGCATGCCGTCAGGGTAGTCCGCCGCCCCGTCCATCCTCGCGTGGAACCGCGGCACCCGGTCGACCTGCACGGGACCTGCACAGGCGTGACGGTCCCGATGACCTGGTCACACGTCCACCTGACGAAATTACCCGAACGGAGTCTCGCCACGGGGGTGCTTCACCCAGTAGTTTCCCCGAAGAACTCGGGTGCGGACGCCACGGCACGCCCCCTCGGTGTGCGGGAGGCTCAGTGACCACAGTCGCGCAGGACGCGCACTGGACCGCCGGCGCGGCGTGCGCGGCGGACAAGATCTCGCCCGACGCCCTCTTCGTGGAGGGAGCCGCACAGCGGGAGGCTCGTGCGGTGTGCCACACGTGCCCCGTCCGGCTCGCCTGCCTCGCGGACGCGCTCGACAACCACATGGACTTCGGGGTGTGGGGCGGGATGACCGAGCGGGAGCGCCGGGCGCTCCTGCGGCGGCGGCCGGATGTGCGGTCGTGGCAGAGCGAGCTGGTCGGGCGGGACGTCGTCGACGCGCTGTGAGAGCGCTCCGACGGGGGGACGGGCCCTAGGCTGGCTCTCATGGCAACGACCTGGGAGTACGCGACGATTCCGCTCATCATCCACGCCACCAAGGCGATCCTCGATCAGTGGGGTGCAGACGGGTGGGAGCTCGTCCAGGTGGTGCAGGGCCCGGACGCCGGGCTCGTGGCGTACCTCAAGCGGCCCCGGCAGTCCTGATGGGCGCCGCAGCACGGCTGGCAGCGCTCGGTCTGGAGCTCCCGCAGGTGGCGCTCCCGCTCGCGGCCTACGTGCCGGCCGTGCGGTCCGGTGCCTACGTGTACACCTCCGGTCAGCTGCCGTTCGTCGCGGGCGCCCTGCCGGCGACGGGCAAGGTGGGTGACGGCGACGGGCTGGTCTCGCCGCAGGACGCCGCGGACTGTGCCCGGATCTGCGCGCTGAACGCCCTGGCCGCCGTCGCCGCGGTGGTCGCGGCCGACGGCGGGCCCCACGGCGCCGACGCGCTGGACCGGATCGTGCACGTGACCAAGGTCGTCGGCTTCGTGGCGAGCGACCCGACGTTCACGGGTCAGCCCGCCGTCGTCAACGGCGCGAGCCTGCTGCTGCACGAGGTCCTCGGCGAGGCGGGTGTCCACGCGCGTTCCGCGGTGGGGGTCGCCGTGCTGCCGATGGACTCGCCAGTCGAGGTGGAGATCGTCGTCGAGCTGGGCTGACGACCGCCCGGCCCGACGCCGGCTCAGCGGGCTCGGCGCTCGAGGCGTTCGACGTCGAGCAGCACGACCGCGCGGCCCTCGCGGCGGACCCAGCCGCGGGCGGCGAAGTCGGCGAGCGCCTTGTTCACCGTCTCGCGCGAGGCGCCGACCAGCTGGGCGAGCTCCTCCTGCGTGAGGTCGTGGGCCACGCGGATGCCCTCGTCGACCTTCTCGCCGAAGCGGGTCGACAGGTCGAGCAGCGCCTTGGCGACGCGGCCGGGGACGTCCGAGAACACCAGGTCCGCCAGCGCCTCGTTGGTGCGACGCAGCCGGCGGGCGAGCGCCTGCAGCAGGTGCTGCGCGACGGTGGGCTTGTCCTGGAGCCAGCGGATCAGGTCGCCGTGCCCGAGCTCGAGCACCACGGCGTCGGCGACGACGGTCGCGGTCGCGGTGCGGGGGCCGGGGTCGAACAGGCTGAGCTCGCCGAACATCTCTCCCGGGCCGAGGACGGCCAGCAGGTTCTCGCGTCCGTCGTTGGAGCGTCGGCCGAGCTTGATCTTGCCCTCGCGCACCACGTAGAGCCGGTCGCCGGGCTCACCCTCGTGGAACAGGGCGTCCCCGCGGGCGACGTCGATCGCCTTCATGGTCGCGACGAGCGCCTCCGACGCTTCCGGGTCGAGCCCGGCGAACAGCGGCGCCGACAGCACGATGTCGTCCTCCACGGGGACACCTCACCTTTCTGGCCGCGACAACCCGGGTGGCCCCGGTGGCGGCATCGTTCTCGACAGAGCTCAGACGAGCCCGCCACTTCGCAGCGGCGTGGTCGGCTCTCAGTCTGCCCCATGCCGGGCGTCATCCGCGGCTCGGAGTCTCCGGGAAGCCCGCGAGGGCGACGTGCGGGTCCGCGGCGAGGCGTTCGATGAGGCGATCCGTGGCGCGGGAGAGGGCGTCCTCCACCCCGGCCGCGTACAGGGCGAGCTGCGTGTCGAGGGCGCGCAGCTCGCGCAGCCGCTCGACGTCGACGACCGGTCCCCCGGGCAGCAGGTCCGCGAGCGTGGCCGGGCGCGGCACGTCGATCCCGACGTCCAGGGGGAGCTGGAACGCCATCTCCTCGCCGAGCGGGTCCGGACGCGTCACCTGGGCGACCGCAAGGTCGAGCCGGGCGCGCACGAGACGCTGCCACCAGGTGACCCGGGCGTGCTCCGCGCGCAGGGCACGGCGGTCGAGGCGAGGGTCACTGGCCCGCTGCTGGACTGGCGACGACATGGGAGCAGCTCCTCCTCACAAGGGACTACCCGAGATTCGACCCCGCTGGCCACCACCTTGAGGCGGGGCGAACGAAAGCGCCCCGGATCACTCCAAGGGAGCAACGTCCCAGGTCAGATGGCACTTCGAGGGCCTGTGGGCGGTCCGTCGTAGGCTGCCGAGGTGATCGCAGCCGCGGAGGAGTCCGCCCTTGCCCGCACCCGCCGGGCCCGGCGCATCGACCGGGTCCTCGCCGTGCGCTACCCGGACGCGCGCTGCGAGCTGGACTTCACCTCACCGTTCGAGCTCCTGGTCGCCACGGTGCTCTCGGCGCAGACCACGGACGTCCGGGTGAACCTCACGACGCCGGTGCTGTTCGCGCGCTACCCGGACGCGGCCGCGCTCGCTGCGGCGAACCCCGAGGAGCTCGAGGAGATCCTGCGCCCGACGGGGTTCTTCCGGGCCAAGGCCAAGTCGGTGACCGGGCTGTCGCGGGAGCTCGTCGAGCGGTTCGGCGGGGAGGTCCCGCCCCGGCTCTCGGACCTGGTCTCGTTGCCCGGGGTCGGGCGCAAGACGGCGAACGTGGTGCTCGGCAACGCGTTCGGCATCCCGGGCATCACCACCGACACGCACGTCATGCGGCTCTCGAAGCGGCTCGGGTACACGGTGAGCGACGACCCGCTGGTGGTCGAGCAGGAGCTCGGCGCGCTGCTGCCGCGGGCGGACTGGACCATGGCGTCGCACCGCCTGATCTTCCACGGCCGGCGGACCTGCTTCGCGCGCAAGCCCGCGTGCGGGGCGTGCCCGGTGGCGGCCATGTGCCCCTCGGCCGGCATCGGGGAGATCGATCCGGTCCGCGCACTGGCCATGGTCAAGCAGTGACGGTCAGGCCGTGCCGACGACCTCGTCCAACCACGTGAGCAGCAGCTCGGTGACTCGTTCGGGCTCCTCCTCGGCGAGGTAGTGACCGGCCCGCGCGAGCAGCTCGAACTGGTACGGCTTCGCGACCAGCGCGCTGGTGTCCCTGGACAGGGCCGCGCGGAAGGCCGGCCGCAGCCCGTCCCGTCCGCCGTGCAGCTGCAGGACGGGCAGGGGACGCGTGCGCTCCGCCAGGGCGGCGTGGTAGCGCCGACCGTCGAGACGCGGCATGGAGCGGACCAGCCAGCGCAGCTGCTCCATCTGGCTGTGCGCGGCGAACGGCACCCGCGCCGCGGCACGGTACGTCGCCTCCGTACGGGCGTCGGGCCAGCCCGGGTCGCCGCTCCACTCGTGCAGGAGCTGGGTCAGCAGGTCGCCGTGCGTGAGCGCGCGCTCGGGCGCCGACGGCAGCTGGATGAACGCGAGCCGCCGCAGCGCCGACGGCCGGATGGCCACCCGGGGGTGCCCGCGCGCGTCCAGCGGGTGCGGGGCCGAGAGCACCGCGACGGCGCGGACGCGGTCGGGGTGCAGGCCGGTCATCGCCCAGGCGATCTCCCCGCCGGTCCCGCTGCCCACGACCACGGCCTCCGTGGCGCCGAGCGACTGGACGACGCCGGCGACGTCGGCCGCGAGAGTGGGGATGTCGTTGCCGATGGGCGGCTTGTCGGAGCCACCCGTCCCCCGCAGGTCCATCGCGGCGACGCGGTAGCCGGCGTCGCCGAGCGCGGGCAGCTGGTGGCGCCACGCCCACCAGAACTGGGGGATGCCGTGCAGCAGGACGACCAGCGGGGCGTCGCGGTCGTCGGGTCCGGCGAGCGCCACGTGGAACCGGGCGCCGTTCGCGGCCACGTAGCGGTGCTCCCAGGGGCCGTCGATGAGGAGCGTGGCGGAGTCGACGGTGCTCATCGGAGCCGAACCTACCCGGTCCGGGGGGTCTCGCGTGAAGTCGTCGCCGCGGTTCGGGCGTGATACCGGTCGCGTTGGTACAGGGCGGCACCGCCCAGCACGGCGGCGACGAGGGAGGCGCTGAGCACCGCGACCACCACGTGGTTGTCGTGCGCGCTGCCGGCACCGAAGGCCAGCTCACCGACCAGCAGCGAGACGGTGAACCCGATCCCGCCCAGCAGCCCGACGGCGCCGACGTCCGCCCAGCCGAGCCCGGGCGCCAGCGTGGCGCGGGTGAACCGGGCGACCAGCCAGGTGGCACCCAGGATGCCCAGCGGCTTGCCCAGCACGAGCCCGAGCGCGACGCCCTGGGCCGCCGGGTCGCCGAACGTCGACCGCAGGGCCTCGGCGCTGAGGGTCACGCCGGCGGCGAACAGCGCGAACACGGGCACCGCGAGACCGGCCGACAGCGGTCGCCAGGTGTGCTCCCACCGCTCCGCCAGCGACTCGCGCGGGACCGCGGTGAGCCGCAGCGCCCTGCGGGTGGCCTCGGGGGTCCCGGGGACGACGAGCCCGAGCGCGACCCCGGCGATGGTGGCGTGCACGCCCGACGCGTGCACGGCCGCCCAGGCGGCCACAGCGAGCGGGACCAGCAGCCAGCCACTGACCCAACCGCGCCGGATGAGGAGCGCGAAGACCGCGATCGCCGCTGCGCCGGCGCCGAGCCACAGCGCGGAGACGGACTCGGTGTACGCGACACCGATGACGATGATCGCCAGCAGGTCGTCGACCACGGCGAGGGTGAGCAGGAAGGCGCGCAGGGCGTTGGGCAGGCTCCGTCCGACGATCGCGAGGACGGAGACCGCGAACGCGATGTCTGTCGCCGTCGGCACGGCCCAGCCGTGCGGGGCCCCGTCGGTCGCGGTCAGGTTGACGGCGAGGTAGAGCCCGGCGGGCACGAGCATGCCGCCGACGGCCGCGACGATGGGCACGATGGCGGTGCGCGGGTTGCGCAGCTCCCCGGCGACGATCTCCCGCTTGAGCTCGAGCCCGATGACGAAGAAGAAGATCGCCAGCAGGCCGTCGGTCGCCCAGGCGGACAACGTGAGGTCGAGGTGCAGGGCCGCCGGTCCGACGACCCGGTCCGAGACGCCGGCGTACGACGACGGGTCGAGGTTGGCCCAGAGCAGGGCGACGACGGTGCCGGCGAGGAGCAGGGCGCCCCCGACCCGCTCCTCGCGCAGCGTGTCGAGCAGGTTGCGCTCGGAACCGGGGGAGAGGGCGGCGAACAGGCGGGCGGCTGGCGTAGGCATGGGAGACCTCCGGGCAGGCGTAAGGGACTGCCGACCAGACTTCCCGGCGCACCAGGAGCCAGGTTACGCGTCCGCGGGCTCCGGGACCTCCGACCGGCCGTCGACCGCGCCGCGGCGGTCCTTGGGCGGGTCGAAGCGGTAGCCGACGTTGCGGACGGTTCCGATGAGCTGTTCGTGCTCGGGGCCGAGCTTGGCGCGCAGCCGTCGCACGTGCACGTCGACCGTCCGGGTGCCTCCGTAGTAGTCGTAGCCCCAGACCTCCTGCAGCAGCTGGGCGCGGGTGAACACGCGGCCCGGGTGCTGGACGAGGTACTTGAGGAGCTCGAACTCCTTGTAGGTGAGGTCGAGCGGGCGACCGCGGAGCCGGGCGGTGTACCCGCCGGCGTCGATCGTGAGCTCGCCGGACGAGATCTCCTGCGGAGCGTCGTCGTACCGGGTGGTGGCGGCACGCTCCATGACGAGCCGGAACCGCGTCTCGACCTCGGCGGGGTTGGCGGTCTCCAGGATGATGTCGTCCGCGCCCCACTCGGCGGTGACGACCGTGAGGCCACCCTCGGTCAGCACGAGGATCAGCGGGACGGTCAGGCCCGTGGCGCGCAGCAGCCGGCACGTGGTCCTGGCGGTGACCAGGTCGCGTCGTGCGTCGAGCACCACGATGTCCGCATCCGGCGCATCCACCAGAGCCGAGGGTTCGACGGGGAGCACGCGGACACGGTGGGACAACAGACCGAGTGCCGGGAGCACCTGGGCGGAGCCCCCGGACGCTGGAGTGAGCAGCAGCAGGTCTGCCACCTGGGACCTCCCCGCGAGCGAGTGGGGGACACGGTACCGCGCGGGCAACCGTGGGTGCGTCACGGTGTCGGGTGATGGCGGGCGGTGCCGCCCGGCGGCATGCCGGGGTGCGACAATCTGCGGCGTGCCCTCCTTGCAGACAGCTGGTCCGCGCCCGCACGCCGCGTCTCCGCGCGGCACGTCCGTGACCCCGGTCGAGGGACGGTAGAGGGCGCGTGCAGCTTGCCACCAGAGCCGTCGTCACGGCGGTGCTCGCCACCGCCGTGGCCGTCGCCGGCTACGTCGGCGGCCTCCCGCTGAGCATCACCGCCGCCGTGCTCGCCGTCGCGCTCGCCGTCGGCTGGCCGGCGCTCGCGGGCCTGCCCTTCGCGCCCGGCTCGGCGGTGGTCGTCGCGCTCGGCGGGGTCGGGGCCGTGGCCGTGGTCCACCTCACCGACTCGGAGCCGTACCTGCGGCACCTGCCGGTGGTGTTCGCCGGGGCCATCCTGCTGGCGTTCGTCAACGAGCTCCTGCGCCGTGACGGTCGCACGCGGCTGGTCGAGTCGGTGTCCGGGACGGTCGCCGGGACCCTGGTCGCCGCAGCGGTGGCCGGCTGGGTCGCGATCGGCCGCACGCCCGACGGCGAGCCGATCGCGGTGGTCGGGGCGCTGTCCCTCGCCGTGGGGTCGGTCGTCGTGGTGCTGCACCTGACGCCCTGGATCGGCGCCCTGGTCACCGCAGCTGCCGCGGCCGGTGCCGGCGCGCTGGGAGGCTTCCTGCTGCCCGGGATCGACCCGCTGGCGGGCGTGATCCTGGGCCTCGCGGTCGGCGTCCTCGTCGCCACCCTGCACGCGCTCTTCGACCAGCTGCCCTCGCTCGAGCGCCGGCTCCCGTCGCTCGCCGTCGTGACCCTGCCGGTCACCGTGACGGGGATCCTGGTCTACGTCGTGGGCCGCGTCCTGGTCGGTTGACGTGTCCCGGGTCCTGCTCGTCCTCGCGGTCCTGGCCGTCGCCACGGCGCTCGGCCTGTGGTGGCGTGCCCGCAACGGCCGCTACACCGCGGTCGATGCGGCGCTGCTCGGGTCCGCCCCGGCCGACCGGGCGGACGACACCCGGCTGACGCCTGCCGAGCTCGGGGCGCCGCTGGGTGCCCGGGCCACGTTCGTGCAGTTCTCGAGCGAGGTCTGTGCGCCGTGTCGGCGCACCCACGCGGTGCTCGCCACCCTGGCGGCCGAGAACGCCGACCTCTCGCACGTCGAGATGGACGTGGTGCAGCACCTGGACCTCGTGCGACGCTTCGGCATCATGCGCACCCCCACGACGCTCCTGCTCGACGCCCGTGGCGTCGTGGTCGGACGGATGTCCGGGGCGACGGACCGGCGGCACGCGCTCGCGGCCCTGGCGTCGTGTCCGGGCGGGGTCTGCGCCGTCTGACGCTGTGCCCCGGTGGGGCGGCAGGCCGGGCGCGCGACGGCCCCGGCCGACGGACCCCCCATCCAGCACCGTCCTCCAGGAGCACCCGTGAGCACGTCCTCGCCCACCCCCGCCGGCATCGACCCCCGCGGCCCGCGGTTCGGCGCCGCCCTCACCGCCGTCCTGCTCGTCGCCGTGCTGCTGCTCGACGGCACCGCCGCCCTGGTCGTGCTGGGGGTCGTCGTCGCGAGCTTCGCGCTCGGTGCCGTCGGCGGGGTGGCCCGGACCTGGCAGGGCCGGGTGTTCGCCACGCTGGTCCGCCCCCGCCTGGCACCGCCGGCCGACCTCGAGGACCCGCGCCCGCCGAGGTTCGCACAGCTGGTGGGCCTCGTGATCACCGGGGCGGGCCTCGTCCTCGGGCTGGCCGGTGTCGCGGTCGCGGTGCCGGTCGCCGCGGCGGTCGCGCTGGTCGCGGCGTTCCTCAACGCGGTGTTCGGGCTGTGCCTCGGCTGCGAGATGTACCTGCTGGCGCTGCGGGTGCGCGCCGCCAGGACCGCCTAGTAGACGAGCGCCTGCGCGCGCTCGGCCAGGGTCTCCTCGACGAACGCTGCGGCGCCGGCGATCCGGACGCCGGGCAGCACGTGCTCGGGGCCGATGCCGCGGCGGGCGGCGCACTGCGTGCACACGGTCACGCGGCCGCCGTCGAGCACGGCGGCGAGCAGGTCCGCCAGCGGGGCGGCGTGCTCGAGCACCAGGTCCGCGGCACGTCCCGGCAGGGCGAACCACGCCGACTCGCCCGTGAGCCAGAGGCTGACCTCCGCACCGGCGGCGACGGCCGTGGCAGCCACCGTGAACGCCTGGTTGGTCGCCTCCGGACGCTCGGTGCCGGAGGTGGTCTTGATCACGAGGGGGCGTGGCGTCGGACTCATCGGAACAGGCTAGGGGTGCGCGCTCGTTAGGATCGTCTGCATGACTGCGCTCGAGGGAGTCTTCATCGGCCTGCTGGTCGCGGCGACGCTGACGATCGGCTGGTTCGCCTGCTTCGTCGTCTACCGCCTGTACAAGGGCCAGCGCTGACATGTGCTGACATGTTCTGACGCAGCGCCCTGACCGACTGGGAGACCGCCATGCCGTTCGTCCTGCCCGACCCCGAGGGACTCGCTCCCGAGGTGTACCCGCTGGCCTGGCTCCTGGGCACCTGGCGCGGCGAGGGCGTGGTCGCGTACCCCGGCATCGACGAGGGCGCGTTCACGCAGGAGATCGTCGTGGCCAGCGACGGGGGGCCGTACCTGTCCTACACGTCCACGATCCGGCTGGTCACCGCCCCCGCGGACACGGGCGCGCTCGAGGACGAACCGCCCGCGCCCGTCTGGCAGACCGAGTCCGGGTACTGGCGCATCCCGCCGGAGCGGCCCACGGACTGGGGCCTGACGCCCGAGCAGCACGCGGTCGAGCTGCTGGTCGCGGACCCGTCCGGACACGTGGCGCTGTACATCGGCGCCGTGGGCAAGGGCCGGATCGACCTGGTCAGCGACGCGATCGTCCGGACGGCGAGCGGCGCCGAGGTGAGCGCCGGCAAGCGCCTCTACGGCCTGGTCAACGGTGAGCTCATGTGGGCGCACGACCTCGCGGCGTTCGGCCACCCCATGCAGTCCTACGCCTCCGGCCGCCTCGCGCGGGTCGAGGCCGCCACGGACGACGACGCCGCATGAGCACCGACGCACCCGTCGAGGTCCCCGCGGCGCACGGTGAGCCGCCGCGGCACGTCAGCGCGCTGCTCGCGCGCCGGGGTGCGGTCCGCGGCTCCGGTCCGGACGACGGCGTCGCCTGGCACTACGGCGACCCCACCGCGGAGCAGCGTGCCCTGTCGCGCGGCGGGGCCGTGGTCGACCAGTCGCACCTCGGGGTCGTCACCGTGACCGGGCCGGACCGCCTGACGTGGCTGCACTCGATCACGTCGCAGGAGCTCACGGCGCTGCCCCCGCGCACGTCCACCGAGCTGCTCGTGCTCAGCCCGCAGGGTCACGTCGAGCACGCGGCGGGCGTCGTCGACGACGGCGAGACCACGTGGCTGCTCACCGAGACGCCCACGTCGCTGGCGGCGTGGCTGAACCGGATGAAGTTCATGCTCCGGGTGGAGGTCGCCGACGTCACGGACGACTGGGCGGCCATCGGCGAGCCGGTCGACGCCGAGGGTGCCCCGGACGAGCCGGTCACCTGGCGGGACCCGTGGCCGCGCACCGCCCCCGGCGGCACCCGGTACGGGCCGCCCGACGACGAGCACCCGGGCGCCGACCGCGACTGGCGCCTGGTCCTGGTCCCGCGCGAGCGGCTGGTCGACGAGGTGCGGGCGCGCGAGGCGGCGGGCTGGCGCCTGGTCGGCACCTGGGCCAGCGAGGCCGCACGCATCGAGGCGTGGCGCCCGCGGGCGTCCCACGAGGTGGACCACCGCACCATCCCGCACGAGCTCGACTGGCTGCGCACCGCCGTGCACCTGAACAAGGGCTGCTACCGCGGCCAGGAGTCGGTCGCGCGCGTGCACAACCTCGGTCGGCCGCCGCGCCGGCTGGTGATGCTGCACCTCGACGGCTCCGGGCACCTGCTGCCCGAACCGGGGTCGGCGGTGCACGACGTGGTCCAGAGCGCGGACTCCCAGGAGCCCGGGCGGGTGGTCGGGCAGGTCACCTCGGTCGCGCGCCACCACGAGCTCGGACCGGTCGCGCTCGCCGTGGTCAAGCGGTCGGTGCCGCCCGACGTCGAGCTGGTCGTCCAGTCCGAGGCCGGGTCCGTCGCCGCGGGTCAGGAGCAGATCGTGCCGGGTGACGGGGTCTCGGTGGACCGGCCCGCCGCCCGCGGACCCCTCGCCCGCGGCCTGGGGCAGCACCCGAGCCTGTGACCGCCCCGCAGCCCCGCGCCATCGTCCGACGCGATGTGCGGCTGCGGCTCGCGGCCCGCGTCCGGCAGGGCTGGACGCGGGTGCAGGCCGCCTGGTTCCCCATCCTGCAGGCGTCCGTGGCCGGGGCCCTCTCGTTCGCGATCGGGTTCTACGTCCTGGGCCACGCGTACCCGTTCTTCGCCCCGGTGAGCGCCTGGATCGCCCTCGGGTTCACGGCCGACCGGTCGGTGCGCCGGGTGGCGGAGCTCGCCGTGGGCGTCGCGATCGGTGTCGCCCTCGGGGACCTCGTGGTGCACGTCATCGGCACCGGCGTCTGGCAGGTCGCCGTGGTGCTGTTCGCCGCCGCGATCATCGCCCGGTTCATCGACCGCGGTGCGATGCTCACCACGCAGGCGGGCGTGCAGGCGCTGGTCATCGTGGGGCTGCCCGCGATGACGGCCACCGGGGGACCGGTCGGCCGGTGGACCGACGCGGTGGTCGGCGGCGTGGTGGCGCTGGCGATAACGCTGCTCACGCCGAGCGACCCCCGTCGGCACCCCCGCACGCTGGCCCGGACGGCGGTCGAGGACCTGGCGGGCGTGCTGCGGATCCTCGGTCGTGGCCTGGCCGAGGGCTCCACGGCGGACGTCGAGGACGCGCTGGTGCGGGGCCGGGCCTCGCAGCCGGCCATCGACGACTGGTCCGAGACCGCGAAGAACGCCGGCGACCTGGCGCGCGTGTCCCCGACCAACCGCAGGTACCGGGAGGAGCTCGCCGCACTGGCGGGCAACGCGGTGCTGGCCGACCGGGCGATGCGCAACGCCCGGGTGCTGGCGCGCCGCTGCCGCTCCGTGGTCGCCGCGCAGAGCCACGACCTGACGCCGATCGCCGAGCAGGTCGAGGCGACCGCGGAGGCGACCGACGACCTCGCCGCCGCGCTCGGGGTGGGACGTGACCCCGAACGCGCGCGGGCGCAGCTGCTGGCGATCGCGGCGGCGCTCGACCCGTTCCGGCTGGCGGCGCAGGACTGGCAGGTGCAGAGCCTGGTCCTGCTGGCACGATCCCTGGTGGTCGACCTGCTGGAGGCGTCGGGTGTCGCCCCGCAGGAGGCGCGCGAGGCGCTCCCGGAGATCTGACCGCTCGAGAGCCGGGCGGTCCGTGGGCCGGCGGCGCTCGCCGTCGCGTGATGTCTCGTAGGCTCGGCCCGTGATCGCTAGCGCGCAGGTCGTCGTCTTCGTCGCCTTCTACCTCGTCATCTTCGGGCTGTCCGCATGGGCGCTGATCGACCTGCTGCGCAGGCCGGCCGCCGCGTTCTCGCAGGCGGGCAAGCGGACCAAGCGCTTCTGGGGAACCATCCTCGCCGTCGCGACGGTCGTCTCCTTCAGCGTCATCCCGGTCCCCGGCGTGCCGCACCTGCCGTCGTTCCTCGCGCTGCTGGCCGCGGTCGGGGCCATCGTGTACCTGGTCGACGTGAAGCCCGCCGTCACGCCCTACTCGCGGCGCCGCGGACCGCGGGGACCGCGAGGCGGCGGCTCGGGCGGCTGGTGAGCGTGCCCGACATCGGCACGGCCGCCGTCCCGCTCGCGCGCGTGCTGCGCGGAGGGCTGGTCGAGTCGGTGCACTTCGGCCACGTCGTCGTCCTGGCGCCGGACGGTTCGGAGCGGCTGGTCCTGGGCGACGCCGACGCGACCGTGTGGGCGCGCTCGTCGCTCAAGCCGCTGCAGGCGGTCGCGATGCTGCGGGCGGGGCTGGACGTGGACGGCGTGGACCTCGCGCTCGTCTGCGCGAGCCACAACGGCGAGCCGGGGCACCTGGACGTCGTGCGTGGGTTGCTCGCCGGTGCCGGCCTCGGCCCGGACGACCTGCACAACACGCCCGACTGGCCGCTGGACGCCGACTCCGCGTGGCGGTGGCGCGCGGAGGGCCACGGCACCGAGCCGCTCACGCAGAACTGCTCCGGCAAGCACGCCGGGATGCTCGCGACGTGCGTCGCCGCGGGCTGGCCGACGGCCGACTACCTCGACCCGGAACACCCGTTGCAGCGGGCCACCCGGGACGTGATCGCCGAGCTCACGGGCGTCCCCGTCGAGCGTGCGACCGTCGACGGCTGCGGCGCACCCCTGTTCTCGACGACGTTGCGCGGCCTGGCCCGGTCGTTCGGGCACCTGGCGTCCGGCGGCGGACAGGAGGGACGGGTCGGCCGGACCATGGCGACGCACCCGTGGCACGTGGCCGGAACCGGCCGGGACGCCACCCGGTTCATGGAGGCGGTCCCGGGCCTGGTGGCCAAGGACGGGGCCGACGGCGTCTACGCGGCCGGCCTGGCGGACGGCGGCGCTGTCGCGCTGAAGATCGTCGACGGGTCGTCGCGGCCCCGGCCCGCTGTCCTCGCCGCCGCCCTCACGGTCGCGGGCGTCGACCCCACGCTGGTGGCGGCGGTCGGCCTGACCCCCGTCCTCGGGCACGGGGCGCCGGTCGGCGAGGTCCTGGCGACCTTCGGCGCATGAGGGCGGTCGTCCAGCGCGTCACGCGCGCCTCGGTCACCGTGGACGGCGTGGTCGTCGGGGAGATCGACCGGCCCGGCCTGCTCGCCCTGGTGGGCGTGACGCCGGGTGACGGCCCGGAGCAGGTGGCCGTGATCGCTCGGAAGATCGCAGACCTGCGCATCCTGCGCGACGAGCGGTCCGCCGTCGACGTGGGCGCCCCGGTGCTCGTGGTGAGTCAGTTCACGCTGTACGGCGACACCCGTAAGGGCCGGCGGCCCACGTGGAACGCGGCGGCGCCGGGCCCGGTGGCGCAGCCGCTGGTCGACGCCGTGGTCGACGCGCTGCGGTCGCGAGGGCTCGAGGTGGCGACCGGGGTGTTCGGTGCGGACATGGCGGTGGAGCTGGTCAACGACGGACCGGTGACCCTGCTGCTGGAGTCGGCGCCCGGCTGAGCCCGGACGCCTCGACACCGGCCCGGCAAACGGAGAGGGCCCCTCGGAGTAAGCGTCCGAGGGGCCCTACCGTGTTCGCAGGTCAGGTGTCACCGGCGGACCGGCGACCGACGCCGCGCTGACGGTGCGGCTACGTCCCGACACCCGGTTCACCCCCGGCGCGGTCACCCTCGAGAGGGCTCCGACGCCGACGGCCCGCCGCGGGCGGGACGACTGCGAGCAACCTTCCGGGCCTGTGACGTCCCCCGCGTCGTCATCCGCGGGTCGTCGTGTCACCACGACGATGTGGTCGTCCGTTCTCCGGTCGGCCCGACATCCACAGCCTGTCCCCACCGGCGCGTCCTCCCCGAAGGGCGTTCCGCGCCGCCTGCTCGGCTCCCCGGAGGGGGCCGTGCGTCGAGGTTCCGGTCCTGCCCGATCCACCCTCAACCCGGTCCACGCAGGCTCCGAAAAGCCCACCTGACCTGCGGTTTCAGGTATCCCGGGAGGGATCCTTCACCTGCGGTTCTCGATCTGTCGATCTCGATAAGAGAGTTCTAGTCCTCCGTGGGGCCGGGCCACAAGGGCTTCCGGAAGCGTTCTTTATCCACCGTTTACCCCACAGCCTTATCCACAGGTTCACCTGCGGAAACACCGCGTTGACACAGGGGTGTGGACAGAATGTGTGGACGGCCGGCGTGTTGTTCACCCGTCCGGGCGTGCCCGCCCTTGTAACCTGGGCATCGGTCAAGGCCCCTCGGAGTAAGCGTCCGAGGGGCCTTACCCGTGTCGGCACGCGATGATGGCGCGATGCTGATCGAGGCCGTCCAGGGCGACATCACCACGCAGGACGTCGACGTCGTCGTCAACGCAGCGAACTCCTCCCTGCTCGGCGGGGGCGGGGTCGACGGTGCGATCCACGCCGCCGCCGGTCCCGAGCTGCTCCGGGCGTGCCGCGAGCTGCGCCGGACCGTGCTCCCGGACGGGCTCCCCGTCGGCGACGCCGTCGCTACCCCGGGGTTCGGGCTACCCGCGCGCTGGGTGGTGCACACCGTGGGCCCCAACCTGCACGCCGGCCAGAGCGACCCCGTGCTGCTCGAGTCGTGCTTCGCGCGCCCCCTGGAGCTGGCCGTGGAGCTCGGCGCGTCGAGCATCGCGTTCCCGGCCGTGAGCGCCGGCATCTACGGCTGGCCGGTGGCGGAGGTGGCGCGGATCGCGGTCGGGACCGTGCGGATGTGGCGGGACGGCGTGCAGCAGGATGCCGAGCCCGGGCGCACCCGGCCGCAGGGCATCGAGCTCGTGCGGTTCGTGCTCTTCTCGCCCGACGCCCTCGACGCGTTCCAGCGCGAGCTCGCCCGCGCCTAGCCCCGGCCGCGTGCGCGGGAGGCCGGCGACGGGCAGACGCGGTCAGGGTCCGCGCAGGGCGGCGACCGCCCGCGCGACGTCGTCCGTGTCGTTCCAGACGTGGAACCCGAGCCGGACGCCGCCGCCCCGACCGGCGGCGCGGGTCCCGCCCGCCGCCAGCAGCGCACGGCGGGAGCCGACCGCGTCGTCGGCCAGCGCGACGATGGCGCTGCCGCCGGGCGCGAGTCCGAGACCCGCGCGGAACGCGTCGGCGAGGCCGACGGCGTAGCGGTGGAGGTCCTGGGCCGGGGCGTCCGCGAACAGGTCCAGGGCGGGTGCGGCGCCCACCCAGCACAGCCAGGCCGGGGAGACGTCGAACCGTCGGGCGTCCTGCGCGAGGGCCATGGTCGGCCCGTAGACCGAGGACCAGATCTGGGCACCCGCGTACCACCCGGCCGCTGACGGGCGGAGCAGGTCGAGGTGCTCGGGTCGGACCGTCAGGAACGCCGTGCCGCGCGGCGCCGCGAGCCACTTGTACGTGGCGCAGGCGGTGATGTCGAAGCGGCTCGCGTCGACGGGGAGCCAGCCGGCGCCCTGCGTGATGTCGCAGACGGTCCGCGCCCCGACGGCCGTGGCCGCGGCCAGCACGGCGTCGACGTCCGCGACCCGGCCGTCCCGCGACTGCACGAGCGAGAACGCCACCGTGTGGGTGCCGGGCCGGACCTCGTCGGCGAGCGACTCCAGCGGGACGTGCCGGACCGTGACGCCGCGGTCCGCGTGCGCCACGAACGGGAACGTCACGGAGCTGAAGTCACCGTCGACCGCGAGCACCTCGGCGCCGTCCGGCACGGTGGCGGCGGCCATCCCGACCAGCACCGACGTCTGCGAGCCGACCGCCACCCACGAGGGGTCGACGCCGACGAGCCGGGCGTAGGAGGTGCGGGACGCCGCGACGGCCTCGTCGTAGATGCCGAGGTCCGCCTTCCCCGCCTGCCAGGTGTCGAGGGCCGCGTGCATGGCGTCGACGGTCGCCCGGGCGGGGAGCCCGCACGTGGCGGCGTCGAGGTAGCCGGGGACCGGCGCGAAGGCGGCACGCAGGGTGGCGAGGGACTGCATGGGTCGATCGTCGCGCACCCCGACGGGCCGCGGTCAACCCATTGTCGCGAGCCAGTCCCGGACGGCCTCCGCCACGGCGGCGGTGCTCGTGGGCAGGTGAGGACCGGGCAGGAAGACGGTGGTGAGCGGGCCGGGGACCACCGACAGGTGGGCGGTGAGCTCCTCCGGGGAGCCGAACGGGTCCGTCGTGCCCGAGACGGCCAGGACGGGGACGCGGAGGTCGGGCAGGTGCGCGATGCGGAGCTGGTCCGGGCGTCCCGGCGGGTGCAGGGGATAGGAGAGCAGGACCAGGCCGGCGGCGGGCATGCCCGCCGCGACCGCCATCGAGCACATCCGTCCGCCGAACGAGCGGCCGCCGAGCACGAGGGCATCGGTGCCGACGCCGAGGGAGGACGCGAAGGCCTCGGCCTGCGCCCGGACCTCCGCGACGGCCGGTCCGGCGGTCTTCGGCAGGTCGATCCGCCGCACAGGCAGCGGGGCGACGGCCGACTCGACCGCCACCAGCGGTGCGCTGTCGCGGCTCCCGCCGAAGCCGGGGGTGAGCAGGAGGCCGGCGACGCTCATCGCAGACCGAGCACCGAGGCGATCGTGCGCACCACGCCGTTGTCGGTGTTGGCCGGCGCGACGAACCGGGCGTGGGTCCGCACGTCCGGGTGCGCGTTGTCCATCGCGAACGACCAGTACGCGGCGTCCAGCATGCCGACGTCGTTGAAGTAGTCGCCGAACGCCATGGTCTGCTCCGCGCTGACCCCGAGTGCGGCCTGGACCTGGCGCAGGGCGTGCCCCTTGTCCGCCGTCGGGCTCATCGCGTCGACCCAGTGCTCGCCCGACACCAGGGCGTCGAACGGCTGGAGCAGCGGGCCGGCGCCCGCTGCCGCCGGGCCGAAGTCGTAGACCGCGACCTTGAGGATGTCGTCCTCGACCGCCGAGAGGTCGTCGACCACCTCGAGCTTCGCGTAGTACGGCGTCGCCTGGGCCAGGAACGGGTCGTCCGTGCGCTCGACGTAGGCCGACCGCTTGCCGCAGAGCACGGTGCCGAGGTCGAGGTGGTCGGCCGCGCGGACGGTCTCGATGACCTTGCGCGCGACATCGAGGTCGAGCACGTCGGAGCTGAGCTCCTCGTCGTGCTGCACCACGTAGGCGCCGTTCTCCGCGATGTACACCAGCTCGTCGCGCCCGAGCTGGCGACGCAGCGTGGCGTACTGGCGGCCGCTGGCCGGGCACAGCCGGATCCCGCGCCGGTCGAGCTCGTCGAGCAGCGGCCAGAAGTCGTCGTGGATCTGCTTCTGGTCGTCCAGCAGGGAGCCGTCCATGTCCACGGCGATGAGCCGGATGTCGGGCACGGTGTCGAAGACGGGGGGTTCCACGCCTCGATCCTCTCAGGCGGCCTCGCGGGCCAGGTGCTCCACCGTGGCGACCAGGGCTGTCAGCCCGGTCTCGACGTCGGCGAGGCTGACGTGCTCGTCGGGGTGGTGGCTGATCCCGTCGGCGTTGCGCAGGAACAGCATGCCGACGCCGGTGACCGCCCCGAGCGCCATGGCGTCGTGGCCCGCCCGGCTGAACAGCGCGGGGACGTGGCGGCGACCGGTGTTCTCGATCCCGGCCCGCACGACGTCCTGCAGCAGGGAGTCGCACATCACGGCCGGTGCCTCGTGCAGCTCGCGCGCCGACCAGGTCAGACCGCGTCGCCCGGAGATCTCCTCGAGCTCGCGGGTGATGGCGCCCCAGACCCGGTCCCGGTCGTCGTCGTGCTCGCCGCGCAGGTCGACCGTGAGCCGGGCCTCGCCGGGCACCACGTTGACGGCGCCGGGGAACGTCTCCAGCCGGCCGACCGTGCCGATGACGTGGTGCTCGACGCGGCACAGCCGCTCGACGGCGAGCGCCACCTCGCTGGCGCCCAGCAGGGCGTCGTGCCGCGTCTCGTACCGGGCGCCGCCCGCGTGCCGGGCCTCGCCGTCGATCTGCACGGCGAACCGCCGCGCGCTCGCGATGGACGTGACGACCCCCAGCGGGGCGCCGCCGTCGTCGAGCTCCGGGCCCTGCTCGATGTGCGCCTCGAGGTAGCCGACCAGCGACTGCGGCGACCGCGCCGCGGTGCCCACCCGGCCGGGGTCCAGGCCGAAGTCGCGGAACGCCGACCGCAGCGTGGTGCCGTGCTCGTCGGTCAGGTCCCACCACGCCTCGTCCCAGTGGCCGGCCATCGCCGAGCTGCCGAGCAGCGCCGTGCCGAACCGGGCACCCTCCTCGTCCCAGAACGCCACGACGTCCAGCCCGAACCGCAGGGTGCCCGCCACCGGCCGCAGCGCGCGGACCACCTCGATCGCCATGAGCACGCCGAGGATGCCGTCGTACCGGCCGGCGTCGCGCACGGTGTCCAGGTGCGAGCCGAGCAGCAGCGAGGGCGCCTCGGGGTCGGCGCCGGCGAGGTGCCCGCACTGGTTGCCGGCCGCGTCCTGCCAGGTGTCGAGGCCGGCCTCGCGCATCCAACGGGCGGCCAGCCGGTTGACGCGGGCGTGCTCGGCGGACAGGTAGACCCGTTCGATCCCCCCGGTCATCGACGTGTACGCGGCGAGCTCGTCGCACCGGGCCATGATCCGACGCGCGGCGGTGGCGGCGTCGAGCATCAGGCCTCCGCGTAGGCGGCGTCGACGCCGCCCCCGTGCGGCACGCGCGCGCCGGCGCGCCGCAGCACCTGCTCCAGCGCCGCCAGGGTGGTCAGCACGGTGTCGAGCCGCGCGTTGGCGCCCATGGTGCCGATCCGCCACACCCTGCCGTGCAGGGGGCCGAAGGACGTGCCGATCTCGATGCCGAAGTCCCGCAGCATCGCGGCGCGCACGGCGTCGCCGTCCACGCTGTCGGGGATCTCGACGGCGACCACGTTGTGCATCTTATGCGCCACGTCCCCGAACACCCCCAGCCCCAGGCCGCGGACCCCCGCGAGCATCGCGCGGCCGGCCCGCTCGTGCCGGTCGATGACGGCCTGCCGGCCCTCCTCGAGGATGATCCGGGCGCACTCCCGCGCCGCGTACAGCATGCTCGTCGCCTCGGTGTGGTGGTTGAGCCGCCGTGGCCCCCAGTAGTCGAGGATCATGCCGAGGTCGAAGTAGTTCGAGTGCACGGGTTCGCCGACGTCCTCGTCGGACTCCTCCCGGATCCCGGCCTCGATGCGGCGCCGGCCCCGGACGACCTCGACGGCCCGGTCGGAGAGGCTGATCGGCGCGCTGCCCGAGGGGCCGGACAGGCACTTCTGCAGGCCTGCCGTGGCGGCGTCCAGGCCCCACGCGTCCATCTCGAACGCGTTGCCGCCCAGCGACGCCGTGGCATCGGTGTAGAACAGCACGCCGTGCCGCTCGCAGATCGCACCGAGCTCGTCGAGCGGCTGGAGCATGGTGGTCGACGTGTCGCCCTGCACGACGGCCAGCAGGTGGGGGCGCACGCGGACGACCGCCTCCTCGATGACCGACGCCGGGAACACCTGCCCCCACGGCACCTCGATCGTGTGCACCTCGGCCTGCGCCCGCAGGGCGATCTCCGCGAGCAGATGCCCGAAGCGCCCGAAGACCGGCACGAGCACACGCTGGCCCGGCCGGACCAGCGACACGAGCGCGGCCTCGATGCCCGCCCGCGACGTCCCGTCCACCAGCACGGTCGCCTCGTTGCTCGTCGCGAAGACCTCGCGGTACAGCGCCATGGTCTCGTTCATGTAGCCCGTCATCACCGGGTCGTACTGGCCGACCAGCGGCGTGGACAGGGCGCGCAGCACGCGCGGGTCGGCGTTGACCGGCCCGGGTCCCATCAGCAGGCGGGTGGGCGGGTTGACCGGGGCGGTCATGCGGGTCCTTCCAGGGAGCGGGCGTGCCGGACCAGCGACAGATCGCTGCCGCGGGGGCCGACGAAGCAGACACCGACGGGGGCGGTGCCGAGCGGGGACGGGAAGCGCAGGAGGGGGACGGACAGCGCGGGCAGGCCGCCGATGCCGGCCACGGCGGTCATCCGCAGGGTCGCGGCGCGGACGCGGTCGAGCTCGTCGGCGCTCGCGGTGCGGGAGGGGGCCGGCCCGGGCGTGGTCGGCAGCACCACGACGGCATCGTCGGCGATCGCCTGGATCACCGACGCGAGCCGCTCGACCTCGGCGCGCGCGACCGCCTCCTGCTCCGCGGTCACGTCCCGCGCGGTCGCGAACCGCTCCCGCACGCCGGGTCCCACGGCATCCGGGTGTGCCTCGATCCACGTGCCGTGCGCCCGCCACGCCTCGGCGGCCTGCACCACCCGGAACGCCTCGAACCACGCGTCGAGCGGTCCGACCTCGATCTCCTCGACGGTGCCCGCGGCCCACGCCTCGAACGACTCGCGGGTCGCGGGCTCGACCAGCCGCAGGACCTCGACCGGGACGACCCGGCGGGACGGGAGCAGGGGCGCGTCGTCCTCCAGGCACCAGGTGGCGACCGCCTCGAGCGTCGCCCCGTCCCTGGTCAGCCAGCCGACCGTGTCGAACGACGGCGCGAGCGGTGCCATCCCCTGGCGCGGCACCAGCCCGTGCGTCGTGCGCAACCCCCACAGTCCCTGGTAGCTCGCGGGGACCCGGATCGAGCCGGCGGTGTCGCTGCCCAGCCCCACGTCCGCCTGGCCCGTGGCGACGGCGGTCGCGGGGCCGCTCGACGAGCCGCCCGGCAGGGCCCCGGGCAGCGCGCCGTTGGCGGGGGTGCCGTAGTGCGGGTTGGCGCCCGCGATCGAGTACGCGAACTCGTCCGTGCGGGCCAGCCCGCGCACCGACGCCCCGCCCTTGAGCAGGTCGAGCACCGCCGGGGCGTGCTGGCGCTCGCGGGCGGCCTCCCGCAGCCAGACCGGGTTGCCCGCGCCGATCCGGTAGCCGCGCACGGCGAACACGTCCTTGACGGCGACCCGCAGGCCGAGCAGCGGCCCCTCGAACGCACCCTGGTAGAGCGGGTCGCCGACCGTGCGCCACACCGAGCGGTCGAAGCTCGGTGTGCGGCCGGTGACGTGGGCCGCCGTGATGCGCCAGCGCCCGTCGGACCGCTGCCACACCTGGGTCTGCAGGCCGGTGCCCCCGCCCTGGTAGCGGGAGGTCGCGACGATCAACCAGCAGTCGTCGGCCAGGCGCCGGTACTCGACCCGGTCCAGCACGCGGGGCGTGATGCCGCCGCGGGTGCCGCGGAACGCGCTGATGGCGTCGTGCCCGACGAGCAGGCCGTCGGCGTCACCGCGCAGCGTGTCCGGCCCCGGCGCGAACGCGTCGTCGAGGGCTGCGACGTCGTCGGACGCGAGCGCGCGCTCGTAGGCGGCGAACGCCCCCTGCAGGTCGGGCGGGAGGTTCATCGGGACACCCCGTCCAGGTCGGCGACGCGGATCCGCGCGTGCGCCCCGCACACCTGGTCGACCACCTGGGAGATGTCGATGTCGGTGGCCGCCGACAGGTAGGCGTACGCGAGGTGCTCGTCGAGGCCCCAGCGCGCCTCCAGCAGCGCGAGCGCGGCCCGGACGCACTTGCGCACCGCCTCGCCCAGGTCCGCGTCCAGGCCGGTCGGCACCAGGTACTCGGGCGTGCGCACCAGCGGCCCGACGAACGGGCCGAACTCGACCAGCGCCTCGGCGGCCGGGACCACGTCGAACCGCAGCGTGACCCGCAGGGACGCCTCCAGCGCGGTCAGCGCCACCTCGCCGTCGCCCTGCGCGAAGTGCGGGTCGCCCACGTACGCGAGCGCGCCCGGCACCTGCACGGGCAGGTAGAGCGTGCTGCCCACCTGGAGGAGGTTGATGTCGAGGTTGCCGCCGTGGGTGCCCGGCGGGACGGAGTGCGGGCGGGCGTGCCCGGGCACCGCGACACCCATGATCCCGAGGAAGGGCGCCAGCGGGAACTCGACCAGGCGCGCGCCGCCCTCGACCGCGGGCAGGCAGCCGACGAGGCCGGTGTCCCTGCTCTCCACCGTGGTGAAGACGCTCACGTTCTGCGGGCCGCGCGGGAGCTCCCCGGCCAGGGACCCGCGTCCGTGCCGGCTCGAGATCACGCCGTACGGCACGCGCGGGGTCGTCTCCAGGACCGTGATCGCCAGGAGGTCGCCCGGCAGCGCACCCGCGACGTGGATCGGCCCGGTCACGACGTGCGGCCCGTCGGCGGGGTCGCGCGTCAGGGTGCGGACGATCTCGACCGCGTCGGTGAGCACGTCGTGCGGCGCGACGCCGTGGCCGCCGAAGTACGCCAGCGGGTCGCTGCCCTGGTCGTCGAGCAGGCCCTCGTGGCTGACGGTGTCGATCGTGACCTCGGTGCCCGGCTCGATGCGGAGCACGGGGGCGTCGGCCTCGCACGGCAGCCGCCCCCACAGGACGGTCTGCGGGGTGGACGGGAGGTAGGCCGCCCCGCGGATCTGCCCGGCACCGGGCTGCAGAATTGCACTCATCGGCCATGCACCCCCACCATGACGCCGTGAAGACCTGGGACCACGCGCGCCGACACCTGGTGCTGATGCTGGCACTGACGTTCACGACCGGCATCGTCGACGCCGTCGGATACCTGGGCCTGGACCGCGTGTTCACGGCGAACATGACCGGCAACGTGGTCATCCTCGGCATGGGGCTCGCGGGCGCCGACGACCTGCCCGTGCTCGGGCCGGCGCTCGCGCTGGTCGGCTTCCTGGTGGGTGCCGCGCTGGGCGGACGTGTGCTGCGGACCGCGCCCGCCGGCTGGTCGGACCGCACGAGCGGCACGTTCGCCGCGACCGGTGTGCTGGCGATCCTGCTCGGCGTCGGTGCGCTCGTCGCGCCGCCGGAGGAGGGCAGCCTCTGGGCGCTGACCGTCACCACCGTGCTGGCCCTCGCGATGGGCCTGCAGGCCGCGAGCGCGCGACGGCTGGCCGTCAAGGACGTCACCACGGTCGTCGTGACCTCGACCCTCACGGGTCTCGCCGCGGACAGCCGGCTGGCCGGCGGCGCGGGTGACGGCTGGGCGCGGCGCTCGCTCGCCGTGCTGCTGATCCTGGTGGGTGCTGCGGTCGGCGCGCTGCTGCTGCGCGCCAGCGGCGATCAGGGCGTCGGCGTGGGGATGCTGGTGGCGGGGGTGCTGGCCGTGGCGGTCGCGGTGCTCGGGCACCGGCACCGCGAGGCCTGACGGCTCAGGCACGGGCGGTCTCCGGCAGGAGCACGCGCCCGCGCCCGGGGCCGGTCACCCGGCCCGCGCTGACCACGACGTCGCCGTGCAGCCACACCGTCCGCACGGCTCCGGCCACCGTGGCGCCGTCGTAGGGCGACACCGGGTTGCGGTGCTCCAGCGTGTGCACGTCGATCACCCGCTCGTCGTCGGGTGCGAACGCCACGAGGTGCGCGGGTGCGCCGACCGCCAGGGTCCCCGCCGCCACGCCCGCGACGCGCGCGGGCCCGGTGGTGAGCAGCGGCAGCAGCGCCTCCAGGGGGACCCCGCGGCGGCGCGCCTCGGTCCAGACCACCGACAGCCCGAGCTGGAGGCCGGCGATGCCGCCCCAGGACAGCCCGAAGTCGGCGTTCTTGAGATCGGCGGTGGAGGGCGAGTGGTCGGAGACGATCGCGTCGACGGTCCCGTCCAGCACGGCCTCCCAGAGGAGGTCCTGGTTGGTGCCGTCCCGGATCGGGGGACAGCACTTGAACTGCGTCGCGGCGGCCGGCACGTCCTGTGCCCGGAGCGCCAGGTAGTGCGGGCACGTCTCGACGGTCAGCGGCAGGCCCTCGGTCCTGGCGGCGCGGATCAGGTCGAGCGAGCCGGCGTCCGACAGGTGCAGGACGTGCGCCCGGGCCCCCGTGCGCCGCATCGCGTCGATCAGGCCCGCGATGGCGTGCCGCTCGCTGACCGGCGGCCGGCTCGCCAGGAAGTCGGCGTAGTGCGGGCCCAGCGCACCGCCGCCGAGCAGGTCGGCGGGGTGCTCGGCGTGCACGATCAGCACGCTGCCGAGCGCGGCCACCTCCGCCAGGGCGGCCTCGAGCTGGTCGTCGTCCAGGTGCCCGAACTCGTCGACCCCCGACGGGGCGAGGAACGCCTTGAACCCACGCACGCCCGCCGCGTGCAGCGGGCCCAGCCCGCCCAGGTTGTCGGGCACCGCGCCGCCCCAGAACGCCACGTCGACGCTGAGCTTGCCGTCGGTCGCGGCGCGCTTGGCGTCCAGCGCCTCGACGGTCGTGGTGGGCGGGATCGAGTTGAGCGGCATGTCGACGAGCGTGGTCACGCCACCCGCGGCGGCCGCGCGGGTCGCTGACGCGAACCCCTCCCAGGCGGTCCGGCCGGGCTCGTTGACGTGCACGTGGCTGTCGACCAGGCCGGGCAGGAGCACCTCGTCGTCGGCCAGGTCGACCACCGGGACGGTGTCGGGGACGGGGCCGTCGAGCGCCGCGATGCGCCCGTCGGTCACGGCGACGTGCGCCGGGCGCCAGGCATTGCCCACCCAGGCGCGGTGCGCGCGGACGACGAGGTCAGGCAGGCTCATGGCGGCTCCCGTGGTGGTCTGCTGCGTCAGGCTACGGCCACGGGCACGGCCGCGTCCGCGCGGATCTCGAAGCCCGCCAGCAGGCCGGACATCGGCTTGGCTGGCGGCGGCGCGTACTCCCCGCCGGCGCCGGGTCGCAGACCGAGCGCCAGGAGGGACTGCACGAGCACCGTGCCGGCCGCCACACCGTCGACCACGGGCACGCCGATGTCGTCGGCGATCGCCGCGCACAGCTCCGCCATGCCCGCGCAGCCCAGGACGACCGCGTCGGCGCCGTCCTGCTGGACCGCGCGGCGGCACTCGGCGGTGAGCCGCTCGCGGGCGCCCGGCTGCTCGAGGCCCAGCACGGAGATCTCGCACGCGCGGACGGCGACGCACGACTCACGGAAGCCGTAGCGGTCCGCGAGCTCGCGGGCCCGCGCCGTGGTGCGGCCCAGCGTCGTCACCACGGTGAAGCGCCGGCCGACCAGCGCCGCGGCGTGCATCGCGGCCTCGGCGATCCCGATCACCGGCCCGCGCGCCAGCTCGCGCGCAGCGTCGACGCCGGGGTCCCCGAAGCAGGCCACGACGTACCCGTCGACCCCCTCCGACTCGCCCAGGGCGACCTGCTCCAGGAGCCCTGGCACGGCCAGCGCCTCCTCGTAGTGGCTCTCGATCGACGCCGGACCCATCGTCGGCTGGACCGCGTCGACGACGGTGCCCGGGGCCGCCACCACCCGGGCTGACCGACCGATCAGGTCGGTCATCGCCCGGGTGGTGTTGGGGTTGATGACCCGGATGTGCATGGGTCAGGCCACAACCTCTACCGACATGCCCGTGCGCTCCTCGACCGTGCCGTCGGAGACGTGCTCGTCGGCCGGGTCCAGCTGGGGGATCTGCGGGTTGCGGCGCTCGAGGAACACGAAGAGCGCGAACCCCACCCCGCACCCGATGAACCAGCTGTACTGCGCGATCCAGGTGACGTCGAACGCACCCGCGTCCGCGAACGCCTTCGGCAGCACGGCGGCGGCGATCGCCACGAGCCCCGCGACGAGCACGGTGGACACCGCGTTGCGGTTGTAGCCGCCGGAGTACCAGTACTTGCCGGTCGGGGCCAGCGTGAACATGTCGTCGACGTGCACGCGCTGCTTGCTGATCACGTAGTAACCGGCGATGAGGATGCCGAACAGCGGGCCGATCAGCGCCCCCAGGACGCCGAGCGTGTAGTGGATGGCGTCCGCGTTGGAGTACCAGTTCCACGGCGTCAGGATCACCGAGCCGACGGCCGCGATCATGCCGCCCATCCGCCAGCTGATCTTCTGCGGGGAGACGTTGGAGAAGTCGAACGCGGGGGAGATGAAGTTGGCGACGATGTTGATGCCGACCGTTGCGATGACGAAGGTGAGGCCGCCGAGCAGGATCGCGAACGGGGTGTCGATCCGCTCGACCGTGTGGATCGGGTCCGTGATGAGCTCGCCGAACACGGGGACGGTCGCCGACGCGCAGATGACGGTCAGCAGCGAGAAGAACAGGAAGTTGACGGGCAGCCCGAGGAAGTTGCCCTTCTTCACCGCGCCGAAGCTCTTGCCGTACCGGGCGAAGTCGCCGAAGTTCAGCATCGGCCCCGAGAAGTAGGCCACGACGAGCGCGATCGCCCCGAGCATCACGGGGATCGACGCCCAGAAGCCCTTGGGCGGTCCGGACGACAGGCTGAACGAGATGTTGCTCCAGCCCGCCTCGGAGACCAGGTAGACCGCCAGCATGATCATCACGACGTACACGGCCGGACCGGCCCAGTCGATGAACTTGCGGATGGTCTCCATCCCTCGCCAGAAGAGCGCGGCCTGGGCGACCCAGAGGATCGCGTAGGAGATCCAGCCGAGCGTCGACAGGCCGACGAAGCTGGTCTCCAGCAGCTGCGCGGAGCTCGGGATGAACTTCAGGAAGATGATGTTGAGCGCCTCGGCCGCGAGGAACGTCTGCACCCCGTACCAGGCCACCGCGATCAGGCCGCGGATGATCGCGGGGATGTTGGCGCCGAGCACGCCGAACACCGCGCGGTTGATGACCGGGTAGGGGACACCCGTCTTCTGGCTCGGCTTGGCGACGAGGTTGCAGAAGACCTGCACGATGACGATGCCGACGATCAGCGCGACGAGCACCTGCCAGCTGGCGATGCCGAGCGCGAACAGGCTGCCGGCCGTGACGTAGCCGCCGACGCTGTGCACGTCGGACATCCAGAACGCGAAGATGTTGTACGACGACCAGGTCTGCTTCTTCAGCGGCGCCAGGTCCTCGTTGGTGAGCTGCGGGTCGTAGCTCGGCTTGATGACCCCGGCGCCCGGGGGCAGGCCGGCGGCCTCGAAGACGTCGTTCGGCAGAGCTTCGGACGGAGCTTGTCCAGGGTTCATGGTGGTCCTCACGCGGGGAGGGGCGCTGGGGTCGGAGCGGGCTCGTCGGCGTCCCGACGAGCTCTGTCCGTCTGTGTCTGTCATCCCGTACGGTGAAGCGATTGCTGAACGGTTGTGAATCTATGACTTCACAACCCGCGATCGGTTTCCGCTCTGTGAACTTTGGACTTCATTCGTGAGTCCGCGGGAGGAGTCGCTGGTGACCACCTCGGTGGACGAGTCGGGCGCCCTGCTCGACGCCTTCGACTCCGAGCAGCTCGGCGCGCGCCTGCGCGAGCTGCGCGAGGAGCGCGGGCTGACCCTGCGCGAGGTCGGCGAGCGCGTGGGCGTCTCCGCCAGCGCGGTGTCCCAGATCGAGCGCGGCGTCCTGCGGCCCTCCGTGAACCGCCTCTTCGCGCTGGTGACGGCGCTCGACGCCGGGCTGGTCGACGTGTTCGGCGGGCCGTCGGTCGTCGCGCGGCAGTCCGTCGTCGACGGCTACGTCGTGCGCCGCGCGGTCGAGGCCGACGTCGTCCGCCTCGCCGGCGGCGTGGTCTTCCGGCGCCTGTCCCCGGGGCCGTCGCGCGACGTCGACTTCTTCGAGTCGACCTATCCGCCGGGCTCCACGGGCGCGGAGCAGAACGAGCTGCTGACCCACGTGGGGTACGAGATCGGCACGGTCACGCACGGCGAGCTGACCATCGACTTCCCCGACGAGCGCGTCGTCGTCCGGGCCGGCGACACGATCTCCTACGCGTGCGGCACCCCGCACAGGCTCAGCAACCAGTCGGACGGCGTCACGGTGGCGACCTGGGTGATCGTGCACCCGGTCGCCTGAACCGGGCGGCCCGCGTCACGCCTGCGGCGAACACAGGCAGTACTGGCACCACCCCGCCGTTAGCATCGAACAACGCCGACCGTCGACCCCTGGTGCGCCAGCTGGGGGAGCCGGCACGCAGCTCGTGAGGAGTGCACATGTTCGAGAGATTCACGGACCGAGCCCGTCGCGTGGTCGTCCTTGCCCAAGAAGAGGCACGGATGCTCAACCACAACTACATCGGCACGGAGCACATCCTGCTGGGCCTGATCCACGAGGGTGAGGGCGTCGCCGCCAAGGCCCTCGAGTCGCTCGGCATCTCGCTCGAGGCCGTCCGCGCCCAGGTGCAGGAGATCATCGGCGAGGGCCAGCAGGCTCCGTCGGGCCACATCCCCTTCACCCCGCGCGCCAAGAAGGTGCTCGAGCTCTCGCTGCGCGAGGCGCTCCAGCTGGGCCACAACTACATCGGGACCGAGCACATCCTGCTCGGCCTCATCCGCGAGGGCGAGGGCGTCGCCGCCCAGGTCCTCAACAAGCTGGGTGCGGACCTGAACCGCGTGCGCCAGCAGGTCATCCAGCTCGTCTCCGGCTACCAGGGCAAGGAGCCCGTCGCCGCCGGCGGTCCGCAGGAGGGGCAGCCCTCGGGCAGCGCCGTCCTCGACCAGTTCGGCCGCAACCTCACGCAGGCTGCGCGCGACGGCAAGCTCGACCCGGTGATCGGGCGCGAGAAGGAGATCGAGCGGGTCATGCAGGTGCTGTCCCGCCGCACCAAGAACAACCCGGTCCTCATCGGGGAGCCCGGCGTCGGCAAGACCGCCGTCGTCGAGGGCCTCGCGCAGGACATCGTGCGCGGCGACGTGCCCGAGACGCTCAAGGACAAGCAGCTCTACACGCTGGACCTGGGCGCGCTCGTGGCCGGCAGCCGCTACCGCGGTGACTTCGAGGAGCGCCTGAAGAAGGTGCTCAAGGAGATCCGCACGCGCGGCGACATCATCCTGTTCATCGACGAGATCCACACGCTCGTCGGGGCGGGCGCCGCCGAGGGCGCCATCGACGCCGCGAGCATCCTCAAGCCGATGCTGGCGCGCGGCGAGCTGCAGACCATCGGTGCCACCACGCTCGACGAGTACCGCAAGTACGTCGAGAAGGACCCGGCCCTGGAGCGTCGCTTCCAGCCGATCCAGGTGGCCGAGCCCAACCTGCAGCACGCGATCGAGATCCTCAAGGGCCTGCGCGACCGGTACGAGGCGCACCACCGCGTGTCCATCACGGACGGCGCCCTGGTGGCGGCCGCGACGCTGGCGGACCGGTACGTCAACGACCGCTACCTGCCGGACAAGGCGATCGACCTGGTCGACGAGGCCGGCGCGCGCCTGCGCATCCGCCGCATGACGGCTCCGCCGGAGCTGCGCGAGCTCGACGAGCAGATCGCCGAGACGCGCCGCGACAAGGAGTCGGCGATCGACGAGCAGGACTTCGAGAAGGCAGCCCGTCTGCGCGACGCCGAGAAGCAGCTCGGCCTCAAGCGCGTGGAGAAGGAGAAGGCCTGGAAGTCCGGCGACCTCGACGCGGTCTCCGAGGTGGACGAGGAGCTCATCGCCGAGGTGCTGGCGATCGCCACGGGCATCCCGGTGTTCAAGCTGACCGAGGAGGAGTCCAGCCGCCTGCTCCACATGGAGGAGAACCTGCACAAGCGGGTCGTCGGCCAGGACGCCGCCATCAAGGCGCTCTCGCAGGCCATCCGTCGTACGCGTGCGGGCCTCAAGGACCCGAAGCGCCCCGGTGGGTCGTTCATCTTCGCCGGGCCCACGGGCGTCGGGAAGACCGAGCTGGCCAAGGCGCTCGCGGAGTTCCTGTTCGGGGACGAGGACGCGCTGATCCAGCTCGACATGTCGGAGTTCTCCGAGAAGCACACCGTCTCGCGGCTGTTCGGCTCGCCCCCCGGCTACGTCGGGTACGACGAGGGTGGTCAGCTGACCGAGAAGGTGCGGCGCAAGCCGTTCTCGGTGGTCCTGTTCGACGAGGTCGAGAAGGCCCACGCGGACATCTTCAACTCGCTGCTGCAGATCCTCGAGGACGGTCGCCTGACCGACTCGCAGGGCCGCGTGGTCGACTTCAAGAACACCGTGATCATCATGACCACGAACCTCGGCACCCGGGACATCGCCAAGGGCCTCATGACCGGCTTCCAGGCCGGCGGGGACCTGTCGACGTCGTACGAGCGCATGAAGTCCAAGGTCAACGACGAGCTCAAGCAGCACTTCCGGCCTGAGTTCCTCAACCGCGTGGACGACGTGGTCGTGTTCCCGCAGCTGTCCCAGCCGGAGATCTTCCAGATCGTCGACCTCATGGTCGCCAAGCTGGCGAAGCGCCTGCGGGACAAGGACATGGACATCGAGATCACGCCCGCGGCCAAGAAGCTGCTGTCGGAGAAGGGTTACGACCCGGTCCTGGGTGCTCGGCCGCTGCGCCGTGCGATCCAGCGGGACATCGAGGACGCACTGTCCGAGAAGATCCTGTTCGGCGAGCTCAAGGCGGGCCAGAAGGTGATCGTGGACGCCGAGGGCGAGGGTCTGCTCGGGGAGTTCACGTTCCGTGGCGTCCCGCGCGGTGCGTACACGTCCGAGCCGGTCCCGGTCGGCGCCTACGGCACGCCGGGTTCGGGTACCGACCTGCCCGCTGCCGGGCCCGTCGTCAGCGACTCCGGGACGGGCACCCTGCCCCAGGTGAGCTGACACGCACCACACGAACGCCCCGGTCCTTCGCGGACCGGGGCGTTCGTCGTGTGGGTGCGGGGTGGCAGGGTGGGCGCATGCCCGGACAACGACGACTTCCCCGTTCCGCACCCGAGGAGCAGGGGGTCGACCCGCGGGCGCTGCTGCGGCTGGTCGACGCGCTCGTCGGCTGGCCCGAGCTGCACTCCGTGATGGTGCTGCGGCACGGCGCGGTGGTCGCGGAGGGATGGGCTGCACCGTTCGCGCCGGACCGGCTGCACGAGCTCTACTCGCTGAGCAAGAGCTTCACGTCCACCGCGGTCGGGTTCGCGGTCGCCGAGGGCCTGCTCACCGTCGACGACCTGGTCCTGGACCACTTCCCCGACGAGGCGCCGGCGGACCCGGGTCCGAACCTGCGCCGGATGCGGGTCCGGGACCTGCTCACCATGACCACGGGGCACCCGGACGACCCGACGGACCGGCTGTTCGCGACCGGGACCTGGGTCAAGGGGTTCCTCGCGGAGCCGGTCGTGCACGAGCCCGGCACGTTCTTCACCTACAACACGGCGGCGACCTACGTCCTGTCGGCGCTGGTCCAGAAGGCCACGGGACTGCGGCTGCTCGACTACCTCGGTCCGCGGCTGTTCGCGCCGCTCGGCATCGAGGGCGCGACGTGGCAGCAGTCGCCGACCGGCGTCGACGTGGGCGGCAGCGGGATGTCGGCGACCACCGAGGACGTCGCGGTCTTCGGCCAGCTCTACCTGCAGGACGGCGTCTGGGACGGGCAGCGGGTCCTGCCCGAGGGCTGGGTGGCCGAGGCGACGCGGGTCCAGGTGCGCAACGACGCGAACCCCGACGTCGACTGGGCGCAGGGGTACGGGTACCAGTTCTGGCGCGGGCGCCACGGCAGCTATCGCGGGGACGGCGCCTTCGGGCAGTTCTGCGTGGTGCTCCCCGACCAGGGCGTGGTCGTGGCGATCACCTCGGGCGTCGCCGACATGCACGCGCAGCTCGCCCTGGTCTGGGAGCACCTGCTCCCGGGCCTGTCCGACGGTCCGGTCCCCGACGACCCCGAGGGACGACGGCTGCTCACGGAGCGGCTCGCCGGGCTCCGGCTCGACCCGCCGCACGGCGCGCCGACCTCGCCGACCGGGACGCGGCTGGACGGCCGGACGATCAGCTTCGAGCCCAACACGCTCGGGATCCGCAACGCGGTGCTCGAGACCGGGGACGGCCATGACCGGCTGACCGTCGACCAGGAGGAGGGGACGGTGATCCTCTCCGTCGGGCACGCCGAGCCGGTGCTCACGCGCACGACGCTGCGGCGTCCCGACCCCGAAGACATGCTGGTCAGCGGCACCTGGACGTCGCCGGACACCTACGTGCTCACCGCGAGGTTCGTGGAGTCCCCGTTCGTCGTCACGGCGACCGCGACCGTGACGGGGGACCAGGTCGCCGTCGACAGCGGGATCAACGTCAGCTTCGGGCCGACGACGGCGCCGCAGTTGACCGGCACCGTCTCGCAGGACGAGGACGTCTGGATCGGCTGAGCCGGCTCAGCCCAGCTCGAGGACCGTCCACCAGTCGTTGACGTCGCGGCCCGGGTAGCCGGTGACCTCCTGCCGGCCCGCGGTCAGTCGCGGGTCGGCCGCGCGGTGCGAGTGCAGGGCCGCGTCGGTCGCGACGTGCACCAGCCGGACGCGGGCACCTGCGGTCCACGGACGGTCGTCGACGACCTCGATGCGCCAGTCCGCCGAGGCGTCCGGC